>JAHDQE010000114.1 GCA_018433975.1 Ornatilinea sp. | reverse complement strand
GAAGCTCCGGCTATTTGTTACATTTCCTTTCAAAACGCTCAGGTTCGCCAGGGATAGACCTGCCTTGTAGCGTCGGGCTGCTTGCCCTGAAGCTGAAGTGCACGGATTTTACTTTCCATTCTACGGGCTTGGCTGATCCGGTCCTGACGATAGTCTGGTTTATCCCAGACCTGTGGGAAAGGTTTTACATTGGCCTCTGCGTCAAACGCCGGATGGGTGAGATCGAGCTGGGAGAAAATCTTGCGGTAAGCCGCTAAAATTACCGCAACCCCTGCTGCGACGCCCATGGCGATTCCAAACACGAGCAGAATCAAATTGAGCGTTTCCGCCAGTTTCTCACGATTGTTAAGTTTTTGTTCCTCTTTCCTGACCTCCAGCAGATCAAGCGCCCACTCCTTGGTTTGCTCCTGCTGTCTCAAGCGGATCGCGTTCTCTCCATCAAGAGCGGCCAGAGTAGCCTCCGTTTCCAATCGGGTCATACGAATTTCATGCTCGGCAGCCCGTTCCTCTTCCAACAAAGGTAAGTTTGCCTCGCGTTCCTGGGCATTCAGTTCATTCTCAATGCGCATCTTTTCAGCCTGCGCACCGTTCTCCATTCCATTGAATAAATCACTGTCCGAGAGGCTTCCGCTCATAAGACAACCGGCTATCATTATCAACATGACGAACAGGACAAACCCTATCGTAAAAACTTTGATCTCGCTAAACATTTTGATTTCCCTCCTTTCTTACATTGGTCAGGATGGAGTTCAAGTCTTCCTTTTGGCCCGCAAGGGGCTATCAGGTCTCATTTGCCACATGGCTGAAAAATCATTTCGGATAAAAGATTTAATCATGTCAATCACCTTCCTATTTTTCAGGTTTCCTTCTACCTTCATCATAGTCACACCCCGCCGGGATTACATCTCCACTGAGGGCTATTTTTTAATGGGGAAAATGAGGGATAAATTCCCTGGGGCTTTCCGGCTCGCCGGAAATGACCAGAAACCATGACGCAGAAAGGGGATCAAAATTAGTGCTTTTGCGCCTTTAATTCGGAATCAATCTTCACTATAATGGTTAAAAGAGAGGGGAGGGCCAGCATCTCTGAAATCGGCTGCTCAGGCAGCTAAGGAGCAACCAGAAATGGAAAGACATTACGGACGGACAAGAGCCGTTAAAGGTCTTTACGATAATATCCTCACCGACTTTGAAAACCCGGCATTGTTAATTATCCAGTACCTGGGTTTTTTTGTGTTCATTTTGGTGGCGCTCTCGCAGTATGCCTTTCAAGCAACAGGAGCCGCAAACGATTTTTCGATTCCGGCCTGGTTGATTCTGTATGGAAGCTACAACTTCTTACTGTGGAGTATCCACCGTAAGAAAATTTACGACCACCCCAACTTCCGTTTCTTTCGGCAGTGTCTCAATATTTGCCTGTACTCCTGGTTGTTCAGTATTGCCCCCAACCTGCGCTTTGTTTTCTTTTTGCTCTACCTGATCCCTACCTTTGCCACGCGGATCTACTATCCGGATACAGCACTGCCAAGCATAGTGATGTTCATTCTGAGCGGCGCGGGAATGTTTTTGAGCGGAATGCTATTTTCACCTTCCGAGCCGATGACTTCCCTCCAATATTTCTCGGCCCTATCTTTGCTGTTCTTATTCAACTTGTTTCTGTGGGTGTCCGTCCGTCAGAGAGCAAAAAAACCGCCTCTCCTCGAAACCATCACCAACGAACTGGACCAAAAAGCTGAACTGGATGAAATATATTCCAAAGTTTTTGAATTCTTCAGCGACCTGCTGTTGATCGATCATGCTTTGATCCTGTTAAAAAACATCTGTCAGGATGCAGATGAATACTTCTCACACGATTGCCGGGGCATCAGTATTCCCCAGAAACAATTGATTCTGGATTATCTTGTGAAGAGCCGCATCATTCAAACCGGCAAGGGGCTTACTGAACTGGCAGACGAAGCCCACGAAGAGGAAATCATATTTTTAAAAAACATGCTCAGCGGTGTGCCGGACTTCCAGCATGCACTGGGGGAGCCGCTTCTGGGCCGCGACGGCAGGGTTTACGGCGTGATCCTGCTTTTCCCGGAACAGCGTATCAACCTGGTGGAGGCCAATCTGGCCCGCCAGATCTGTTCGATAGCCGGAAATGCCATTGAAAACTGGTTCTTCTACCGCCAGATGAAAATCAGCCAGACCAGAATAACCACCCTGACCGGAGAATTCTCCCTATGTCTGGATGAGGAAAATGTCATCCAGGTTTTGATTCAGAATGTCAAAAAGAGTATCCCGGCTGTCGAGGAATGTTTTGTCCACCGTTATGATTATGTCAGCGAACGGTTAGACCCCAAAACCAGTCTGACCGGGGGCATTCTGGTTCCCTGGAAAGTAAAAAATCGTCCCAGCGCTTCGGGTAAACTGAAAATGAACCTGCATTCCGGCATTGCCGGAAATACGCTGCGTCTCAAGGAGCCCATCCGGGTCGCGGACATCACCTGCCATCCCTGGTTCAGAGGACAGCCCAAAGAAAACATCACTTCCCTGCTGGCAGCACCTCTGATCGGAAAAGATGAAAAGCTGATCGGCGCAATCAGCCTCAACAGTCCCAAAACCAACGCTTTCTCCCTGAAAGATGAAATTATCCTGGCCGAGCTGGCTCAGCAGGCATCCAGTGCGTTCTCTAAACTGCGGACCCTCTCCGAACTCCGCGAACACGGCAGTCTGCTGTTGAATGTGATCAACCGCATTGGTCGTTTTGATCTTAACCGCAGCCGGGAAGCCGTCTGTTCTCAAATTGTGGAGGCTGCTACAGAAACCCTGGGCTTTGAAATTGCCCGCATCCGGCTGTTGAACCGTTCCACCAATGATCTGGAAACCATCCAGGCAGCCGGGGTCAGCGAATCGGATTGCACCCAACTGCGCAGCCAGCCTCTGCCCTATGATGCGCTTAAACCTCAACTTCAAAACAAGAACCGTTACGGGAACGTATTCCTTTTCGATCATGAAGATGAGGAATGGCGGCGTTTTGCCGAGCAGTATCTCTACGTTCCGGACGAGCTGCGAAATAAGCAAACCGGCTGGCGGGCCTATAACGCCTGTCTGGCCAAGCTTAAAAACCAGGATGGCGAAACCCTCGGGTTCCTCTCGTTGGACTGTCCGAAAGACGGCACCATTCCCAATGAACCCCATCGTCTGGACGCTATAGAGGCTTTTGCCAGCCTTTCGGCGCGGGCGCTTGAGCTTGCCAACGTCCAGCAGGAACTGGTTGAGAAGCAGACCTCCACCCGTGCTTTCATCGGCAAGATCAGCGAACGGCTGGCGCAATCTGAAGATGTCCTGCGGGATGTCGGAGAGATCGTGGTTCAAACTGGGGCAAACCTGCTGAATGTGGAGGGCTGCTCGTTATTTGAAGTAAAAGATAAAAAGACCCGCCTGATCAATTCCAACTACCTCGATATGTATGTTGACCGCCAGCGGCCCGTCAGCACGGAACCTCGCTGTGGGCTGACCGCCTGGGTGGCAGCCACCGGAGAGGCCAGAATATTTAACAATGGGTCCCACCAGCAGCACCCCGCCTGGGCCGGTGAGGTGGCGCATCTCGCTTTGCTGCCGCACCCGCTGTGCTTCTCATTGATGTTTGTTCCTATTAAACGCGGTCAGGAAGTGATCGGCGTGATTTCTCTTGAAAACAAGGTCCATTCGGGCCAGATCACCGGATTTTCCGAAAGTGATTTGAAAGAAGCAGAGTTTCTGGCCAACCAGGTAGCACTCTCCATCGATGTCGTCAACCGCTACCAGCTTATCAAAAAGTGGGAGCGCTTCGGGTTGGAGGACGACTTGCACGCTTTGAAGAATTACAGCCACTACGGGGTCGTGACGACCAGTGAGGTGGCGTTAAAATACCTCCGCGAACAAAAATTTGATAAGACTCTTGAGGTGCTTGAAGCCCTCGTCCGGGATTCTCGCAATGTTCACAACCAGCTCACCACACTGTACGCCACCGTAACCCGAAAGTATCTGGAAAAAGCCGACATCCAGGAAGCTCTGGAAGCGATCTTTGAAGTCTGGGAAGAGGTCCTCTACCACCAGAAAAAATATAAATCCGATTTACCCATTCACATCGATTGTCCCCCAAACCTGATCCTGCCGCCGGTGGTGCGGGTCGGCCTGCTCAAGATCGCTGCCGAGGCAATTACCAACGCCCTGTTTTATTCCGGGATTCTGAAAAGTCCCGAAATCCGGATTTCGATTTCCTTACAGGTTGAAGACGGCGAAGCCGTTCTGGAAGTCCTTGATAACGGGCACGGATTTAATACGGAAATGACAGGCTACGGCATTCAACGCATGAGGGATTTTTCCGGCGTGTTGAATAAAGAACGCTACAAGACCCGGCTGCTGATCGATTCCGAACCGGGAAATGGCACACGGGTTACTTGTGTTACTAAAATTGCCCCTTTTAAATGAGAGGAGAGATGATGAGCGGTGAAAATAAAATCATGATTTTGATAGCAGACGATGATTTAATTGCCAGGGAGGGGTTAAAGCGGATCATCGAAACCACCGACGATATGGTCATCATTGGCGAAGAAAAAACAGCACAGATCATTTCAAAGAGAGTCCTGGAGCTTTCTCCGGATATCCTGCTCATCGACCTGAAATGGTACGGGGATGAAACCGCCGGAACGACCGCCATCCGCGAAGTGAAGCGTGTCAGCCCCGAAACCCACATCCTGGCGGTCACCGGACATGCCGATCTGATTGAAGATGCCCGCCGGGCCGGCGCGGATGCCGCCGTGACCAAGAATTTCACCATTGAGACCCTGCTTTCTCTCCTGCGCGGTCTGCATACAGCACAAAACGATTTTGCACCTTCTTCTCCCCCCGCTGCCGAAGCCTCTGTGGAAAAACTCACCAGCCGGGAATTGGAAGTGCTCGGGTTGCTGGCCAAAGGCCATTCCGACAAAGAGATCGGCCAGAATCTAGGCATCGCGGAGAACACCGTTAAGAATCACGTCCGCCAGATCCTCGCCAAATTAGACGCCAAAAACCGTACCCACGCCGCCAGCCAGGCCCGCGAACTCGGGCTGTTAAATTAGAAAAACGAACAACCCGACATGTGATGATTTGCCCCTGCCCACAGGCAAAATGATCCGTGCCATTGCAAACAGTCTCACCCGACACGCACTGCCCACCGGCTACACTACAGTGCCGGAAGTATCTTTCTCTCCATATTTTGATTGCGTTTATTGGAATAAATCCCCGCGCAGCATTCCCCGGATCGGTGCTTTTTACGCCTGGGTATCCTCTGCGATGTCCAGCGGCAGGAAGTTGGGGTTTGCCAGACTTTCCTCGTAAGCATTCTCGGTGCTGTCCCAGCGCTTGCGCATCCGGTCAATCCACTCAATCCGGTCGCTTCTCCCCAGCACCGGACCGGTCCGCGAGTCTTCAAAGTCCAGCACACCGGGCGTCATCAGCAGATCATACAGCCGCTGCAGGGTGATATCCTCCGTAGGGAGATAATCCTTCCAGGGGCGTCCGGTGAGTTGAGCGTGGCGGAATAACCCGTTATGCTGCTCTTTCACCTTCCAATCCGACCAGCAGCGCTGGATGTAATGTGAGCGGTCGCGGCTTTCCAGAAAACTATCCCCGCCCCAAAACTCGATGGACTGCCGGGGAACATCCAGGTAAGCGCAGCCGCCAGGATAAGCCCCACGGGCCGGCGCACTCTGAAGGGGCCGGGCGCTGTTCAGGGGAACCAGCAAATACCGTCCCGCGGACAGCACTTCGGAAATCTTTTGATCGAGAATATACTCTTCCTGGCGATTCTCATCCCACCGCACCGTCAGCAGTGAAATCCCCCGCTCGCGGGAATGCAGTTCTGAAGATGAAAAACCCCGGAAGAAGCGCGAAGGGAGCGGGCGACCTTCATCAAACCGGCCATTTTCATCTACATCGGTAAAACTTTCCACCGGCCAGCGCAGATAGCGCACAATGTCGTAATACCCCAAGCGCGCCCAGTATACATTCCATCCTTCCCATGAGAGGCTGGTCCACATCCGGTACACATTTCGCAGCACAGTATCCGCCAGCGTTTCGTCACCCCCCCATAACGCCAGCACTTTCCGCGGAATATCCAACACGGCAGCCCCCTCCACCCAATTGGCCTTCATCGCGCCTTCAATTGCCGGAAGTGACTCTATCCGCGGCCGGATGAAATCATACCCCCAGAATAGATCCTGTGGAATCAGCAGCCCGCCCCAGCTGTGTCCGTAGGTCAGGAAGACTTCCGTCTTCCCGAGACGATCAATCACAACATACAGTGCGCGTGAAGCCATAGGCAACCTTCAACATTGAAACGGCGTGTTCTCTGGAATCCATTATAGCATCGGGAACAGATTCATATGTCAAGCCCTGTACATTTTTTTACCGCTGCGCCAATGGGATTTCAGAATCAAGGACTTCTGTCTTTCAAGAATCAGGGCTCAGGGTCGCTAAACCCATACGGGAGCGCTTGCTTTCCCGCTTTACTCCGCCAGATGACGGTCATACCCCGCAGCGACCAGCGCTTCAAAGGCCGAGATGACCTCATCCGGGACCTCTTGAGGAATTTGAAAGCCACGTGCCGGATAGATCAAAATGCGCTGCAAATCTCCCACCATGACCTGGATCACCACATCAAACGGGGTTTCCGGGCTGAAATATTCACGAAACGGGATCGGCGGCGAAGTCACCCGCGCCGCTTTCTCCGGCCAGACTTTGCGGAAAGTGGCGTAGGAGCGCCGTTCCATATAGGGCTTTTGCACCAGCAGGAAGGAATTGGCCTCAATTCCCCGCTTCTCAAGCAGCGCGCGTGAAAAAGCCACGTTTTCGCCGGTATTGGTCGAGCGGTTCTCGATCAGAATCCGCTCCTGCGGCACGCCCATCTCGCGGGCAATGCGGGCGAATTGATCCGCCTCCGCTTCCTCCCAGATGTGCTTTGTCAGGTTCCCCAGGCCCCCCGAAAGCAGCAGCCAGGGTGCCCAGCCATCCAGCCACAGCCGGGCTCCGTATTCCCCCACCCGCAGGTCGTGACTGCCCATCACCATGATCACATCTGCGGGCTCAAGCGGCATATTCATCCGGTGGTAGTTCCACAGGATCTCTGCCAGTTCAAGGACCTGTTCCTGTTTCATGCTTCGGTATTTCCTGTTACGACGTTGCGGGGTTGGAGTCTCACCGCTACTCACTCAAGGCGAATTCCACCGCGGCTTCCGCGTGGATTTGAGTGGTATCAAACAGGGGCACCGGGCTGTCCTCTGGTTTGACCAGCAGTCCAATTTCCGTACATCCCAGAATGATCCCTTCTGCACCGCGCGCCGCCAGTTCCGCAATGATCCGGGCGAATTTCTCCCTCGATTCCGGGAGGATCTTCCCGACCACCAGTTCGTCGTAGATCACACGATGAACTACTTCCCGCTCTGTTTCATCCGGGACCAGCACATTCAGACCGTGCTTTTCAACCAGCCTCCCGCGGTAAAAATCCTGCTCCATCGTAAATTTCGTCCCCAGCAGCCCCACGGTCCGGAGCCCTGCCGAGCGGACCCGGTCAGCCGTGGCATCCGCAATATGCAGCAGCGGGATGCCCATCGACTTCTGCATATCTGCGGCCATCTTGTGCATGGTGTTGGTACAGATCACAACAAAATCCGCACCGCCCCGTTCCACACGCTGCGCTGCATCCACCATCATCCGGGTGGCTTCCTCCCACCGGTTCTGGTGCTGGAGCAGTTCAATCTCCGCAAAATCCACCGAATACATCAGGCTTTTCGCCGAATGGACTCCGCCCAGTTGATCCCGCACTACCTCATTGATGATCCGGTAGTACTCAATGGAGGATTCCCAGCTCATTCCGCCGATCAGGCCAATTGTTTTCATTCGCTTCCTTTCTCAATTTCATCTGTCTCTCAAAAATTATACAAGAGATTCATTTGCCGCAAAAAAAAACAGAGCCAGGGCTTCCCCGGCTCTGTCATCTCTTTGATCTGTCAGGCTATTCTTTTACCACCAGATCGACAAAGGCCGGAGGACTGGCCGGTTTCAATGCCACCAATCCTTTATTGGAAAGGTGCAGTTCTTCGATCACAATCAGCCCCAGCAAACTGAGGGTCATCTCAAAAGAGTCGTAAGGGCAGCCGGCTTTCTTGAGCGCGGCTTCAATCTCATTCACCTGGCGGGCAGCCACTTCAACCGATTCGAGTGACATCAGGCCTGCCAGCGGCAGCGGCATGACCGCTTCCAGCTTTCCATCCACCACAATAGCGATTCCGCCGCCCTGTTGGATCAACTCATTGGCGGCCAGCGCCATAGAAGCATCATCCATACCCACGACGAGCAGGTTGTGGCAGTCGTGCGAAACGGTAGAAGCATACGCGCTGCCCGGCTTCAACTGCACGCCGGTCACAAAGCCCAATCCTTTTGTCCCGGTCAGCCCTTCACGGGGCTGGTGGCGGTAAAATACGCCGATCTTCGCCAAATCACGGGATGGGTCCGTCTCCAGCTTACCATCCACAGGCGTCATTTCAATGATTTCCTCCTGGGTGAAAACCATACCGGGAACAACACGTATTGTGCGTACCTGGACCGGGTCCTCCCCAACGGAGATTTCAAAGTCTTTTCTGGTCAGCGGGTTCAGGTGTACGGAATGCAGCGCCCAATCCGGATAAGCATAGCGCGGGAGTTCCACTACCATGTGGCCGTCTTCCGCGACCAGAACCCCGTCCGAATAGACCTGGTCAATGACCAGTTGTTCCAGGTCGCTGACCAGCAAGATATCCGCGGCCCGCCCCGGAGAGATGGAGCCGATCCAGCGCGCTTTTTCTAACAATTGGGCCGGGTTGATGGTGACCATCTGGATCGCCTTAATGGGGGGCACACCCAGCTCAATGGCTTTGCGGACCACACGCACTAAATGGCCTTCTTCGGCTACAGTCGCCGGGGTCACATCGTCCGTCACCATCGTGAAGTACCGCGTATCCATCTCAGGATTCTCGAGGATCGCAGGCAGCAGGTTCGGGAGGTCCAGCCAGGCTGTACCGTAACGCATCTGCCCGTACATCCCCAGCTCCGCCTTACGCAGGATGCTCTCGGCCGTGGTTGATTCATGGCAGGCCGTCAGACCCGATGCGATAAAGGCATTCAACCCTGCATTCAGTTCCAGGCTGGCATAGTGACCGGTCAGCACCTTCCCTGCTCGCAGCCCGGCGGCGGTGATGGCATGTACCATCGGGTCTCCATAGATTACCCCGGGGAAATTCATCTGTTCGCCCTGGACATCGGCCCAGCCTTCCTGATAAGCACGGGCCGTCTCTTCGGCAGTGATGGTGGCTCCGGCATCTTCAAAACCAGGGATAGAAGGTACACATACCGGCATGGCAACCAGCACCTTCAAAGGCAGCCCTTTTGCGCTCTGCTTGAAGAGCTCAACAGCTTTCAACCCGAACACATTGGTCATCTCATGGTTATCCGGCGCAATGGTCGTGGTACCGTGCGGCAGGATTCCGGTCGCAAAACTGGGCAGGTCTACCATCGTGCTTTCCACGTGCATGTGGCTGTCCACAAAACCCGGCACCAGATAACGCCCACCGGCATCCACAATCCGGGTGTGCTCGTCCGTCAGGACGTGATCCGCATTCCCCACCAGTGCGATCAATCCATGCCGTACCACCACATCCATATGCTCCTGAATATACGCCGTATTCACGTTCACCAGCTTGCCATTACGGATAATCAGGTCCGCAGGCTGCATCCCCATTGCTACAGCAGCCATATCCCGTGTCACTTCAAAAAGCATTTTTCGTTCGTGAAGATATATCATTTTCCTCTCCAGAATCCATTTTCAGGGCTTGTTTGCACACATTTCGGGCCGGCCCCGGACCGAAAAATTTAGATTTCCAAACTGATTCTAGACCCGCCCCAACCGAATGTCAAATTGATCCGGCCTCTTTTCCCCCAAATTCAGGCCTTCCCAACATTGCTTTTCACGCCTTTATAACCCCAGAAAGAATCGGGCAGCCGCAACCAGCACCATCCCTACCAGCACGGAGGCAAACAGACTGCGTGTTTTCCAGGCCACCACCAGGGTGGGCAGCGCAGCCAACAGGAAGAGATTGTTCGGACTCAGGTCAAGCCGGTCCCCGGAAACCACCACGGAAGGCAGCAGCATTGCAGCCAACACCGCCGGCGGGATATATTTCAACCAGACGATCACCACCTGCGGCAAATCGCGGGAGGAAAGGAACCAGACCGGAAACAACCGCGGCAGATAAGTCACCAGTCCCATCCCCAGGATAATAAAGAAAATTACTTGTTGTTCCATTGGTGCACCACCGTTCCCGCGGTCGCCGCAACCAGAGTCGCGACAATCACATGCCATTGGCTCAAACCGATAAACAAAAACCCGACTGAAAGCACGCCGGCCAGCACGGCCACCCCGACTTGCAGCCGGTTTCTGAGCTGCACTACCAGCAGCGCGATGAACATGGCGACCAGAGCATAATCCAACCCGAAGGGTTCCACATCCGTGATCAAACTACCCGCCACCGCCCCCAGCCAGGAGCCGGTCACCCATGCGATCTGGGAGGTCATGTTAACGGCAAAAACGGTGGATTTACCCGTTTCGGCTGCCGCGAACTGCGTGGCATGCACTGCAAAGGTTTCATCTGTCAGTTCATAAGCAAAAGCAGCCAGTTCGGTTTTTTCCCATTTCTTCAGGTAAGGAGAAATTGCGGCAGACATCAGCATATGCCGCAGATTGACAATGAATGTGGTCACGATGATGGAAAGCGGCTCGACCCCGGCTGCCAGCAAGCCTACACCGATCAACTGCGCAGACCCGGCATACACAATCACCGACATCAGCACGGTATTGAGCACCGAAAGGCCAGCTTTATCTGCCAGCACCCCATAAGCAAATCCGACAGGCAGGTAGCCCAGCACAATCGGAAACGCCAGTCCAACACCTTTCATCCATCCCGCGCGGGAAGTCAAACTCTGCACAGCCATTTTGCTCCAAACCTCCGCGGTGCAATTGACACCCACTCGCGGATTGACTATGATGAAAACATCAACTTTTCGGCATATTATAAAGGAAAAAGGAATGACTCACCCATTGATTCGTGCAGTAATTCAAAACTACCGTCTTAATCTCCGCCTTGCTCACAAACAATTGGATGGGTTATCTCATCCGGACAGTCTGCTTCAGCTTCCCTTTCAGGGAAACTGTCTGAATTGGGTGGTGGGTCATGTCATCCAGGGACGCAGCGAACTGCTGGAACTCCTCGGCAAGCCGCCCATTTGGGGTCAGCCGGAAGCGGCTGTTTACCAGACCGGCTCCGAGCCCATCACCCCCCAAAACGCAGGCGTTGCCCTCCCCCTTGAGGAACTGCTCAAACTTCTTGAAGAATCACAAACCCGGATAGAACAAACCCTGCAAGGACTCTCGGCAGATGTCCTCGAGAAAACCATCGAACAGGATGGACACCCCTCCACGCTGGGTGAGATGGTCAACGGATACAACTGGCACGAGACCTACCATATCGGACAAATGGAACTGCTGCACCAGCTGGCCGTAAACCATAATTCGGTCATTTAGCCGGATTAAGCGGCGGGATCACGGAAGAGACATCTTCGTTGTAGTGCACGTCATCCACCGCCAGATGCAGCCAGGGCCCCCGTTCATCCTCCCAGCGCACGGAACACCGGATCGGGATCAACACCGGGCCAAAGCGCCGCCAGTCGCCAAAGTTAATTTTCCAGCCCGTTTTATGGGGCTCCTGTCCGCGGTATCGCCTGGCAGAAAAGCCCTCCGGCAAGCCGGATTCCGGGCAAAAGTCCATAATCAGTTCATCTTCGCTTTCTTCAAAGGGAATGACCAGGCGCGCAGTATACTCTCCGTGTTGTTCCCAGCGCACCCCCGGATCCAGCGCGAAAACGGACGGCATCCAGATCCCTTCTCCCCACAGGGCCAGGTTTTGAGCCTGATCGAGGGCCGGGCCGGTTTGCGCTTTGCCCGCAATCACCAGTTTGCCCACCCTGTCCAGGTATGTATCCAGCCCTTTCAAGACCGGCCGTCCGAACCACAGAATTTCCATCATCCGGTGGAATTCTTTCCCCGGCCGGTAGCTGGCCCGGAAGCGCACCGGGGCCCACAGCGGACCCAGGCGCATTTTGCCGCGGCCGATGAGGGTCGTGGTATTAATCACTGCGGCGTTCGGACCCATAACCAGTTCAAAGTAACGGCGGACAGGGATGGAGAGGCCGGAAGCAAAGCTCGCATACTCGAATTCCGGCTCCTTATCCTGAAGAAGCTCCAGCGGTTCCGGTTCCATCCGCAGCCCCAGCCAGATGATTACGGACACTAAGGCTAGAACCCCCAATAAAACCAACGCAACGATCCAGACCGGGCTCATTTTTTCCATCCATTCATTTATTTAGTATATTTTTATCCGTACCCTGTTTTCAGGGTAACCCCGCAGGTTTAAGGTTATGGCAGTATACCGTTAAGCACGACGGTATGCTATTCAAAGAAGCATTTATCAGGTCTTTTGAGAATTCTGGAAAACTGCGCTCCGCATCTCTGATTTTAAACAGCACGATCATACCAGAAAAAGTATTACAATTCAATTATGATTTAGAAATGGAACAGTTGCGGATCCAATTCGGCAGGTGATCCGTTTGGAAGGAGAAAGAGTATGTCGCAAACCAGAGTCGTAACAGGGAACCGGGTGGGGCGGCTGGCAGAGCTGCGGATCGGTTGTTCGGCGGTGATTTTTGATGAAACACGGCAAAAGATGCTGCTGACCCGCCGCACGGATAACGGCCTGTGGTGCCTGCCCGGAGGCGGCATGGACCCGGGAGAAAACGCGGAAGAGACCTGTATTCGGGAAGTCTATGAAGAAACCGGTCTTCAGGTCCAGGTTGTGCGGTTGATCGGGGTTTACAGCAGCCCTGATTTCCTGGTTGAATATCCGGATGGTAACCGCGTCCAGGGGGTAGCGCTCAACTTTGAAGCGCGTGTCATGAAAGGCCGGCCGCGAATCAGTGCTGAAACCACGGATCTGAATTATTTTTTACCGGAAGAAATGCAGAAACTGGTGGTGATGCCAAATCAAAAGCAGCGCATTGAAGATGCTTTTCATTATCAGGAAGCCGCCTATATTCGCTGACCTGCCGGTTTTTTCTCGTTTTATTTTCTGAAAACCACTTTAAAGAAACTCCGGACACCGCGCTCAGGGTGTCCGGAGTTGTGAATATTCCGGGTTAAATCATCTCGTAGCGTTTCAAAGCCGTATCCAGGATCATGTTCACCAGTTCGGTGTGTTCAATGCCATCCGCCGCGGCCTCAATGACAATATCCGAAATTCCGGGGGAAAGCCCCGGCAGCGGATTGATTTCCAGGATATACGGTTTCATGTTCTGGGTCTCGTCCAGACGGAAATCGATTCGGGAAACATCCTTGGCCCCCACCACCCGGAAGACAGCCGCTGCCAGCCAGTTCAATTCATCAATCATTTCATCATCAAGCGGCGCAGGGCAGAGGTAATTCAATTGGTCTGCCAATGCCACTTTCAAGCGGTTGCTGTAAACCACATCCGAATCCCGGAAAGGTTTCAAGTCCACTTCCATCGGCGGGAAAAAGTGCAGGCCGGCTTGAATACGGGGAGCATTGGGATTAATCGGCAGACGCCGGGCAACCGGGCCGATCAGGTTTCCCACCATCCCCACCGTGATTTCACGTCCCTCAATGTACTGTTCCACCAGGGCGGGCTGGTTGTATTCGCGAAGGATGTAATCAATCTGTTCGCGCATTTCTGCCTGATTGTTCACAATCGATTTCGCGCTGACTCCCATTCCGGTCCCTTCCCGGCTGGGCTTCACAAACAGCGGGAATTTAAGGTCATCGTGCAGTTTCTCGTTGATGCGTTCAAAAGTCTGAAAATCCGGCGTCGGTAGTTCGTGCCAGTGCAGGATACGCTTGGTCATGGATTTATCCAGCGCCAGTGACAGCGTGAGCACCTTGGACCCGGTATAAGGGATCCGCAGCATTTCCAGCAGAGCGGGGATCTGCGCCTCGCGTCCATCCCCATAATGGCCCTCGGCGATATTAAAACAAATATCCGGCTGGTATTTGCGAATCGAATCCAGCAGACTGACATCCGCTTCCAGAAATTCACAGGTATGGCCTCCGGCCCGGATTGCCTCCAACAGCGCGTTGATGGTTTTCTCGGAATCCAGATCGTCCCATTGATCAGCCGGCATTCCTTCGGAATGCGGAGCATTGATCTTTAAATTCGCCAGCAGAGCAACTTTAAACTTTTCCATTGAGAAATCTCCTGAGAGCATCCCTTCCCAAAAAATAAATACTACACGTCCAGATGAAAAGTTTGATAAAACCCGTCGCCGCATGGGTTGCCCCAGGTCGCATGGATTTCGCGATGGGTTAAATCCATAATCATGGAAACAATCGTTTTTTCACGGTCCAGCGGAGAACCATCGGTATGGTGTCTGCAAATCGAATCGGGATAATTCACATGATCCCGCGTGATCTCTTTCAAAGAATCAAGGGTATGGTGCTTGGTCTCTCCCAGCAGGCGGTAAGCGCGCCAGTAGCGCACCCGGGTGCTGATCAGCTCATCCGGGTCCATTTCCACTTTCTGCATCTCGCGGTCCAGGTAATGATTGGTATGCACCATATATCCTTTGGTGCCGTAAAGCAGAGCAAACCGGCGCGCGGAAACTTCCACGCTGTAAATTTCGCCGCTTTCGTGGATCAGCACATGGTTGTACCCGGCAGCCCGCCGCGGGGTGAGCGCGCGGTGGATGGCCTGGCCGGGAGTGCGTGCCGCCAGCACTGCCCGCGAGACAATCACCCGCGGGATTCCAATCCGGCGGTCGGTGGTATAGGTTGAGTCGCAGCATTGGGCGATGCCCATTTCGTTCATCCCGATATTGGGCAGCAGCCCGCCGTATGTCATCGCCAGAAACGCCGGTTCGTCTTTGGGACGTGCCAGAACAAAGAAAACATCCGCTTCATCTTCCGGGACCCAATCTTCATTGTGCGCGATCAGGACGCTTCCATCCTGGGTGCGTTCCTGGTTGAGGGCCATACTGGTGCATTTGGATAAATGCAGGGCGTCCACCGTTACACCTTCCATAACGTTCAGGACGGCGATATCGTCAAAGCGCACCCCGGCTCCCTCGGCAATCCCGTGCATTTCTTCCACATATTGCGGGAAGCGCTCTTCTGCAAAGGGAAGATACTTCCGCGCCTGTATTCGGGCGCCCTTCCAGGATAATTGAAGTTTGGGATAAGCCTCCTGAAAGAGTTTATGCGCGTTTTCGATGCTGTGGCGGATTTGATCCGCGCGGGCCTCGCCAATCTGCTGCCCCATTTCCCGGTGAGACCCGGAAACGGAAACCAGCTTCAATTTCGATTCTTTGTCTTTCGATTTCTTATCTTTCGGCATACTTTGAAGAACTCCCGGCCGCAAAACAGGCTAACTGGATTTGGTTTCAATCTCTTCCGTATAGATGGGCATCCGCCTGCGGATCAAAGAAATCGCTCCGGGCCGGGGGCTGAAATGCCCGTGTACCGGCTGAACATCATCAAGGGTGATAAAAGCAGATGCATCGACACTTTCAATAATAGCATTAACCGCACCCAGATTTTTGCGTGCCACCGCACAATCGATCACATTTAATGGGCCCTGCATCCCTTCCGCCCACGAAAGCGTGGCGGCGTGCCCCGCATCATGCAGCGCTTTAGCGATCTCGGTACCGAAGTTCCGGGTATAAATTTGAAGCCGCGCGTACCCGACTGCCAGCCATTCTTCAACGTACATTCCCACGATCACGCCGGTTCCAAAACCCAGCGCGTAACCGGTTACCGTCCAAAAATTGAGCGGCCCGCTGAGAGCCGCTCCGATCGCCAGGATGTAAATCGCAGCCTGCAGGCTGCCGATCCCTCCCGCGAGCGCTTTTTTACCCCTCATCACAAACAACATGCGCAGCGTATCCAATGACATATCAAGGACACGCAAAACAAATACCAACAAACCTGCCAAAATCAAACTTAACACAAAATTACCTCAACAATCAGAATAACTGAACCCGGGTTTACTCAACCCCGAGAATTTTCACCGTAAAACTTCCATCCGGAGAGGAGACTTTCACCTCATCCCCGGTTTTTCGATCAATCAGCGCCCGTCCCAATGGAGAGAGATAAGAAATTTTTCCCTGTGCCGGATTGGATTCGGCCGGGCCAACAATGCGGAAGGATTCGGGTGGGTAACCGGTCTCTTCTATCGTAACTTTCGACCCGACCTGAACCGTTTCGGAGATTTCCTCCTCAATCACGCGCGCCGTAGCCAGTAAGATTTCCAGCTCGCGGATCCGCCCCTCAACAAAGGCCTGCTCTGCTTTAACCATGTCGTACTCTGAACTATCTTCAAAGTCACCGGATGCCATGATTTCACGGAGCGTGGCCGCAATTTCATCCCGCCGCTGATCGCGCAGGACAGTCAACTCCTGCTCAAATTTCTGGTAGCCTTCCTTTGTCAAGTAGTTCACATTTTGTTGAATCATCTTTATCACCATCCTTAAACTTTCTCGTCTGCTTACCTGTTTTAATTCACTGTCCGCCTTCGTCCTGATGTCTTCTTTTTTACTTCGGTCTTCAAAAGCAGGTGGTTCTCTTCGACCCAATCTAGTTCCAATGGATATAACCAGACCACTTCTAATTCCGTGAGGCATTTCTGACAGGTCATACGCTGGCCCATCACCGGATTAGACTCCAGACTAACTGCTGCCCGACAGGAAGGACATCTCGCTTCAATCAAAGAAGCCTCCTCTCAATGCAGAAAACGAATAGGTATCAGGCTTAAACATGGTAGAAGGATTCTAGTCAAAATCTGTGAAAATCTCGTGGAAACCACATATCATTTCTACCGGAATTGATCAGAAAGCGTATAAATTTTTCAACACGGGGATTTTTTTTATTGCAGGGATAATACAGGCCTCCCATCAAGAGGCCTGGAAAACATCTCTATCATTTTAAAGGAGCCTATGGTTCCTGGTACCGGCTGAAATAATACCCTACCCCCGGCTCAGTACAAATGTACTGCGGATTGCGCGGCTCCGGCTCAACCTTGGAACGCAGCCGCTGCACCAGGCCGCGCACCAGTTCCCGGTTGCCCTCCCCGGTATACCCCCAGACATGCTCCACGATGTTCTGAGTGGGAATGATCTGCCCCACGTGGGTCATCAGCGTATAGAGCAGCCGGAATTCAAGGTGTGTCAGATGGGTGGGCGCGGCAGAACCTACCACGACGGTGCGCGAAGACGGGTCCAGAGAAACATCCCCCTGAGATAGGGTCGGCAGGCTGAAAAATGGCATCCCCGCGGTTCGGCGCAGGATCGCACGGATTTGCGCCAGGAGCAGACGGTTACTGAACGGCTTGGAGACCACCATATCCGCTCCCGCCTCATACAGCTTCACCTGGATGTCTTCCAGCAACAGTTCTGTAATCACAACAATCGTAACCGCCGTTTGCGCCCGGATCTGTTCAACATGCAGGTTTACGGAAGGTTCGTCTCTGGCAGTGGAAATCACGACCAGTTCAGCAGGCTGTTCCGGCCACAACTCAATCGCGCGATTCAAATCTTTGATGGAACGGACCTGGAACCCGGCCTGCTGAAGCACTACCGTCAATACGGCCGCTTCATCCGCATATTCCGAAAATAGTAAGGCCTGCATTTTTCCTCCCGAATCGTTGAAAATACGGGTATGATTGGGGTGAAACCGGAAATCATTTCTGATATTCTATCACCCCATTGGAAAACGTCAACCCTGTATAATATTTGATATAAAATGTCTATAATTCAAACGGGTTTGGTACACTTTTGTTATTTTGATTGTACACATTCCATATAAAATTTTGCTTACGGTAAACAGGGACTTTTTGAACAAATTCTCTATTTTATTTTCCTGAAAATTTGTTGCGAAATTCTCACACCACTAAATTCAAATCTTCAAACGCTGGAGGAAAAATGCCCCGAATTCGCTGCTTTTACCTGGATTGCAACTTTCTGGATGATGGGGTTTGTAGCGCTGCCGCTGTTCAAATTGACCCGGATGAGGGTTGTTTAACCTATTCCCCCATGGATGCAGATATTCCTGACGAGCAAGAGTGGGTAAGCGATGATGATTACGAAGAGTGGGACCTCTCTGAAGACGAGGACCTTGACTCACTGGATGACGACGAGGACGATGACGATATTTAATCCGATTCGTCCTTTTTAGATCTGTTTTTTGATTGGCACTTCATTCAAAATTATTTTAATCCTTTTCAACATTTTCCGAATTCCTGTCAAACAGGCGGAAATCTGGTTACAGCCGAAAGAAATTAAACGGCCTTTTTGATCAATTTATCGGGATAGAGAAACCACTTTTGTCCATTACTTGTAATCAAAACGATTTTATCTGCCGGGCGGGAAAATTTTAAAAAGTTACTTCAGGAATATCCTACGAATCCGTTAAACCATCTCCGGAAAATTCTGCTCCCATACACCTGAACAGAGATTATCCTGTACACATTACAAATTCTCCGTCAGGGATTTGCCATAGTGTAATATAATAGAAAACAGAAAAGCGATATCAAAAGGTTCTCGTAACAGAACCATACAGGTACAACGGCATGTTTCTAAACCGACATCATTCTTTACCCGTTTTCAGGAAGTTCGCCCGGTAAACAACTTCATAATGTTCCTCATATTTCCAGAAAATCTTGTAGAATAAAAGTGTCCTTTCACCTCGCCCAAAAATCCGGTAAGGAATCCAAATGAAAACCGTAATTGCTGGCGCCTTAGGCGAATGCGTTCATGTTGCTGGGGTTATCAACTTCCTCCGGCTGGCTGAACAGGCCGGCTGGAAAACGGTTTTCCTCGGCCCGGCGGTTCCCGTGGAAAAATTTCTACAGGCCGCCCGTGAAGAACAGGCCGATCTGATCGCCGTCTCTTATCGCTTAACCCCGGAAACCGGTGAAAGGCTGTTGGGCGAATTCGCGGAAGAAGCGGATGAACTGCGCGCGCAGGGCACTCAGTTTGCCTTTGGCGGCACACCTCCCATTGCTGAACGCGCCAGAACCCTGGGCTTTTTTAACGCCGTGTTTGACGGCAGCGAAGTCACCGAAGATGTTCTGGCATTCCTCAAGGGCGATCCCGCCGGACAGAAATCCGCAGAACAGTACCCCCAATCCACAATCGAACGCATCCACTGGAAAGCCCCTTACCCCCTCCTGCGGCATCATTTTGGACTCCCCACCCTGAACGACACCCTAGAAGGCATCCGCCGCATCGCCGAAGCGCGTGTTCTGGATGTGATTTCCCTGGGAATTGATCAGGACGCCCAGGAGAACTTTTTCCATCCCGAGAGACAGAATCCGCGCCGCACCGGCGCAGGCGGTGTTCCGGTACGCAGCCCGGACGATTACCGCAGCCTTTACGAAGCCAGCCAGACCGGCAATTTTCCCCTCCTGCGGACCTATTCCGGGACCGATGATTTTATCCGGTTGGCCGAAATGTATCACGAAACCATCCACATCGCCTGGTGCGCCATTCCCCTGTTCTGGTTCAACCGGATGGACGGCCGCGGCCCCTGGGATCTGCAGGGGTCCATCCGCGCCCACCAGCAGGTGATGGCCTGGTACGGTCAGCGCGGCATCCCGGTGGAGCTGAATGAGCCGCATCACTGGGGAATGCGCGACGCGCCGGATGTGGTTTCCGTGGTCTCCGCATACCTTTCCGCTTACAACGCGCGCGCCTTTGGCGTGCAGGATTACATTGCCCAGTTGATGTTCAACAGCCCGCCCGGGCTGTCCGACGCCATGGACCTGGCAAAAATGCTGGCCGTTCTCGAAATGATCCGGCCCCTTGAAAGCCCGGATTTCCGCATCTGGCGCCAAACCCGCACCGGTCTGCTCAGCTATCCATTGGAAATCGCCGCAGCCCGCGCCCACCTTGCCGCCAGCATCTATGTGCAGATGGCGCTTAAACCCCACATCGTCCACATCGTAGGTCACACCGAGGCAGATCACGCCGCGACCGCAGAAGATATCATTGAGGCCGGTAGAATGGCACGCCGTGTGATCGAAAATGCCCTGGCAGGCCAGCCGGATATGACGGCTGATCCTTCCATTCAGGCTCGCAAACAAGAACTGATCCAGGAGGCACAGCTAACCCTCGAAGCAATCCGCTCTCTGTCAGGCTCGACCGTCGAAGATCCTTTTACAGACCCGGAAACCCTGACACGCGCCGTAAAAACCGGCATTCTGGACGCTCCTCATCTCAGAAACAATCCCTTCGCACCGGGGAATGTTCAAACCCGCATCCTGAACGGTGCCTGTGTACCGGTCGATTCGGATGGAAAGCGAATGACGGAGGCCGGCCGGCTTTCCCGCATTCGATAGATAGAGTAAAAAAGGAGAAAAACATGAGCTACCCGGAGAATTATACGGTTATCGGCGCAGGCCATGGCGGAAAAGCAATGGCAGCCCACCTGGCTTTAATGGGCAAGCGGGTCACCCTGTTCAACCGCACCTATACCAATATTCAAATGATGGCAGCCCGTGGAGGAATCGAACTCGAAAGTTATGAGCATGGACCGCGGGGTTTTGGCGCACTGGAAAAAGTCACCTCTGAAATGTCGGAAGCCCTTGCAGAAGCTCAGGTGATTATGGTGGTGGTGCCTTCCTCGGCCCACGCCGATATTGCCGAAAAATGCGCGCCTCATCTCAAAGACGGGCAGATCGTCGTCCTTAATCCCGGGCGGACTTTGGGGGCGATTGAATTTAAACATACGCTGGAGCAAAACGGCTGCACCGCCGATATCATTATTGCCGAAGCCGAAACATTTCTCTATGCCAGCCGCTCGGATGGCCCTGCTCAGGCGCGCATCTTCCGCATCAAAGAAGCTGTACCCCTGGCGGCCCTGCCGGCCAGCCACACCCGCACCGTTCTGGATGCCATTAAAGATGTTTACCCGCAGTTCATTGACGGTACCGATGTGCTGCATACCGGCCTCAACAATATGGGGGCTATCTTCCACCCTGCTCTCACCATCCTCAACGCGGGACGCATTGAGTCTACCCGCGGGGATTTTCAGTTCTACATCGAGGGGGCGACGCCCTCTGTGGCCGGAGTATTGGAAGCCATTGACCGCGAACGGGTCACGGTAGCCGCCGCTATCGGCATCCGTGCCCGGACCTCTATGGAATGGCTGCAAATCGCTTACAACGTTACCGGCACCAACCTGTACGAGGCCATTCACAATCAAATCGGGTATTTTGGCATCAAAGCACCAGGGACCCTGAACCACCGCTACATCTTCGAAGACGTCCCCATGAGCCTGGTGCCCATCGCATCCATTGGAAAGCAGTTTGGAGTCTCTGTCCGCGCTATGGACAGCATCATCCGCCTGGCATGTGTGATTCACCAAACGGATTACTGGCGGCGTGGCCGCACCCTGGAAAAGCTCGGCATCGACGGTCTGAGTGGTGGCGAGCTGATACGTTATGCGCAAAACGGGGTAAAACCATATTAACACCCCGAAAAGAATTCATGATATGTGGAGTACAAAAGTATGTTGAATACGGAATGTCCATCCTGTGGAGAAAAAATTCATCTCAAAACCAAACCCAAAATTGGACAGAGGGTAGTATGTTCTTCCTGTCAGGCAGAGCTGCGGGTAATCTCAGAAAACCCGTTCGCCCTTGCCCTCGCCGGAGAAGAATGGGTAGAGCCTGCAAAGGTTCAGCGCAATCAGCTTCATCCGGTACGCGTCAAACACCAGAAAAATATCATTGACGAATTCGAAGATGAAGAATTTGATGAGGGATTGGGTGCAGAACCCAAATGGTCTGGAAAGAGACGCGCCAAGAATACCAAACGCCGTTATGCTCCTCACCAGTTTAACTTTGAGGATGAAGATTTCTGATTGACCTTCCTCATCAATAAACACCGGCTGACAATTAAACAAAACTGCAGGCAGAAAGACTACCATTTTATAGTAGGTACTTTACGATTCTCTTAAAATACTTCACCGGGTGAATTTTATTGCGGGACCGCATTCACCCAATGAATTTAACGGTAGCAATCGTTTGAGTATACATTCTGCGGCATTCTTCATAGAAAAGGCCGGTATCCAGGCGGGCGAAAAGAGACAGACCCGGGGCCGAGGGGATACCGTCTTTTTGAGGCAAGCTCTCATTATTTATGGACTCACAATTTAAAAAGCCACTTTTTATTTATAATCCTGCTGCCGGCACCGGCGATCCCGAGAAACTGTGGCAGGCGTTTAAACAGGCCTGCGTACGTTACGGGTGGCAGCCCGAGGTGCACGAAACCCGGGAGGACGAGGATCTGGCCCCGATGGTGCAGGGTAACCTGGAGAAAGGCTGCGATGTCGTCATTGCAGCCGGGGGAGACGGGACCGTATCCGCCGTTGCTTCGGCCCTGGTCAACGCCAATGTGCCGCTGGGGATCCTCCCCACGGGGACCGGGAATATTCTGGCCTGGCAGTTGGATCTGCCGTTCCACCCGGAGAGGGTCTTTGAATACATCGCCGGTGCGCCGGGGGTCCTTTTACTGGATGCAATGCGCATTGGCGCGCGGCACTATATCCTGAACGCCAGCGTGGGCTTCTCATCCGTCCTCATCGAAAACACCTCCCGTGAAGATAAACGCCGCCTGGGGCTGCTGGCATACATTTTGACCGGCATACGGGCATTTCTCGGCCTCCAGCCCCACCTCTTTGACCTTGTTGTAGACGGCAGCCGCCATCTACTGCGCGCCTCCGAGGTCTTCATCTCGGACGCGGCTTTGCTGAAAGAAGAAATACTTCTGGCAGATGTAAACATGAAGGCGGATGACGGCCAGTTAGAAGTTTTCGTGATCAAAGCCCGCACGGGATGGGATTATTTCCTGCTTCTGATGGATCTTCTGCGGCGCAGGTCCCGCAGCACCTACAAAATGGATTACTTCCCGGCCCGAAAAGAAATCCGGATCGGCACCAGAAAGCCATTAACCGTACAGGCCGATGGCGAAGTCCTCCATAAAACGCCGGTGACCATTGAGGTAATTCCCCACGCCGTCCGCCTGCTGGTGCCCAAACCCAAAGCGCCGGGATAAATTCCCCTTTTTCTCTCCACAAATCCGTCTTTTCGCGTTGGGTTGAGGGCCCTTTGCGAAACCCAACCATATCCTCCATAAGCCACGTAGTCCTGTAGGATGGGTGCAGCGCAGCGGAACCCATCAGATTGTGGGCTGCATAGAGGGCAAAGCCCAATATCTTCCAGCAAGAATAAAATGGCGTCGACAAAGTGCAATCGTTGGGTTTCACTATGTTGGGTTTCACTATGTTGGGTTTCACTACGTTCTACCCAATTACAAAACTCACTCTCCGGGAATAGTGTCGCTGTCCTCAGAACGACAAGCACATCTACATGTCATCCTGAACGACCGTAGGGAGTGAAGGATCTCTACGTTGCTTCCCGGTGTACCAAGGCGTAGAAAACCATCAACTTGGATCTGGTGGGATGCGGGGCGGCCGATGCGGTCGAACAGCCGGAGTAGTTTATCCGCCCCTCCTCCCACCCTACCGCTACCCAACCCACAAAACTTACCCTCCGGGAACAATTGCTGTGCTCAAGATCCTGAGCGCATCTACATGTCATCCTGGACGACCGTAGGGAGTGAAGGATCTCTACGTTACTTCCCGGCATACCAGAGATCCTTCGCTCCGCTCAGGATGACAGACGTAGTCACGTAGGTTGGATAAAGGGCGAAGCCCGAAGCCCGACATTTGCCTACCGCCTGCTCCTCCATTCTTGCTCCCGGGTCAGTGTTGACCCCGGCATCCCATTTGCGCTACACTGTTAGCAGCGATTACCCATTTCAAGGGAGGATAACATGAGCACAACAGATCTTGCTCAACTGGCCCAGGATGCAGCCCCATTATTGGCCCTATCTTTGCCCTATCTCGTCAAAGGCGCCAAACTGGCCGGAAAAGAGGCTTTCAAAAAGATCGGCGAGATACTGGCCGAAAAAGGACTTGACAAAGGCTGGGACAAAGCCCAAAAACTGTGGGAGAAGCTCCGCCCGCAGATCGAAAAACAGCCCGCGGTGCAGGAACGGCTCGCCCGCCTGGCGGAACGTGAGCCGGACCCCCGCACGGAAGCGGCTCTTTCATTGGAG
>JAHDQE010000126.1 GCA_018433975.1 Ornatilinea sp. | reverse complement strand
TGTTTGGTCCGGATGCCTTCTACCTGGCGGATTGCTGTGAGGTTGAACTTTTCATTCCACTCCAGCAGTTCCTGCTCAAAACGCTGGAATAAATGAATTTGATGGACGGTAAGGTTCAATCCGAATAGGTTGTTGGCCTGTTGTTTTATTTCCTCCATGATTCCCAAAATTATACTCGCAAACTGAATAATGTAGGAAAGGATTATCTGGCAAAATCCTTGTTCAGGAATTTTGGAAGTCTAAAGTGAGGCATTAAAAATCTCTTGACAAGTATTCTGCCTCTGTGATAGACTTTTTACGTTAATAAAATTCTAATGAAAGGAGTGCACATGAGCTACGTAATGAATATGAAAACCCTCACCCGCGTTCTCACTTCCCCCGTTTTTGGCGGCAGTGGTGAATTACGTTCTCGGAGTGCGCCTGCTTGATTAGAATAACTGTTCTAATGTGATCTAAGCCACGGACGCTCTCCAGCCCCGTGGCTTTTTGTTTCTCAGGAGCATGTTCGATTTTCGAAAAGCCACAGGACTCAGAATCCGTGGCTTTTTTGTTTTTATTTGAGGAGAAGAGCAATGCAGAATGAATCCGGTTTTCGTAGCGAGTTTTAGTTTTGTTGGGCGCGATCTTACATCAGGAAGAATCGCAGTTTGAAAAAAAAGAAGTGCAGTGATTGGTCCCGAATTCAGGAGGCCTGAGATGTTGTCAGATTTGATGGCTGGTAGATATAGTGTAAATTACATAAATATGCAATCCCGAGGATTGCCTGCAGCGTTTGGTTTTTATGTTTGCGATGAACTGCAGGAGGGTGCAGCATACAGCAGACAGGCCAAGCGTCATCTTTACCGGGGTTTGTGTGTTATCCAGGCAAAACTGGGTTGGGAAAACCTGGTTGGTGTTTATGTGGATGTATCCGAAACGGGAAATCATCCCGGTTCAGCGTTCCGCCAGTTGAAGGCGGATCTGAAAGCCGGTTATTTTCGGCGGGTACTGGTGGCTTGCCCGTGGGCTTTGTTTGGAGAATCGCTAATTTACAAAAAATTTAAAAAGCTCTCCCAGGGAATAAAGGGATTTGAGCTGGTTGGAATAGAAGGATGCAATTTTCCGGAGGACGGTATTTTTGCGGTACCTGAGCCGGTAGTTGTGAAGTAAAAAAAGAAGAAGGTGACATGATGTCCAATGCTGTGATTGTTGAAAATGTAACCAAGAAATTCGGAAAACCGGCCGAGCCGTTCTGGCAGCGCATATTCCGGAAGGGAAATAACTCAAATGGCGGTCCTTCCAATGGGAATGGAAGCAAGGGCCATTCTGTTCCGCAAAGTGTTGAAGCTTCCAAAAAGATCGTTATCGCTGTGGATGGAGTATCTTTCGAGATCAAAGAAAGGGAAATCTTTGGGGTTTTAGGACCGAACGGCGGCGGAAAATCTACATTGATCCGGCTGTTGTCGACACTGCTTTTACCCGACAGCGGGCAGATCTCGGTGTTTGGTTATGATGTGGAGCGCCAGTTTGTGCGGGTGCAGGAGTTGATCAACCGCGTGTCGGTGGAAGCATCTTTCTTCAAGAAGCTTTCGCCGATGGAGAATCTGCTCTATGGTGCCAGACTTTACGGTTTGAAAGGTTCTGAAACGCGGCAGCAGGTTGTTGAAATCCTCACCCGGTTGGGGTTGGAGAAGCAGCAAATTTACAACCCGATGGAGGAAATGTCGCGCGGCATGCAGCAGAAAGTTGCCATAGCCCGTGCGCTCCTCTCACATCCCCGGCTGTTGCTGCTGGACGAGCCGACCACGGGGTTGGATCCGCGCTCGAAAAGAGAGGTGCAGTCGGTGGTGCTGGATCTGCGTGAGAAATTCGGCACCACCATCCTGCTGACCACGCACGATATGCTTGAAGCGGATATGCTTTGCGACCGCGTGGCGATCATGAATAAAGGCAAAATTGTGGCGCTGGATTACCCTCAGGAGCTCAAAAAGCAGATTGAATGGAAAGGGGATCAAGAGCCCACACTGGAAGATGTGTTTTTGGAATTAACGGGCAAACCGTTGCAGAATCACGAGGAGGAGTAATGTTACAGAAGCTGTTGTTTGAGAGCACGCGGCTGCGGTTGGCAGCAATAGATATTGAAAAAGATCCGGCGGTAGAAGCGCCCTGGACCTATGATTTGGATTATGCGCGCCACTTTGATATTCGCCCGGTACGTCCGTTGGCGGTGTTTGAGGTTGAGAAATTCTATAAAGATCTGCAGGAGAAACAGCGGGAAAATGCCGGAAGCCTGTTCAACTTTATGATCCGTCTGAAAGAGGATGACCGGCTGTTGGGCTTTTTCAGGATTATGGAGGTGCAGTGGACGCATGGTGCCGGGTGGCTGGCGCTGGCAATCGGTGACCCGGAATACCGGGGCAAAATTGAAGCGGAAGCGCTGGAACTGGCATTGTATTATGCCTTTGAAGAACTGAATTTATTCAGGATCACGGTAGGGACTGCCGGCTACGATGCCGCGGCGATCACACATTATGAGAGAGCCGGTTTTACGCTGGAAGTCCGGCAGCGGGAAATGATTTACCACGGCAACCGTTTTTGGGACCATCTGCACTATGGAATCCTGCGAGATGAATGGTACAGGAATGTTGTGGAGGTGGCAAAATGACGACCGGAATCTTCACGGGAAAACTCGTGCGGCTGATTGTTCCCGATTTGAATACCGACCCCCAGCGCACGGCGGCCTGGTCGCAGGATAGCGAATACATGCGGTTGTACGATATTAATCTGGTAATGGTTTTGTCGCCACAATCCGAAAAAGAAGATCTGGAAAAAAGGGTCTCCAGGAATGTGTGGTTCATGATCCAGGCTTTGAGTACCGGGCAGGTCATCGGTGAGGTTAGCTTGGGTGGGATAGATTATCCGGCTGGCAATGCCTGGCTGGGGATTGGAATCGGCAATCGCGATTTCTGGGGAAAAGGCTGTGGTTCGGATGCGGTCCGGTTAATGCTCAACTTCGGATTCCGTGAAATGAATTTAAGGCGGGTATCTCTCTCGGTTGCAGAATACAACGAACGCGCCCTCCGGGTCTACGAAAAGCTTGGCTTTGTGGTGGAAGGCAGGTGCCGGAAGACCATTCTCCGTTTTGGACGGAGGTGGGACAAAATAATGATGGGGTTGCTGCGTGAAGAATGGGAGGCGCAGCAGCCCGATGTTGGAGATAAAGGATAAAGAGGTTTGATATGACTGTGATGGTGAACCAACTCCGTGCGTCTTACGCATTTGTTGAGCGTAATTTCAACCTGATCAAACGTTACTGGTCATGGGAGCTGGTCTGGATGGTGTATTCCATCGCCGAGAGTTTGTCGGTCAGTTTCATTGGCCTGGGAATGGAAAAAATTGGCGGTGGACAGAATATCAACAGCGAATATATGGTGGTCTATCTGTTGATCGGGACATTGGTCTGGCGGTTCTTGTCGACGATCTTTTACTGGATCACGGAACTGATTAGTATCGAGCGTTGGGAGGGAACAATTGAATATACCCTCATGGCTCCCGTGCGGCGGGTAACCCACATGGCCGGCCAGACGATCTTCTCGATGGTTTATGCATTGCTGTTCACCGGGGTTATTCTGGCGGTGGTGGCTCAGATCCTGAAGATTGATCTGTCGGGTGCAAATTTCTTCAGTGGAGCGATGATGCTGGTTGCCGGTAGTTTCTCTTTTGTGGGCATCAGCATTATGGCTTCCGTTCTTCCGCTGCTTTTCCCGGAACGGGGAGCGCAGATGACCCATGTTTTCATCGCGCTGCTGCTGTTGATTTCCGGAGTGTATTACCCGGTGGAGGTGCTGCCGGGTGTGCTCCGCAAACTGGCCGTGGTCAGTCCGGCAACCTATGTGCTGGATGGTGTCCGGCAGGCTTTGCTGGATGGAACTCCCCTGGGTGCATTGTGGCCGAATATCTGGCCGGCTTTGCTGATGGGTGCTGTATTGATCCCGATGGGATTATGGGTTTTCCGGCAGGCCGAGCGCTACGCCAAACGAAAAGGGAAACTGCATCGAAATGGTTAAAAATATCAGGAAAGGATAGGTATGGTTGAGCAAAAAAAGATTATACCCGGCCAGGAATTACCTGTAGATGGGTTGGTTTTCAGGACCTTCGCGGGTGAAGAAGATATTGAAAAAATGATTGCGATCCATTCTGCATGCCGGGAAGCTGACGACCTGGGATATGTCCTGCAGAAGGAAGAATTAGAGCTTGGAATTTCGAATCCCCAAAACGTTCCTCCTTCACAGGGCTGGGTCATTGCTGAAGTAAGTGGCAAAGCGGTTGCTTACAGCCAGGTATTCTGGCTTTTAGAGGAACCATCAAAAGACCGGATCTACTGCATTCGTATTTTAGTTCACCCCCATTGGAGGGGCAGGGGCATCCGTCACGCGCTGCTGAAACATAATGAGGCGCTGCACCGGAAAATTGCCGCCGGGCTTCCCCCCGAAGAGCATCGGATCTTCCAGATTTTTTGCCGCGAAACGGAAGAAGAGGCCATCCGTCTGTATCAGGAAAATGGATATCACCCGGAGCGATATTTTTACGATATGATCCGTCCGGACCTGGAGGACATTCCCGACCTGCCCCTGCCGGAAGGTGTGGAAGTCCGCGAAGTTAAACCGGAGCATTATCGCAAAGTATGGGAAACGGATGTGGAGGCTTTTAAAGACCATTGGGGTTACACCGATCAGACGGATGAGGATTATCAAAGATGGCTGAAGTGGCAGAATCTTTCACCGGATTTGTGGCAGGTGGCCTGGTATGAAGATGAGATTGTAGGACAGATACAAAACTTTATCGATACCGGGGAAAATGAAACAGAGGGATGCCTGCGGGGGCACACCGAAGATATCTGCGTCCGGGAAGCCTGGCGCAAGAAAGGGATTGCCTCCGCGTTGATTGCGCGCAGTTTAAAAGTATTAAAAAATCACGGCATGAAAGAAGCGGCTTTGGGCGTGGATAGTGATAACGCCACAGGCGCTCTGAAGTTGTATCAACGGATGGGGTTTCAGGTGGTAAGGCAGTTAGTCGTTCTGCGTAAACCATTTTAAAGACAGGTTGTTTTTTTTCAGGGATGAGCATAGAATGCCTCATCCCTGATTCTTTGTATGAGTAAAATCAAATTCAAGTTCCGGATGTTATACTAATGTGAATCTGATTTTGAGAGGTTTTATGAACGCGTCTAAGAATACAATCAAAGCTCTGATCTGGGATATGGGCGGTGTGTTGCTGCGCACGGAAGACGATGTCCCTCGTAAAAGACTGGCCGACCGGCTTGGGACCACGCGCCGTTCTTTGGAGGAATTGGTGTTCGCGTCTCGGAGTGCACAGCAGGCCATGCGTGGTTTAATGCCGATTGAGGAACACTGGCTGGAAGTTGGAAAAGTATTCCATTTAAATGATCAGGAACTGCTTGATTTTCAGAATGAGTTTTGGGCCGGAGACCGGCTGGATGAAGAACTGGTGGATACCATTCGGGCGCTGCGCTCACGATACAGTACGGGACTGTTGAGCAATGCCTGGTCAGATATCCGCGAAGTGGCCGGAAAACGGTTCCGGTTTCTGGATGCTTTTGATGTGATTGTTTTTTCCGCAGAAGTCAAAATGGCTAAACCCGATGCACCTATTTATACACATATCCTGAACCGGTTGGAAGTCGAACCCTCTGAGGCCGTTTTCGTGGATGATTTTAAAGAAAATGTGGATGCTGCTGCGCGTTTGGGGATCCATGCCATTCACTTCAGGTCGCAGGAACAGGCTTTGCAGGAATTGAATGAACTGATCGCGGTATAGCCCATTGGATATCCGGATGGCCGGTTTTCAGATCGGAATCAGAAAACCATTCTAGTGGAAGATACAGGTATGCCGCGTGCTTCAGAACTGATCCACATCACTAAATCCCCTGTGCTGAAAGTGGGGGTGGTTTCGGATACTCACATCCCGGATCGTGTAAACGAGCTTCACCCGGGATTGATCGCCGCGCTTCGGGCGGAGGCGGTGGATGCCATCTTCCACCTGGGGGATATCTGCATACCTGCGGTAGTGACCACTCTTCAGGAAGTAGCGCCGGTTTATGCGATTCGGGGGAATCGGGATCTGCTGTATCCCGGCAGGTTCCCCGCTGTGTTGCGGCTGGAAATAAACGGCGTGCAGACTACCCTGGCGCATGGTCAGGGCAGCGTGAAAGATTATGTGCTGGACAAATGGCACTATTTATGGGAAGGCTATCAGTTTGAACGATATGAAAAAGTGTTGTTAAGACTGGCTCCCGAAACCGGGGTCGTTGTGTTTGGACACACCCACCGGCCGGAAGTGCGTTGGAAGCAAGAGCGGTTGTTTTTTAACCCCGGTGCAGTAACGAACCCGGACTGGGGAAAACTCCGACCCACTTTTGGCGTTTTGTGGTATCATTCGGATGGTTGCGTTGAAGGGAAGATCATTCCTTTAAATGGGGCTCATTTAAAAAATAGGCGCTGGAAGAGTTGAGGAGGGCGGATAGTAAAAACGAAATTGCGCCAAAAAATGTAAAAAATGTATAGGAAAAGAACTTGACCAATAATGCAGTGCTTGATATAATTTAAATTTGCGCAACCACAACCTTCACAGCCCACTAGCGTGCGTGCAGGTTATTTTATTTAATCGAATTTTGTGATTTAACCAGGTAATTTTTTTACAGGAGAGGCCCATGGCGTCTGTTTTAGAGAAGAAGTCATATGCGCGTATTCCCGTTATATATAATCTTCCCAATCTGATCGAAGCTCAGCTTGATTCGTTTAACCGACTCAAGACGGATACTTTGATCGATCTCTTTTCAGAGATTTCCCCTATTGAGTCTTACAACAAGGGGATGAAGTTATATTTTCCGAGTAATGCACCAGAAGCTGAAGGCTTGAAATATTGGTTTGGGGAACCGAAGCATTCTATTGATGAATGCGTTGAGAGAGATTTGACGTATTCCTCCCCGATGTATGTGTCTGTGCTGCTGGCCGGCCCCGAAGTTCCGGAACCTATCAAACAGGATATCTTCCTGGGCGATTTCCCGGAAATGACGGATAAAGGCACCTTTATTATCAACGGTACAGAGCGGGTAGTGGTATCTCAGTTGATCCGCTCCCCGGGCGTTTATTTTGAAGCACCTGTAGACCGCGCGACAGGGCACCGCCTTGCAATGGCAAAACTGATCCCTGACCGCGGCGCATGGATGGAATTTGAAACTCGTAAGAATGATTATGTCATTCTGAAATTTAACCGTAAAAGAACCGTTCCGATTACGATTTTCCTGCGGGCTCTGGCAGCCGTGAATGATGGCGCTCCGGAGGCTGCGATTAAAGAAGGTACCGATGAGGAACTGATCGCTCTCTTCCAGGATGTGGATAACGATCCTGAGCGGATGTTCATTGCTTCGAGCCTGCGCCAGGAACCGGTGTGGGACTTGAGCCGTGGGCAAACGGTTGCCCAAGCCGCTCTGATTGAATTCTTTAAACGTATGCGGCCCGGTGACCCTGCCACCTTCGAAAACGCAAAGCAGTTTTTGGAGGAGCAGCTTTTTGATCATCGTCATTATGACCTTGAACGGGTTGGACGTTATAAGCTGAATCAGAAACTGGATCTGATGGACAAGATTCCTATGAATGTCCGCAATGTCACCAGTTGGGATATTGTTCATCTGGTGCGGCGAATGATCATGATCAACAACGAGATGGAAGATAAGGACGACATCGACCATCTTGGTAACCGCCGTGTCAAAACAGTCGGTGAATTGATCCAGAATAAACTGCGGGTTGGCCTGCGTCGTATGGAGCGCGTGATTAAAGAAAGAATGTCCATCCGCGAACAAGACCAGGTTTCTCCGGTTAGTTTGATCAATATCCGCCCGGTGGTTGCTTCGCTGCGTGAATTCTTTGGCTCCAGCCAGTTATCTCAATTCATGGATCAGACCAATCCGCTGGCCGAACTGCGTCACAAACGGACCCTGTCTGCTTTGGGCCCGGGTGGTTTGCGCCGTGAGCGTGCCGGGTTTGATGTCCGTGATGTCCACCATTCCCACTATGGCCGGATCTGCCCTATTGAGACCCCTGAAGGTCCAAACATCGGCTTGATTGGCCGTCTGGCGAACTTTGCCAAAGTGAATGAGTTTGGATTTATTGAAACGCCATATCGGCGGGTGATCAAACAATTGAAAATTACCGATCCGCGGTTGTTGGACCGGGAAGTGCGCGAAACACTGACCAACGCGGAAACCGGAGAGGTGATTGTTGCTGAAGGCGAGCGCATTACAGCCGAGATGCTTCCGGCAATTGCCGCACTGGATAAAGCGTTTGTCTTTGTGACGCCCTTTGTTTCAGAGGAAGTTGAATATCTTTCGGCGGATGCTGAAGATAAGTTTGTAATCGCGCAGGCGAACTCGGTGTTGAACCACCATAATGAGTTCGAGCGCACTCGTATTTCCTGCCGCCACCATTCCGATTTTGAAATCCACCAACCGGATGCGATCAACTTCATGGACGTTGCTCCCCATCAGGTCGTGGGTGTCAGCGCTGCGCTGATCCCCTTCCTGGAGCATGATGATGCCAACCGTGCGTTGATGGGTTCAAACATGATGGCGCAAGCCGTGCCGTTGATCCAGCCCGAAATTCCAACCATTTCAACCGGGATGGAAGGGTTTGCAGCAATTGACTCCGGGCAGGTCCTGATAGCGGAAAAAGATGGCGAAATTGTCTCAGTGACCGGCAAACGTGTGGTTCTGCGGGATCAGGAAGGCAACCTGAGGGAATACCCGCTGCGGAAGTACCAACGTTCAAACCAGAGTACCTGTATCGACCAGCGTCCTGCGGTAACCAAAGGACAGATTGTCCGTAAAGGAGACGTGCTCGCGGATTCTTCATCTACCGTTTCCGGGAATTTGGCGCTGGGACAGAATGTAACCATCGCATTTGTCTCCTGGGAAGGGGGCAACTTTGAGGATGCTATTCTGATCTCGGAGCGCCTGGTGCAGGATGATAAATTCACCTCGGTCCATATTGAAAAGCATGAAGTCGAAGCGCGTGACACCAAGTTGGGTCCGGAAGAAATTACCCGGGATATCCCCAATGTGGGTGAGGATGCCATCAAAGATCTGGATGAAGATGGTATCATCCGAATCGGTGCAGAAGTTGGACCGAACGATATCCTCGTCGGAAAGATCACGCCAAAGGGCGAGAAAGAATTGACCCCTGAAGAGCGGCTTTTGCGGGCTATTTTCGGTGAAAAATCCCGCGATGTGAAAGATACTTCGCTGCGGATGCCGCATGGTGAGCGCGGAAAAGTTGTTGATGTGAAAGTGTTTACCCGGGAAGATAATTCCGATCTGTCTGCCGGTGTGGATACGATGGTGCGCGTCTCGGTGGCGCAGCGCCGGAAGCTGACCGCAGGCGATAAGATGGCAGGCCGCCATGGGAATAAAGGCGGGGGTGCTCGGGTTGTTCCCGTTGAAGATATGCCGTTCCTGGAAGATGGCACGCCGATTGATATCATTTTGAACCCGTTGGGCGTTCCCGGTCGTATGAATATTGGCCAGGTGCTGGAGGCCCATATGGGTTGGGCTGCGAAACTCCTGGGATTCCGGGCGGTAACCCCTGTGTTTGATGGTGCCAATGAGACTGAGATTGAAGCTGAATTGGCCCGGGCCTGGATGATTGACCGTGCCTGGAAAGAAATCTCTGACGCATCCTGGAAATGGATTAAAGAAGAAGGAAATTTTGATCCGGAAAACATTGAGGATGACGCGGAAGTTCGCTTGCTGTATCTGGAAAGCCTCTTGAGAGGTAAAGATTACGATATCTACAGACTGGCGCATGATGAAATCTATGCCCGTCGAACCGTTTTACGGGTCTGGCTGGAGCAAGAAGGCTTTGATCCGGATCAGATTCTTGATTTTGAAAATGTTCCTGCAGGTGCACCTCATGTTCGGGTGACCGATCAGCATGCAATAGACGCGGGTCTGAAGTTGTGGTTGTCGCGTAAAGGACAGACGGTTGTTACCGATGAGAGTGAAGCGATTCGCGACCAGGCTGAAGAGTACACCCGCAGCACCGGTGACCCCATGCCGATCTTTGGTAAACAGATTCTGCGTGATGGGAAAACCGGGGCTCCTTACGACAATGCGGTTACGATTGGCGTGATGATGATGCTCAAGCTCCACCACCTTGTGGAAGATAAAGTGCATGCCCGTTCTACCGGACCTTACAGTCTGGTGACCCAACAGCCGTTGGGTGGTAAAGCCCAGTTCGGTGGTCAGCGGTTTGGTGAGATGGAAGTGTGGGCGCTGGAAGCTTATGGCGCGGCTTACACTCTTCAGGAGATGCTCACTGTGAAATCCGATGATGTTCAGGGCCGGGTAAACGCTTATGAGGCCATCGTCAAAGGTGAGGCGATTGAAGAACCCAGCCTTCCGGCTTCTTTCCGGGTGCTGGTGAAAGAGCTTCAGAGTCTTGGTTTGGCTGTTGAAGCGCTGATGGATAGTGGAGAAGTCATCCGGTTTGGAAAGGATGAAGAACGTGTCCGCCCGCCCAAGATTGGTATCGGGTTGCTGGGTCTGGGTGAAGACACAAAAAGATTGTTGTGAGGAGTGGTCTCGACTTGACGCTCGTTTAGCCTCGTGATATAATCACTCCTCGTTGCCCTAGGAAGGGCAGGCAATAGCTGCCTGAAACGTTGTTGAAACGGCGAGGCCATCGATCTCGAAAGATGGCCTCACTTGTTGAGAATTTATTATCTTATCAGGAAGGCGTTTGATCGCCTGGGAAATTTAGTTTGGAGGCAAAGGTGCCAACCATAAATCAATTGATCCGAAAAGGTCGACAGTCCAAAAAGGTCAAAAGCAAGGCTCCGGCATTGCAGTACACTTACAACTCCATGAAACAGCGTCGTGTTCGGCAGTCCGGGGGCGCTCCTCAGAAGCGCGGTGTGTGCACCGTAGTGAGAACTATGACCCCCAAGAAGCCGAACTCAGCGCTGCGGAAAATTGCACGTGTGCGTTTGACAAATGGTATCGAAGTGACCGCTTACATTCCTGGCGAAGGTCACTCTTTACAAGAGCACTCGGTTGTAATGGTCCGCGGTGGCCGTGTGAAAGATCTGCCTGGTGTCCGCTACCACATTGTGCGTGGAACGCTGGACTCGACCGGTGTGAATGATCGCAAGCAGGGCCGCTCGAAATACGGCACGAAGCGGGCGAAGTAGTAGATTATTTGGGTTTGACGGAGATTTTGCATGCGACGAACAAGACCAGAAAAACGGGAACTTGCCCCCGATCTACGCTTTAACAGCGTAACAGTTTCTTATATCATTAACCGCATCATGAAGAACGGCAAGAAAAGCAAGGCTACATCTATGTTTTATGATGCGATGGATATTATTGCCGAACGGACAGGAAAGCCGCCGATGGATGTTCTGGAGCAGGCGCTCAAGAACGTGGGCCCATTGATGGAAGTCCGTCCCCGACGTGTTGGTGGTGCCACTTACCAGGTTCCTATGGAAGTTGCCTCTCAGCGTCGATTGACTCTGGCGATCAGCTGGACACTCGACGCGGCTCGCGGCCGTTCTGGAAAATCCTTCTCTCAAAAACTGGCCGACGAAGTTTTGGATGCGTCTAATAACCAGGGTACTGCTGTTCGTAAAAGAGAAGAAGCGCACAAAATGGCAGAGGCTAACAGAGCTTTCTCCCATTATCGTGTGTAGTATTTTATAGTTAGATGGTGATGTGATGGCTCGACAGTTTCCTATTGAGCGATACCGTAACATTGGAATAATTGCCCACATTGATGCGGGAAAAACAACGACAACCGAGCGTGTGTTATTTTACGCTGGGAAAACTTACCGCATTGGGTCTGTGGATGACGGGACAACAGTTACGGACTGGATGGCTCAGGAGCGAGAACGAGGTATCACGATTGTTTCCGCTGCAGTTACTGCAGAATGGAAAGGTTACCAGATTAACCTTATCGACACTCCTGGGCATATTGATTTTACTGCCGAAGTGCAGCGCTCCCTGCGTGTATTGGATGGGGGCGTAGTTGTTTTTGATGCGACACAGGGAGTGGAGCCGCAAAGCGAAACAGTCTGGCGACAGGCGGACCGCTACGGTGTTCCCCGAATTTGTTTTATCAATAAAATGGATCGCGTGGGCGCTTCCTATGAAGGCTCAATTGATTCGATTAAAGTGCGGCTTGGTGCTAATCCAATCCCGATGCAAATTCCCATTGGAGATGAGCGTGAGTTTCGTGGTGTGGTAGACCTGATCACCATGCAGGCCACGTATTGGGATGATGAATTGGGACGGGAGCCGATCACGGAAGATATCCCCGCCGAAATGCTGGAAGATGCTCGCTTTAAGCGCGAGCAGATGATCGAGCAGATTGCCGAGCTGGATGATGATCTGATCCTTAAATACCTGGAAGGTGAACAAATTTCTAATGAGGAGTTGAAAGCGGGTCTGCGCCGGGCAGTAATTGCCAATAAGGCCGTTCCTGTTTTTTGTGGTTCTTCTCTCAAGAATAAAGGTGTCCAACCGGTGATTGATGCGGTTGTGGATTATCTGCCTTCTCCGCTGGATATTCCGGCCGTTCAGGGAACAAAGCCCGGAACAGAGGAAGTTGTTGAACGTCCGCCTTCAGATGAAGCGCCGCTGGCTGCGCTGGTTTTCAAGATCGTTACCGATCCCTATGTGGGGCGGTTAGCATATTTCCGGATTTATTCGGGTGTCTTGAAGTCTGGCAGCACCATTTACAACTCGACTAAAGGCAAGCGCGAACGAATTGGCCGTGTTCTGCGGATGTATGCGGACCGCCGTGAAGATGTGGATGAGATTTATTCCGGTGAAATTGCCGCAATTTTGGGGCTGAAAGAGAGTTTCACCGGGGATACGCTGTGCGCTTTGAACGACCAGGTTGTTTTGGAGAATATCACTTTCCCTGAACCCGTGATTTATGTGGCGATTGAACCTAAAACAATGGCCGATCAGGATAAAATGGGAGACGCACTGCATAAGCTGTCCCAGGAAGATCCTACCTTCCGGGTGCGGATCGACGAAAATACCGGTCAGACCATTATTGCCGGTATGGGTGAGCTTCACCTGGATATTCTGGTTGATCGTATGCTTCGTGAATTCCGTGTACAGGCTAATGTGGGTACCCCGCGGGTTTCTTACCGCGAAACCATTACCCGGCCGATTAAAGGTGTCAGTTATAAGTATGTGAAGCAATCCGGCGGCCGTGGAATGTACGGGCATGTTGTTCTCGACCTTGAACCTCTGGATCGCGGCAATGGTATTGTGTTTGAGTCCAAAGTAGTGGGCGGATCCGTACCGAAGGAATATGTTCCTGCTGTACAAAAAGGTGTGTTGGAATCCGCGGAAAGTGGTGTCCTGGCAGGGTACCCCGTTACCGATATGAAGGTAACCCTGGTTGACGGCTCTTATCATGAAGTGGACTCAAATGAGATGGCTTTCAAAATGGCCGGGGCGTTTGCCTTCCGCGAAGGATTTGAGCGCGGCAAACCGGTTTTGTTGGAGCCGATCATGAAGGTAGAAGTAATCATTCCGGAAGAATATCTCGGCGACGTGTTGGGACAATTGAACTCCCGCCGTGCCGAAATTTCAGGAATGGATATGCGCCTAGGAAATACCCAGGCTGTACGGGCCCAGGTTCCTTTGGCGGAAATGTTTGGGTATGCGACTGAGCTGCGTTCTGGAACGCAAGGTCGCGGGGTCTTCTCGATGGAGTTTGACCACTACGCCCCTGTTTCAGAAGCGGTTGCAAAGAAAGTTTTGAACCGGTAAACATTATAGAAATTTTTTCTTGGATTATATTTCAGGAGACTAGAACTTATGGCAAAGCAGAAGTACGAGCGGACTAAACCGCACATGAACGTGGGTACAATGGGTCACATTGACCATGGTAAGACCACCCTCACCGCCGCAATCACCAAGTATTGCCAGATGCAGGGTAACGCAGATTTTCGGGCATAC
>JAHDQE010000074.1 GCA_018433975.1 Ornatilinea sp. | reverse complement strand
CGATGAACTTCAACCAAAGTATTTAATTCCCTTTAAACTTCAATCCGGGGAGATACAGGCCCGCGCAAGAGAGTGGCTTGGAAAAGGATGGTTCCATCCAGAAGAGTTATCCAAACAGGCCCGAATCAATCAATTTACCGGTGTCTATTTGCCCTTCTGGACCTTTGACTCGAACATCACCGCCGATTGGAGAGCCGAGGTAGGATACGAGAGACAAGAAAGTTATTATGACGCCGGAAGCAAAAGTTGGAAAACGCGCACTAAAATTGACTGGCGGTGGGAAAACGGACGAATACATCTCCAAATAGATGACCTGTTGATTAAAGGCAGTACAAAGATCAGCAACAAAATTATGCAGCGCATCCTGTCTTTCGATCTGCATGCGTTGCAGGAATATAATCCGGATTTTCTTGCAGGTTGGAATGCGCAGCAGTATGATATTAATCTCTCCCGGGCCTGGGAGGACGGGAAATCATCAATGCGTGAAGCTGCCAAGAAAGAATGCTACCAGGATATCCCCACCAACCATGTCCGCAATTTCAGCATGGTAGCTGATTTTTCGGATGAAACCTGGCGCTATATTCTTCTTCCGGTGTATATCTCAGCGTATAAATTTGATGAAGAAATTTTTCAAATAATGATAAATGGGCAGACTGGGACCATTGCCGGGCAAAAGCCGGTTGCCTGGTGGAAGATATGGCTTGCGATCGCAGGAATGCTGCTTCCGGGGCTCGGTGTGGGATTGATCGGCTTACCGCTCTTATTATTGAACGGTATTGGTATTTTTCCCCTCATTCTGGGCGGAATCCTTTTCACAGCCGGTGCTTTTTTTGCCGTCCGACTGTACAAACAGGCCACGGATTCGGAGGCGGCATGACACTCAATATTCCGGAATCGATTTTAAACGAAGCCGAGTCTACCCAGACGCTTTGGGGAATCACCCTGTTCCCACTGGGATGTCCTCATTGCAAACAGGTTTACCTTGTGCAAAATGAACAAAGTGAGCAGCGATGCCCCTATTGCGCTCATGAGACTCTCACAGCGCAAGCCGTTCGGCTCCGGTCAGAACCACCCGAAGCAGTTATCCCTTTCAAAATACAAAAATCCGACTTGCGCTTACCCCTCGAACAATTTGCCAAAAAGGTCTGGCTCCGGCCCGATGATTTCTCCCCGGATAATCTTATCCAACGGTTGACCCCAATATTCCTTCCCCTGTGGCTGGTGGATTGTCAAATGCAGGGCAACTGGGAAGCCGAAGCCGGCTTTAACTATGAAGTTAAAAGCTCTAAAGAATCCTACCGGGACGGCACCTGGGTTACGACTCCGGTGATCGAAACCCGTATCCGTTGGGAAAAACGGATGGGCGAGCTGAATCGAAAATACAACAACATATCCGCCCCCGCGCTTTCCCATTACGCTGAAATTACAGACAAAATCGGCAAATTTGATTTATCTCTTGCACGTCCTTACCATTTCCAGATCATTAAAAATATACTCTTGAATGTACCCGACCTGCCGCCCGATACGGCCTGGCCCCTGGCAAAGCCAAATTTCAATAAAGTCGCGGAACAGGACTGCCTGAAAGCAGCAGGCGCTCAGCACATCCGCAATTTTTCAATTCATGCAGAATACGGATCCCAGAATTGGACTCAACTGTTAACCCCAATCTATTTCACACATTATTGTGACGACGAGGGCAATCAGTATCCAATTTATATCCATGGACAGACAGGCCACATTGAAGGACTTCAATGGGCTTCTCCCAAAAAAGGTTGGCGTTGGGCAGGCCTTTCAATTGCGACTGCCGTAATATTTTTCCTGTTGAGCTTGATTTTCTTTGCCTTCAATACTGTAATTTCCAACCTCTTAATTCCGGGGATTCTGTTTGCGGCACTGGCCTTCGCGAGTGGCATATTTTCACTCGTCCCATTAATCTGGCCGTGGCAGTGGAACCGCAAACAAAAAGAACGAAAAATATATCACCAAAAAGAGCCTGCTTGAAATACGCTGTCAATCCCTCATGACATTCTCTTTTCTCACCATCTTATTTTTAATATTGGCCGTTGTGACTGCTGCAGCGATTATTTTAAGCGGATGGTTCACACACATCATTCTCTATCCAAGAGTCGTTTCACTTTCGGAATGTTTTCTAAAAGAAACCCAAAAAGGATGGATGAGCACATCTTCATTCGCCAGTCTTAAAAAAGAGGATTTCACCATTTCTTCCGAATTCGGGTATCTGATTCACGGGGAACTAATCTCAAACCACGGGGCTGCTAAAACCATCATCCTTTCTCACGGCATATCATCCAATCGATACGGGATGCTCCGTTATATCCCGCTTTTTCTTGAAATGGGATATAACGTTTTAATTTACGATATGCGAGGGCATGGAGCAAGCAGTGGAAATAGCGTCACTTATGGGGTTTACGAAAAACAGGATCTTAAATCACTCGTTGATTGGCTCCTTCAGAAATACGGTTCCGGGATGTCAATCGGCACCATGGGGATTTCTCTCGGCGCAGCTGTATCCATCCAACACGCCAGCATCGACCCGAGAGTAACCTTCACCATTGCAGAGGCTTCCTTTTCCGACTTTCCAACATTGTTAGCTTATCGCTTAAAAGAAGAATACCATCTTCCGCCATTCCCCCTTATTTCCCTGACTGAATTATCCTGCTCCTTATTTGGCAAAATTAATTTGGACAACATCTCTCCAGTTAAGGCCTGCTCAACAATCCGCACACCCGTTTTTTTGATCCACGGACAGGCCGATACCTACATTCCACCAGAGATGAGCCGGGCTATTTTCGATGCGCTCACTACCACTCACAAGGGGATTTATTTTTCTCCCGGAGCTGGCCATTCCGGTTCGCTTCGTGCGGACCCTGAAGAATACAAAAGGCAAGTGGTTAATTTTCTCACGGCTATTGAAAGCTTTTAGCATATTTTTTAGCCCAGACAACTCTCCCACATTCTGAAAACCGGGCCCAATTATCTTTCTTACTGAAAACAACTTGTCCGGTTGGTGCTTTTTGATTTATCATCAAATTATCGATAAATTGAACGGCAATAAAGGGTCATTTGTCACTTGTCTGAGGTTTTCGCAAGTGTTAACGTAAGCGGTTGTTGATACATTTTTTGTTCACCATAGGAGGTGAAATAAACATCATGGAGATTCAAATAGATACACCGGTCCGGTCCTTCCGGCGCTGGATTAATATCGTCCAAGGATCCAGTTCAACCACGTTGTTCATTGCCGCGGTTGTGGTTGGAGCCGGTACCGGGCTTGGTGGGGTACTTTTTATTCATATGATTCAATGGGTAACAGACTTTTTGTTTGGCTGGCTGCCAACGCATTTCCCCGCCATTGGACGAGGGTGGATTTTTCTCGCGCCAATCATTGGAGGTCTGATCGCAGGACCTATTATTGCTTTTTTTGCCAGCGAAGCCAAAGGACACGGCGTACCAGAGGTTATGCAGGCAATAGCCATCAAAGGGGGCAGAATTCGCCCCAAAGTAGTTATTGCGAAGGTTCTGGCGTCTTCAGCTTGTATCGGTTCCGGAGGTTCTGCCGGGCGTGAAGGCCCAATTGTTCAGGTAGGAGCAGCCCTTGGGTCAACGATTGGGCAATGGCTGCATCTCTCTGAAACGAAAATCCGCAATCTGGTCGCGTGTGGGGCTGCGGCAGGAATCGCGGCAACCTTCAACGCCCCCATTGCCGGTGTGCTTTTCGCAATTGAGATCATTTTAGGAGAAATGGCAATGGAAGATATGGGAAGCGTTGTCATATCTTCCATCACTGCCAGCACCATTGCCAGGACTCTCCTGGGCAATCGCCCCGCTTTTACGATCCCCATGTATAAATTACAGAGCCCAATCGAAATTGTGCTCTCTCTTGGGTTAGGCGTGGTAGGTGCTTTAGTAGGTGTCTTCTTTATCAAAGTACTTTACGCAGCCGAAGATGTATTTGATCACTGGCACTTTCCTAATGCATTGAAACCTGCTGTGGGCGG
>JAHDQE010000060.1 GCA_018433975.1 Ornatilinea sp. | reverse complement strand
CCACAATATTGCCAAAGTAGCAGCTCAATAGCTATTGTTACTTTTTCTTTTTTTATTTTTACCAGCTAAAACACGAATTTCTTGCATTTAATGCAAAAGAGGCTGCCCTTTTTGGACAGCCCCTTGTTCTTTATGAAAATAATTTGCTTTTTAGGATAATAACCTGGCTGTCAGATCGTGTACCATGGCAGATGTGATTACGCCTCTAACCAAATCCCCAACAGGTGCTTCCTTATCCAAAATAACTAAGCCATCTATTTCAGGCGCATCCCGATAAGTACGTCCCACTGAAATTCCATCTCCATTCCCTTCAATTAAAATTCCCATTTCTTTACCGACTAAAGTCTGATTTTTTGCGTATGAAATTTTTTCCTGGGCGGCCATTAACCGTTCAACACGGTCCAATTTAACATTTTCCGGAACCGGATCTCCTAATGCTTCGGCCGGGGTACCCTTTTCAAAGGAGTAGGGAAATACGCCGACATGATCAAATTGCAACTCTTCCACGAATTTAAGAAGTGAGAGGAACTCGGTTTCGGTTTCTCCGGGAAAACCAGTGATAAAAGTTGTCCGTATTGCAAGGTCGGGAATCGCATTGCGCAATTTTTCGATGGTTTTATAAACCCAATCAATATTTGAAGGACGATTCATCTTTTTAAGAATATTGGGGTCCGCGTGCTGCAGAGGCAGATCAAAATAAGGCAAAACCTGAGCGTTGTTTGCCATGACATCAATTAATGCATCTGTTACGTAGCCAGGGTAGTTATAAAGGATCCTTACCCATGGGATATTCGGCACGGAATGAAGGATTTTCCCTAAAAGATTAGCAAGCCCATCTTTAATGCCCAGGTCAAATCCATAATCTGTTGTATCTTGTGCGATCAGGATTAATTCTTTGATTCCATAGTTTTGTAAGGCTGTTGCATCTCTTAAAATATCTTCTACGGGACGGGAAACAGTAGTACCTTTTATTAATGGAATTGCACAAAATGCACAGTTCCTTCTGCACCCGTCAGCAATTTTTAAATATGCGCTTCCCCCCTGAATGGCAGTACGGATGATTCCCTTTTCATCTGTGCCAACATATTCGCTGGCAGAAGTATGTCGATAGGGTGTTGTATCATTCCGGTTTTTGATAGTGCTTAAAACGTCGATGATGTCCATCCAGCGCCTTGTTCCAAAAATGCCATCTACATTCGGAATTCGTTGAGCGACCAATCCGGGAAATCTTTGGGTCAGGCACCCTCCGGCAATCAAAATTTGATCCTGTTGCTTGGATTTAGATAATTCTGTTAGAACCTCGAAAGATTCTTCTCGCGCCGGATGGATGAATCCGCAGGTGTTAACAATTAATATTTCGGCGTTTTCGACGCTTGTTGCGGGATGATACCCTGCCAGATCTAATAAAGCCGACATGGAATGGGAATCAACGGTGTTTTTTGCACACCCGAGGGAAATCAGGTAATAAGAATTTTGTTTTATCATGGATAAACGATCCGATATTATGGAATAAATGGGGTTACGGTAGGGGTAGGAACCGTTGGGCTTGGGAGAGCAGTTAACGTTGGTAGTGTTGTGGGGGTATAAGTCGGTGTGAAAAGTGGCGTGGGTGTCAAAATGCCCTGATCTGTAAAGATCAGACTTGATACTTCTCCAAAAAGTCCCAACGTTCCTAAATCTTCTTGATTAAAAAATACCTGTAATGCCGCAGCATTGCCTGTTACCAATTCTATTTGGGTTTCGGCAGAGAACGCATAAGCATTTCCGGGTTGTACGCGCCCGTTAAAAACAGTTTTTTTGTCAGCTATTACGTGAACCCATGCCCGATCTGATGTGATGATATAGATTTGCAAAGGTTTACTATCTTTAACCGGGATCGTTTCGCCCTGAGTTTCGCCGGTACCCTGAGTGTTCGGAGAGTTTGGCTGATTTTGTAGTGCAGTTTTGGGGGTAGGCGTGGTGGTTTCAATTGGAGAAGTTGTACTTTCCAATCCGGATAGCCCGGAGAGGACTTCACTGATTGGAGGAGGGGTTGCTTCGAGGGTCATATTCCGTTGAGCATTAATAGTTGAAATTGTCCAAATTGAAAAAATGAAAATAAGAACAATAATGCTGCTGCCAATGAGAAGATCGGGAGTGATCAAACGCCGTAAGCCGGACGGTTTTGCAGTCCTCCGTTTGTTTGTTGGAAGGGCTTGTCCATCTTCATTTGCGTTAGGATTGAGCTCTTCCCGTCTGATTTGTAAAGCGTCAGCAAACAATAATAGAACTTGTTCACTGTCGAGTTCCAAAAAGCGGGCATAGTTGTTTAGCATTCCTTTGCCCTGAACGGGGGAAGGTAGATTGTCGAATTCTCCAGCCTCGAGGTATTTAAGATAATGCATTTTCAAGTGGGTGTGCCGTTCCACTTCCTCCAGGGTGATTCCCAGAGCTTCCCTTTGAGTTAATAGAATATTCCCAATTTTTTTAAATATATCGGATGATGAGGCTTTTTCTGCAACGTCCTGATCTTCGGGATAAAGCTCTGCTTCATCTTGATCCGTTGAAACATCTTCTTGTTGGATGGGCACCTTGAGTTCGGATTTATCTGTTGAAGAGAGTCTCTTGGAGGGAATTGGAAGTTTTGTGGTTTGATCTGTTGTTGTGGTTTCTTCTGGAATTGATTCCGGTTGAGGGGGATTTAGAAGCTGCTCAATGTTTATGTCTAAGAAATCGGCATATAAGCGTGCGAAACCACGTGTTTGTACTGGAGAAAGAAGTGTTTCTAAATTATCGTGTTCAAGGGCTTCTAAATAGGCGGTTCGAATATAGAGTGCTTTAGAAACGTCATCTAATGACAGGTTCTTCTCTATTCTTTTTTCTTTGAGTGTTTTACCGATTGAGTTAGTCATAATTTGTTTAAAACCACAGGGTGTTAATCATACCAGACAAGTCAATTTCAATAAACAAATACCGGTTTACTGCGTGATCAGACGCAATAAAACCGGTTCTGTAGTACGTTTGATAATTGGTAATTTAATTATTCTTCAACAACATCTTCTTCGTCTTGAGAAGTCGATTCACTCTCAACTTCCTCTTCTTCCAAGACTTCTTCGTCAGGTGTGCTAACAGGAGCGGATTCGCCTTCTCCCAAAACGAGTACCTTAATTTCAGGGATAAGATCCATCGTCAAACGCACGATGATTGCGTGTTCCCCTAGAGAACGAATTGGGTCTGATTCGATGTCTCTGCGATCAATTTCAACGCCGCTCTTCTCTTTGATGCCATCAACAATCATTTGAGAGGTGATGGAGCCATACAGTTTTCCTGTTTCGCCAGCTTTTGCATTGAAAGTGAGAACTGTGCTGGAAAGAATTTCTGCAATACCGCTCATTTCTTTGTTGAGGATAGCCCGTTGTTGTGCGGCTGTCTCACGAATGTGATCGGCCTCTTTTAAAGCGTTAGCGGTAGCTAAAACTGCCAATCCCTGGGGAATCAGATAATTCCGACCGTATCCACTGGCAACTTTTTTAATATCACCGGCACGGCCTAATTTATATACATCTTTGATCAAAAGTACTTTCATTGTGCAAGCCCTTTCTTAATGAATATAGGTTAAAGAGATGAAGGGTACAACATCTCAAGCTTACGGATTTTACCAAAGGTGAAAGCGCAAGTCAATCCTCAAAATTCTTTCATCATTCATCGTTGAATTCCGGATTTTATGAAAATATCTTTGAATGGACAAGAAAACCCCTGATCGGTTATTATCTCTAATGGATAACCAGTCAGGGGTTTCTTGTAAACAGGCGGTAAGAATATATTGAAATTAATTGTTTCCTGTTAACCAGGGCTCAAGCACGCGATCCCAGTCTAAAATTTCTTCTTTTGAGAACCATAAACTGATCTCGTGCTCACCATTTTCAACCGAATCCGAACCATGTGTGAGGTTCCTTCCAACTGACAGGGCGAAATCATGCCGGATGCTACCAGGGGCTGCCTGGGTTGGTGCGGTTGCTCCCATTGTTTGTCGGGCAGCTTTTATCGCTTCGGGGCCTTCCCAAACCATTGCCATTACCGGAGCAGAGGTGATGTATTGGATCAGCCCATTGTAAAATGGTTTGCCCTTATGAACTTCATAGTGTTTTTCGGCAAGTTTTTGGTCAACCTGCATAAATTTAGCAGCAATGAGTTTCAGGCCTCTTTTTTCGAACCGAGCAATAATTTCACCTACCAGACCGCGTTGAACCCCATCTGGTTTTATCAGTACCAATGTTCTTTCCACTATAAATAAACCTCCGAATTCAATAAATATTTGCTCCAAATGTGAATTATTGAAGCAATTCTTCTCCTTTGGAATACGCATCTAATGCGTTTTGAATTTGCCCTTTTTGTGAAAATGCATCTCCAAGGGCCATCCAAAGTGCTGATTCTAATGGGAATCGATAAACTGCCTGATTGAGATCTTCAATGATTTGATCCAGAAAATCGCCTTGCTGAATTGCTTCATTATAGGCAACCAGAGCAGAATCAACATCCTGATTGGACAGAGCTTTGTTCGCCTCAGTTAAAAATGGAATATCATTTTCTGTAGTACCCGCATCAAACTGGGCAACTTCTTCGCTGCTTAAATCCGGGGCTGCAATGTCCGGGAGATGCTCGACGGCGGTTTCTTCTGGCTCAGGATTTTCGTACGCCTCTAAAGAAACACCAGCAGGCTCTTCTATCGACTGAGATAAATTCTCTTCTGGAGGCGAGGAAAATTCGCCAAGTGTTTCTTCGGTAAGTACTTCTTCGGCAGGTGCTTCTTCTTCAGGGAGCGCTGTAATCGTATCAGTATCTTGAGAAGGAGTAATTTCGGATTCCAATCCTTCCAGCCAGTCCGGTATGGATTCTTCTGTTTTCTCGTCCATTGCTTCTTCCTCTTGCGGGAGGAGGTTAAGGTCAATCTCGGCTACCTCTTCGTCCTGCCTGGTTTGTACCTCTTGTTGCTGGAACGCGTTATGATCCTCTTGAGGATGAGTGACTGTTTCCTGCGTGTCTTCCATAGCAGAATCAAATTTTATTACCCCGGATAACTCGGAGACTTCGGACTCGGAAGTTTTACTCTCAAGCGATTCCGCCTCTGGGCTTACACTTTCTATTTCTTCGGATTCAATAGATGCTTTGGCCAACCATTCCGGTGGGGCATCCGTCCGTTCCTCTGGTTTTGTAATGAGTGTTTCCTCATCGGCACCTTGTTTCCGTGCCAGGGATTCTAACCAGGAAAAAACATCATCACTGTCAAAGTCCGGTGTTTCACTTTTCTGTTCTTGAGGCTCGGCTTGATCGATAACTTCTTCTTCCTGAATAAACTGAGAAGCCACGAATGGGATATCCGCAGTTTTTTCTTCGTCCACAGGGGACGGCTCTTTATCCCAATCGCTTGATTCTGTTTCGGTTTCCAGCTGTTCTAAAGCATCCGATTGAATATCCTGTAACTGGCTTTTTTCCTGGAAATCTGATAGGAAATCCTCACTGGGAGAAACCTCTAAAGATTCAGGGGATTCTTCATTCTCCAGAGGTTCAGTATCCTGAGCGGGGAACAAATCCTCGGACGGAGTGATCTCTTCCCGAAGTGTTTCATTTAATGAGCTCTCCTCAAGACCCCATTCGACAGAAGTTTCCGGGGTGAGATCAATTGTTTCGAGAAAATCTTCTTCCTGGTCCGCCTGATCAGCAGAAGAATCTAACCAGGAGAAATCAGAATCCTCTTTTGTAGTTCCCTCCCTGTCTTTTGGAAGAATCGATTCCGCAAGGGGGGTATCGGTTTGGATTTGTTGTAAATGATCTTCGTCTGGAGTAATTTGCTTAGTCTCGGCGGATGATTCAAATTCGCTGATCCAACGGTCCTCTTTTTCAAGTGTTTGGGGAAAGGCAGAGGCATCCTCGGAATCATCATCGCTCAACTCAGATGGAATTTCTTGGTCCGCTTCGGATTCCTTGAATTCCTTGAGCCAGTCGGGTGTCTCTTCCATTCGGTTTTCTGGTTTAAGGATCAATGTCTCCTCATCGGCACCTTGCTTTGCCGCAAGAGATTCCAGCCAGGCGAATCCCTCATCTAATTCTTCCTGTTGGGCCGATTCAAGATCAACTTGTTCCATTGAGCTATCAGGGGTTTCTTCAATTTCTTCGCGATCATCAAGGGCTTGAAATGCCGATGCTGCTTCGGGCTCTGCCGGCTCTAATTCATTGAGCCAGTCTAATGAATTATCCGCTTTGACCTGAGGTTCTGCATCAATTGTTGAGTCTTCAGGTTCTTCTGCTGGTTGTTCATCCTGTAATTCGGCTTCGAATATCCACGAGGGAGGTTCTTCCAGCGATTCACCGGCGGGGGAGTCAAGGGTTTCCTGAGCAGCGCTGTGTTCCTGAGCCAGGTTTTCTAACCATTCCTGATCGTTGAGGGATACAGGTGTCTCATCTTCTTCTATTTCTTCTATAGGAAAAGCACCTAAATCGGTGTTTCTTTCACTTTGTGAAAGATCGATTGGTTTGATATCCTCATTTTTATCCTCGTCCTCATCGGATAAAGTCTTCAGCCAATCCGGCAATTCCTCGTTTTCCTCCAGTTTGAAATCATTTGTTTTTTGTTCGGGCTCTTTTTCAGAGAAATCTTTTAGCCAGTCAGGGATATCCTCCGACTCTTGTGTGTCTTGAATGCTTTGCTCAGGTTTTTCTTCAAAAGAAATTGGTTCTTCTTTCAGTGAATCGATGGCAAAATCTTCTGAGTCCCAAGAGTCCCTGATTTGTTCTTCATCCAGATGAGAATCGGTGTCTTTTAATATCGAGTCAGTTTCTTTGTCCACATTTACTTGAGGCGGGAGTATCTGGTTTAAAATATCAAGTTTTTCCTCTTCGTCAGGATTCTCCATTTCTTCTTGAGGAGCTAAAGATTTGATCCAATCAGGTACCTCGTTGGGGGAAATTTCATCGACCTCTTCAAAATTGTCTGATTCAGAAAAAGAATCAAACTCGATACTTTCTTGATCGGGAGGTGACTCTTCATTGCTTTTTGTCCATCCGGCGTCTTTCATCCAGTCGGGGACCAGGGATTCACTCTCTAACTCCATTTCTTCCTGATTGGTGAATAAAGTTTCATTTAGGTCTGTTGGAGATTCAACTTCTTGGGATTCAGCTTCTTGGATTCCAACTTCCTGAGATTCTTCCTCCTGCGATTCAATGGAAGTGATGTTTTCTCCGGTTGGGATTGCGTTCATCCAATCTGGTGTTTCCGATTCGTGTTCCTTGATCTCAACGCCAACGGATCTTGCCCAATCAGGCTGGCTGGTTGCATCCGAAGAGGATTGCCAGATCAGCCGCTCGACGGTTACGGCGTTATCCGCTACTTGTTCGCTGGTTGGTGCATTGGGAGAAATTAGGCTGTAATATGGATCAAGCGCGCTTACACGCTGCTGATAAGTTTTTGCATCTTCTGCTTTTGAAGTCTTGGGCAAAATTTCAGCGAGGATGCGGTTGGCTTCATAACAAAAAGGAAGTTTGGAAATTAACCGGCTACAAACTTCAGTTGCTTCAACTTCCTGCCCGGAAGAATAGTAGCATCTGGCCAGAATAATCATTAAATCAGTTCGTTGCGGATCCTCTGCAAGAGCCGCCCTTGCCTCTGCTATTGCCTGGGGATACAGTTCCCCTTTCGCATACATTCTGACTAATGCACCTCGAGTGAGGCGTACCCGATGCGGCTGTAAACCGTCTCGTTTTCCATATAATCTGCGCAGCTCTTCTTGAATTGCTGCGTTGGATGGCTGTACCTCGAACGCTCTCTCCATATGCCAGATGGCTGCATCGAGGTTGCCTTCATCTTCTCGAATGATGCTTAAACCAATTTGAGAGATGAAGTCGTCCGGGATGACAGAAAGAACGCGTTTAAGAATGTCGGAGGCTTCAGTATATCTCTGGTTTTCTAAATAAGCTTTACCCAATAAACGGTATGTATCAATGTGTTTGGGGAAAAGCTTGAGGAGATATTTGCAATGAGCAATAGCTTCTTCAGATTCTCCACCGTTAATGAGGTTTTCAATTTCCTGATTATATGAACGTAATGATATCTTAGCCATCTAAATCCTCCCAACAAGTTTTTGAAGGACTTCACCTTATCATATATTATACATTCTCTCGCCGAAAGATATTATGTTTTACAAACCAAAAATACAAAAAGAGCAGCATTTTATTCGTGCTGCTCTCTAAAAATCTTAGCTTTGGTGATCGAGAATTAATCTCCTAGGTAATCGCGCAATTTTCTGCGGATAATAGGGTGTCGGAGGCGGCTCAAAGCTTGAGCTTCAATTTGCCGGACTCGTTCACGTGTAACACCCATCTTACGTCCCACTTCTTCAAGCGTATACGCCTGTCCGTCCAGAAGCCCATAACGCAGTTGAAGAATCCGTACTTCACGTGGGGGCAACCCGTTCAGCACATCTTCTAAATGTTCCTTCAGTAAATTGTAAGTAGCACTTTCGTCGGGTGGCGGGGCCTCATCATCTTCAATGAAGTCGCCGAGTACGGAATCTTCTTCGTCATCGGTTGGTGTCTCTAAGGAAAGGGGTCGACGTGCCACCTGGATCATATTCTCAATTTTCTTGGGGGTCACATCCAGAGTTTGTGCCAATTCTTCAACAGCAGGTTCCCGTCCTAAACGCTGTGTTAATTGGTGCTGGACACGCAATAACTTGTTGATCTGGTCTCCCATGTGAACGGGAACACGAATTGTGCGCCCCTGGTCGGCGATAGCACGCGTAACAGCTTGACGGATCCACCAGGTAGCATACGTGCTAAACTTGTGACCTCGACGATAATCAAACTTTTTGGTTGCGCGGATCAAACCAATATTTCCTTCTTGAATCAAATCAAGAAAGGGAACACCTCTTCCCATATATTTCTTTGCCACGCTGATAACCAACCGAGAGTTTGCCGTAATGAGATGTTCTCGGGCATTCCAACCGTCTTCAATCAGTGTACGCAGCTCCGTCCTGCGGTTATTTTCAACATTACCTTTGGCTAATTCCTCGCGAGCCATTCTTCCACGCTCAATTCGCTGCGCGAGATCGACTTCCTCTTCGGCTGTGAGTAAAGGTACACGACTTACTTCTTTGAGGTAAAGTCCAATAGTGTCATCTGTGTCGATATGTGCCAGATCGTCAGGAGCGCCCTCATCCTCTTTTTCTTCATCGTCTTCTTCTGTAAGTTCTAGTTCGTCTTCTGGCGGTTCTTCATTGGAAACATCTTCAACGTAAGGAATACCCGCACTCATTAAAGCCGCAAATGCTTCTTCTAACTGTTCGACGTCTTGTTCGGCATCGGGGAAAAAGTGCAAAATGTCATCAATGGTGACATAACTTTTTTGTCGTCCCAAATCGATAAGTCGAGCGATCTTAGGGTATTCTTCCTCTTCTTCAACAACAGTAATTAATTCTTTTTCCATAGATACGTATTAAATCCTCTTCTAATTCGAAGTTTATTGATTAGGTGTAATTGAAATTTGCTTTAACTTTCAGTGTATTCTATTTCAGCATACTCTTTTTGGCTGTAATATTCAATACCTGAATACACAGCTGCAAAACGATTAATCGTTTTCTAACATAGAGAACGAGCGGGATGTACTCCGCCCGTTGCATTGTTTGCGTCTATGTATTTAAGCCGAATAACACTATACAACAAAAAGGGGGGGGAAGTCAACCACCAATTAATATTTTAATAAAATCCTAACATTTAACTGATATTTAAGAGGAATTTATGGGTAGTTTCCTGAATTTTGGGGGATTTGATCATCCATATACTGACAGAAAAAAGGGGATTCCCTATTATATGGGAATGCTTATGGGAGGGGGGTACTTTTAAATCTTGTTATATAATAAAGTAGAGTAGAAAAAATATATCCATTGACCAAGGTGATTTATATATGTATATCGTACTCGTGAACATTTCTGTAAAGGAAGGCATGGTTGAACCGTTCATCTCGGCGACCATAGAAAATGCTCAAAATAGTTTGAAGGAGCCCGGCATTGTCCGGTTCGATCTATTTCAGCATCGGGAAGATCCGTGTAAATTTACTTTAACCGAAATTTATAAAACGGAAAGTGATGCAGGTGAGCATAAAAAAACCAGCCACTATATGAAATGGCGTGATAGTGTTGCTGAGATGATGGCACAGCCTCGCACTTCTGTAAAATATGTGGATATTTTTCCGAAATATTAAGAATTTATCCCGTATATTCTTCGTATAGAGTTTTCTCTCCGGGCTAGGTTCTATAGTCTTTCTTAAAGTTGTTTCGACCGTGCCCGGCAGAGTATATTTTTGCAAATGCGATCCCTGTTGTTCTGGATGAGTATTAAAAAGTAATATTAATTAAGTGTGGAGGGTAATATGCAGTTTCAGTTTGCAACTGCTTCGAGGATCCTTTTCGGAGAAGGAAGCTTAAAACAAGTCAATAGTATTGCATTGGAGAGTGGGAAAAAAGCTTTTGTTGTTACCGGTAAAGGAAGCGCCGGTCCCAAGAAACTATTTAACGAATTGCTGCAATCGGAGATTGAATGGGTCCAGTATGTTGTTGAAGGTGAGCCATCAACCCAATTGCTGCAGGATGCTGTTATCAATGCAAGGAAAAACCAATGCGATTATGTGATTGGTTTTGGCGGCGGAAGTGTTTTAGATACTGCCAAAGCGGTTTCTGCAATGCTTACGAACACTGGTGACATTCTTGATTATCTGGAAGTCGTTGGAAAAAATCAACCCCTCAAGAACCCGGCCGCTGCATTAATTGCGATTCCAACAACTGCCGGAACGGGAACAGAAGTAACCCGAAATGCAGTTTTGTCAGTACCTGAGAAGAAGGTCAAGGTAAGTTTAAGAAGCTATTTAATTATTCCAAAGTATGCGATTGTTGATCCGGAGTTAACCTATTCGATGCCGCCATCAGTCACCGCCAGCTCAGGTACTGATGCTCTAACCCAGGTCCTTGAGCCTTATGTTTCAAGGCGTTCTAACCCGATGACCGATCAATTTGCGAAGGAGGGAATCCGATGTGCGTCCCGATCCCTGAGGAAAGCTTATCATGATGGGTTGAATGTGGAAGCACGTCGAGACATGGCGTGGACGAGCCTTTTAGGAGGACTGTCTTTAGCCAATGCCGGATTGGGTGCGGTTCACGGATTCGCGGGGCCATTTGGCGGTATGTTTGATGCTCCCCATGGCGCAGTATGCGGCCGGCTTTTGCCATTCGTAACAGAGATGAATGTGAGGGTATTGAAATCCGGAGAACCTGAAAGCGAGAAATTACTGCGATATAAAGAAATTGCTGAACTATTGACCAATAATCCGGAGGCTTCTATTGAAGATGGCGTACTCTGGTTAAAGGATCTTGTAGAGGAATTAAAAATTCCAGCTTTGTCAACCTATGGAGTTACTTCATCGGACTTTCCTTCAATAATTCGTAAATCGCAAAGTTCAAGCAGTATGAAGGGCAACCCCGTAAATTTGACGGATGAACAACTGGAAGAAATATTAACAAAAGCTCTTTAGAAAGAAGATGAAAAAGAGGACGATTTGAGAAAATCGTCCTCTTTTGTAAAAACTATTTGGCTTTTTGTGTAAAGAAACTGACCCCCAAAACGCCGGGACCGGCATGCACCAAAAATGCAGGGGGTAATTCATAGACCGGAACGCTGGATAGCTCAAACGTGGCGGCAAATTCTTCTGCCAATTTGTTGGCAACATCTTCCGCGTCACCATGCATTACGGCCAGCATCGATTCTTCGCCCTTGGGACATTCGGAAATTACGAGTTCCTTGAGGCGTTGTAAAGCACGCCGATGAGTTCGTTGGCTTTCAATTGGTTCAGCCTGACCAGTGCGAATTCCTAAAATAGGCTTGACTTGAAGTAATCCACCAAACAGAGCCTTTGCACCCCCAATCCTTCCTCCTTTGTGAAGAAATTCCAGGGTATCCACCACAAAATAATTTTTTTCCCGATGGATTAAATCAATCAATTCTTTTTCAATGGTGTTGGCGTCCCAACCCATAGCCGCCCATTCTTTAGCTTTGATTACCAGGCTTGCCAGTCCAGCACCAATGACCATTGTGTCAATGATTCGAATATCTGCATCCGGGAAATCTTGGGCAGCAATGGTTGCACTGCGAGCGGTTCCGCTTTGTTTTGTGGATGGACAAATGACAAAAATCGTATTGCCCTTTCCTCCAAATTCCTCATAGATGGGATTGTATAAAGCAGGTGGTGGCGCAGCGGTTTGAGGAAGCGTGGATGATTCAACCAGCATTTTAAGGAAAGTATCTGTGTCCAAATCCTTATCATCAAAGTAAGATTTTTCCCCAAACATGATGACCTGCGGAATGTAAGCGATATCCATTTCCTTTGCTTTGGCAACCGGTATACCAGAAGTGGTGTCGGCAACTATTTTGATCATTTAATAATTCCTTTCATAATGCAATAATAAATATGAGTGAAAGTTATTGTGCAGCCTTTGAAAAATAGCTGGCAGCGAGAACGCCCGGACCAGCATGTACCAGAATGGCCGGGGGAAGCTCATAAATTGGAATATCTTGAATATTCATCAGGTTTGCGAAATCTGCTGCCAGAGCCTCTGCTTCATCTCTTGCATCTCCATGCATGACGCTAAGGTACACATTTTCTCCAGGTGTATATTGGGAAATAACTAATTCTTTTAACCGGGCAAATGCTTTCCGATGGGTGCGTTGACTTTCGAAAGATTGGACTTCACCATCTAAAGTTGTTAAAATCGGTTTGATTTTTAAAATGCCGCCTAATAAAGCGGCTGCGCCGCCAATTCGCCCACCCTTTTGTAAAAATTCCAGTGTGTCGACCATGAAATAAGTTTTATTAAGTGCGGACATAGCAATGATTTTTCTTTCAAGTTCATCAGGGGATATGCCGGAATCTGCCCATTCACTTGCCTGGATCACAAGAGTAGCCAGGCCTCCTGCAATTGTTTGGGTGTCAATAATTCGGATATCGGCGTTGGGGAAATCTCGGGCAGCAACAGTGGCGCTTCTGAAAGTCCCGCTCAGTTTTTGAGAGGGACAAATTACAAAAATAGTATTTCCCTTTTGCCCATATTCTTGATAAATGGGGGTATAAAGTGAGGGCGGAGGAGCGGCAGTTTTGGGAAGGATAGGAGAATCTCCAAGCATTTTAAGAAATTTTTCCGTATCCAGCTCTGTATCATCGCGATATGATTTGTTCCCAAAAATGATAATCTGCGGAATATAAGCCAATCCCAGTTTCCTGGCGTCACTTAAAGAGATTCCTGAAGTTGTATCAGCAATTATTTTAATCATGATAATACCTCCTCCGTCTCTTAGTTATTCTGTCCCTATAGCTATATGGAGAAAACTTGATCCGTTCTTTACACTACATACTATAGTTTAAAAGAGTTTTTAAAAAAGAGCAAATATTAATTATCCTTTCAATAACGCATTGGCTGCCGGATAATTTGGAATGGATTGAGCTGCCATGACAGCATTGATGATCGCTTGAGCTACGACCTCTGGCGCAAAAGCTCCTACGATGTTCACATCTATTTTTCTTCTGTTCGTCGCAACAGCAAAAATTGTATCTCCATCAAACATGGTATGGGCTGGTTTGATTGTCAGCGCAAGCCCATTGTGCGCCATTTGGGCGACTTTATTTGCCTCGTTTTTTGTCAGAATTGCGTTTGTCGCAACGACACCAATTACCGTGTTCTGCCTGGATGCGAACCTCATAATTTGACGGCCAGCGAGGGTACTTAAAATTTTCATGGTATCCGCAAAATATCCCGGACTTCCAATTTTAATTAGACCGGTTTGCATTGATCTGACACCAGCTAAAATCTTACCCTCAGCAGGGGATACAACATCACCAAACGCATTGACGGCGATAATGGCCCCAATAATTACACCGTTTCCAATTTCCATGCTGGCGGTTCCAATTCCTGATTTCATGGCTTGTTTCATTCCAAGAATTTTTCCAACCGATGCCCCTGTCCCCGCGCCTACATTCCCTTGCTCCTGATTGCTTTCGGTAGCATTCAGGCAGGCCTCATAACCCATCTGGGCATCTGGCCGAACGTTGCTTTTCCCGATCCCAAGATCAAACAGTATTGCCGAGGGTACAATCGGTACTTTAGCAACTCCGGTATTTACGCCAATGTTTTTTTCTTCAAGATATTTCATAACACCACTGGCAGCATCCAGTCCAAAAGCGGATCCGCCAGACAATACGATTCCATGTATTTTATCCACCATGTGCATAGGACGGAGTGCGTCGGTTTCTCTCGTGCCGGGAGCGCCACCACGCTGATCAACGCCACCAACAGCGCCGGCTTCAGTGAGAATTACGGTGCAGCCAGTGAATGCTTCCATGTTTTGGCTATGCCCAACTTTTACACCAGGCACATCTGTAATGGCATTACATCTCTTTTTCATGGGAAAAGACCTTTTTGTATTCCATGATATCAGATGGAATAAGAAGTTCATACAGAAGAATGCAGGATTAGATTTGTATGCTTTATGATACATTGATTACAAAGTACATTATCAAAATTGTGTATACTTATCAGCATACTACCATAATCCATTATAAAATAGAGGCTGGTAAAAACAGAAATAATTTGTCAATAAACAGATAATACTTGACATGCAATTATATTAGAAATTATTGATTGGAGTTCACACTATGGAAGATTTATCAACAAAAAGTGGCCTGTCAGGTTCAATAGCTTTTGTAATATTTGGTGTTACAGGTGATCTAACCCGCCGAAAATTGATACCGGCATTATATGAGCTGTCAATTTCTAAACGATTACCGGAGCCCTTAAAAATTATCGGTTTTGCTAGAAGAGATTGGACAGATGAAATATTAAAAGATAAATTGCGTAAAGGGCTGGATGAATTTTCCAAAAATACGAATTTGGACACCACTGTGGTTGAAAATTTATTAGAGAATGCCAGTTATGTTCAATCCACTTTTGAAGATGCTGCGGGATATCAAGCACTGCTGGAAAAATTGAATGAATTGGATATTTATAATACCCTTTTCTACCTGGCCACCCCCCCCGATGCCTATATTGAAATCATCCAAAAAATTGGTAAGAGTGGATTGATGACGCGGGGTGCGGGATGGACAAGGATTGTTGTGGAAAAACCATACGGTAGAGATCTGGCTTCGGCTGAAGTCCTTGAAAAGGAAATCCATAGTGTGTTTGAGGAAGATCAGGTTTATCGAATAGATCACTATCTGGGCAAAGAAACGGTACAGAATATTTTGGTGTTCCGTTTTGCCAATGGAATATTTGAACCTTTATGGAACCGCAATTTCGTCGATCATGTACAGATTACCGTAGCGGAAACAGTTGGCGTGGGAACCCGAGCCGGTTATTATGAGAAATCCGGTGTTATCAGGGATATGTTTCAAAATCATCTTCTTCAATTATTGAGCCTGACTGCGATGGAAGCCCCGGTAGCATTTAATGCAAAAGCCGTTCGCGATGAGAAGGTGAAGGTTTTGCGGGCATTGCGGCCTGTATGTGATGCAGATGTTGGGCTGAATACTTACAGAGCACAATATGCAGGAGGTTATATGGGGGACGAGCGGGTGATTGGTTATAAAGCGGAGGATCGCGTATCTCAAACTTCTACAACAGAAACATTCCTGGCCGCCCGGCTCCTGGTGGACAATTGGCGGTGGGCAGGGGTGCCGTTTTATGTGCGATCCGGTAAGCGATTGCCGTCTCGATTTACGGAAATAGCCATTCAATTCAAGCAAATACCATTGTCTTTATTCAATTGGCATAATATGGCAGGGGATGCACCCAATATGCTTGTCATTAACCTCCAGCCCAATGAAGGAATCACGTTGCGATTTGGCGCAAAACGACCCGGACCGATTAATCAGATTGCGCCGGTAAGCATGGAATTTAATTATAAAAATGCCTTTGGGAGTGAGCCTCCAGAAGCTTATGAACGATTACTTCTGGATGTTTTAATGGGTGATGCGACCTTGTTCACCAGAAGTGATGAGGTCCTTTCACAATGGGCTTTTACGTCCTGTATTTTGGAAGCGTGGGAACATTCCCCGGTGAAGAATTTGCCCGTATATGAGGCCGGGACATGGGGACCGCAAGGTGTAGATGACTTTATTAATAAGGACAGCGGTCGGCAATGGAGAAAGCCTGTTTATTGATCAGTCTCCGATGCTTTATATGCGACTTCCGCAATTTGAACAGGTGATACTTGTAGGGCCGTTGGCAAAACCGCATTTGGGACAAGTCTTTGGTTGAGAAGACCCGAGAGGTGCTCCACATGCGATGCAGTTGGATTCTCCTACCGGATTTGCGGTATCGCAATATGCGCAGACCAACCTCCGAAGCCTCTCTGAAAGCTCGTGTCCGGCGCCTAATACTCGGGCTGAAGAATCGATTACATTCCAAACCTCATCCGTTAGTTGGAGATATTCGATATCTTGAGCAAGATCATCCAGTCGATTAAGCAAAGAAATAGGATTTCGGAGCGCTGTCAGGGCGGTAAACCCTAAACTGGCTGCAACGCCAAGCCAGGCTTGTTTGCCTACTTTTACAATCACGCCATCTTCAACTTGTTGTAAAGAGACTGATATAGCCGTTTGACCTCCAGAGGAGGCGCTTGATCTTGAAGCAATTTGAACGGCGATTTGTTTTCCTCTGCCAATTTGCTGGACCATTAAATTCCCGCGGTTGAACCGGGAAATGAGTGAGCGGGCAAAGTCTTCGACTTTAATAGTCCCATGATAAACTTTCTGATCGACTTTTTGATCCATAGTATAGATTATAATCAATACTGAGAATTTTTTGTAAAGGATTTAAATACCAGATGCCAAAGCGATGGTTTCCAATAACAATTATTGTTGGTTTTACTCTTCTATTGGTTATGGTGGTTAGCTCTCCGGGAGAAGTGATGGCGGAAGGCCTTGCACAAATGCCCACAGTCGATATTCCCACTGTCACCGGAACGCCTTCTGGAATCATGATCACTGTAAAATCCGACGCGGACCAAAACCAGGTCAATGTGCGTTCAGGGCCTGGAACATTTTATGATAAAGTGGGTGTTTTACTTGCTGGCCAGCAGGCTCCTGCAAAAGGTAAATCGGTTGGAGGAGAATGGATATGGATTGAATATCCTGGAGTGAGTGGCGGGAGTGCATGGATTTACGCTCCTCTGGTTGATTTATCCCCAGGAAACCTTTCTATTGTTGAGCCGCCTCCAACACCGACACCGCTAGTCACACCCACAATTGATCCCACACTGGCGGCGCAGTTTGTGGTTACTTCTGCTCCTACGAGGTTACCAACTTTTACGGAACCACCACCGTTGACAATTCCAACTTTTACTGTAAAGAATTCAGTGAACGCTGTGGGGGGCGTTCCCATGGGGCTGATTATATTTTTCCTCGCGGGTATGGGCATCCTTATTGGCTTGTTTACAATTGCCCAAAGGAGATAAATCTTTTAAGTGAAAAACTGCTGTATCGTTTTGTAACATGCAGCGCTTAATTTGTGCCCGATTTCTTCTTCGCAGTATTCAGGAGATACGCCCAGTTTCCGGAGATAGTTGACTGCTTCTCTTGCTTTTTCGATAGGGACTATTTCGTCTAACTTTCCGTGCGTTATCAAGAATTTGTTTTTTTGAAGGATTTCACTTTTCAATTCGGGTAAATCGACTGTGGGCATAAAACCGGACATGACTGCTGTTCTTTGTACCAGATGTGGGTATAAAAGGGCGCATGAATAGGCCATAGCTCCACCCTGGCTGAATCCGATTACGCCCAATTCGTTCGGGGAAATGTCAAGATACTTGTTGAGATGATTCAGGTGATTAAACACAGCATCGACCTGGCTTTTGAATTGGCTTAATTTGGGCCACACTCCAGGGGTTTGGTTAACCCATGCGTAGCCGCTGGTCGGTGTTTTTATAGGGCCTCGTAATGCAATTAACCAGTAATCGTCAGGTAGTTTGGATGTGAATACCCACATCGAGTGCTCATCACCGGTCCATCCATGGAGCAGCAGGAGAACCTTTTCAGGTTTGGAGGGAGTGCGAGCGGGCCTTATGCGGTTAATCCAGCCATTTTCGTAAATGGTATAGATGTCAGAACGATTTCTCATATCCATAAAATTATCCAATTAATAAATTTGATTTTCTTGGAATGAATTATAAGGTAACTTTTGGAATGATGCGCTTTTACGTGGAGAGACTTTAGATTGAAACTTTGCAAAAAAACAGTCTCAGAAGGAAGTTTGGTATATTAATAGGTAGATAAAGATAAAGGAGAGCATAGTTTGATTCAAAAAGGGATAATCGTAAGAGTAGTGGGCGTGGTGGTTGATGTCATGTTTTCTTCAGGTGATTTGCCGGGAATACACAATTCCCTTGTTATACCCTCGGCAACACAGAATGATTTGATTCTGGAGGTGCAAGAACACATTGATTCGACAACCGTTCGCACAATTGCGATGTCTGGAACCGCAGGGCTTCGCAGGGGGCTTGAAGTCATAGATACCGGCACACCTATATTAGTTCCGGTAGGAAGAGATACTTTGGGGAAGCTCTTTAATGTTTTAGGTGAACCAATTGATGGTACCAGTCTTCCCAAAAATATTTTACGTAAACCAATACATGTTGATTCCCCCTCACTTCTTGATCAACGCGTTGTGTCGGAGCCATTTATAACAGGGGTAAAAGCCATTGATTTGTTAACACCTTATCCCCGAGGTGGAAAAATTGGTCTGTTTGGGGGTGCCGGGGTTGGAAAATCCGTTTTAATGATTGAGCTTATGCGGAGCACAATCAGCGAACATTCTGGCATTGTTCTATTTGCGGGTGTAGGTGAAAGAAGTAGGGAAGGAAACGACTTGTGGTTGGACTTGCAAGAAAGTGGTGTGATAGCAAATACGGTTCTTGTATTTGGCCAGATGAATGAACCGCCAGGGGCAAGACTTCGGGTACCACTTACTGCAATGACAATGGCGGAATATTTTCGGGATTATGAAAAAAAGCCGGTACTTCTCTTTTTGGATAATATTTTTCGATATATTCAAGCTGGCGCTGAAGTTTCTGCTTTGTTAGGCAGGTTACCCAGTGCAGTTGGTTATCAGCCAACGTTAGATAGTGAAATGGGGGAGCTGCAGGAGCGTATTACGACGACGAGCAATGGCAGCGTGACCTCTATCCAAGCCGTTTACGTCCCCGCAGATGACCTTACGGATCCGGCGGTTGTGGCGACATTTTCTCATCTGGACGCTTCAACCGTTTTGTCCCGAAGATTGGTCAGTTTGGGTATTTATCCGTCCATTGATCCTCTTCAATCAAGCAGTAACCTATTAACTCCGGAGGGTGTTGGCAGGGAGCATTACGAAGTAGCGGAAGAAGTTCGATCTTATCTCGCTCGTTATGAAGAGCTCCAGGATGTTATTGCGATTCTTGGCATTGATGAATTGGGCGATGAGGACCGGAAAGTCGTTTACCGTGCGAGAAAAATTCAGAGATTCTTAACCCAGCCCTTTTTTGTGACGGAAAGTTTTACGGGGATTCCAGGTAGTTATGTTCATCTACCAGATACCATACAGGGCTTTAAAGAAATTCTGGAAGGGAAACATGATGCTTTGCCCGAACAGGCTTTTTATATGGCCGGCACTATGGATGATGTTTTGCAAAAGTCCAGTGCATTGAAAATGTAAAAGGAAAATGGAGCACTATCGTTGACCACCCCGTTATCTCTGATTGTTCTTACCCCTGAAAAGAAACTACTTGAAACCGAAGTGAAATCCGTTCAAGTACTTCTTTCTGATGGGGGGCGTATGGGAATACTTCCGGGTCATACGAAATTAATTGCTGCCACGGCTTCTGGTGATTTGACTTATCTTGATTTACAGGATAATCTGTTGAAGATAGAACTTGGAGATGGAATCCTGTCTGTAGAGAATAATTGTGTCCGCGTGATGACAAATCCTTTGTTGGAAGAAAATCAATCGGAAAGCGAAGATGGAAATCCGTTTGACCGAATCACGCGAGAAATAATACAAAGACTAAAAATGAATTCGCAAGACAGGTAAGAAGTTGTCCAATGAAGAATAACAAAGGTGGCAGAAAGCATTTTTTGGTCCCTGTATGGAGTGAGGCATTGGTTGCAATGTCATTGGGGTGGGATCTGGCAATTCCTATTTTTGGCGGCGTATTGTTGGGACATTATTTGGACAAATGGCTGTCGACAACTTATGAATTTACAATAGGTTTGTTGGTAATGGGTGTGGCAATCAGTTACTATAATCTCGGAAGATTTATTCAAAAGATGTCCAAGAAGCACAGAGAAATTGGCGAGAGAGAGGATCGGGATAAAGTACAGAAATGAATTTAGCGTTATGGCTTGTTTCAGGCGGTTTTGTAGCAGGGATCAATTCACTGTTGCAGAAATGGTCTGTGGACCGGATGGGGCCAGATTCTATTAAATTCTCGTATCAGTTACTCTTTCTGGGTTTGATAATCCGAATGGTTCTTTTTGGTGCAGCAGCACTTCTGGCTCTGCGTGCAGGATTTGCTCAAACGGCGTTTTATATCGTGGGTGTGTTTGTTGGCAAATGGGCTATGTTATTTTTCTGGTTGAATAGGACAAAGATGTTTTCAAAAGGATTTGGTAAAGGATAAAACTAAATGGAGTTTGATCGAGCGATAGTGTTTTATTTGTTCAATTTTCCTATTCGGGATACGGTTGTTTCGACATGGGTGATGATGGCCATTGTGTCGGGATTAGCGATCTGGATTGGCAAGCGTGAACCGGTTGCATTAGAAATGCTATTTGATTTTTTGAACGATACAATTTCGGATGTAATGGGGCGTTCCGGTGAATTATTTCTTCCTTTTTTAGGGTCGTTGGCTATTTTCATTGTATTTGCCAATGTAATAGGGATTGTTCCTTTCTTAATGTCTCCTACCAGTGATATTAATACGACGCTGGCTTTGGCTTTAGTGGTTTTTTTCTCAGTCCATTATTTCGGAATCCGGGTGAAAGGAGTAGTTGGGTATCTTAAGAATCTCGCAAATCCTATTTTTCTTTTGCCACTCGAGATCATTGGGCAATTGAGCCGAACACTGTCACTGACTTTGAGGCTCTTTGGAAATATATTTAGCGGGGAATTAATCGTCGCCATTATCTTTGCGTTAATCCCCTTGTTTGTCCCATTACCATTAGCAGGATTGAGTGTTTTTACTGGTTTATTACAAGCGTACATCTTCACCGTTCTCGCGTCTGTTTATATTGCTGCAGGTGTGGAAACAACAGAAAACAATCCAAAAATTAATTCGGAGGAAATGAAAAATGCAAAATATGAGTCCTGAAACTCTGATCACTGTGTTAACTATTATTGTCTCGGGGGTAGCAATTGTATTAGGAACTGCTGTTCCGGCGTTGGCTGAAGGACGAGCAGTAGAAAAAGCGCTTGAAGGGATGGCTCGTCAGCCTGAAGCTGCGGCAGATTTACGAACGACTCTGTTAATTGCGATGGCTTTATTGGAATCGACGGCAATTTATGTATTGCTTGTCGTCTTAATCTTGTTGTTTGCCAATCCGCTACTTAACAGGTTTTTTGGATAAAAAGGACAATTCATGTTTGAACTCGATTTAGTAACAATTCTTCTTGAAGCTGCAAATTTCCTGGTTTTATCAGCAATCCTTTATCATTTCTTATTTAAGCGGGTGGTTGCTGCGGTTAAGGAACAATCGGCTCAAAAAAAGGCTCTTCTTCAACAAATGCAAGAAGACCGTCAGGCGGCGGCACAACTACGATCAGAAATTGAGAACCGACTAAGTGAAGTTGATCAAGAAATTGCAGAAATTATCAACGAAGCCCAGACACATCTTGAGTTAGAACGAAAAAGAATTATGCAAGAAACTCAATCAGAGGTGGAAGGTATTCTTGAAGAAGCACTGGTCGAGGCACGTCAAATCCAGAAACAATCACTAACAGATTATTATGATGATCTAATTACATCGATTGTAGATGTCAGCAGTCAGGCGATTGGGAAAGTGGTTCCTAAAGAGCTGCAGGATTCGTTGGTTGAACAGGTAACCAAGCGTGTTTGGGAGATGGGTCGGGGAGATATGCAAGAGGTTGAAATAATTCGGCGCTCTCTGGGTGAAAGGAGCGTTAAAGTGTTTGTGGATTCTCCACATCCCTTATCTCCGCAACAACAAAGAACTATTGCACAAACTTTTAGTGCTCTGGCTGACCGAAATGTTAATCTGGAGATCCATAAAAACGCCAATCTGGCGTTGGGGTTAAAAGTGCGAATGGGAGATTTGGTTATAGACAATTCGATCCGCACACAACTTGTCAATATGCGTGAAGAAGTTTCAAAAGCATTAAGCGAGAGGCTTAAAAATGAGTGATTTGCAAGAGACCTCCTTAACGCAGGAGTTATTGACTTCTTTGCGATCTTCTGTATTGGATTTTAAAGTAAGTAGTGCCAATATTGTATCTGATGCAAAGACGAAAATTAGAAATCACTCGACCAGGCCCTTTGCGCCTGAGCTTCCTGTATTAATAAAAATTCTGGAAGAGCAAAGCGCTGCCCTGGAAAGCGTTGTCCATTTTCAAAATGTGGGTACAGTCCAGCACATTGGAAATGGTGTAGCAACTTTATCCGGGCTCCGGAATGTTGGCACAGATGAACTGGTTGAATTCCCAACAGGCGTCAGGGGACTGGTGTTAAACCTTGAACGGGATGAAGTGGATGTAATATTGTTGGGGCCTGATGAGGGAATACGTGGGGGGGATTTGGTGACTGCTTCTGGAACGCGCTTGAAAGTTCCGGTAGGCCCTAAACTTTTGGGTAGAATCATTGACCCACTGGGTATTCCAGTGGACGAAAAAGGATCATTAAATCCGGCTGCCTATAATTTGCTTGAACAAGATGCACCAGGGATCATTGAACGGACTCCGGTTAGAGAACCATTACAGACCGGTATTAAATTGATTGATGCGTTATTGCCGATAGGAAGGGGACAGAGGGAGCTGATTGTTGGAGACCGGCAGACTGGAAAAACCTCTATTGCCGTGGATGCGATAATAAACCAGCGGAATAACGAAGTGGATTGTGTCTATGTGGCTATTGGGCAACGAAAATCTTCAATCCTTGGAGTGATCAATGCACTTAAGGAAAATGATGCATTGGCTTATACAACCATCGTTTTTTCTAGCCCTGATGATCCACCGGCTCTCCGTTACCTGGCGCCTTACGTTGGGTGTACCATTGCAGAATATTTACTTCACATGGGCCGTGATGTATTGATCGTTTATGATGATTTGAGTAAGCATGCAGATGCATACCGTGAGTTGAGTTTGTTGCTCAGGCGTCCACCAGGTCGAGAAGCCTATCCGGGCGATATTTTTTATCTTCATTCCCGATTGCTTGAACGGGCCTGTAAATTAAATGAGGATTTTGGCGGAGGGTCAATCACAGCTTTGCCCATTGTGGAAGTTCAACGCGGGAATATTTCCGCTTATATTCCTACCAATCTCATTTCGATTACGGATGGTCAAATTATTTTGGATCGGGAACTGTTTAATAAAGGGGTCAAACCGGCGATAGAGATTGGACGTTCTGTCTCTCGTGTTGGTGGGGCGGCACAGACGAAAGCGATGAGACAGGTGGCAGGAGATCTTCGGTTGGAACTGGCTCAGTTTGAGGAAGTAGTTCGCTTTTCAAGGTTTGGAACGGAAGTTGATCCGGCAACTCAAAGGCAAATTGAACGTGGAACGCGTTTACAAAAAATATTGGCGCAGGGAGTTCGCCAGCCTATTTCAATGTCGCTGCAAGTGATCTTATTGTATGCGGCGCTTTCTGGCAGAGTTGAAGCTATTAAGCTGAATCAAATTGAGGTGTATCAAGCGGATTTGATCAATTACTTTGAATCTATGGAACCCAAAATTGTTGCGGATATTCATCGTGAGACCGTTTTGACAGATGAAATACGAGAAGCATTAGAAATCGCACTTGATAAATTTCATCACGATTGGTTAGAAGGAAAGGGTGAATGATGAAAAAAATGGTTATGGCCGTTGTTCCAAAAGCGGAAGCAGAAAATGTGTTAAATGCCCTGGTCAATGAAGGACACACGGCAACTTATACCGAATCCAGCGGCGGGATGTTGAGGCAATCCCAATTATCTTTGTTTATTGCAGTTGAAGATCACGATCTAGAGAAAGTAACCTCGATTATCCGTGATAATTGTCGAATAGAGTTAGAAGTGGGATCAGAGGAAACCAGTAATGGCTTTTCTGCAGGCCCCGTACCGGTTACGGCCGGTTTGGGCGGAGCAGTGGTATTCATTTGGAATCTTGAAGAAATGGAAATTTACTAAACGTTATGTCCGAAACTCTTCAAAGAAACCAGGAACGACTAGGAAATATTAAAACCATTGAACCACTCCTGGGAGCATTGCGTACCATATCGTTAGGTGCCTGGCGAGCTTCCCTGGCAAAGAAATCGACGATGGAGGAATATTCCAATAATCTTCTGGGTATTTTGGATCAAATTATCCCCTTTGTTGGAAACTTTTCGTATTCAGATACTGTTGGTGAAGGCGTGAATCGCGTTAAAACCAAATTGATTTTTGTAATCGGAAGCGATCGGGGTTTTTGTGGTAAATTTGACACAAATCTTTTGGATAAGCTTGAAACCGATTATTTTGGACAATTTCAAGGAACTTTGCGGATATGGATGTCAGGAGATCGTTTAATTAGTTCCGCAGAACAACGAAATATTGAAATTCAAAGGGCTGTTGCGTTAACCGGAAAATCCTACCCCAGTTATTCAAGTGTTTATAACTTTTCTCGAAACATTTTACAAGATTATGAAAAATTCCTTCTGGATGGGGTTGATATCTTGTATAATCATTATGATAATGCAGGCAAATATCATAGTGAAATTGGACAATTGCTTCCGTTTAACATTGGAAAACACTATAATTCTGAACAAGTGTCTGATTGGCCTAATCCAATCATTGAGACACAGCCGGTTTTGATTTATGGACGTATAATGGAGCAGTTGATTACGGTATCTTTGTATAACTATTTTCTTGAATCGTCTGCCTCGGAACATTCTACTCGATATAGTCTTATGGAAGAGGCTGGACATAATGCTGGCAGATTGATTGAAGATTTAAATATGATTGTGCAAATGGGGCGTAGACATGCCATAACTCAAGAAATGCAAGAGTTGGCCGCAGGTGCTGGTTTGATATGATTTTTCTTAAAACCAGGATGCTAATTTTTCAATAGTTACGTGTAGCAATAATTATTAGAAAGTGGTTGGCTGTTTGATAATAAGATAAATTTAGTACAAATATATTTATGTTATTGACAAACCGTTTTATTATCGCTACAATACTAATATAAAATACGTGAAGAAAAAGAATCTTTTTTTTGACGTAATACTCTTGGGGGAGGCGATGATCTGAATGCTCAATATGGTCGCTTTTCTTAATAACTTGCTTAAGAACAGCATTCAGGGAGCCGAGTAGCGAAACCGGCCTTACGATGTCGGTTTTTTGTATTTTAATAAAACAGATAGTGGTGGGGAGTTATGGAAAAATCCAATGATAAATCGAATAAGTTTTTAATTTCATCAATTGGCGCAGGAATTGATCTGGATCAAATTGAAGCATCGGAGAGGCAAACTATACTTGTCGTAGAAGACAATCTTGACAGCATTTATTTATTAAAACAAATTCTTCGCTTGGCGGGCTTTAATGTAATGAGCTCAACAAACGGCAGAGAAGCTGTAAAAAAGGTAGCAGATTATCCTCTTGATCTGGTACTTCTGGATATCATGATGCCGGAAATGAACGGGTGGGAAGTTTTGGATGAGATGCGAAAAATTAAGAACATCCCGGTTATTGTTATTTCGGCATTGGGCACGAAAGAAGATATAGTGAATGGATTACATCGTGGGGTGGATGATTATATTTCAAAACCATTCTATAACAACGAAGTTAGTGAACGTGTGAAAGCTGTCCTACGGCGAGCGCATAAGCCACAAGAACTGAGTAAGCTGGTTTTTCAAGATATCAACCTGATAGTTGATCTTTTTTCTCAGGAAGTGATCCTACATGATGAAAAAGTGAGACTTACGCCTAAAGAATTTGCGGTGCTTTCCCTGTTGGCAAAAAATGCTCCCGCGGTAGTCAGTTATGACGTGATTGGGCAGGCGGTTTGGGGAGAAGATTCTCCTGAAGTACGCCGTCGGACAAAATATTTGATTTATTTGTTAAGAAGAAAATTTGAAAGAGTAAATTCTGGAAAAAATTTCATTCTGAATTTTGATCGACTTGGTTATAAATTGCAGACAGATTAAGCGTCGTTGTGAAATGGATGGAGGGAGATAGATGGCCTCAACCGTAACTGAACATGAACACTTTAATGAAACCGTTATAACCCAGGGCTTTAGAAGCAAAGCGATTAATATATCCCTTGATGAACAATGGCGCATATTGATATTTTCGTTGGTGATCATTGATATTATGATGACCTTAGGTGCCTTTTTGCTTGCTTATTTGGTGCGCTTTGAAATGAATGTGGCTCTTTTTAATTTATGGGTCACCCCCTCTTTTCAATTTTATTTGCGCCTGATGCTTGTTTTGGTGCCGACTTGGTTGACAATATTCACGGTGAAAGGTCTTTATTCTAAAGAGAATTTGTTAGGCGGAACTAAAGAATACTCAACTTTATTCAATTCAATAACAACGGGAATGATACTGGTCATTGCGTTTGGGTTCCTTGTCCCAGATTTTTATCTGGCAAGAGCGTGGTTGTTGATGGCGTGGTTCTTCTCGTTCATTTTATTGTTTTTGGGGCGATTTCTGGTTAGAAGAATTGTGTATTTCCTAAGAGTAAGGGGATACTTCATCAGTCCGGCAGTTATTGTGGGTGCAAATGATGAAGGGCTGATGATTGCCGAACAACTTTTGCAGTGGAAGACATCGGGATTTAATGTTTTGGGCTTTGTGGATAAGAAAGTGAAGCCGGGAACAATTGTTTATAGAAATTTAAAATGCCTTGGGAATATGGAGCAGCTTGATGACGTGTTACAGGAATATCAGGTTGAGGAATTGATTCTTGCTGCCAGTGCGATTTCTTCAAGAGATAAAATGGTGGATATTTTCAAACAGTATGGTTTTGATAAAGGGATAAACGTTCGCTTTTCTTCTGGTCTGTACGAAATTGTGACAACAGGCCTGACAGTTAACCAGTTTGCTTATGTTCCACTGGTTGGAGTAAACCCTGTCCGCCTTACAGGTGTGGATCTTTTTATTAAATCTTTGATGGACATCAGCCTGACAATTCCTGGTGTGATTGTCCTTTCGCCTATATTGCTGATTATTGCAATTCTTGTGAAAATGGATTCCAATGGCCCTGTGTTTCATCGCAGGAGGGTGGTTGGCGTAAACGGCAGAGAATTTGATGCGTTGAAGTTCCGAACCATGCGTATAGATGGTGATGAAATTTTAGAGCAGTATCCAGAATTAAAAGAAGAACTTAATAAAAACCATAAACTTAAGGACGATCCTCGAATTACCCAAATTGGTGGGTTCTTAAGAAAATATAGTCTAGATGAATTGCCGCAGTTATTTAATGTTCTCAAAGGGGATATGACTTTAGTTGGTCCGCGAATGATCACGCAGGCTGAGATGGATAAATACCAGAAATGGGATTTGAACTTACTCACTGTTCGGCCGGGGATAACTGGATTATGGCAGGTCAGTGGCAGATCAAACATTTCATATGAGGAGCGTGTCCGATTAGATATGTATTATATTCGTAATTGGACTATCTGGTTGGATATTCAGCTTCTGGTTCAAACTATTCCGGCAGTGATAAAAGGAAAAGGTGCCTATTGAAATAACTAGTCTGCCAGTGGTTTCTTGCTTATTAGCCAGAAAGGATTGACCATCATGATTATCATTCAAACTCCTTTGAGGATCAGTTTGTTCGGTGGCGGAACGGATTTTGAGACTTTTTATCAGCAGCATGGGGGATGTGTTTTAAGTACAGCCATTGATAAATATATTTTTGTAACAATTAAGAAGCGCTTTGACGATAAATTGCGTGTAGGTTATACGCGGACCGAAATGGTGGACCGGGTTGATGAGATTGAGCATGAACTTATTCGTGAGGCTCTGAAAACCACGGGAATCTCCAGTGGTGTGGAGATTACCACAATGGGCGATATCCCTTCTGCGGGTTCTGGCTTAGGCTCATCGAGCACAGTAACTGTGGGGGCGTTACATGCGATGCACACTTATCAGGGGCAGATTGTTCCTGCGGATGTGCTTGCAAAACAGGCCTGTCATATCGAAATTGACATTCTGAAGAAACCGATTGGAGTACAGGATCAATATATCGTTGCTCAAGGAGGGCTTCGATTTCTTGAATTTAAGACGGATGGAAGAGTTGAATCCGCAAAATTAAGTGTTAGTGAGGATACGCTTAGAAATTTAAATGATAACTTGATGCTTTTTTATACAGGATTTCCCAGATCCTCCGCGTCAATTCTAGCAGAACAGAAAACGAAAATCGTTGACAACTCAATGATCCTGCAGGAAATAAAAGGGATTGCCCAAGAAGCCCGTAGAGAAATTGAGAACGGTGATTTAGATGAAATCGGGAAAATGTTACACAGAAGCTGGCAGTTGAAGAAAAAACTGGCTAAAAAGATTAGTAATGGACAAATTGATGACCTTTATCAATCTGCCCGAAAAGCTGGTGCTCTGGGTGGCAAAATATCAGGAGCGGGAGGTGGCGGATTCTTGCTTTTGTATTGCCCTTATAAATATCACGCTGCTGTTCGAGAAAGCTTGAAGGAGTTGAAGGAGCTTCCTTTCCGATTTGAAAATGACGGATCAAAAGTAATTTTTAACTATCGTAGATAGGAATCAGATTTTTGGAAGCGAAGAAAGTAATGGCGGTCAAGAGGTCTTTAAAGATATAAAATGGTTTTAAATATTCTGTTTCGGGGAGGTTGACTTGGAGCTTCCCCCTGCCGGTTAAAACGATGCTTAACTTTGTGATCCCGGCAGATTGTCCGGCCTTAATATCGGTCAATGCGTCGCCAATAAGAAAAGAATGTTGAAGATCGATCTGGTACTTTTTTGCAGCATTGAACAGCAAACCTGGTTGAGGTTTTCGACAGTTGCAATGATTATCAGGAGAATGAGGGCATAAAAAAACATCATCGATGCGACCACCCGCTGAATGAATTATTTTCAAAAGACGATGGTTGATTGCCCGGGCCGTTTCTAAAGAAATTATTCCCCGTCCGATTGCGGATTGGTTAGTAATGATGAAAACTGGTAGATTTGACCTGGATAGGATTTTTAAAGCACTTAAAGCTTGAGGATAGATGGATACATCGTTCCATTCACGGACATAATTTGCTTGGTTTTCGATGATTACGCCATCTCTATCTAAAAAAATTGCTGGTTTCATACTTGTTTGATTAATAAGGTCGAGTTTATTTAGGAAAGTTTATTATAAACCACATGGGGCCAACCCGGATTTTATTAATATCCTGGGTTGGTCGTCAAAAGGAACATAATGTCTTCTAAGTCAGACGATGTCGGAAGGGCGGAGCGTGCCAGGGAAATGAACTCAAAAACAGCTTCTGTTCTGAGTGGTGTAAACCTATACCTTGGCCGACAAGCTGAGGGCATTTTCCGTTATATTATTGAACAAACTTTATATTTTCTGTTTGGTTGGATCCCATCTATTGTAGGTATTGGGATTCGAGCGATTTTTTATCGACTCATACTTCAAATGAGAGGATGGACAGCAATAGAAAATGGCGTTCGCCTCCGGTATGCGAACTATATTCGTCTTGAAAACGGTGTTTACCTGGACCAAAATGTTTATCTCCATGCTTCACCCAACGGCATTGAAATTGGAGAGAATACGATTGTGATGAATGGTTCTGTTTTGCACGTTTACAATTTCAGAAAATTACCACATTCAGGAATAAAAATTGGACGAGATAGTTTGGTCGGAGAATATTCTATTATCAGAGGTCAGGGTGGGGTAGTAATTGGGGACCGTGTTTACACATCTCCATATACACAAATCATAGCTGTTAATCATGTGTTTGATGATCCTGAAATACCGTTTATTCATCAAGGAATTACAGCTGAAGGAATCGTTATTGAGGATGATGTTTGGATTGGTTCCGGTGCGATTATTACAGATGGCGTTCGAATTGGGAAAGGCTCTGTGGTGGCTGCTGGGGCTGTTGTAACAAAAGATGTCCCTGCTCATTCTGTGGTCGGCGGCATCCCGGCAAGAGTATTACGGATGGTTGGAGAGAAAGTGCCTTCCGAATTTAAAAAACCTATATATTTTAGTACTGGGGAGTTGGAATTATGACACTGTTCACGGTTGTTATCCCGGCCTACAACGAAGAAAATGGAATTGCATCAATTTGTAAAAGAGTCTTGAGTGTAAAAGATGAATTGATGAAAGAAGGTATTGATCTTGAGTTATTAGTCGTGGATGATGGTTCCAAGGACCAAACTGCGCAAATTGCTTCGGGCATAGAAGGGCTCAAGGTTATCCAGCACCCCCAAAACAAAGGGTATGGAGCTGCCTTGAAAACCGGATTTGCAGCAGCAAAAGGGGATTTGATCGGATTTCTCGATGCTGATGGAACGTATCCTCCTGAGTATTTCCCGGCGCTTTGTCAAAAGGCCTTAGAAGGTTTTGATTTAGTGATCGGTTCCCGAATGGCCGGAGAAAAAAGTGAGATGCCATTAGTTCGCAGGCTTGGGAACATGTTTTTTGCGGGGATGATTAGCTTGCTTGGACGGCAAAAAATTACGGATAGCGCGAGTGGAATGAGAGTATTTAAGAAAGAAATTCTGGAGAAAGTATACCCTTTGCCAGATGGATTGAATCTTACTCCCATTATGAGCACGAGAGCCCTTCATGAAAATTTAAAGATGATAGAAATTCCGATCCCGTACAGCGAGAGAGTGGGGCGTTCAAAATTGAATGCTTTGAGAGACGGCTCGGTTTATTTACGATCTATCACGTGGACGGTGCTTACATATAATCCGGTAAGAATATTTGGAATGATCGGATTGTTCGGCATTATACTTATGCTGTTGGTTGGGCTGGGGGTATTAATAACCAGGTTAACGGGTGTAACCGACCTGGGGCCCTGGGGCGTTGCTGCACTTTTCTTGGGCTCCGTATCAGGTGTTGTAGGGGTGAGTATTTTTGCTTTGGGAGTTGCTTTTAATTATTTAGTCACCCTTTTTTATAAGCGTCCAATCAGACAAGGGTTATTTGGAAAGCCAATTTTTAGAGCTCCACTGGAAAAGCAATTTGGCTGGATGGGATTTGTCCTGATGGTAATTGGTTTAGTGGTTGGGCTGGTTAGTATTGGTTTGGGTATTTCAGGATGGGAAATTACCAGACTCTGGTTTTATTTATTGAACAGCGCGATGATTATTATGGTTGGTACGCAGCTTGTGATTTTCTGGTTTTTGATTCAAGTGTTAGAAGAACTGAGTGCACGTTTTGAGTGTTGATTCCGATTTTTACTGACTCAACTTTCTTACCGGGTATGTAACAAGGAGAAATTATCATGGCAAACAATCGAAGTGATCGGGTTTTAGATAATTTAGGGGATCGCAGAATCCCTGTGCTTAAAGGACCAAATTTTCCCAATGCGGATGATATTGTTAAGGAAAGTCTGCTGAGTATTCCTCGTACAGAAGAGACCGTTGATATTTTATTGGTTAATCCGCCTACTCCCGATGGCGGTCTGTGGATTAGAACTCAACACCGAGTTGGCCGGCGAACAAGAGAAAACATGGTGTGGCCACAGGTGTCATTGGCTCAAATGGCAGCTATCCTTTCCCCAACCCATAAGGTAAAAATTATTGATGCCAATGCGGAAAGGATTGGATGGAAAGAATTTGCGGAATTACTGGATCAGTATAAGCCTTATTATTACATGACCCAGGTTACGGCTCCAACGCTTGAAAATGATATGTATGGTTGTTTTTTGGCGAAAGCACGTGGTGCAAAAACAATTGCTTTTGGTACTCATGTAACACCTATTCCACGAGAAACCCTAATTTCTTATCCGGCATTGGACTTTGTATTGATTGGTGAGCCTGATTTAACCATTCGTGATTTACTAGATCATCTTGAGAGAAAGGTTGACCAGCGTTCCCCTGAAATTCAAAAAATGTTTGACAAAGATCCGCATTATGAACTGGCATTTTCTGAAGATGGAAAAGTTGATCTGGGCAAAATAAAGGGATTGGGGTGGCGGAGGAATGGTGAGATTGTATTAAATATGCCCCGACCATTTATTGCAGACCTGGATGATTTACCCATTCCGATGCACGAAGATCTGCCATTAATGAAATATAGAATGCCATTAATTAAGGGCCCTTTTACATTTATCGTTACCAGTAGAGGTTGTCCGGCAGGTTGTACTTACTGTATCAAACATGTGAGTTATCAATATGGTTTACGGATTCGTTCTCCTAAACTTCTCATGGAAGAAATGTGGAAATTGAAAAAGCTTGGCATTAATAATATCCACATGTATGCGGATCTTTTCACTGTTCATCGAGACCAGGTGATGGAGTTATGCCAACGGATGATTGATGAAGAGATCAATATAAAGTGGACATGTAACAGCCGCGTTGACTTTGTTGATGAAGAGATGTTAAATCTGATGGCGAAAGCCGGGAACAGGTTGATTTCATGGGGAATCGAGAGTGGTAATGAGCAAATATTGCGTCATGCCCGGAAAGGCGCTTACCCTGATAAGGTAGAAAGAGCGTTGCGATGGGCAAAGAATGCCGGCATAATGAATTGGGGTTATTTCATTATTGGGTTGCCAGGAGAGACTGAAGAAACGATTCGGCAAACGATTGATTTCGCGAAGAAATTGCCATTGGATATTGCTTTGTTCCATGTGGCGGCCCCGTATCCCGGAACACCGTTTTTCTTTGAAGTCGTTAAAAACGGATGGTTTAGAAAAGGAACTCGTTGGGAACAGGTTGATATGGATAAAGGAACGGTGTTGGATTATCCGCAGCTCTCAGCAGAACGGCTTTTGTATTGGCAGAAAAAAGCGTTTCGTGAGTGGGCGTTTAGACCTGGCCCAATGTTTACTTATCTGAAAATGCTTTTTACAGACTTTGCTACGATGAAATCAGCCTTAAGTGTTGGCTTGCAGCATGTTGCGTGGGCTTCAACCGATTCGGGAATAAACATCGAATAACAAGCTGTGAAAGGGTTTTGCTCAGGGAGAATTTTGATGAGTCTTCTTAAAAAGTATAAATTTAATGTTATTACGTTGCGATGTTTATTGTTACTTCTTGTTTTAAGCTTGTTGGCAAGTAGTTTCATTAATGTCGTGGCACAAACTGAAGATATAGATGATTTAACCTGGAGCCAACCGCTAAACCTTTCTCAATCCAGTGGATCATCACGACCCGGAATGGTGTTAGATTCAAATAATGTCCTCCATGTTTTCTGGGAGGATGTTTATCGAGGCTATCTTTATCGAAAGTTCGAGGATGGAAGCTGGAGTGATGAAAAAGCCGCGAATTTCCCTTTCAAGACCTCAGTAGATACAACAACAACTGATGGTGAGACAACTTTATACAACAAACCCCCCGTATTTATTTCTGACAAGAATGGTCGGGTGCATGCAATATGGATTGATAAAAGGAATGTTCTCTATCATAGCTACGTACAGGAGAAGTCATTTGGTAATTACGCGTCATGGCTTCCCCCTCAAGCGATTTCTGAAGCGGTCGCGGATATGGATGCAGAAATTGATTCGGAAGGCGATGTGCATCTTGTCTATGTGAAGAGCTCAAAATCAGTTTTTGAAAAATCGGGTGTTTATTATCGTAAACTGGTTAACGGGGGATATTGGGAGCGCACGGTACTGCTGTATGAATCTCTTTATTTACGCTCTATCAATGAGCTTTCGTCGAGTGTTGATATTTCTACCGCGACAATGGAGGACGGTTCGGTAAAACTTTATGTTGTTTGGGATAACCGAGCGCTTAATAGAATTTACGGGATAAATTTTGAAGAGGGCGCATGGGGAGAAGCGTTTGAAATTGAAGGGCCCAATGTGAGCTCAACAGCAGTACAGCCTATTAATGGAATGGTGGCTTCAAAAGGTGATCAGGTTGTTTATTTGTGGCAGTTATCCCAACCAGGCGGGGGATGTGTTCAATACTACCAATCCTCAAATGATGCGGGAAAAAGTTGGGGTGAACGACGTTCTATGTTAATGGAGTTAAAAGATTGCCCTGATAGAAATACCATCCTAATGGGACAAAACAGTTCGATTGTCTTGAGCTCTATTCTTAACTCTCAAATCTATATGTCTGTTTGGAATGGGGAAGAGTGGAGTAAACCAGAGCTTCAGGTTGAATTATCTGAATATGTTGATCCGGAAACATTAAATTTGCTGGCCTTAGAAGACCCTCAATTTGTAATTACACCGGAAAACCTGATCTATGTAATGGGTAGAAGTAATCCTCTGGGAGGTGGGGGGGCAGATGTGTGGGTGACGAGCCGTTCTTTGGGTTCGGAAAAAGCATGGTTCCCGGATGGAAATAAGTGGACTAATTTTGAAAGTGTTATGCAAACCGCTTCTTCTGTTTCTTCGTATTCCATTGTAAGTGATGAAGAGGGGTGGATGCATGTATTTTGGTCAACTAAGGTCAGTGTTGGAGATGATTCTTCTGACCGGAAAATATTTTATTCGCGGTGGGATGGTCAAACATGGTCTGACCCGGTAGATGTAATAATTTCAACCTCTGGAGATATCTCGCCCATTAAAGCAGCAATAGATGATCATCAAAAATTGATATTGGCCTGGGCAGATAATGATTCGGGTGTGATTTATGTCAGTTCAGCGAATAAGTTGGAAGCACTAACTTCTAGGGAATGGAGCAAACCGGTTTCTATTCCTTCCTCTGGTCCACTCAGTATGTCCCCTGATATCGCAATTGGAGATGATGGAAAAATATATTTAGCGTTTGCAATTCCAATTAATGAATTCAGGGGGATTTATTTAACGACTTCTGAGGATAGTGGTGAGACCTGGAAAGATCCTATCCTTGTATATGATGGTGTGGCACAGGGATGGCTTCGCGTTGAAGAGCCTCGGATTGCAATCTCTGGGAATAACGATGTTTTCATAATGTTTGCAAGACGTTTACTTCCTCTGGATGAAGATAAAAAAGAGCTTTACTTTATCAAATCTGGGGATGAAGGGCAAAACTGGGAGAAACCTATTTTAGTTTCTGCTAATCCGGTGGAATGGTGGGGAATGATCACTGCACAAAATGCAGTTAATTGTCTTTGGCTGGAAAAAAATGGTGAGATCAATAATTATTATTTAGATGTTTCGCATGACAATGGAACTTCATGGAATAAGACAAGTTCCATTCAAGAGGTGGTCGACAAATCTTTCCCAACCGGGTTTGCAATTGACTCTTTTGGAGTGGTACACCTTATTCAAATGAGAACGGAAGGTACCCGAAAAGGAATTTTGCAACACTGGGTACTTCAAGATGGACAATGGTATGTTGCTGAAAAATATGATCTGGGTATTGATCCAAGGGTAAATGTGGATGAAATCCTTCTAACTGTTTTGCCTGACAATAAACTAGCGGCAGTTTTTACCGGACAAATGATGTCGGAGTTGGATGAAAGTATAAGCGATGGAATGTATTTTACAACCTACATCTCAAACGAGAGCGATGAAATACAAGTTCAACCGACTGAAACAATATCACCTGTATCTACAGAGCAAATAAGTGGGGCTGAGAATGGAATTGGGGAAGATGTTGTTAGAACAGTTGAAATTACTGTAACTCCTACTATTTCTTTTGAGGGTGATGCACCGGTTGCTGCCGCAAGTAGTAGTATGCAGAGAATTTTGTTGGGAACGGGGGTAGGTGTCCTTGCAGCAGTCTTGATTGTGGTCGGATTCTTATTCGTTTCCAGAAAATTAAAATGATTTATTATCTGGATTCGTTGATAGAAAAAAGGGTGAGCCGGTTTACGAAAAACTGTCATTTGGAAAATTTTAAACATGGAAAATAAGGCAGGCCCTAAAGTAGCCATTATTATTCTGAATTGGAATGGGCTCGAGGATACTCTTGCTTGTCTGGAATCTTTGCAGTCGATTGATTATCCAAATTACGAAATTCTCTTGATTGATAATGCCTCCACTGACTCATCGCTTCAAGTAATCCCAGAAAAATACCCGGATATAGAAATCCTTGCACTCGATCAGAATTTTGGCTTTGTGGGGGGAAACAATAAAGGTCTGACGTATGTGAGAGAGCGATCTGATGCTGAATACTACCTTTTGTTAAATAATGATACAGTTGTGGCTTCAGATTTTCTTACAAAACTGGTAAATGCTATTGAATCGGATGAAAACATTGGAGTCGTTGGTTCGCTTACGTTGTACTATGATTTGCCCGACAGGATTTGGTCTGCGGGTGGAGAGATTGATCGTAAACATTGGGAAACGCGGATGATTATGATTGGGGAGAAGGCAATTGACCTTCCCAATACAGCTACTCACGAGGTAGATTTTGTTACAGGTTGTTGCCTTTTGATTCGAAGGTCAGTGGTAGATGAAATTGGTTTGTTGGACGAACGTTTCTTTGCGTATTATGAAGATGTTGAGTGGTGCTATCGCGCTTCGCGGGCCGGGAATTTGATTTCTCTGGTGCCGGAGTCGAAAATCTGGCATAAGGTCTCACCGGAGAAACGTGCTGCATCACCATTAGTACATTATTACATGACACGGAATCGATTGTTGTTTATGAAACTTGCAGGAAGTAATGTTCTTGGGTTTGTTCAAGTGATTTTTTTGGAGTATTTAAGGACTATTCTGAGCTGGACAATCAAGCCAAAATGGAAAAACAAAAGACCAATACGGCATGTTATGGTAAGAGCTATGATGGATGCCGCTGTTGGGAGATGGGGAAAAGCTTACGATTTACCTTGAAATTACGGTGATACGATTTTGAGAATCCTCTTTTTATCTCGTTGGTATCCTTTTCCGCCCGACAATGGGTCGAAAATCAGAATATCGAATCTATTAAGGTATTTGTCGGAACAGAATGAAATTGATTTAATTTCCTTTTCTTCCGAAGATATTTCTGCAGATCGTATTCTGATTGCAAAAAAATATTGTCAAAATGTGACGGTAATGAATTATCGTGATTTCAATCCATATCATTGGAAAGCATTGTCAGGATTCTTTTCGAAAAAGCCCAGGTCAATGGTGTATACCCATAATGCAGCGATGCAAAAGTGTGTTGAAAGTGCACTGGATAATAATCGTTACGAGGTTGTAGTAGCTTCCCAATTAGACATGCTCCCTTATATTGAAAAGCTGAAAGGGGCCTCAAAGTTTTTAGAAGAATTGGAGTTAACCCCATTTTACGAACAAATAGAGAAAGAAAGAACATCGTTGGGGAAGCTCCGCCGTGAATTAGCCTGGAAGAAGCTTATAAGTTATATTGAAGCAGCTACAAAAGATTTTTTGGGCGTTACTGTTGTCTCTGAGAAAGAAAAAACAATCGTTGTTAGGTCGTTGCCCCAACTCCAAAATGTGAAAGTGGTACCCAATACAGTAGATTTTGAGGAAAACGCTGCGTATAGAGATACAAAAAAGACGGTTTTTCCCAGCCTCATTTTTAATGGTGCTTTGTCATTTTACGTAAATCTTGACGCAATGAAATATTTCATTCATGATGTTTTTCCTGTTATACAGAAAAAAATACCGGACGTGAAATTATTTATTACGGGCAGTCTCTCCGGAGTAGATGTAAGTGAGTTCGCGGAAAATGATGGGGTTATCTTTACGGGTTATTTGAAAGATATTCAAAAAGCTGTTGCGGAGAGTTGGGTATGTATAGTGCCAATCCGTTTGGGGGGAGGAACACGACTCAAAATTCTTGAAGCCCTTTCTTTGCATACCCCGGTCGTTGCGACTTCAAAAGGCGCTGAAGGATTGGATTTGATTTCGGGACAAGATTTTCTAACTGGCGATTCCCCCGGTGAATTTGCTGAACAAGTTATTAAACTAATTCAGGATAAGGATATTCGGAATGGATTAAGCGAAGCCGGATATGTTTCGGGAAAAGAAAGATATGATTGGCGGTTTGCAGGTGGGCTTTTGGAAGATTTTATTTGTAGAACTTCAGGAACTAATTAATGTCTATTGCTGAAATTAGATCAGGTTTTCAAGCTTTTCTTGCCAGATTACAGATATGGTTGGATAAATTGACTTCCTACGATTATCTGGATTTAATCGAGCCCTATCTTTTACCTATTGTCGTTGTTTTTTCTGCCATTTTGGGAGTCGCAACTTCTCTAAAGAAGTATTCCATCATAGCGTTTTTTGTGGCAAGTTTACCCGTTTTAATAACATTTCTTTTCGGTTTGTTGAACAGCTTGCAATTTGCTCCTATTATTCTTTTCTTTGCATCAGCTTTTTTACCCCTTTACATCCCGACCGGAACAGAGAGTGTAATTGTTGATAGCCTGATTTTAACAGGGGTATTTATCGCATTTTGGATTTTAAGAATGATGATTGTAGATAAAAAAATTCATTTAAAAAAATCTCCTGTTAACTTTCCGGCGCTGGGATTTATAGTTGTAGTACCAATTTCTCTTGTTTGGAGCTTGATATTCAGAGATCCCCTTGTTCGAACCTGGGGAAGTTTTATCTTTGTTCAGGCTGCTGAGACGATTGTGATGATCTTGCTCCCTGCGAGTATGTTATTAGTCGCAAATATCGTGGAAGATCTGAAACCACTTAAATATATTGTTGTTCTTTTTATTTTTGCGGGTGTAATTGGCTATGTATATGACATACGCTATGATCTTCACATCCAAAGTCTGTTTGCGATGGTTGGTCTGGAGATAAAAACTGGGGGGCTTTTTACGCTGTGGTTAGTCTGTCTTTCTATAGGCTTTGCGATTTATGATCAAAAACTTTCTGGACCAACTCGTTTGTTTTTATTATTGTTGGCTGGTATATGGATTTATTATCGGTTTTGGAGAAATATTACCTGGATGACAGGGTGGATGCCGTCTCTGGTGGCTCTATTTGTACTGATTTTCATGAGATCAAAGAAACTAATACTTGTGCTGTTGGTATTGTTTTTATTGCTGGTTGCAACGAATTTTAATTTCTTTATGAATGCGTTTTTTGCTGAAGAGGCAGAAAGCGGATCAACCCGTTTGATGGCCTGGTCAACAAATTTGGGGTTGTCATTTAAACATTTCCTGCTTGGGACTGGCCCTGGAGGATATGCAGCGTATTACATGACTTATTTGCCTAATAATGCGATGGCAACACACAATAATTATTTGGATGTCATTGCGCAAACCGGCATTATTGGAATCGTGTTTTACCTTTTTATGTTCTTTAAGTTGGTAACTGTTGGATTTTCATTATGTAAAAGGACCAGAGGAAGAAACGATTTTGTTGACGCGATGGCTCATGCTACGTTTGCCGGCCTGATTGGTTGCATTGTGGCCATGGGATTTGGGGATTGGATGATTCCATTTCCCTATACACAAGGTATTGCAGCGTATGATTATATTGTTTATAGTTGGCTGTTTTTGGGATCGATGCTGGCTTTAGATAAGTTGTTCCCAGCATCAACCGAAGTTATTGAAGACGGGGATGGATTGAGTTCGGATGAAAGGCTTGATGACTTGCTGCCTTTGAGTGATTAGGCTCGTGCAGTTATAGGGATTTCAAAATACAATTTTTAGTAACAATTGTGGCACTATAAATGGCAAATTCTTTGTTTTCAGAAAAACAGACACAGGTGCAATCACGAACACAACGGGATGTTTTAATTTCTTTTGCGTTGTTCTTATTGGTTTTAATATCCCGGATTCCTTTTCGGTCGAAAGTGCTTTATCATTGGGATTCGGTTAATTTCGCGTACTCCTTGCGGGAATTTGACATTGCTAAAGATCAACCTCAACCTCCAGGATATATTCTTTATGTGCTGCTTTGCAAAGGAATTAATTATTTTGTTAATAACCCACAAGCAACAATGGTGTTATTAGGAATTGTCTCAAGTGGTCTGGCGGTAATTGCGCTTTATTTCCTGGGAAAAGAGATGTTTAATTGGCAGACCGGATTGGCTGCGGGGCTCTTTTTAGGGGTTTCTCCATTGTTCTGGTTTTATGGCGAAATTGCTCTTCCCCACACGCTCGATACGTTTTTTGTCGTTTTTAGTGTCTTCCTTTTGTACAAAGTTTACGTTGGTGAAACAAAATATCGTTTCCTTGCTGTTATTTCCCTTGCGATTGCAGGAGGATTCCGTCCCCAGACTTTGGTTTTTTTGCTTCCATTGACGATTTATGCATTTCGGAAAATAGGGTTGAAGCAGTTACTTGGTTTGGGTTTACTGGGCGCTTTTATCTGTCTTCTCTGGTTTATTCCATTAGTAAACAGCGCAGGTGGTATTGCGAATTATTTTACTGTCATGGGGCGTTATAGTGATCGTTTTCAATCTACCACTTCTATATTTAAGGGTGCTGGTTTTTTTGGTATCAAACGGAATTTTACAAAGCTTGCTCTATATACAATATATGGGCTGGCAGCATCGCTGTTTGGTGTGATTTTTATACCTGCTTTATTGAAGAAAAGGATGTCGTCTCAATGGAAATTGTACGGATTCCTTTGCTGTTGGTTTTTTCCATCTTTGTTATATTATTTATTGATACATATGGGACAGCAAGGGCTGATATTTACATATTTACCTGCCTTGTTTTTGTTCTTAGCTTTTTTGATTGTAAATGCTTTGGGACAACAAAAACTCAGGTTAATTTCCATGGTTTTAATAATCTGCGTTCTGAACGCAGGTGTTTTCTTATTTGTTCCGGAATATCCTTTGCCTATTGATCAACGGTTTTTAACTCGTGACACACTCAAAAATTCCGATGACTATTTCCAAAACAGGTTTGATGCAATTCGCTTAAATTTTCAACCCGAGTCTGCCTTGATTTTTGCTTCAAACTGGCATCACGTGGAATATTATCTTCCTGAATTTAAAGTAGCTCGTTTTGAAATTGGAAGTAAATGGGAAGTAAATGAAGGAGATATCAATTCGGGAAACACTTTTATTGTTGCAGCTGGTGAGGGTAGCGAGGGTGGAAAAATGGATGTAATTGTGTTTGATTCTGAATTGAATCAAATCAATTTGTCCCTCGATCAATTGAGACAGATTCCGATTTCTGCAAATACAAATCTTCAGTATTTTGAATTAAAGTCAGGTGAATTTTTAGAAGTTGGTGAGTATTCTATACGATTGGTGAGAAAGTAGGAAGGTTAGAGCAACATGTTTCCTTCAGTTAAGAAAAAGACGAAACGATTATTTGTGCCATTTGTTTTAATTATGCTTACATTGGTTACTATACCGGTTTTAGCACAAACAGATGGAGTTTCTTGGAATGTAATTATGCAAATTCCCTCCCCATCGGGATCAAATTCCTGGTTCCCCGATTTAGCGGTAGATCATGAGGGAAATGTACATGTTGTCTGGAGCGAGACAGGGGATTTAGGATATCCAACTAGAGGTGGTGAAGGCGTTTTTTATTCGCTCTGGAATGGTAAACAATGGATGCAGTATGTTGATGTAATTCCACCACAGGTAGATATTATTCGTACATCAATCGCGATTGATGATCGGGACCAGATAAATCTTGTTTTTGATTATGCCCCACCATTTAGTCTTTTTTATAAGCAGTCTCCAGTTGATAAAGCCCATTTGCTAAATGAGTGGACTCAACCTGTGATGGTTAATGAAAGGAGTAATACTTATTATAGTGATATTGTCGCATTTAAAGACTATCTTCACATTGTTTATGATGATGGACAATTTTCAAACCCGCAATGTGATGGATGCGCAGATATTTATTACCGGAACTCACCGGATGACGGAAGAACATGGTCTAATCCAATTGCGCTTTATAACACGCCTACAGGTTCAAGTCGTGCACAAATTGATGTTGATCAAAACGGAACCTTGTATGTTGCCTGGGATGAAGGTTGGGATCGGCTAACCGGTTTGGGGGACCCTGAGTATGGAGTGTACATGTATTCTACAGATAATGGAGATACTTGGTCTGAGCCTTTAAAGGTGGAATATCCAAACTCAACCAACTCGCAGCTTACGGTTGGCGCAGATGGCAAGGGCGGGGTTATGCTTGTCTGGCGCACGAATGATGTCAATTATCCAGGCGTATATTTTATGTGGTCGCAGGATTATGGAAAGACTTGGTCATCTCCACAAACCATACCCAATTTTTTTGGAAAAAGCGGTTCTAATCCATTTGATGTGTATACTATGGCGTCTGATAGTGATGGACATGTTCATTTGTTGGCAGCTGGGTATTTGTCAACAAATTACCAGAGCGGCCTTGAGGATAATATTGTTCCATCTGGTTTGTACCATTTTGAGTGGGATGGTAAAGTTTGGAAAAAACCGACATCACTTTATAAAGGACCCTGGTACCCAGAATATCCTCGTCTGGTTATCCATAATGGGAATGAACTTCATGCGGTGTGGTTTCTGAGAGAGAAGCTGATTGACGCTGAAGAGTATCATGAAGTTTGGTATGCAAGTGGGGTTTCCGATGCTCCTTTTGTCGAAGATAAAGCTATCGAAACTGAAGCTCGGGACAGTGAGATAACATTGAGTCTTGATCAAACAGATGAACCTGTGAAGGTCATTACAGAAACACCTACTTTCAGCCTTGAGAAAACTACCAGTAACTTGGATCCATTTTCAGAAATTGATGATTATTTGGTGTTGTTGATCAGCATGATCCCGGTATCACTGTTAGGGGTGTTTGCAATTATTCGATCTAAAATAAAAGGTTGATATTACCAATTTGTTTTATTGAATCGGGAATGGTTTATTTATGATGGCGCTTTCAATTGTTATTGTTAGTTGGAATACCAAGGATTTATTAAGAAATTGCTTGACGTCGATTTATGACCAGGCCTTTCCGTATGACTTGGAAACCTGGGTGGTTGATAATTTTTCGAAGGATGGAAGCGCGTTAATGGTTGAAAATGATTTCCCGCAAGTGAAATTGGTAAAAAACCTTGATAATGTGGGTTTTGCGAAGGCGAATAACCAGGCAATTTCGATGGCTCAGGGAGAATATATCCTTTTATTGAACCCTGATACGATTCTGAGCAAAGATGCCCTTGTAAATCTTGTAGATTATTTAAAACAAGATCCATCGGTCGGAGCTGTGGGATCAAAGTTGTTAAATGCCGATGGAAGTTTGCAAACTTCATGTTACCCTGCGCCAACCTTGTTTAGGGAATTTTGGCGAATGTTTTATTTGGATAAATTCTTTGCTTTGGGAATTTATAAAATGGCAAACTGGAATCAACTTGCACCCCACCAGGTTGATGTTTTGATGGGGGCCAGTTTGATGGTCAGGGGAAATTTGTTGCATAAATTGAATGGCTTTGATGAAAGTTATTATATTTATTCTGAAGAAGTGGACCTTTGTTATCGAATTAGAAAAGCTGGATTTGATATACATTGGGTGCCTTCCTCTGAGGTGACACATTTTGGAGGACAAAGTACGAAGCAAGTTGCCAACAAAATGTTCTTGCAGTTGTATCAAAGCAAAATTCAATATTTCCGTAAAAATTATGGTGTGCTGTCCGCAATCATTTATAAAATAATTCTTTTGATGGCTTCAATGGTCAGGTTCGTGGTTAGTCCAATCAGCATGATCACCTTTCCGTCCCGGCGAAAAGAATATTCAAATCTTGCCCGGAATTATTCTGATCTGATTCTGGCGTTGCCAAAAATGTAATTGGATGAAAAAATGAAAATACTTTTTCTTTCTCAAATTATTCCCTGGCCGTTGGATGCAGGTCCTAAAGTGAAGACCTGGAATGTATTACAACACTTGCGGAAGCAAGGGCATGAAATTATCCTTTTCTCATTTGTTCGAAAAGAAGAAGAAAGGTATTTATCTGAAGTCAGGGAGCATTTCCCTCGATTATATACAGTCCCGATTCGTCGATCCCGAGTTGCAGATTTCTATTATTTGATACGCAGCTTATTCAGTGGCAGGCCGTTTTTGGTAGAGCGGGATGACTTTCCTGCAATGAGATCTCTGGTACATAAAGTTTTGGAGGAAGAGCAAATCCAGTTTATTCATGCTGACCAATTGACCATGGTTCAATATGCGTATAGCCAATCATTTCCTAGGGATAAGATAAAAGAAAATGGCAATAAAACATCATCTCCTTATATCATTTTTGATGCGCATAATGCGGTTTGGACCATCCTGCATCGCATGGAACAAACAGCGTCGTTTTGGCTGAGGCCTTTTATAAGACTAGAGAAAAAGAAGGTAATGGCGTACGAAGGGGCTTTGGTCCAAAGTGTGGATTGTGCCTTAACGGTATCGGAGATTGATCGAGAAGCATTGCGGCAAGCATTGAGCGTCTATAATGAGAGAAATACTAAGGGGAGAGACAATATTTGTGTTATCCCTATTGTGGTCAATACACAAAGATTGAACCCCGTTTCACATCAGAATGATTCATTCAATATTCTTGCGATTGGTTCAATGCATTACCCCCCTAATGCCGATGGTATTCGTTGGTTCCTGAATGAAGTCTATCCTCTTGTGTTAAAAGAATTACCGCAAGCCACTTTGACAATTGTTGGCAAAAGTCCACCAGCCGATATTGTTAAAAGGAGTTTGGATTTTGAGGGTAAAGTTTCTTTGGCGGGTTATGTTGAGGATTTAGAGCCCTATTTTGAAAGTGCGGCTGTTGAGGTTGTACCTGTTCGGGCAGGTGGGGGGATGAGGGTAAGGCTTTTAGAAGCTTTCTCCAAAGGAATGCCGGTTGTGACAACGACAATAGGACTAGAAGGTATAGAGGCGAAAGACGAAGTTCAAGTTATCGTTAGAGATGAGCCGATAGATTTTGCGCTGGCGGTTATACGGCTTTTACAGGATGAAACTCTGCAGCGCAATCTGGGAAAAAATGCCCGTGAATTAGTGGTCTCTCACTATGACTGGCAGGTGGCGTTAGAAAAATTGGACCAGGTCTATGCTGCTACTGCATTGCCTAAAGAATGATATGAGTCGTTTGAGCAAGAGGACGAGAACCAGTTGAATGTTTTATTTGTTGTTCCATATGTTCCAAATTTGATTCGAGTCAGACCTTATAATTTGATTCGGAGTTTATATAATCGTGGGCACAAGGTTAGGTTGCTGACATTATGGTCTTCAGCTGATGAGCTTGAGTCGCTTCAGGCAATAAAAGAAATTGGCATCGAAGCAGAGGCATTTCATCTTCCAAAAACGCTTTCCTATTGGAACTGCATTAAGGCACTTCCTACCTCCGTTCCTTTACAGGCCGTTTATTGTTGGAACTCTTTGTTAGCAGAATACACAGCAGACTTGGTAAGAGAATCAAAGGGAAGCGAAAGAATAGACATTATCCATATTGAACATTTGCGTGGTGCGAAGTATGGCGAGTATCTTAAAGAAAAATTAAGCCATTCCGATGGTGTTTTACCACCCATTGTATGGGATAGCGTTGATTCCATTTCACATTTGTTTAGACAGACTGTTGCTAAAGCGAGAAATCGTTTTACCAGTCTCTTAACTCGCTTAGAGTTGACGCGTACGGAAAAATATGAACGCAACCTATTGGGTAAATTTGAAAAAGTGCTTGTGACTTCAAAAATCGACAAGGAGGCATTTGAATCATTGCAGGATTCGGTAATTGGAACCACTTCGGTTTTAACAAATGGAGTTGATCTAAATTATTTCTTGCCCGATTATAATGTGGAAAGAGAGCCTGCAACGATTATTGTATCTGGAAAATTGAGTTATCATGCTAATGTAAGTATGGTCTTATTTTTGTTGAAGGAAATCATGCCATTTGTGTGGCAAACGCGTCCGGATGTCAAATTGTGGGTTGTTGGAAAAGATCCACCGGATAGCATCCGGGAATATGATCAGCATCCTCAAGTCGAGGTCACCGGTACAGTTCCGGATTTGCGTCAATTTTTACAGAAAGCAACGCTTGCTGTTGCTCCAATCACATATGGCGCGGGAATCCAGAACAAAGTATTGGAAGCAATGGCCTGCTCTACACCAGTTGTATGTACTTCTAAAGCAGTTTCGGCATTGGAATTTATCTCGGATAAGGAGATTGTTGTAAAAGACTCTCCAGAAGAGTTTGCTAATGCTGTTTTGGATTTGTTGGGTAATGTAGAATTGAGTAAAAAAATTGGCAAAGCGGGTCGGGAATATGTTGAGAAGTATCATGATTGGGCGAATATTTCTGTTCGGTTAGAAAATATTTATCAACAGTTAATTGAAAGCAGATGATCATAATTTTAGTATTGTTTAAGGGAAGGTCTTATGGAAATAAAAGCATATATCGCCCCATTAATTAAGTGGTGGAAATTATTGGTGGCGGCAGCATTGGTCGCTTCAATTTCAAGTTATATCGTTACATCCATGCAGCCATCTCTATATTCATCAAGGACGACCCTGGTTATTGGTAAATCCATTGAAGACCCGAATCCCACGTCAAATCAATTTACATTGGATCGCCAACTGGCGGCGATTTATGCGGATTTGGCAAACAGGGAATTGATAAGAAATGAAACAATGAAAGCCCTGGGACTTACGTGGCTTCCTGCGTATGAGGCTGTTGCTGTGCAGAACAGCCAGCTTTTAGAAATTTCGGTTGTTGACACGAATCCGGCGAGGGCTCAGGCAGTTGCAAATGAGCTGGCAAATCAATTGATTTTAAACAGTCCCACGGGCCCCCAATCCGATCAACAGACCCGCCAGGCTTTTATAAATGCCCAACTAGACTCTTTTCAAGCTCAAATTGAAGAAACTCAAAACGAGATAAAAGACTTACAGCAGTTGTTGGGTGAGTTGAATAGTGCAAGTCAAATTGCGGATACACAAGATCAGATATCTGCTTTGCAAACAAAATTAAATTCTTTGCAATCTACTTATGCCAGTTTCCTGTCTAATGCACAACAAGGAGCTTCAAATACCATTTCTGTGATGATTCCGGCGGAATTACCCACTTATCCAGTAGGATCTAAAAAATTATTGATTTCTTTGGTTGCCGCTGTCGCGGGATTAGTGTTTGCAGCTGGAATAGCTTATCTGATTGAATTTTCTACCAATACGATAAAAACGTCTGATGAAGCAGCGGCATTGTTAAAAACTTCGATTTTAGGGGCAATTCCAGAGATCAAGGCAGAAAACAAGGTGAAGTATGCGACAGAATTTCCGTTTTCACCGGTTGCTGAAAGTTTTAGATCTCTACGCACAAATATCGAATATACAGGGATAGATCGGCCTATCAAGGTCATTATGATCAGCAGTCCGGGGATTTCTGAGGGAAAATCAACTATTGCAACGAACCTCGCATTAATGATCGCCAGCTCAGAAAAGAAAGTAATCTTGGTGGGAGCTGATCTTCGAAGACCCGCCGTTAATGATGTATTGGAAAATCATGAATCCGTTGGACTTTCGGATATTTTCCGTGGGACCATCAAACTTGAAGATGCATTAAAGCCTTTTGGAGATGGGGAGATGTTGGTTCTTCCTGCTGGAACATTGCCGCCTAATCCTGCTGAGTTGTTGGGATCCAAAAAGATGGGGCAGATATTATCCGAACTTCGGGAAAAAGCGGATTTTGTTATTATAGATGGGTCTCCTTTTATTGTAGCTGATGCATCCGTGATGGCAGCCAGAGTGGATGGTGTTATTCTGGTAGCGCAAATTGATTTCACGAGGAAAGATGCTTTGTTGAGTGCAGGAGAAAAAATAAAACGTGTAGGTGGGCATTTGTTAGGTGTGATTCTTAATCGAGTAAACCTTGGATCAAGCTATGCAAGTAATTATTATGGTACTTATGATAATTTCCCGGAGTTGAAAGAGAGTGACAAAAGTGATAAAAGAAAGTTAAATGGGGATATAGGGAAAATGGTAGCATCAATATTTGAAAATATTAAAAGTAAAATTGGATAATTCCAAATATTGGATGTGATTGGATTTGTTGGCCGTTGCGCATTTAATTTTTTATTAAATGCGCACGGAATTTAAATTAATTTAAGGCAAGACTATTTTATGAGCATTGTCAGTTTTGACCATATAACAAAAACTTATCGGTTGGGTTCAAGAACCAGCTTACGAGAAGCAATCTCAAATTCTTTTACGGATTTGACAAATAGAAAAGGAAAGTCTGGGGCACAATATATAAATTCCTTGGATGATGTCAGTTTTGAGATCCACGAAGGCGAAGTTTTGGGACTTATTGGTGCAAATGGTGCCGGAAAAACAACTGCGTTGAAGCTTCTTTCAAAAGTAACGTTTCCGACAAAGGGTCAAATATGTATCGGTGGTAGGGTTTCTGCATTAATTGAATTGGGTGCAGGGTTTCATCCTGATCTATCGGGCATTGAAAATATATATCTTAATGCATCCATTCTAGGCTTGAAAAAGGCAGAGACAGATAAGAAACTTGAACAGATTATTGAGTTTAGTGGATTGAAAGGCTTTTTGGATACTCCAGTCAAAAGATATTCTTCGGGGATGTATGCGAGACTGGCTTTCAGTATTGCGGCGCATGTAGACCCTGATGTTTTATTAGTTGATGAAGTTCTTTCAGTAGGTGATGCGATTTTTCAGGAAAAATGTTTTAAGCGGATGAAAGAAATTCGTGACCAGGGGCGCGTGATGATTTTTGTTTCACATAATATGATATCGGTTCAGAGCATTTGTACGCGAGTAATCTGGTTGGAAAAGGGGAAAATAAGACGTATTGGTTCGCCTGCAGATGTTATCAGCGGCTATTTGGCCGAGCAATATTCCGGATATAACGATATTTTTAAACTTCAGGATGGAGAAAATTTACACAATTATTCGAATGGATCTGTTGAGTTGGATGAGTTAATGATCCTGGATGAAAATGGGAATCGTTTTGGAACGATTAATGGCGGTTCGGGATTTAATGTAAAAATGAAGTTGATTTGTAAAAAAGCGATACAAGAATTGGAAGTGAAAATATATATAACTGATAAGCAACGTAATCGTTTGTTTGGCGGCAATCTTTCAGATCAGATTACAGTATTGGAACGTACAAATATTAATGGCGAGCTCAACATTGTCAGCAAATTTGACATGCTTCCGCTTCGGCCTGATAATTATTTTCTCAATGTGGATGTGTTGAACGATGGGAATTTAATTTACCGGAAATTAGAGTTTGGACCCATCATTGTCTGGTCAAAGAATAATGCTTTAATGCCAGAAAGATTTGAAGAATTCAATTTATTCAACGTCAATTGTGATTGGCAACTGACATCTTGAAATATTACCTTTCCTAAATTATGAGTAAAAATATTAAGGTAGGGTTTTTGATGCAGAACGGACTGGATATCCATCGGAATTCAGGGCCTAAAGTGCATTTTGAGTCCGTTATTAAAAATTTCAGAAGACATGGAGATACGTGCAAACTTATTTCTTTGCAGCCTGGCCGGAAAATTGTTGAATATAGTTCAAAAACTTTAAAGTTTGAATATAAACCGCTTGGATTAAGTGGCCAAAAGTGGTTTGTTCTTGTTGAAGGGATCGTGCGTAAGCTCCAAACCATATCAAAGCTTCCGTTTCTAGGAATATTTGATGGATATCGTTTTTGTGAGGCCTGTCAGCTATATCTTGCAGACTATGATGTTTTTTATGAACGTTACAGTGTGATGGGGTTTGGGGGAGCCAGGGCTGCAAAGAAAATGAACAAGCCACTAATTCTGGAAGTGCATGCAGATATTATTAATTTTGAAACTCCACTTCATGGAGAAAAACTGAGTAAATTCCAACATTTTGTGGCTGAGCGAATCACAGATTATTGTTTTTCCAATGCCCGTAAAATTGTTGTGATTTCAAATGCGGTCAGGCGTCGACTGGAAAATTACTGGAAAGTCCCACCTGAGAAAATAGAAGTGGTCCCGTTGGGTGTTGATATCGATCTCTTTAAAAGAGCGTTAGAGAGACTCGATTCGGGCTCCAGTTTGGAAAGCCAAAAGCTGCTCTCTAAAACAATTTTGTTTACGGGTTCATTCTTGTCTTGGCATGGCGTGGACGTCCTTATCAATGGTTTCCGTCGCGTTGTAGACCAGTATCCAAATGTGAAGTTGATGTTAATCGGAGATGGCCCTACAAGGACGGATATGGAAGAGAAAGTAAAACAATTAGCCTTGCAGGATCGGGTTGAATTTGCTGGCGATGTGCCTCATGAAGAAATCCCCCTTTTTTTACAAAAAGCAGATATTTGTGTAGCTCCCTATAAAAAACTTTCATCAGAGATGTGGTTTTCTTCATTAAAACTTTTTGAGTACATGTATATGGAAAAGGCAATTGTGGCATCAAATGCCGGGCAAATCTCTAAGATCTTGCAGCACGGATATTCCGGTTTATTGGTAGAGCCAGACGACCCGATTGATCTGGCGGATGCGATTTTAGAACTGCTCTTAGATCCGGAAAAAGCAAAAATGATGGGGAAAAACGCTAAGAAGCAAGTCGTGAATGGCTATACCTGGGAAGACCATTGCAGCAAAATAAAACAAATCATGTTGCAGTTTTGTTGAGAAATGTAAAATAGCGCATGAGCCTTTATTGGAGTATTTAATGAAAAAGAACAGTCTCTGGGTAATCATTGCTTTAGCAATGTTTCCAGTTACGCTTTTGTCGTGTAGCCAAAATATACAATCGCCGACATTGGCTCCGGTAAGCCAAAATATGAGCATGGACGAAGTTGCAGTATCGATAACCGGAGAGGATCCGGAGGGGAGATATCTGCCCTTGGTTCTCGATCAATTGGATACTGTTACTCCAACTCCTACTAGTGTCTTAACCGCTACGCCTGTTTATACTGTTACTCCTATTCCCACTCATCCTGTTCCTGAGGGGATTGTTTGGAATCATCTATCCAGTGAAACGGGTGACCTGGAACCGCCCAGCCAGTCTTTACAACAAACGGCTTCTTTAATATTGGATGTCGATCTTGACGGTGTCAATGATTTTGTAATCGGGATTCGCCGAGATCCTGGTCCTTCCGTTATATGGTATCGCAGGAATACGACGGGTTGGGATAAATACTTGATTGACGACTCTCCGTTGGACATTGAAGCAGGAGGGACGTTTTATGATATTGATCAAGATGGCGATTTAGATATTGTGTTAGGGGGAGATGCAAGTCGAAACCGAGTCTGGTGGTGGGAAAACCCCTACCCTGATTACGATCCTGATGTTACGTGGACACGCAGAGAAATTAAAAGCTCCGGAGAAAACAAACATCATGACATGGTGTTTGGTGATTTTGATGGAGATTTGGTAGATGAATTTGTGTTCTGGAACCAAGGTGCAAAGAAATTGTTTTTGGCTGAAATTCCGTCCAATCCAAAATCCGTACAGAGTTGGCAGTATCAGGAAATTTACAGCTGGACTACCGATCTTGAGCACGAGGGGCTTACTGTAGCTGATATAGATGGCGATGGTATTGTAGACTTAGTGGGTGGGGGAAGATGGTTTAAATATCAGGGAAACGATCAATTTGTTCCGCAAGTAATTGATGACACTTACCGGTTTACGAGAGTGTCTGTTGGACAATTGATTGAAGGGGGTTCTCCTGAAGTAGTGTTTGTTCCTGGTGATGATGTTGGGAGGCTTCGTCTTTATGAAACCGATGGAAACACCTGGAGCGGTTATGATCTGCTTCCGTTTGATATTGATCATGGTCACTCGTTGCAAATTGCAGATATTGATAACGATGGGCATGAAGATGTTTTTGTAGCAGAAATGCGTCTGGATGGAGAAAATCTCGATGCGAAGATGTTGCTTCTTCGTGGAGATGGGCTGGGTACTTTCGAAACTTTAGAAATTTCAAGCGGGTACGGGAACCACGAATCGAGAGTAGCGGATTTGGATGGGAATGGAACTCTGGATATCCTTGGAAAACCCTATGTCTGGGAAGCTCCCAGGATAGATATCTGGTTGAATAATTCAGGTGTTCTGGATCTGGATAATTGGGAACGCCATGTAATTGATAGCGACAAACCCTGGCGGGCTGTTTTTATTGGAGCAGCGGATATAAATGGTGACCAACTACAGGATGTCATTACTGGTGGCTGGTGGTACCAAAATCCTGGTTCATTGCAGGGTGCCTGGCAGCGCAGGTCAATAGGATCCCCTCTGAATAACTATGCTGCTGTTTTCGATTTTGATCTTGATGGAGATATGGACATTTTGGGCACAGAAGGTCAGGGATCGGACGTCAACAGCAGTTTTGTGTGGGCAAGAAACGAGGGGGCTGGGAATTTTTCAATATTAAACAACATCGATGCCGGTGATGGCGACTTCCTTCAAGGGGTTACGGTTGATCGGTTCTCGATAAGTGCAGGGCTTAAAGTGGGATTATCCTGGCATACTGAAGGTAAAGGTATACAGTTTCTCTCTGTGCCGTCTGATCCATCTGTTGAACAGTGGGCTTGGCAGCGGATCTCTACAGTATCTCAAGATGAAGCGATTAGTTCTTCTGATATTGACCGGGACGGGGATAACGATATCCTCCTCGGCACGAAGTGGCTCCGAAATTCGGATACGAATTGGGAAAGCTTTGATATTTCTTCTGTTGATGGTCTACCAGACAGAAACCGCCTGGTTGATATTAATGGAGATGGAAAACTTGATGCTGTAATTGGGTACGAGGCGTCTAACGAACTTGAGAAATTGGCCTGGTATGAACAAGGAGAAATACCTACTGATGAGTGGGCGAAACATGTCATTGCAAATATAATCGGCCCGATGAGTCTGGATGTCCGGGACATGGATTGGGATGGAGATTATGATGTTGTTGTGGGAGAGCACAATACCGCAAACCCGGAAAATGCCAGCTTGTTTATCTTTGAGAATGTGGATGGAGAGGGGAATCAATGGCGGCAGCATCTGGTATATCAGGGCGATGAGCATCATGATGGCGCGCAAGCTATTGATATGGATGGTGATGGGGATTTGGACATCCTTTCAATAGGTTGGTCACATAGTCAAGTTCTGCTTTATGAAAACAAGGCAATAAGCCAAAACGATCCATTGACAGTTAATACGGATAAGTTATCGCAAGAAATCACAATTCTTCCTGTTATGGATAAAACTCCAACCCCTATTCTTACTCCTACGCCGTACAAGAATGTGAAATTATTGGATAAAACGCCTATCCCCGCCGAAAGTGAACGAATTGAAGAAGGACTGTTGGCTTTATATACTTTTTTGGATGGAAAGGACAATAAAATCACGGACATTTCTTCAATTGGAGACCCGTTGAATTTATATATCCAGGATGAAAGTGAAACGGAGTGGCTTCCGCAAGGAGGTATTCGCATCAATGGTTCCGTTCTGGCAACGTCTGAAAAGCCTGCTGCAAAGCTCATTGAAGGGATAAAAGACAGCAACCAAATGACGGTTGAAGCCTGGCTGGTTTCGAAAAGTGATGAACAGAATGGGCCGGCAAGGATCGTGTCGTTATCGGAAGATATTTATAAAAGGAACTTTACTCTGGGGCAGGAATATGGTGTTTACGATTTCAGATTGAGGACGACAGAAAGGTCGGAGAATGGCAGGCCTTCCGTGTTTACACCTGAGGAGATTGTTCAACCTGGTGAATTAACCCATTTTGTTTACACTAGAGATGAGACTGGTTTAGTTAATATCTATATAAACGGTGTTTTAGTTACGAGTAGTGTTGTAGAAGGAGATTTCTCCAATTGGAGTTCGGATTATCAATTAATGTTGTTCAATGAGTTGTCCCTGGATCGTCCATGGTTGGGTGAACTCTATCTGGTTGGAATTTATAGTCGTGCTCTTTCAGAGCAAGAAGTTGTAACCAACTATCAGGTGGGCATTTAGGCATAATTCGTTCGGGTAGCAGAAAAAGGGAATAAACAGTGTAATGAAGCATTACCCTAAAATAAGTATTGGCCTACCTGTTTATAATGGCCAAAAATATTTGGAAAAAGCAATTGATTCGATTTTGTCTCAAACTTTTACGGATTTTGAGTTAATTATCTCGGATAATGCGTCCACGGACCGCACACAAGAAATTTGTGCTGCTTATCAGTCCAAAGATGAAAGAATTTTATATGTAAGAAATGATGTTAATCTTGGTGCAGCTAAAAATTTTAATAAGTTAGTGGATTATGCAAAGGGGAAGTATTTTAAATGGGCTTCCTATGATGATATGTTGGAGCCAAAATATCTTAAGCGCTGTGTTGAGGTTTTGGAAAAACGGGAAGAAATCTTGCTGTGTCATACCCGCTCCAAAGAAATAAATGAGAACGATGAATATATTGCAGCGTATGATGAATATGATTCTATGCGATTGATGTCTTCTTCACCGCATCAAAGATTTTATGATTTGATTGGTATCAACCACACCTGTGAGATTGTATTTGGTGTTATCCGTTTGGAAGCACTTAAGAAAACCAATTTGATTGGTCCATATCCTGCCTCTGATCGAGTGCTGATTGCTCAGTTAGCTTTAAGGGGGCCATTATATGTGATTCCTGAATATCTTTTCCTCCATCGCGAACATCCAGAAACCACGTGGGCAGTATGGGGTGATGACCCGAATCGAGTGGTTTGGTATGACTCGATGGCTAAGAAAGGCGTTTTTTTTCAACATTGGAAGGTTGGCTTTGAGTTTACAAAAGCAGTTTTAAAAGCTCACCTCAGTCTAAAAAACTTCTTACTATGTTCTTTTCAAATTCTCCGGTGGCCAAGAGCTTACTGGAAAGGTCAAAGAGTTTGGAGATGGCTGGTTTCGGACCTGAAATATGGCCTGAGTTTACGTAACAAAAACAATAGTTGAAGATATCTTTTAGAAATTAATGGAGGCAAAAAGTGAAAATTGCAATTCTTGCGGGCGGCTTTGGAACTCGATTAGCTGAAGAGACAGAGATCAAACCGAAGCCCATGGTTGAGATTGGCGGACGGCCAATTTTGTGGCATATTATGATGCATTATTCATTTTATGGCTTCTCTGATTTTATAATTGCACTGGGTTATAAAGGGGAAGTAATTAAGAAATACATGGTGGATTATTCCTCTTTACATAGTAACTTAACGGTTCACCTTAAAGATGGCCGAGTGGATGTTCATGATGGACAAAATCAAGACTGGTCTATTGAATTAATTGATACCGGGATCCGAACCCAGACGGGAGGGAGAATCAAGCGATTACGGGACTATATTGGGAATGAACCCTTCATGTTAACCTGGGGGGATGGCGTTTCCGATGTGGATATTCACAAACTCTTGGAATTCCATAAATCGCATGGGAAAATTGCAACGGTTACTGCGGTACGCCCGCCTGCGCGATACGGATACATGAAATTTAATGGATCTCAGGTGACCGAATTTACGGAAAAACCCCAAATCGGGGAGGGTTGGATTAATGGTGCTTACTTTGTATTAGAGCCCGAGGTGTTTGACTATATTGATGGCGATGAGACTGTTTGGGAAAGAGAGCCATTGGAAAGATTAGCTGATGAAGGTCAGTTAATGGCATATCGGCACACTTCTTTTTGGCAATGTATGGATACATTGCGCGAAAAACATATTTTGGAAAAAATGTGGGATTCGGGTGATGCACCCTGGAAAATTTGGGAGGACTAGAAAATGAAAATCATGGTTACGGGGAATATGGGATATATCGGCACAATACTTGTGCCGATGCTTATCAAAGAAGGTTTTGATGTGATCGGCTACGACAGCGATCTTTATCGTGAATGTACCTTTGGTGAAGAACTGCCCAATGTTCCAACAATAAAGAAGGACATCAGAGATCTGTCACATGATGATTTAGAGGGTGTTGATGCGGTTTTGCACCTGGCTGGATTGTCCAATGATCCTTTAGGAAACCTGAACCCTAAACTAACATTTGAAATTAATCATTTGGCGTCTGTAAAACTAGCCCAGATTTCGAAAGAAGTGGGTGTAAAGCGTTTTATTTTTTCTTCATCCTGTAGTAATTATGGCGCAGCAGGGGTGGATTGGGTAGATGAGGAATCAGCTTTTAACCCTGTTACCCCGTATGGCGAGTCGAAAGTGAAGGTTGAACAAGATGTATCCGCTTTAGCTGATGATGATTTCACTCCGATCTTTCTCCGAAATGCCACCGCTTATGGCGTTTCTCCAAGATTACGTTTTGATCTGGTTTTAAATAATCTCGTTGCATGGGCCTATACCACCGGGGAGGTCCATTTGAAGAGCGACGGGACAGCCTGGCGACCGATTGTTCATATTGAAGATATTTCTCGTGCTTTTATTGCGGTTCTCAAAGCTCCAAAAGAGAAAGTCCATAATCAAGCATTTAATGTTGGACAATCATCAGAAAATTTTCAGGTTCGTGAAATTGCCGAAATCGTTGCGGACACAGTTCCAGGCAGTCATGTCGAATTTGCTGAAGGTGCCAGTCCTGATAAGCGGTCCTATCGGGTGAAGTGTGACAGGATCAGAGAGGTTTTGCCTGAGTTTCAATCCCAGTGGACCGCGAAAAAAGGTGCGAAAGAATTGTATGAAACTTATCAGAAAATTGGATTGACTTTAGATGAGTTTGAGGGCCAAAAGTACAAACGGATTGATCATATTAAATTGTTATTGAACAGTAATCGTTTGGATCGAGATTTGCGTTGGGTCTCGCAAACAGAATAAAGTTCAGATAAGGGAAAAACTGATGATTGAAATTATCCAAAAATGTCGTTCATGTTCTTTTCATGGACTGAAGCCCGTGATTTCTTTTGGAGACACGCCTTTGGCTGATCGTCTTGTACGGAAAGATCGGCTGGAGGAAAAGGACCCGGTAGCACCTTTAGATGTAGCATTCTGCCCAAACTGTTCATTGGTTCAAATCACTGCTACGGTTTCTCCTGAAATTCTTTTTGGCAGGGATTATCCATATTATTCTTCGGTCTCTAAATCGTTGATGGAGCATTTTTCTGCTAGTGCGACAAAAATCATCAATCTTAAGAAATTGGATTCAACCAGTATGGTTGTTGAAGCGGCCAGCAATGATGGTTATATGCTGAAGAATTTCATGGAAAAAGGAATTGGCGTTTTGGGTATCGACCCGGCAGAGGGCCCCGTAACCGAAGCAAGAAAAAAGGGAATTAATACTCTTTTAGATTTTTTTGGGAAAGAACTTGCAGAGAAATTATTTAAAGAGGGCACCCGGGCTGATGTATTCCTTGCCAATAATGTTTTGGCGCATGTCGCTGATTTAAATGGCTTTGTTGAAGGGATAAAAATCTTATTAAAGCCGGACGGCATTGCGGTCATCGAAGTCCCGTATCTGGTCGACTTGATCCAAAAGAGAGAGTTTGACACAATGTACCATCAACATTTGTGTTATTTTTCCGTAAGTGCACTGGATAAGCTATTCAGACGACATGCTCTTTACCTGAATGATATTGAGAGAGTTTCAATTCATGGTGGTTCGTTGAGGTTGTTTGTAGGCAAAGAAGAAGCTGTTAGCGAATCTGTCTCAAAACTACTGAAGCTTGAAAATGAAATGGGTGTAACTCGCTATGTGTATTATCAAGATTTTGCCAGTGAGGTGATGAGTATTAAATCCGGGTTGAATAAAATTTTATCGGATTTAAAAAATTCCGGAAAAAGAATAGTGGGTTACGGCGCGGCGGCAAAAGCCACAACTTTGATGAGTTATTGTGAAATAGACCATCGATATTTAGATTATGTTGTTGATCTAAATCCACATAAGCACGGATGGTTTATGGGAGGGAATCGCCTTGAAATATTCCCTGTTCAAAAATTGTTGGAAGACCAACCGGATTATGTCTTGATATTGGCGTGGAATTTTGCAGAAGAAATCATGCATCAGCAGGCAGAATATGCTGAAAGAGGTGGAAAATTTATTGTCCCAATACCGAATCCTAAAATAGTGGAGTGACAGGGACCCGATCTATGAAAAGAAAACAGATCATTTTCATTGTCTTTTCAACATTGGTTGGAATCCTCGCATTTTTAGGATATACAAAGGTTGTTGAGAGACAATCGTATCAACCTCCCGAAATTGTGCTTTGGTATGGGGATCAACAAGTTTTTAATCAGTTAGGACAACCACAAAAGCAAATTAATATTTTGGGAAATGTTCAGGATAAGGATGGCGTGGCTTCTCTGAATTATGTTTTGAACGAGGGCGTTGAAACCTATCTATCAATTGGTCCCGATACACGTCGCCTGGTTAATTCAGGAGATTTTAATATTGAAATTTTTTCAGATCAACTGAATCTGGGAACCAATTCTGTACTGATTACCGCGATGGATAAAGGCGGTAATATTTCTCAAAAGACGATTGAGATCGAATCTGTTCCGGAAAAGAAATGGCAAATTCCTTATTCAATTGATTGGGGAAAAGTTGATCGTATTGAAGATGCTGCTCAGTTCGTGGATGGGGTAT
>JAHDQE010000107.1 GCA_018433975.1 Ornatilinea sp. | reverse complement strand
GTCGTCGTTGGCAGTTTGAATATGGATCTGGTTGCTTATACATCGCGCCTACCCGAAATGGGCGAGACCCTTCTGGGGCAGGATTTCCAAACCTTCCCGGGAGGTAAAGGCGCCAATCAGGCCGTTGCCGCAGCCCGCCTGGGGGCCCGGGTCTCTATGATCGGCAAAGTGGGGCAGGATGATTTTGGAAAGGCCCTCATCGGGAACCTGCAAACAAACGGCGTCAACACCGACCATATTTTTAAAGATCCACAATACCCCACCGGGACCGCCGTCATCACCGTGGACTCCGAAGGCCGCAACACCATCGTGGTCATTTCGGGCAGCAACTACCGGCTCACCCCCCAGGATGTAGAGCAATGCCGGCAGGTTATCGCGGATGCAGATGTGCTCCTGCTCCAGTTAGAGACCCCTGTCGAAACCGTCCTGCGCGCCGCCCAACTTGCCCACGAGAATGGAGTTAAAGTGCTGCTAAATCCGGCTCCCGCCCAGACTTTGCCGGATGAGCTTTATGCTCTGGTGGACGTGCTCATTCCCAACGAAACGGAAGCCGCCTTACTGACCGGTTCCCCGGTAAAAAACCCGGATCAGGTTGTTCAGGCTGCCGGAACTCTGCTGGAAAAAGGCGCAAAGAACATTTTGGTCACACTGGGAAAACAGGGGGCTGCCTGGTTGGATACCGCCGGAAGCCGTTTCACCCCATCGTTTGAAGTCAATGCCATAGATTCCACGGCAGCCGGAGATGCCTTTATCGGCGGCCTCGGCTGCGCATTGGCACAGCAAATGAGCATTGAAGATGCCATGAGATGGGGAAGCGCAGCAGGGGCATTGGCCGTAACCCGCAAAGGTGCGCAAAGCTCTCTGCCCACCCAACTGGAACTCGAAAAGTTTCTGGCCGAACACCCCTGACCGGCCGCGTATTTACCGTGCAACCTTTTATCCGGTTGACTTACTTGCAAACAGAGATAGAATCATTAATGTAATCTGAGTAGGTGGTACAGTTCTTTGTAAGCACCTGATATATTGTTCCCAACCCAATTGGGGAATATGGGATTCTTGCCAACTCAAGTATAGGAGAAGAAAAAATGAAAAAAACCATCTTAATTCTGATCATTGCTGCCATGTTGAGCGTCAGCCTGTTTGGCTGCACCCCCAAAGCAGCAGCACCGGAGACCGAAAAAGTCGTTTATCTCATCAACGGAGCATTGGGAGATAACGCCTTCTATGATTCCGGACAGGTCGGGGTCGACAGGCTTGCAGAGGAATACGGCGTTGAGACCCGCACCATCGAGACCAACTTTGACGCCGGGCAGTACGAACCTGCCCTCCAGGCTGCCGTAGCTTATGCCGATGTGATCTTCGTCATTTCTTATGGTTTCGAAGACCAGCTCAAAGAATATGCCGATAACAATCCCGACAAGATCTTCGTCAACCTCGATACCATTGTGCAGAACGAGAAAAACACCATCACTTCCGTGGACTTCATCGAGGAAGAAAGTGCCTATCTGACCGGTGTGGTAGCCGGCATGACCACTCTCGACACCTCCATCCCGAACATCAATGACGGGAAATTGATCGGCGCGGTGGGCGGCGATGTAGACCCCGTCATTCAGGCTTTCGTTTTCGCATACACCAACGGTGCACAATCGGTAGACCCCGAAATCACCGTTGAGACCAAATACCTGGGCACCTGGGAAGATACCGCCAAAGGGAAACAGGCCGCTTTACAGCTTTATGATATGGACGCAGATATTGTCTTCCAGATTGCAGCCGCAGCCGGTATCGGCGTACTTCAGGCCGCCGGTGAACGCGACCTGTATGCAATCGGTGTGGACACCAACCAGAACGACATCGTCCCCGGCCACGTGGTCGCCAGCGATATCAAGGACGTCGGACAGGCTATCTACGAAGTCTTCAAGACCATCAAAGACGGATCCTATGAACCCGGCCAGGTATTGGAATACGGTCTGGCTTCCGGCGGCGTGGATGTAGATTTTGAAGCGCAGCAGCAGGTTCTGCCGCAGTCCATCATTGACAAAGTAGAGGAAGTTCGCCAGCAGATCATAGATGGCTCGCTGGTTGTGGAACGCTACACGGTTGAATAATTTGTATTGAAAAAAGGAAGTGCCGCGATGGACCCGATCATTGAAATGAACGGCATTGTCAAAGTGTTTCCACCCAATGTGGTGGCACTGGATGATGTCTCAACCAGCTTCCGGGCAGGTGAAATTCACGCCATAGTTGGTGAAAATGGTGCAGGCAAAAGCACTTTGATGAAAGTCCTGTATGGGCTGGAAAATCGCAATGCCGGTGAGATTCTCTATCGCGGCCAACCTGTTCATTTTAAAGAACCTGGTGAGGCCATTGCCAGCGGAATCGGCATGGTCCACCAGGAAATTTTACTCATTCCGGAATACACGGTCTGGCAGAATGTCGTCCTGGGCATGGAGCCCGTCGGGGCCTGGGGGCGCATCGATGAAACCCGCGCCCGGCAGCAGGTAAGGGAAAAAATTCAGGAATTCCAGTTCAACCTGGAGCCGGACGCCCTCGTAGAGGATATCTCGGTGGCTGCCCGTCAAAAAGTAGAGATTTTAAAACTTCTCTACCGCGATGTCTCCATTTTGATTCTAGATGAACCCACCGCCGTCCTGACCCCCCAGGAAATTCCGCAATTGTTCTCAGAGCTGCGCCGGCTGCGGGATAACGGGCACACCATTATCTTCATCTCCCACCATCTGGAAGAAGTGCTGGAACTCAGCGACCGGATCACCGTCCTGCGCAAGGGCAGGAAAATTGATACGGTTGAGACCCATGGGACCACCAAAAGAGAACTGGCCCGCATGATGGTAGGCCGCGAAGTCATTTTCACCTCACTGCGCGAACCCAAAGTGCCCGGTCCGGTAGTCTTTGCAATCGAAAATCTGACCCATATCAGCCCCAACGGGCGCTACCAGTTGAAAGACGTCCAACTGGAAGTCCGCCAGGGAGAAATTGTGGGGATGGCAGGGGTCGAAGGCAACGGCCAGCTTGAACTGGTCAACACCATCATGGGGCTGATGAAACCTTCCTCCGGGAAGATCATCGTCGAAGGTAAGGACATCTCCCACGCCCCGATCCTGGAGCGGCGAAGAGGGATTTCCTTTGTGTCGCAGGACCGCAGCAAAATGGGGGCTTCGATAACCGCCTCGATCATGGAAAATTCCATCATGACCCATCACCGTCTGAACAGGCGTTTCACCCGCTGGAACGGGAGGCTGCTCAACTATCGTGAGGCGCGGAGCTTCACCGATGAAGTCGAAGAACGGTTCTCCATCAGCATGGATACCCGGGAGGATCCTTTTAAATCCCTGTCCGGCGGGAACCAGCAAAAAGTGATTCTGGGGCGGGAGCTTCTCCTGGACAGCCCGTTTGTATTGCTTGACCAGCCCACCCGCGGCCTGGATGTCGGCTCAATTGAATATGTCCACCGCCAGATCCTCAAAATGCGGGATGAAAATCGGGCCGTGCTGTTGATCTCTGCCGACCTGGATGAGCTGTTCCGCCTTTCGGACCGGATTGTCGTGCTGCACCGCGGGCAGATTGTCGCGAATCTGCGCACCGAGGAAACCAATATTGAAGCCATCGGCATCCTCATGCTGGAAGGCAAGGAAAAGTAATGAATAAGAAAATCATCAGTGGTGTCGCCGGGATTCTCATTGCCATGCTCCTGGGCGCAGTCATTATGCTGGTGCAGGGATACCATCCACTGGAAACCTATGGGGCCCTGTTCATTTACTCGCTGGGAGACTTTTTCTCACTGTCCAATACGCTTCGCAATTCCGTGCCGTTGATTCTGACCGGGCTTTCCGCCTCGATTGCTTTCGCTTCGGGGCCTGTCAATCTGGGACAGCCGGGGCAGCTTGTCATGGGTGCGCTGCTGGCGACCATCGGCGGGTTATACGTGGATCTGCCCCCGGTGCTGATGATCCCTTTTTTGCTCTTGCTGGCAATGATCGGCGGCGCGCTGTGGTCCGGTGTGGCCGCTTTGCTACGCCATCTCTTCAACATGAGCGAGTTCATCACCACCCTCATGCTGAACATGATCGCCGATTTTTTCACCTATTGGGCCATCTCTTATCCTTTCTATGACCGCACAGCCTATTCTCCTATGACCCCGCAGATCCATGAGAGCGGCTGGCTGCCAAAGTTTGGTGAATTCAACTCCAGCGTTATCGTGATGCTGCTGGCATTTGCCATAGGCTGGTTCGTTTTCACCAAGTGGACGGCAGGCTATGAGTGGCGCATCACCGGGCAGAATTCGCTGTTCGCCCGGCTGGGAGGCTGTAATATTGACAAGAACTACACCGCCGTCATGCTTACCACCGGCGCGCTGGCCGGATTGGCCGGTGGGCTGGTCATCATGGCCGGGCCGCATCGTTTTCTCAAAGGAATCGGCGCAAACTATGCCTGGGACGGCGTGATGATTGCCATGGTCGCCAACAACGGGATTATCGGCACCCTGCTGTACGGGTTCTTCTTCGCGACCCTGCAATCCGGTGCTCTGGGCATGGAGCTGATCACCGATGTCCCCAGTGAGTTCATCCAGGTGCTGCAGGCTGTCATTGTAATGGTCATCGTTGCCGGACGCGGATATCTGGATATCCTGATGGATAAGACTGCCGCCCGCCGCAAAGCAAGGGAGAGAACCGCATGAATATCCTCACAGGGCTGATCAACGGAATGATCGCGGGGGCCACCCCCATACTGCTGGCGGCTTTAGGCGGCACACTAACCTTTTACGCCGGGATCTTCAACATCGCCATGGAAGGGATGATGTTGGTGGGCGCTTTTTGCGGCGTTTTGGGCTCATATTATTTCCAATCCTGGCCCATGGGCATCCTGTGCGCGGTACTTGGGGCCCTGGTCATGGCGGTTATTTTTATCATTTTCTCGGTCATCCTCAAGACCGATGAATTTGTGACTGGCATTGCCCTTAACCTGTTCGCCTTGGGCGCGACGACCTATATGCTCCGGCAGATTTTTGAGGTCAAGGGCGCCTTCGCCGGGCCGGGCATCGTTTCCATTCCTCAGATCAATATTCCCGGGATTGAGAAAATTCCCGTTCTCGGGGAGATTATCAGCGGGCAAAATTTGATCGTCTATCTCGCGCTCCTGTCCACCATTCTGATCGCTTATCTGGTGTTTAAAACCCCGTTTGGCCTGCGACTCCGGGCAGCGGGATATAACGCGGCCTGCCTGGACACCAGCGGGGTAAAGACGTCCAATATCCGCATCTGGTCCCTGATATTGTGCGGTGTACTGTGCGGGCTGGCCGGGGCATATCTTTCACTGGGGTATGTCACTTTATTCTCGGAAAACATGTCGGCCGGGCGCGGTTGGATTTCATTAGCAGCCGTAATCCTGGTCAATGGGAACCCGTGGGGCATTGCCATCATCTCGCTGATATTCGGTTTCTCGGATGGGTTAGGCCTGCTGCTCCAACAGGTTTTGCCCTCTCAATTTACTTCAATGCTGCCCTATGTTGCCACCCTGATTGCACTTTATTTCTATTCGGTTCAGGAAAGGAAGAAAAAAGCATGACCAAAAAAGCCTGGGAAATGGACCGCGAGATTCGCGTCAACGCGGTGCCCCTCGACCGCCGCATCCACGACAGCAACTGGTACGAAGCCGGATTTGAAGCGCCTTATGGCGATAACCTGATTGCCCTGTTCTGGGATTCAAAAGTGCCCGGTTCCGGCGCTCCGGAAGTCCCTTATGTCGAAATGACGCAGGCGCTGGGCAATAAAGGTTATGACGTCAGCGCTGCGGAAGCCCTGCTCCCCGAAGGATTGGAACTGTTCCGCAAACAGGATCAGGACGGCCTGCGGGTCGTCACCGCCCGTATCCTGAATGCGCTCAATCAGGCTCCCAAAGATCCTTCCAGCGATTACCATCAGTACATCTGCCCCGCAAACTGGTCCGATGTACGCGCTGCCATGGGAGCGGTTACGGAAGAGCGCGACCCGCGCGCGCTGGAAAATCTGGAAGAGCGGATTCACCACGGCTGGATCGGCCAATTGGCCGGCGGCTCTTTCGGAACGGCCATTGAAGGCTACACCGGGCAGAGAATTGCCCAGGTGTACGGCGTGATCGATTCCTACATCACCGAACCGGAAACCACCAACGATGACGTGGTCTATGAACTGGTTTTATTGGATGTGTTTGAACGTCTGGGAAGTAAATTGACCTCCACGGATTTAGCTCTGGAGTGGGTGCGCCAGATCCCCTTTGGCTGGTCGGCTGAATGGGTTGCCCTGCGCAACCTGAATCAGGGCATCTTTCCGCCGGAATCCGGCGCTTTTCAAAACCCGTATTCCAACTGGATCGGCGCTCAGATGCGCGGCATGGTGTGCGGCATGCTGGCACCCGGTTGGCCGCTGGAAGCTGCCCGCCTGGCCCATGTCGATGGGGTTGTTTCCCACGCCGAAAACGGCGTTTACGGCGAAATGTACGCCGCCGTGTTGACCTCGCTCGCGTTTGTCCGGGATGACCCGCGCAAGCTGCTGCTGGAGGCTTCGGCATATTACCCGCAGCACAGCGAATACGCCGCCGTCGTGCGGGAATGTCTGGACACCGTGCAGAGCCATCCCGACCCGGCCCAGGCCTGGGAGGTACTCGACAAACGTTTCGAGAAATATAACTGGATCCACGCCTACCCCAATATCGCCGCCGATATCCTTTCATTGTGGTACGGCGAGGGCGACATGACCCGCTCCTTCTCCCTGCTCGCCCTGGCCGGCATGGATGTGGACTGCAACGGTGGTCTGGTGGGAAATGTATTGGGCGTGATGAACGGTGTGCCTTCCCAATGGGCTGAACCCATCGGCGATCGGTTGGAGACCTACATCAAAGGGAAAGAAGTCCTCTCGATCCAGGCCTTATCCGAACAGACAGCCCGTCTGGCCAGAGCCGCATTCAACCAGCAATCAGAATAAGAAACACCAGGGAAGGATGGATTTTTAAAACAAAGCCAGTTGTTCCGCCCGGGACGGAGGCTCCCAGCGCGGGACGCTGGTGGCAATCCCCAGGCGTCCGCAGGCGGCTGTGAAGGCATGCTCTAATTCGCGGTGGTTGAGCGGCAGGCAGGAATAACGCTCCCCATATGTCCTGCGATAGCGATCCGCCACACCGGGGAACAGCTCATCCAGCCGCTGGTAGAAATACTCCCGCTGGCGGTCCCGCAGGGTTACCCCAAACGAGGTCAGGATGTAGGCCGCACCGTGGCGGTGGGCGGCTTTCACCACCCCGGTAATATTCTCCACCGAATCTTCCAGAAAAGGCAGCACCGGCATCAGCATCACCCCCGACCGGATGCCGTGCGCCGCAAGGGTCTCCAGCGCCTTCAGGCGCGCGGAAGGCAGGGGCGCGCCGGGTTCCAGCTTGCGCGCCAGGTCATCATCGGCCGTTGTGATGGTAAAGCTCACCAACGCCATCGTCTCGCGGTTGATGGCTTCCAGCAAATCCAGATCCCGCAGTACCAGGTCGCTCTTGGTGAGCATATGCACCGGGAAATGCCGTTCGGCGATCGCCTCCAACGCCTGCCGTGTCAGACGGTATTCGCGCTCGATTGGCAGATAGGGATCGCTCATCGAGCCAAACCCGATCGTGCCTTTCACCCGCTTGCTCGCCAGCTCGCGCCGCAGCAGCGGGATGGCGTTGGCCTTCACCAGCACGTCATTAAAATCCTCGATCCGATAGCACTCGGACCGGGAATCGCAGTAAATACACTGGTGCTGGCAGCCGCGGTACAGATTCATATTGTATTTAACGCCAAACCACGGGTCCGGCGCTTTGCTGTGCGACAGCAGGGTTTTGGCCTCAACCTCTCGGATCATTCCAGTTCATCCAATCTTTTCGCCATGACTGTGACCTTATAAATCCAATGCTGATATTTCTTATTTAATCATTATACCGATTTCACGATCGGAAAATCGAGGTTCTCCTTATTCTCTGTAAGGCCCTACTATTGCCTGCCTGCTGCAAAACGATACCCCTCCATATAATCTCCACCTGACAGGAACTACACGCTATTTCAAGAACGCCGTAATCCAATTCAATAAGGTGGTCTTCCAGACTCAAAATCAAATAAGTTCGTTCCCCTGATCCAGACCATTCCAGACGGAAATCGAATCGTCCATTGATCTGTCACGTTCTTTCAATCTAGCACGAACATCAGAAAACAGAACATTGACAAGCGTTTATATATCTTATATAGTGTTTAATAGATTTACATGAATAACAAAAAAATCGGGGTGAAGTATGAAAATCAAAAAAGCTTTTGCAAAAAAAGATGCTGAAAAAAAGCAAAAAGTAAGATTAATCAAAAACAGCAATTCAAAAACCAAAGATTTGCTCACTCCTGGTCAAATTCATGGTTGGAGCTGGGGCTGTTGTTGTGATACTTTTGATCCCAATTCTTTGAATTCAGATGATGATTAGTTTAGCCCAACAATGAATTATTCATCATCATTCGCATGGAAATAGACAAGCAAAAGTTGAATTCAAGTGATTTAACTTTAATTAAACTTTTTAAAACAGAACAAGAAAATTATTGTTATGTAAGCCACACAAATTCATTACTCCAAATCGGGGTTGATGAATGGGTTGCCCTCCATCATGATCAAAAACAAAGAATACTTTCAAAAGAAGGAAACAAGATCCTTTCAGAAATTTTTCGAGTAGCTGAATTAAAATTCTTTGGTGCTCCCCAAAAAGCAAAATTCCCTTTATTAAAAAATGAAATAATAGAAAATCTTGAGAATGGCCTTACAAGCCTTTTACTCAACACGACTGAATCATGTAATTTGGCGTGTGACTACTGCATTTATAGTGGTTCATATATTGGCAGCCGTGGACCTTCCATCAAATTCATGAAAAAAGATGTCGCCTTTCGAGCGATTGATTTTTTCCTAACAAGAACAACCCATACTGAAGCTCCCATTATCAGTTTTTATGGTGGTGAACCACTTTTGAGGTTTGGGTTTATTCAAGAATGCATCAAGTATGCCGCAAACAGAAGCTCAAAAGACCTTGTATTTTCTTTTACAACAAACGGCACCTTGTTAGATATTGAGAAAGTTAAATTTTTAAAAAAATATAATGTCTCCATCGTTGTCAGCATAGATGGGCCTGACACGATACATGACAAACATCGACACACAAGAGAAAACAAAGGTTCACACCATAAGATTGTTTCAAACTTACGAGTGATTAAAGACAAATTACCGGATTTCTATAAAAACAACATTAGCTTCATCAGTGTTATTACACCCGATTCTGATATTCCAGCAATCGACAAATACTTCTCAGAAAATGAGTTGTTCAACCAAAACAGGTTTATTGTTACTTCTGTTCGTACCTCTGGCAGTAGTAAATTCAAACCTTTCAATTTTGTTACTGATGAAATAAGTGATGCGTATATTAAGTATAAATCCAACTCCAAAAGAAAAGAGAACGTTTTTCTCAAAGGGATTTTTGAAAAGTCATTGGTACGATTCCACGAGCGAAAACTCTGGGAAGGCTACCCTACCTATATTTACCCAAATGGTATCTGCTTGCCTGGTGCCAGGAAACTATTTGTTACCTGTGATGGTGAGTTCAAGACCTGTGAACGTGTCGCAACCAGCAAAACCATCGGCAATATATACAATGGATTCGATTTAAACGCAATCTATACTTTCATAAAAGAATATGAAGATTTATGCAATCCTGATTGCACTCATTGTTGGGCTAATCGTTTGTGCACAATGTGCTTTTCCAGTATTTACGTAGAGAATATCGACCCGGAATTAAAAAAACAGAAATGCGATCGACTGAGAAAACGTTTCCTGAACGATATTTTAAGATATTGCAAAATTATGGAAAAGAATCAAGACGCATTTAATTAAACAACTCTTAAAAAGGTGTTTTTATCTTATGTCTATACTACTTGGAATTCGCTACAAAACCGGAACAATTTTTACTGCGGATGCGTTTGTTTTTGATAACAACAATGATTACCCCTTAAAGGATTGGGCATTTAACCGTTTTTATATTTCCCCCGATAAAAAACTTGTAATGATGGCTGTCGGTAGCCGAGCAGTTTATTTCCAATTCACAGATTGGCATCAAGCCAACTATGAAAAAGCACAGGAAATTCAAATAATCTCAAATAAATGGAGTGAATTACAACAAAAATGGGAGGAAAAGAGAAAACAATTAATCAAAGATGAAAACGTTAAAACTTTACGTCCTTTATCAGACTCATTATTAGTTATTCATTCGGTAAATAAACCAGAGCACATTATCTCAGTGAAAACTAACGGTGAGATTAATTATGCGAATCGCTATGTAATTGCGGGGACCGGTAGCGCACTCGTACGAGAAATCATCAATGAATTAAAAGCACCTGAACTACTTGATAGAAAAGACGCAGTTGAGGCAATTATAAAAAGTTATCGTATTGCCAAGCACAACTTATATGTTTCTGGAAACCTTTCCTTTCTCTCAATCGATGGTGAGACAATAAATGATCAATCGGAAAATTGTTTTTACGCCTGGAAAAATGAAGAAGACTTATACTACGAAAACTTAAAAATTCTTTTTCAAAAAAAGTAATGTAAATATTCTTTTAGATTAATTCAATCCATCGGAAAGATAAAGTCTCAGTTTATTTCAACATCGTCTATAGATCCGGGCGATTCTTGATTAAGAAAAAAATTTGTCCAATGATTTGGATCTCGTTTTAATTCATTGCTTCTGCTATAGCCTTTTTCCCTCAACCACTCTTCTTCATCAAAATCAGATCCGCCCGAAGGCCTGCTTAAATTACTTAACCAACGGGCATTCTCTAGATCACTATCTATTTTCCGTTTTTCTTCCCATGAAAGTGGCATTCTCCAACATCTCCTTTTGAAATTAGCTTTGATAAAAATTATATATAAATCACATTATTTTCGTCAACCAAAGTGACCGAAGAGCTTTATGTAGTGGTCCCGGGAATTTTCTAGAGTTTTCCAAGAACCATTGCATATTTTTCTGGACTCTTGGCATTTATTGCAAATTCTTCAACTGTCCAACCCTGTCGATTTGCAATTGACTCCATATCGTCAGGCGCTGCAAACAGCCAATTGAACCACTCACCAAAATGGTTGCCGTATCGTAGCCGCATTGTCTCTTGTCCAATATACCTATTTCGAAGTTTATTATTTAAAAAATATGCCCGATAAGTTGCGTCGGGGATTTGGGTTACGTCAACAGACGTCAACAATATTTTCGCATCAGAACTGCACAAACAATGCAATTCACCCAGCAATTTGTGTAACCCAATCAAATCTCCCACCGCTCCAATATTATGTCCCATAGCAAGAATTGTTCGAAAATGCCCTGCGGCAAGACCAAGTCGGTTGATGGACATTTGAACGACGGGGATCTCACCAGATGACAAATCGGAGCATATTTGCAGTACCCTTCTTGAAATATCTATTCCCATGACAGAAAACCTTTTCTTCCACAGATTATATGCGTAACGTCCCGGTCCACAACCAATATCTAGCACAGGGCTCTGTATGTATTTGAGCAAACCTTCTCGATATCCTTTGAATTCGAAAGAATCATCGGGGAAATAGTGACTGACACGATCAGCGTAAACCAGGCCATCGTCTCTTTCAATCATAATCTTATCGTTTGATTTTGATTCGTTCCAAGAAAGCGCAGCAAGTCCAAAAACATCATGATGAAAATGTCGTTCAGCCATCTGGGGAAAAGCTCCTTTCAATCAACGTGCATAGATTTACAGCAATGCCAGGTGATTCAGCTACAGAATTTGATACTTTATTCTGTGTCAATCTGATTTTGCAAACCCAATGCTCGTATTTCTTATATAATCATTATATTGAATTCACGATCAAAAAACTGAGGTGACCGCATGAATTCCCCCCATTCCTCGGATAACCCTGCCATCAGTTGGCTGCTGCAAAGCTCCACCCCTTCCCTTCGCTGGCTGACCCGGAAAAATCTGTTAGACCAGACCCTTTTGCAGCCCGAAGCCCGGACGGATTACCAGGCAATACAAACTGAAGGCCCTGTCCCGTCCATCCTGGGCGAGCAGGACCCGGAAGGATGGTGGGTATACCGCCGCCATTACTACAGCCCCAAATATAAATCCACTCATTGGAGCATGCTGCTCCTGACGGAACTGGATGCCGACCCGAAACTGCCGGGCATGCAGCGCGGTGCGGAATTCATGCTCTCGGCCACGGAAAAAGAAGTGAAGGAGCATCTGCAGGAAAAAACGCAGAAGTACATCTGTTTCTACGGGAACCTGCTGCGCTACACCATCCATGCCGGGATGCTGGAAGACCCGCGGGTGGGCCGGGTGCTGGACTACATCAGCCAGGACACGGATCTGTACGCATTTCGCTGCCCCTGGAACGGGGACCTGCCCTGCGCCTGGGGCGCGGTGCGCGCGCTGTGGGGTCTGGCCGCTATACCGCTTGCGGCCCGTACGCCCCAAGTTCAAGGGACCATCTCCGCCGGGCTGGATTTCCTGTTGAACGGCGGTACCCTGGTGCAGGCCGATTACCCGACCCCCGGGAAGATCCATCCCTTATGGTCCCGGCTGAGTTTTCCCCTGTTCTACTCGGCGGATATCCTGTTTACCCTGCGGCTCCTCAAAGAGCTGGATGCCCTCGACCATCCGCACGCACAGGAAGCCCTGGATTGGCTGCTCGCCCGGCGCACCACCGCCGGGATCTGGCGCGGGGCCAGCCCCTACCGTCGGCGCACCTGGCCGGGCCTGCTCGGCCCCGATGACCAGCACCGCTGGGTCACTCTGTATGCGCTCACTGTCCTGAAAGACCAACAACAATAGGTGGGTTTCGGGGCGGAAGACACTCTCACCAGCCCCAACGCTCCTTTCCGCCCCTCCACGCCACTCGACATCCACTGACAAAAAACGGAAAAATGGGAGGTTGGGTTGATGCGCAAACAATTTAACAGGGCTGCGAAAACCCCGCGCCGAAACCCAACAAACCCATTCCGACCCGTTACATCCCCCGCTCTCAAACCCAAACACACAGCTCCGGGCCAACCACGCCCGGAGCTGTGACGATTTATCAGGGAATAAATTATTCAGAAATAAAAACCGGACCATCCTTGCAGGTCAGCCAGCCGGATGGCACACCGGCCGCCTTCCCTGCCTCTACAGGAAGCTCACAGGAGCCGCACAACCCGATCCCGCAGCGCATCAGGGCCTCCCAGGAAAGCTGGCAGGGCAGATCGGCGCTCCGGCACTGGTTTGCCAGCGCGCTCAACATCGGCACCGGCCCGCAGGCGTATACAGTGTCCGGCGCGAATGCTTCCAGCGCCTGGCCTACAGCCAGTGTCACCAGGCCCTTTGTCCCCAGACTGCCGTCGTCGGTCGTGATCGCAACCGTCGCCCCCACCTTTTGGAAAGCGTCTGCCAGCAGGATGTCCTGCGCGGAACGTGCCCCAAGGCAGATCTGAACAGCATCTCCTCGCGCCAGCGCGGTCTCGGCCAAGTACAGCAGCGGAGCCGCCCCATAGCCGCCCCCCACCAGCAAATGCCGGCTGCCGGAGAACCGGTAGCCGTTCCCCAACGGACCGCGGACCCACACCCGGTCGCCGGGCTGGAGGGCATGCAGCGCCTCACTGAAAGGGCCCACCGCGACTACCGTCAGCTTCAACGGCTCTGCACCGGCGATGCTGAAAGGTTTTTCACCCACATCGGGCAGCCAGGCCATCACAAACTGCCCCGGGTGGGCACCCGGCAGCGGCGCGTCCAGCACGAAGGTTTTCGTGCGGTAATTCTCCGAATGAATTTCTTTAATATGGAAGACGGTATGTAAAGTAGAAAGAGTCATCGGATTGCCAGACCTCGCATTTCCTCTAGATGGGTGTAACCTTCCTGCGCCATGAATGCCCGCAGTTCGTCATTGATCTGTTGAAAAGCCTCCGGTCCGCGGTACCATACCGCCGTCCCCACCCCCACAGCCGTGGCCCCGGCCAGGATCATTTCGGCCGCATCACGCCCGGTGTTGACTCCACCCGTTCCAATGATCGGCACACTGACCGTTCTGGCAATCTCGGCCACGCAGCGCAGCGCGATCGGCTTCAAGGCCGGGCCGGAGATGCCGCCCATCTTGTTGGAGAGCACCGGCCTGCCGGCCTCCGCATCAATCACCATCCCCGGCATGGTGTTGACCGCCGTGATCGCGTCCGCCCCGGCTTCCACCACTGCCGCAGCAATGCGGGCGATGCTGGGAACGTTGGGCGCCAGTTTGACACTGATCGGGATGTCCGTCACGGCTTTTACCGCAGCGGTGACCGCGGCTGCGGTATCCGGTAAACCCGCAAAGGGTGTGCCGAATTCATCGCCGACGTTTGGGCAGGAGATATTCACCTCGATCAGATCCGGTTCCGCCTGGCTGATGGTCCGCGCCACTTCGCCGAACTGTTCCACCGTCGGCGCAAAAATGCTGGCGATCAGCGGCACACCCAGCGGAGCCAGCAGCGCTTTGGACTCTCGCAGGAGATGCACTTCTTCCTCGGCGCCCGGGTTGGTCAGTCCGATGGCGTTGATCACACCGCCGCCCCAATCCACGGAAACCGGGTTGGGATGTCCCGCGCGGGGTTCGGGCCCGCAGCTTTTGGCGGTCACTGCCCCCGCCCCACAGCGAGCGGTGCGCTCCAGCAAGGTCGCGCTGGTACCCAGGATACCGGAGGCCAGCACGGTGGGATTATTCAAGGTCAGGTCCAGAAAAGAACAGGTGAGGTCTATTTTCTGCATGAGCTATTCCGCCAGATAGGCTTTCACTTCTTCGTAGGTCGCAGCATCGATCAAAGCCAGGTTTTTCAGGGTATCCAGAATTTCGCTGATGGTCAGCACCGCATGGGGCCGGATGCCGATCTCGGCCATCTTCTCACCGCCGCCCTGCTCGCGGTCCACCAGCACCACCACATCACGCACCGCCAACCCGGCTTCCCGCAGGGTATCGGCAGCCTTCACGATGCTTCCGCCGCTGGTAATCACATCTTCCAGCATCACCGCGGTCTGCCCGGCCTCAAAATCACCTTCGATGTTCTGCCCGGTGCCATGCTGTTTGGCTTCCTTGCGGGGGTAGATCATCGGGCAGCCAAGCTTCCAGGAAACCACCGCGGCGGTGGGCAAGGCAGCGTAAGGCACACCCGCCACCCGGTCAAATTCCAGGTCCTTCACGATTTCGGTGTAAGCATGAGCAACCATCTTGAAAAGATTCGGATAAGAGACCACCCGCCGCAGGTCAACATAGATCGGGGACTGCTTGCCGGATGCCAGGGTAAAATTGCCAAATTTGACACAGCCCGCCTCAAAAAGGCCGCTGATCAGGTTTTCTTTGAAAGAGCGCGGCGCAGCAGGCTTTATTTCGGCGCGCACCTGGTTGATCTGGTCGCGAAGCTCCAGTGCAGCCTGGCGCGGGTCTTCCGCCATGATCACACCCCGCGAGACCGGAACGATCATGCCGCTGCCGTCCGCCCGCAGCCCGGAGCGGAGGGCCACTTCCAGATCGCCGCCCTGGGCGCCCACGCCGGGCGCAAGGAACCAGTTATCCGGGCACATTGCCCGAACTGCCGCCAGGGCTTCCGGCTGGGTTGCGCCGATTACGAAAGCAATCTGGTCCGCATCGCCCCACCCCTGCGCGGTGCCGGCGATATATTCAAACAGCGGCGGTTCGCCATGATGCTGCACCTGAGCCGCAGAGGGGTTGGAGGTATGGCACAGCAGGAAAGCCGCTTTACCCTCATAAGCCAGGAAAGGTTTTACGCTGTCCTCGCCCAGATAAGGGCTGATGGTGATGGCATCCGCGCCCCATTGCTCAAAAGCGGCCTTAGCGTAAGCCTGCGCGGTGGAACCGATATCCCCACGCTTCGCATCCAGCAGCACCGGAACGGATTCCGGAACCGCAGCAATGGTGCGCTGCAGGGCGCGCAGCCCCTCCGGGCCGCATTGCTCGTAAAAAGCGAAATTAGGTTTGTAGCAGCATACCAGATCACTGGTCTGTTCGATGATGGTTGTGCCCCACTCCACCAGACGTTCTTCAAGGGTTTCTCCCGGCTTCAAATCTGCAGCCAGCTTATCCGTCCGTGGGTCCAATCCCACACAAAGTAAAGTATGATTCGATTCAATCGCAGAAGTCAATTTTGAGAAAAAGGTTTGAGTCATCGAGCCTCCCGGTTTTTCAATTTCTGATATGCCTTATCGCATTATAGCAAGGATTTAGTATCGACGTTTCGGTTCATAGAAGGGGTGAAGCTGTACGCTTCACCCCTTCTTGCTCTATTTCTAAAACAGGCTGGTGTTATGCCTGCCCGAGGACGGCAGCCAGCAGAGCCATACGCACAAACATCCCGTTCTGCACCTGGCGGAAGTACGCGGCGCGCGGGTCTTTATCCACTTTGTAGTGAATTTCGCCAACACGGGGTAATGGGTGCATGACAACCATCTTCTCTTTGGCATTCGCCATCACTTCGGGGGTAATTTCGAAGTAATCTTTGACCGCTTCATAATCTGCAAGGTCGGTGAAACGTTCTTTCTGGATGCGCGTCACGTACAGCACATCCACATCGCCGATCACATCTTCCACCTTGTCGGTCTCGCGGACATCAACACCCTTGTCAATCAGATCGTTCATCAGGTTCAGCGGCAGACGGAGGGTATCCGGAGATACAAAGCGCAGGCTGACATCGTAGCTCATCAGCAGCTTGGTCAGGCTGTGCACGGTACGCCCGTTGCGCAGGTCACCCACCATCGCGATGCGCAGCCCGTCAATGCTGCCCAGCTCTTTACGAATGGTGAACAGGTCCAACAAAGCCTGGGTCGGGTGTTCCCCCGCACCGTCACCGGCGTTGATGATCGGGACTCGGGAATATTTGGCTGCTTTTGCGACCGAGCCAATTTCGGGGTGGCGCAGGACAATCGCGTCCGAGTACTGTTCCAGAGTGATCATCGTATCTACCAGGCTTTCGCCTTTGGAGACAGAAGAGTATTTGATACCCTGAGTGATCGGGATTACGTTCCCACCGAGGCGTTCCATCGCGGCGATGAAGGAAGCGCTGGTCCGGGTGCTGGGTTCGTAAAACACGCAGGCCAGGGTGTAGCCGTGCAGCAAATCACATGAGCCTACTTTATTCACCATTTCGCTCATTTCCTGGGCACGGGTGAAGATGTAAGAAAGGGATTCGCGGTTGAACTGGTCCACAGATAAAATATCCTGTTGATAAAAACTGTTCTTGAATTTTGGCTCGCGGCTCATTTTATCCAGATCAAACAATTTCGGCAGGTCTAAGTTCATCATTTCTTTTTGTCTCCTATTCATTTAATTATAATTTTCCAAGAAAAAGACCCGAAATGACGGGTCTTTTTTTATGAATAATAGTCAAGGACTTCTCCGTCGCGAACGACGTCTCTCCCTTTGAAAACCACTTTCCGAATTTTCCCTTGCATCGGAAAATCGGAGAACGGAGACCAACCGCATTTGGTATACAGCGGGTGGTCCGGGAAAACATATTTTGCATCCGGATCGACTTCAATCCAGGTGTCCGGCTGTTCCGGCAGGCTAAAAATCTTCCGTGGATTGGTGTACATCAAATCAACAACGCGCTCATAGCTGAGACGTCCCTGGGAAGCGGCCGTCAGCATCAGGGGCAGCGCCGATTCCAGGCCGGGAACACCCGGCGGTGGATTCTGCGCGGCATTTTTTTCATCCAGCGTATGCGGAGCGTGGTCGGTTGCCACACAATCAATCGTAGTTTCAATATGATCCCACAAAGCGTCCACATCACGCTGTTCGGCCAGCGTGGGGCGCATATCTACCAGTGAGCCAAGGTGCTCCGCATCGGCACTGGTAAGGAACAGATGGTGCGGGGTTACTTCACAGGTAACCGGCAAACCCTGTTGTTTGGCTGCCGCAATCAGTTCGATTTCTTCTTTGCGGCTGACATGGCAGAAGTGGACCGGGCGGTTGTATGCCGCAGCTAGGGAGATTCCCACCGCAATGGAAGTCCCTTCGGCGTGAACCGCAAGCATTTTATGCTTCGGCCACAACCGGGCGATATCACTCAGTGCTTTCAACCCTTCCACCCGCAGCGGCCCATAAGTCTGGTCCATATACAGCTTGAGGGCAACGGCTTTTTCGCCCAGTGCAGGCAGTTGGTCCAGGTGTTCCGCAGAAGCTCCGGCGTACATAAAAACATCGCACAGGGATTCGCTAAAAGCTTTTTCCTGTGCGATGTTCCAATCATTTCGAGAAACAATAGGCGGATGCGTGTTCGGCATGGCCAGAACCGTAGTCACTCCCCCTGCCAATGCGGCAGCGGATCCTGTCCGGAAATCTTCTTTGTGTTCACCGCCGGGAACGCGAAGGTGAACATGTACATCAACCATACCGGGTAATCGCATCATCCTCATTCACTCCACTCGGGCCAAATTTCATTCAGCAGCCAAAACTTCAGTTTTATATCACACAAACCTTCTTGTTGTCAAGACAACTGGGGGAAAATTAATATCTCCTTGTCAAAAATTCTTTCCAAGCCCATAATTGAAATAATCTTTTGTCCCCTTTACCACCTTTTTCCGTATTAATTATAGAGCCAATATCAAAAAAACTGCAGGGAAATGGAATATGCTCGGAAAGGAAATCCATGGCAGAAAGCAATAATGTCTTACCCTTCAAAAAAACCAGCCATCCGGCAGATGAATCAAACCTGATCCGGACTGCCAGAGAAGACCCCAAAGTATTTGGTGAGCTGTATCTGCTCTACGTAGAACGGGTCTTCAGGTACCTCTATAGCCGGACCGGCAATGTTCATGAAGCAGAGGATATTGCCGCACAAACTTTTCTGGCAGCCTTTGAATCTTTTGACCGGTTCCGGCAGGATGGTCACTTTGCCTCCTGGCTATTTTCAATCGCTCATAATAAAGCGATCGACCATTTTCGCCAGCGGAAGAGTATCGCCTCTATGGATGAGATCAATGACATCCCTATGGAAGTGGATCCGTTAAGCAGCGTGATCGAATCCGAGACAACCGCCGCACTCGCGAAGCTCATCCAGGCATTACCCGAAGGTGAGCGTGAACTGCTGCGGCTGCGGTTTCTGGCAGCGATGAGTTTTCCGGAAATTGCCCATTTGCTCCACCGCAAAGAAGATGCCGTTAAAAAATCAACTTACCGGTTGCTGGCACGACTGCAAAGCCAGCTGGAGGTTAACCATGAATGAGTGGATTTTAACCCCTCGATTTGAAGAAGACATTCGCCAATCCTTTGAAGTGCCTGAAATCCGTCCCGAATTTGTGGATCAGATCTACGAAGATTTAATGCAGCGCGCAGCAGCAAAAGCACAAACTAAAAGCAGACCTCAGGGAAAACCGCAGCAGCGTGCTCTGAGGCGCTGGGCCTGGGCTGCGGTCATTCTGGCGCTGGCCGCCCTGCTGGTGGTTTACCGCCAACCCGTTATGGCCTCCATTGGGCGGGTCTTCGGTTACGCTTATTCTCCGGAAACCGGTTTTATAAACCTGGATGAAGTCCGCGTGCTGGAAAATGCAGTTACCCAGGAACATGAAGGACAGAAATTAACGGCCCGGCGCGGGCTGGTTAACGAGTATGGCACGCAGATCTGGCTGGAGTTCTCGGAAGAGGCGCATCCGATTGACAATGCCTGGCTGGAAGCACCAAACGGGCAGCGTTTTGAATTGCTGAACTGGAACTATTCACCTGACGAAACCGGATCCCACGGCGTGGCAGCCTATTTCCCGCCTTTGCCGGATGATGTTCTCCAGACCACTTTGATCCTGCCGGAAGGCTGGCATCTGCCCCTGACCTGGGTCCCCGGCAACGAGAGCAATTTAACCCCGGCAAACATCCTCCTGTTGCCAACCATTACCACTTTACCGGAAGCCGATTCAACCCCTGAAGCAGCGCCGGAAACCTCCCAATGTGCGGAAATCCAGCACATCCGGTTCTGTGTGGAAGCCGCCGCACGTACGGAAACCGAAATGCAGATCCTGGTCGGTGCCGTCTCCAGCGGCGAAACCTCTCCCGGAATGGATCACGACTCAATGTTTGCTGTTCCGGGGGAAGAAGCCCAATTCACACTGACGGACGAGGCGGGTCATTCTTTCGCCCTGGATCCGAATACTATTCAGGTTAGCCAGGAACAGCAGAAAATAACTTCCACCCTGCATTTTCCGGGAGCACAAGACCTCACCGGACAGTTACAGCTAAACATTCCGGCCGTATTGCTCTCCGTTCCACTTTCGGATGAGATCCGTGTGGACCTCGGCGAAAATCCGCAGCCGGGGCAAATCCTTTCCATGGATAAAACGGTCCTCGTGCAGGGAATGCCGGTTCATTTCAGCCAGGCCGAGCTGGTAGGGGAAGATCTCACCCGGTTGACTCTATCGCTCACTTCCGATTTTCTGGATGACAGCGCGGCACAGCGTCCTTACCACCTCCAGCCGGGTAGGCCAGACGGGATTCAGGACCGCTACGGCTCCGGAACCGGCCCGGATGATCTTTCAATCCATGTCCAATTATTCCAGCAGTCCGGGTTGAAAACAGGTATGCTGCGCATCCCACTGATTGGGGCCGCCCTGAAAGCGCGCGGTCCTTTTACCCTTTCTTTTGATGCCCCTGCCTCTCCGGCTGTTGCCACGCCAGAACCGCAAGTCGTTGAAGACAGTCCTTTCGCTCCTCTGCCGACCGGAGGACCGCTCTCCATGGAGGCCTACCGGTATGATGATTACCGGCTTCAGTCCGGCGATCTGCTCACCGCAGTCATTGAAGGCGACCATAGCACGCTGTACGCGGCTTCGCCCGGTTCAAATTTCACTCCCCAGCCGGTGGCCGTCCTGCCCGGCCAGGTGCTGTCAGTTTATGTGCATCCGGATTACGGGGGAATCGATTACCTGACGGGAGAATATCTGGAAGATTCTTCCATCTACCGGCAGCTCTACACCCTGCGATTCGAGGAGGATTCTCCCCGCCTGTTGATCAACCAGTTTGAGCGCAGCGCTTTCAATTTCGGCTGGTCTTATGATGGACGTTTCCTGGCTTATAAAGTGACCGATGATTTACCGGGTCAGGCCTATGAAGAGTCTCTGCGCATGGTTGATCTTAACTGCCGTGGTTCGGGGGAATGCAGTCCTTTCACCCTCAATACCCAACAGCAAGGCTTTTCCACTTTCATCTGGTCGCCGGCGGACTATCAAATCGCGCTGACCAGCTCCCCTGCCTCCAGTGAAGGCCAGATGATCAGCGATATTTATCTGATCGAGCTCGACCCGGATGCAAAAACCAACACCTTTAGAAATTTGACTCAATCCCCCAACATTCTGGATTTTTCACCGGTGGGCTGGACTTCCGATGGAGAAACTTTAGTTTATCCCTGCTGGACCGGAGAGACCGATATCAACGAATATTCGCTTTGCCGCAGTCATCTATCGCAAGGTGGAGATGAAGTGGCTGTTCCTTTGCTGCCCTGGAACATGCACACCATCCACCTCGCAGCGGACCGTTGGGTCGTGGACCGCATCCCGGTCCTGTATAACGGCGTTTACAGTCTGCGCGCGTATGACCTGCAGGAGAATCAAGATCATGCCCTGTTAGAATGGACAGCAAGTGGAAAATATTGGATGGAAACTCATGCCGCGCCGGATGGCAGGTGGATCGCCACAGTGATCAATGACCTGGGCGGGATGCTGGCGATTAACATCGAGAGCCATGAAAGCATCGTGGTGCAGCCCAACGAGAATGGCACCCTGCACTGGATGGGCTGGGCAAAATAGCAGACCAAGAATAAGTGCAATGTTCTATCGGACCGGCCTTAAAACGGTTGAATTCCGATCCAGAAGGACAAAACTTTTTCAGAAAATCTTTACGATGGAATGGGGAGGAGAGCATGACTGCCTCCCAGCGGTCATGCTCCTGGCATTCAATGGGTGGAGGGTGTATTTATTTCCTTATTGCGAGGCAGTAGTTTACATTATCGAATGCAGTAATCTCATGTTCCGGATTTGCAATATTGTAGCTTTTAAAATACTGCCTGGTAATCTCTTCAGGTGTTAAACACTCGCAGATAAAAAAGCCGGCGCCATTCAGTATTTTTTCAAGCGCATCGTAAGAATAGTTTGCGAGCATTTTCTCGCCTGCTGCCCCCGCCATGGCGACCTGTTTTTTGGCTCGCCCACCCGCCTGATCGGTATAAGTTTTTTCATCCGGATAGTCGAAAACAATCCTGCTGCCCTTCGGAACAATTGAACCGGTAACATCCATCATCCTTGCAAAGGCTTGCTCCGATAAATAATAGCTGATGCCAAGCAAGCTGCAAAAACTCATTTTACCGGCATCAAAATCCGGCATCCTCAACAAGGTGTTTTGCCATGCTTCGTCCGTAAAATCGGTTTCAGCATAATGAACGTTGCCGGGAATCTCAATAGCGGCCTTCTCCAAACGGGCTTGTTTATCCCGTGCGGTTGCGGGATGGTCCAGTTCAAAAATTTGCAGATCTCTCGCCCATCCGGGTTGGCGATATGCAAAAGTATCATATCCTGCGGCGAAAATCAAATACTGTCTGACTCCGGTCCGTACAACCGTTTCCAGAGCCCTTTCAGTATATGCCGCTCTCCCAAGCGGTGTGGGCGATAACTGGTTGTCTACAACCCACCGCAGTGCTTCTTTTTCAGTTCCGACAAAGGATGAATTAAAAAACCGGACACCCTGCATCATATTGCTTGAGATCTGGTTATATTCATCTCCGGTCAAAATGGATTTCGCAATGCGATCATCAAAAATTTTAACTTCATTGTTTTCTGAATGATAGGCTCTTGAAAATGCACTGACCAGTGCCGTCATGCTTTTTTGTTCCATAGAATGATCTCCTCCAATACTTAATACGACATTTATGAGAGGTTTACAAGCCTTGAATTTTTCTCGTTTTGTGGTATTTCAAGCACCGTACTCAAAGGGGATTTACGGTTACGCTGCAAATTTGACAGCGATCTTTTTACGGCAGGTCAACGCAGAAAAAAATAAGTGCCACCGCTGTTCAGCATATAATTATCCTGGTAAGAATTGGGGGGATTTCCAAGGGCAGGCTTTATGCAGGGATCAGAGGGAACAAGTGAGGGCCGTCAGAGATTTGTCCGTTTTTCTAACTTTCTCCGTTTAAACTTATAGAGGTGCGAATTCCCGGGTATCTCTCACCCTCACAGGAGATCTTATGGCAGAACTTATACAAACCAAAACAGAAAACATCCGCGCACTGGAAGATGACGAACGCCTAGTCCGGGCTGCCCAACGCAGCCTGGACGGGTTCAAAATACTTTATGACCAATGGCTGTCCCCCGTGTACCGCTATTTCTATTACCGCGTGGGCAATGTCAAAGAAGCCGAAGATTTAACTTCTCAGGTCTTCCTCAAAGTCTACGAAGAACTACCGCGCTACCGCGACAAAGGCCGCTTCTCAGCATGGCTGTTCACCATTGTCCGCAATAAGACCGCAGACTATTTCCGCTCTCCCCATCCCGAAGTCCCGCTGGATACCGTGGACTCCGGTGACCGGCCTTTCGACCTGCTGGACCAGACAGTCCGCTCGGATGAACTGCGGCGGCTGGATCGTCTCATCCGTACTTTGCCCGAGGAGGAGCAGGAGTTGATCCGGCTGCGCTTTGTGGTGCAGTTAGGCTATCGAGAAATCGGCGCCGTCCTCAACCGAAGCGAAGATGCGGTGAGGAAGAATATTTCCCGGTTGTTGGCCCGGATGCAAGTCCAACTGGAGGTGGATCGTGACTAATTTACAAGCTCTTTCTTTCGAAGAAAAAGTCCTTCTGGTGACCCGCACGCCCGAGCCCAGCCCGGAGTTTTCCGATGCATTGTGGCGCCGCATACAGGAAAAACAACCCCAACCTCTGCCGCGTAATAGGCGGTTCCGTCTGTCCCTCCGCCCGGCCCAGATCGTTCTGGTCATTTTCCTGATCGCAATCACCGCCCTCTTCATTGGCTATGGGCCCCAGCGGGTCTATGCCGCGGTAAAACAGTTTTTTGCGGGTTATATCCCGGGGGTCGGCATCGTAGATCAAAGCAGCCCGCTCCGTGTTCTGGAAGAACCGGTCACGGCGAGCCGGGATGATATTTCCATCACGGTCACTTCAGCCACCCTGACCGGAGAACGGACCTATGTTGACTACCGCATTTTTGGGGTCCCCGGCACGGCTTACCCCAATCGTGAAGACCAGATGGGCTGTATCGAGTCTGAATACCTGCGTCTGCCGGATGGTACCCGTCTTGACCGGATCGATAACGATTTTCAGCCGGTTCCGGACGGCGTAAACGAGGCTGTTTTCGTAATCCCATGCATCTTCAACACACTGCCCGGCACAGTACCCGAAAACTGGGAACTGCCGCTGCGCTTCGTCCCCGCACCGCCGGATTTAACCGTGATGCCGGTGATTGAACTCTCCCCCTCCCCCGAGAGCAGCCCAACCGGAGAAACCGCTGAGCCACCTGCAGAAATATCCCCGACACCCGAAGTCTCGCAGGACGACTCGGTGACGGTGAGCCAGGTGATTGAAACGGAGGATGGATATATTCTGGTCAGCCAGTTCCAGCCACCTTCCCTGGCGGAAGGATGGATCCAGATTACAGGCATGCCGGAGATTCAGGATGCGGACGGGAAAAAAGTTACCTACACTATTCCGCAGGATATCTATCCGGATGGATCGGAAATCGGCCCCAATGGTGTTGCCTGGGCCACCCAGTTTAAAGCTGCCGGCCTGAGCTACCCGCTGACCATCACCTATCCGGGTGTCATCATCTTCCCGGCCGATCCTGATGCCACAGCCGAACTCATTTTCGACGCCGGCCCCGACCCACAACCCGGGCAAGAATGGGAACTCAACCAGCAAATCCAATTGGCCGGTCACACCATCACTCTGGTCTCGGTCTCGGCCAGTTCCCGCGGCGGATATTCCTTCCGATTTCAGGGAGATCCGCAGGTAAATGGTTTTGGGGTTGAGATTGTCGGATATACCTCCAATGGAGGTGGCGGCGGCGGTGGCGGCGGCCTAACCAATGGTACTTTCAGCCGGTCCATCAGCTTCTCGCAGCTCCCAACCGGCCAGCTCACCATCTTGTTTTCTAACCTGACTCTGGTCGGAGACTCCCTCACATGGCAGGGGCATTGGACTCCCGAAAATCCCCGCACCGATTTGCCAGCTTCAGCCACACTGGAACCCGGTGTCTGTCTAAGCGCCGATTCGCTGGATCAACTCTCTCCGGCGCCAGCCGAACTCCTCAACGGGAAAGCCATGATGTACGAACAACTGGACGATATGGAACAATGGGGGCTTGTCCTTTACTACCTGGACGGCAGTGAAAAACAGGTGCTGGCCTCAAATGCCAGCTGGGGCTCTCTCTCACCGGACGGCAGCCGGATGGCCTATCCAAGAGAAGATGGGATTCACATCCTGGATCTGAATACGGAATCGGAGAAGGTTCTCACAGGGGCCAATGGCTTTGATCTGCGCTGGTCGCCGGATGGAAAACAGATCGCTTATATTGGGATGGATGACAACACCATAAACAGTGTATTTATCATAGACGTCGATGGAAACCAGGCCCGACAGATCTCTGAATGGAGCTACGAATTACTCGTGGGATGGTCGCCGGATAACAACAAACTCTACTTTGTCGCCCCTTATACGGGAGCCACTGCCTGGGTGGTCTATTCTTACGACCTTTCCAGCGGGGAAACTACCGAACTGTTCACGATCGAAAATGGCACGGCCAAAGCGTTGAATGCTACTCTCTCACCGGATGGCGAATGGATTGCTTATCGCGGCCGGGATAACAGCACTGTGTACCTGGTGCACCCGGATGGCAGTGGGATGCATCCGGTACTGGAAAACACCGGGGCTGCAGGGCTCGAATGGAGTCCATCCGGCTGGATGGGGATCAGTTTGATCGTTCCTTATTCCAATGACAGACAGGTTATTCTACTCAACCCGGAAAGCTGCCAGGCTTATCTGCTGCCGGAACTGCACGGTGAAATGGAAGGATTGCAGCTTCGCTAAACCGGACCATCCACATATTCTCTGAATCACAGGCGGGAGAGCTGGCCGTTGACCGCTCTCCCGCTTGATCCGCTCGCCGAACCGGCATCCTAATTCCATTCAAGATCAAAATCCGGTACAGGTATCATCATAAAGGTCAATTGTTTTGGATTTGTCCGCTTTTCTAACTTTCTCCGTTTAAACTTATAGAGGTGAAACGTCCCCATTGCTTCGTCCTGAACAGGAGATCCTATGTCAGAACTTACACCAACTCAGGCGGACAGGCTCCGCACACCAGAAGATGATGAACGCCTGGTTCGGGCTGCCCAGCGCAGCCTGGACGGGTTCAAAGTACTTTATGACCAATGGCTGTCCCCCGTGTACCGCTATTTCTATTACCGCGTGGGCAATGTCAAAGAGGCCGAAGATTTAACTTCTCAGGTCTTTCTCAAAGTCTACGAAGAACTGCCGCACTACCGCGACAAAGGCCGCTTCTCAGCCTGGCTGTTCACCATTGTCCGCAACAAGACCGCCGACTATTTCCGCTCTCCCCATCCCGAAGTCCCGCTGGATACCATCGACCCCGGTGACCGGACTTTCGACCTGTTGGACCAGACAGTCCGCTCGGATGAACTGCGGCGGTTGGATCGTCTCATCCGTACTTTGCCCGAAGAGGAGCAGGAGTTGATCCGGCTGCGCTTTGTGGTGCAGTTAGGCTATCGAGAAATCGGCGCCGTCCTCAACCGCAGCGAAGATGCGGTAAGGAAGAATATTTC
>JAHDQE010000056.1 GCA_018433975.1 Ornatilinea sp. | reverse complement strand
CTCTGCAATTTTACCGGGCGTGATTTCCTTTCGCTATAAGCCTTTGTCTTCCACCAGCTTAGCTGGTGGTTTTTTATTTCGGGCTGTTGCCCTCAACTCACTAAAGTGTTAACCGTAGAGACGCCCCGGCGGGGCGTCTCGTTTTTCATCATATTCCTTTACAAACACCCCTCTCAGGGTGCTAGAGAATCGCCAAACAAATAAGATCGTGTCGTCCCACATCGCTCAACGCATGTCATCGCGAGAGAGCGAAGCGAACGCGGCAATCCCCTATCAGCAAAAACGAAAGTCTGCCTCTCCCTGCTCTAACCCAACACTGAGGAAGACCCCACTGGTGTCCCCGTCGTAGGTATACTCCCCAACGATGGTCTGGTTTTTCTTTACCACCATCAGCCAGTCCTCAGCTCATCATAGGGTGATAGTCGATGAAGTGACAAAAAGGACATGATCACACCACCGCTCAACCTGGTAAAAAACGGGCTGCTATTCAGAAGAAAAGGAATCAACCAATTTAATTTGATTAACTATCCAAAGAAGAGACGCAATTTATTCAGCACCTCTTTCAGTTAAAACCACGTATCCAGAACAAATCGAACGGCTAAACCTCCTCCCAAAAATAAGAAACTCATAAAACCCAACACCCCGATGACAACAGCTGGTTTTCCTCGGATGACAGCGAGCGGCTGATAAATCTCTTGCCTCACGATAGCCACTAAAAAACTCAAACTCCAGATTAGCAGGGAGATACCCGAAGTTAATTCGAGGAAATATGGAACTCGAGAACTTATTTGGAAGAATTCGTCAATCATCATCGCAATTCCTCCTACTAGAAACCCTACTATACCTGGCACTACTTGTAGCAACAAAGTATCATCTTCGACCAGATCCAGCTTCATTGCTTTGAACCCTATTGTGGTTTTCTTATTATTTTTCATCATAATTCACCCTATTTTGTTAGTATTGGAAAATATTGAAATAAATCTTCAACATATGGATCAGTTGCGTTAGTGAGAATAACATTTGTTGATGCATAACCACATAAAAAACCACCACCAAAAGCAATACCCGGGGCTACAGGAACCGATCCTTGTACAGCAGCACCAAATGAACCTCCAACAATCATTGACCCACTTGATACAATGTACCCTTGGCCACTCCTTACTAATGCGCGTTCGATTCGAGCCTCAAAATTATAATCCCCATCAATATCTTGAATTAATTGTGCTCCAAAATCAAGCCGGTAGGGTGCGGTCAAAAGCGACCGCACCCCAACGCATCGCGCTATTGGATACCCGGATATGAGATCACACCTCTCTCGGTGCTCTCGTACACATACCCTCATTCCCCACCGATGACATCAATATTATCCTCCAACCCAGCACCCCATCCCGCATCATACCAGCCCATCCGCACATACCGGTGAAAACTCGACCATTTCCAATCGCTCACCCGCTCCACCAACCCATGCTTCACCGGATTGTAATGAATATAATCCATGTGCCGCTGCAAATCTTCCTCATCCCGCAGTGTGTGCTCCCAAAACCGCCGCTGCCAGATCCCCGCCTCTCTTTGCTTCTCGCGAGAAAAGCTTCGCGGTTCATCTACTTTTATCATTTCTTGATATTTTGTAGAAAATATGCGTTTAATCTCCCCTCAGCGTAATGAATAATTTGCATCCCCTTCTGGCAAGGTCCAGATGCAATGCACGTGGTCCGGCAGCAGGCATATCGCATCGGTTGAAAAAGGAAAACGGCGTTTAACGTCCATCCATGCCAATCAAAGGACTTTTCGGGCTTCTTTTGTAACCAGAATCGGCAGCCGGTGATAAGTCACCACGGTGAAAATCTGTCCCTCCTGGGATGAATGACCGGCGGTATTCGGGCATGAAAATATGATAGCGAGTTTAGGCTTTTGGTGCGCTGCCAGCGCACCCTACTCACTCTTTTTGGTGAAAAACCTTTTGATGGCGCCTTTTCCTCTTACTCTTCTGACCTGTACCAGGGTGATTACACCAAAGAATAGCAGTACGATCATCAAGCCAATTCCAGAGAGGATGGCTCCAAAAACATTGTAAGGATCTTTCACGGCGAGTAAGAGTGAAGAGCTAATAATGGCTAGAAAGAAAAACAAGTACGTTAATTTAATCGCTGTATCACTTGCCTCTAAACTCATTTCCCTCAATACTCTGCCCGTTTATGTTATTTACTTTGACTAAAGCAGCATTGAGCCAGTCAATTAATAATTGACATTTGTCAGTTTCAAAATGAATCTCTGCCTCGCCACTTGACCTTTGAGACATTCCTAAGGCTATAGAATTACCTACAACTCGTACAACCATGTAACTCAATTCCCCTGTTACACTATCGTTAAGTTGCATTGATCCAATATTACTAATCTCCATAGAGACCTCCTTTTCAATAGGGCATTGGTTCCCCTGGTAAAAATGTTAAATGTTTCTTAAGACCCGGCCATTCTATATGCCAATGTGGCCCTGAGTGATAAACAGGAGCATCTGGATGATAGGGGTGTTGCTCGAGGGCAAGATGTCAAAAACCGGAAATGTCCATTTACGCAAAAGTCTCTATATGCCTGCCTTGGTAGCCAAAAAGCATAATCCAATAATCTGCGCATTTTGCGAACGATTGTCAGAACGTGGAAAGCCGGCTATGATTGTTGTTGGAGCTGCTATGCGGAAGTTGTTGCATATTGTCTATGACATTCTGAAGTCTGATCAACCTTTTGCCCCAGCTTACTTCGAAAAACCTGCTGTTCAGGATTGACTTTCAAGACGGTATCTACCCTCTAAAGAGAAGACAGGAAGGGGCAGAGAAAACCACCTGCCCCTTCCTGTCTTTCATTCTGTTTCATAAAATAAGTTATTCAAAAACTCATAGAAAGAATTTCCTTTTATTATTGCCGCATCCCATTCCATGCCAATAAAAGGAATTTGAACAATGATTGGGTTTTTACCCCTAAAATCGATTCCATAAGCCTCTCCCCCACCATCAGATCCAAACAAGAAAAGTCTAGGTGTGTCCATTAACGCAAAAATCTGCTCATTAAAAGGGATTAACTCTTCTGCTTTTACAATTCTCAGGTAATTTATTCCAATCTTTCCTACTGCTCCATTTGAAAACATGAAAAATGAAAGGAAATCGTCAGGAAGTGGGTATTTTACTAATGATGATAGTTTTTCCAATTGCCCTTTGCTAACTCCGGGACTCAATCTCATCTCTTTGGTAAGAAATAAATAATCTTTTTCCATAATTCCCCTTTTTGATCATTATAAATTCAATACTATTGTTCAACAGCGGGTAGGGTGCGCTCGCTTTTGAGCGCACCGCTTTGCGGGCCTATTCTGTGGCCAGACGGTGAATGATCGGCGGTATTCGGGCATGAAAATATTATAGCGATTTTACGCTTTTGGTGCGCTATAGCAGTGCACTTGCCGAATGACGGCACCTATCACGGGGCCTACGCGGGCGGCATGTACAAATGGCGCGCCAACGAATGCCAGGTCACCGTAGCCAACGGCAAAGTCATTGGCATCGAACTTGCCGGCAGCATTGATCCGGGTGCTGACAACACCGACTTTGAGAGGCTCTACGACCGCGTCATCCAGGCCCAATCCCTCCAGGTGGATACCATCAGCGGCGCCACCCTCACCTCAAAGGCCTACCTCCAGGCAGTAGAGAACGCCCTCCTCCAGGCCCAGCACGATTAAAGACCTGCCCAACCCTAGAGACGCCCCGGACGGGGCGTCTCGTTTTTCATCATATTCCTTTACAAACACCCCTCTCAGGGTGCTAGAGAATCGCCAAACAAATAAGATCGTGTCGCCCCACATCGCCCAGCGTATGTTGTGAGAGAGCGAAGCGAACGCGGCAATCTCCTGCCAGCAAAAACGGAAGCCTTCCTCTCCCTGGCTTCGTCCGCTACCGATTTAACCCGGCTGCCGTCCCCGTCATAGGTATACTCCCCGACCGTCGTCCGGTTCTTCTCCACCTCAACCAGCCGGTTGTCGGCGTCATAGGTCAGGTCATAGCTGTCGCTGCCCACAATCCGATCGGTCATATTCCCGTCGGCGTCATACCTGTACTTCTGCACCCCATCCAGATGGGGCACCGCATGGAAATGGTCGCTGTCCTGGTAGCCGTAACTCACCCCGACCCTTCGCTCGGTTTTAATCTTTTTTACCAAGATGAAAAAAACTTATTTATGTTTTTTGCGAATCTCTTCCAAAGCAGAAACTCGTCCTTGATAGAGTTGTAAGAATAATTGAATAAGCGTAATAGCAAAAAAAATTCCAACGGCAATACCCAGCATCTCGGGTACCATGGCGGAAAAGAAACTCAGGAAAATACAACCTACTAAAAGTATTAGTTCGATTGCGTTTGATAGCTTTCTTCTTTTTTCCCTATACAGAGTGCTTATCGCTTCAAGGACAAATCCACCAATAGCCCCTATAACTATCCATTTCCATTTATTACTTGGGTCACTCAAAATCCAAGCTATTGAAAGACCCAACAAAATAACAAGATATTGCCAAGTAGTCAATTTTCGCATATGGTATAGTTTCCAATTTCGTGATTCCAGAAATCTAATAGGGAGGTAGTGCCGGTACTGGAGTTCTTGGCATATTATGACCTTGCCCGGGTTGGATAGTATATGATGTATCCCATGTGGTCCACGTAGCAATATCAACTCCCAATGCTGTTAGCCAAAACCCTCCCCCTGCCCCTTCTAGCAAAACCTTTGCTGAAATCGGTAGGGTGCAGTCGCTTTTGACTGCACCAGCCCTCAACTCGCCATCGGCCGTTCGGATATGAAATTAATCCGCTCTATGTAGTTTTGATACACTCGCAGCCACCACCTGGGATGAATAATCGGCGGTATTCGGGCATGAAAATATTATAGCGAGTTCAGGCTTTTGGTGCGCTGCCAGCGCACCT
>JAHDQE010000128.1 GCA_018433975.1 Ornatilinea sp. | reverse complement strand
CTCTGTATCGCCCACAATATTGCCAAAGTAGCAGCTCAATAGCTATTGTTACTTTTTCTTTTTTTATTTTTACCAGCTAAAACACGAATTTCTTGCATTTAATGCAAAAGAGGCTGCCCTTTTTGGACAGCCCCTTGTTTTATTAACGCTCTGAACCGCAAAGAAAGCTGGCTATACCGTTAATTTACCGGAAATACGGTTCGGTAAATTTTTTCTTTTAATTCCAACTCAAACAATGTTTGTTTATATATTCCATAAAAATTGTCATATATGACAAAAATACATCAAAATAATAGTTTCTTAAGACATTTATCACTCGGTTTTGTGATACTCTCCTCTATAATCCTTCAATAGAGGAACCTATAATAACAAAAGAGTTGTGAAGAATATCACCAACTCGCAATTCTTGTAAAATTTTATCGATTATGCGGGTGTTGCCCCAGAAAAATAAGTTCTGAAGTTGCACCAGCCAAGGAGAAAAAATGCAAGCAAAAGAGATTTCTGAGAACATTGTCCGGATTTTACATCTGGAAACCGAGCCGGTTGCTGTTACCATGTACAAAGATCGGGCTGATCTCCCCAAACACCCCCAAAACATCAAGCAGAATTTCTGCCAGCTGGTTTCAATCGCGCGTTATCAGAGCCGCGGCAACAGCAGTGTCGCCGATAACATGATCTGCGCATTTGGCGCAGCCTGTCTTGGACTGATCGAAACCCCCGAGGTCATTTCCTCCGGTAAAGCAGCGCTTAACGTCTACACAGGAAATCCGGAAGCCGCCAAGAACTTTATGTCCAATGCCTTCAAAATTGGCGACACCGGCAAACAGTACGATGCCGTGATGGTAAAACCATTGGCGGAAGTTACCGAAGACGCCGAGCCGGACGCAGTGATTATTTACGTCAATCCAGCCCAGGCCATGCGGTTGATCCACGCCTGCGCATACGACACGGGTGAGAAAATTACAGCCGACACCGTTGCAGAAGGCGCAATGTGCTCCAGCACAGGCTTCGCAATCGCGACCAACAAACCCACCGTGGGCTTCCCCTGCGCCGGCGACCGCATTTTCGGCGGCACACAGAACCACGAACTGGTCTTCACGGCTCCTTACAGCCTGGTTAAAGAAAAACTGGTTGGGAACCTCGAAAAGACCGCAGCAGGTGGCTTCTCCGTCTTCCCGGTTCCGCCTAACATGCACTGGACCCCGGCCATGCCGCCTTCTTACACCATCCAGCCCGAATATCTGGAAAAGTAAGCTCAATATCTTAAAGTTAACATCGCATATAAAAAAGAGCTGCCCTCAATGAGGCAGCTCTTTTGGGTGTAAAAGCCTTATATCCTTATTCTATTAGAGGCAGCCAGACCAAAAAAGTTGTCCCCTCGCCTTCTTTTGATTTGACTTCGATCATGCCATGGTGGCTGGTGACAATCCAGTACACGATGGATAAACCCAGCCCAAATCCGCTGTCTTTACCGCGCTTGCGCGATTTTTCTCCCCGGTAGAAACGCTCAAAAATGTGCGGGAGGTCCTCTTCGGCAATTCCCGGTCCATTATCGGAAATCTCAATCAACGCCTGATCATTCTTTTTAGATAAAGAGACCCGGATTTCCCCGCCTTTTGGTGTGTAATGGATTGCGTTGCTGATCAAATTGACAAACACCTGCTTGATCCGGTCGGGGTCAGCGTTAATCTCAACCTGATCAATTTCCACGATCTTTAATTTAACCCGGTCGCCATTCAGGGTCTGCATTTGCTGGAAGACCTCCAGAAGCAGGGTATCCAGCGAGACGGGATTCATATTCAACGGCAGTCTTCCCGATTCGGCCTGGGCCAGCAGCAGCAGGTCCCCCACCAGACGGGTCAGGCGGTCTACTTCGGTCTCAATACTGCGCAGCGATTCTTCGTCCGTTTCCCCCAACCTTCGGATCAGCCCCACATTTCCTTTGATTACCGTCAGGGGTGTGCGCAGCTCATGGCTCACATCTGCCAGAAAACGACGCTGGGTATTAAACAACTTTTCCAGCCGCTCCAGAGTCTGGTTAAAAGCCTCAATAAGCTGTCCTACCTCATCATCCGGCGGGCCGGTTTGAGGGATCCGACGCTGAAGATCATCCGCTTTGGTGATCTTGGTTGCAATCTGGATCACCGTGGACAAAGGTGCCAGCGCCCGGGCAGTCAGCAGCCAGGCCACCAGGCTGGTCAACAGTATGGCAAACAGGATCAGCATCACCAACACGGTGGCCAGCGTGCGGCGTGTGATGTCGATCAGCGCGAGGTTAAAGCCTACCTGCAGCACGCCGGCCGGACCGCGCTCCGTTTTAAGCGGAACGCTCAACACCCGCGTGTTTCGGGTCAGATCGTGGGTGGTTTCCACAATTTGCTTGCCCGACCACAACCCGCCTTCATCCAGTGGGGTGGTCATACTGGTCGGGTAAGAAAGTTGCAGCGTGCGGTTATTTCCCCACACCTGATAGCTGATGTTATCCTCCGGCTGGTATTGAAAAATGGATCGGGAATCAAACTGGTTGGAAGCGTTAACCCGGAGCTGGCCGATGATCTCTTCAGCCGACCTGTTCAGAGAGGTGTTGACCTGGTTTAACAGGAAAACACTCACCAGAGCATACACCATCACTCCGGCAATAATCAATACCCCTCCTAACACGGTGGAATACAGGAGGGTTAAACGCAGCCTCAGGGACATTTACGGCAGCTCGCGCAGGACGTACCCGACTCCTCTTACGGTGTGAATCAGACGCGATTCTCCCTCCAATTCTAATTTTTGGCGCAGGTAGCGAATATAAACATCCAGCACGTTGCTCTCTCCGCCAAAATCATATCCCCAAACCCGGTCAAAGATCACCTCTCGGGTCAATACCTGGCGGGGATGGCGGAGGAAAAGCTCCAGCAGGTCATACTCTTTGGCCGTGAGGTTGATCACACGGGTCTTGCGCATGGCCTGACGGGTAGAAGTATCCAGAGATAAATCTGCAAAGGAGAGCACGGGGGCGCGTTCGGGCTGCGTTCTGCGCAGCAGCGCCCGGATCCGGGCAAGCAGTTCATCCAGTTCAAATGGCTTTACCATGTAATCATCCGCGCCGGCATCCAGACCTTGAACACGATTCTCCGTGGTATCTTTCGCAGTGAGCATCAGAATAGGCTGGCTGCCTCTCGAGCGCAGGCGCTCACAAACTTCCAGGCCGTCCATCCCGGGAAGCATCCAATCTAAAATTACCAGATCCGGTTTATTTTCGCGGGCGGTTTCCAACCCCGATTCACCGTCGTAAGCAGAATCAACTTGATACCCTTCATATTTCAAAGTTCTTTCCAGAACTTTAACAATCGCTTCATCATCTTCAATTATCAGGATGCGTTCGTTCATAGTGCCCTCCTTTATGAAATTACTATACCATGAACACCCATGGATGCCAATTGGCTTATTAAGTTAAAGTATTATCGAATCTTTTCAAAAATTACAATGTTTATGCTGCTTACCATTATAAAACTTAAGAATACTATATAAGTATTGTAGCGAATCGATAAACTTTTGCATATAAATTGTATATTGAGTTTCGGCCTTGTGCAATCGGGAATGTGGAGGTGAAATAATGCGCTATAATGGAACTCATGAAAACATCTCCCCTGGATGATCCGATCTGGATCGATCAACCGGCTGCTCTGAAAACGATGATAGCAGACCTGTCACAGCAGCCCCTGGTTGCGGTGGACACCGAATCCAACAGCCTTTATGCTTATCAGGAACAGGTTTGCCTGATCCAATTTTCAACCCCGCAGCGGGATTATCTGGTTGATCCCCTTGCCTTGCAGGACCTTTCCCCCTTATCTCCCCTTTTCTCAAATCCCGATATTGAAAAAATATTTCATGCAGCCGAATATGATTTGATCTGTCTGAAACGTGATTTTAATTTCACCTTTCAAAACCTTTTCGACACCATGATCGCCGGGCGGATATTGGGCAAAGATTCTTTTGGGCTGGCATCCATGCTGCAGGCTGTCTTCGACATCAAAGTAGACAAACGTTACCAGAAAGCCAATTGGGGGAAGCGTCCTTTACCACAAGAATACACGGATTACGCCAGACTGGATACGCACTATCTTATCCCGCTGCGGAATTTGATGAAAAAAGAACTGGTAGAGAGCGGCCGCTGGCCGCTGGCTCAGGAAGATTTCGTTCGCCAGTGCCATGTAGAAATCCCGGTCACCGAGAACGGGCTGAATCTCTGCTGGCGGATTGCCGGGCGGGAAAAGCTTTCCGACCGGCAAATGGCCGTGCTCCAGTCTCTATGCGTTTATCGCGATAAGCAGGCTCAAACGCGCAACGTGCCGCCCTTTAAGATCATCAGCAACCGTTCCCTGCTTCAAATTGCCCTTGCCGGCCCAACGAACGAGCAGTCTCTGGCCGAAGTCGATGGCCTCAGCTACCGGAATGTACAACGCCACAAGAACTGGCTGGTTGAAGCCGTTCGGGTTGGCTCACGCCACGTGCCGGTGACTCGTGCGGCCTATTCTCGCCGGGATAACGACATGGTCGACCGGTTAAAGCAGCTGCACAACTGGCGAAAAATAACCGCTCAGAAAATGGGCGTTCCTTCAGATGTTGTGCTTCCACGGGATATCATGCAGGAAATCGCCTCACAGAACCCTTCCAATCCGGAAGAGCTGCGTAAAGTAATGGAAACCATCCCCTGGCGTTTTGAACAATTTGGAAAAGATTTAATGCAGGAATTACAGCTAAATGAGGAGCGAATATGTTAATCCGATTCAATGGCGCTGCTCAGACAGTGACCGGATCTCAACACTTACTGGAAATCAATGGATATCGATTGCTGCTGGATTGCGGGTTGTTCCAGGGTCGTCGCCAGGACACCTATGAACGCAATCTGAATTTCCCCTTTGACCCGGCATCGGTGGATGCTGTGATCCTTTCTCATGCTCACATTGACCACAGCGGGAACCTGCCCAACCTGGTGAAACAGGGCTACGGTAAATTGATTTACGCTACCCGGGGCACCGCGAAGCTTGCCGAACTGATGCTGCGCGACTCCGGGCACATCCAGGAAGCCGATGCGGAATATGTAAACAAGAAGAACCGCCGGCGGGGACTGCCCTCGGTGGAACCGCTGTATAAAATTGTGGACGCGGAACGGGCCGCGCGCTATTTTAAACCGGTGGAATACGACCAACCTTTTGAGCCGGTCCCCGGCGTGACCGCCCACCTGGTGGAAGCCGGGCACATTCTGGGGTCTTCCGCCGTGGTGCTGGATATCCACGAGAACGGCAGCAAAAAACGCCTGTGGTTCTCCGGTGATATCGGACGCTTGAATCTGCCGCTGCTGCGCGATCCGGTGCTCCCTCAGGATACGGATTACCTGATCATGGAGTGCACATACGGCGATAAAATTCACCGCGACCCGGAAGAAGCCTTTGTGGAATTCCGGGACGTAGTGGCCCGCACCATCGCGCGGGGCGGCAAGGTGATCGTTCCGGCTTTCTCGGTGGGGCGCACCCAGGAACTGGTCTACCACCTCAACCGCATGATTACGGCGAAAATGATCCCTTCAATCCCGGTATATGTGGATAGTCCCCTGGCCGTCAATGCGACCGATATCTTCCGCGATTTTAAGGAATACTTTGATGAAGAAACCTGGGAATTTGTCCGTGAGGGCAAGCATCCCGCATTGAACTTTAAGAACCTGGTTTATACCCGTTCCGTGGAAGAGTCAAAAGCCATCAACGAACGCCACGGCCCCATGGTGATCATCTCCGCATCGGGCATGGCCGAGACCGGGCGCATCCTGCACCACTTGAAGAACAATATCGAAGACCCGCGCAATACGATTACCATCGTCTCCTGGCAGGCACCCAACACCCTGGGGCGCCGGCTGGCGGAACAGGAAACCAAAATACGGATCTTCGGCGATCTTTATACCCGCCGGGCAGAAGTAGCCACCATTGGCGGGCTTTCCGCGCATGCAGGGCAGGATTTCCTGCTGAAATACGCGGCGGCATCCAAAGACAGCTTGAAGCAGATTTACCTGGTCCACGGAGAAAAGCGCGGTGCGGAACCCCTCATGCAGAAAATCCACGAGCAGAAAATTGCTCCCGTCACTTTCCCCGGCCTGCAGACCTACGTGGAAATTTAGGGGACTCTCTGCTATAATTGGGCTGCTGTTCACGGAGAGATGCCAGAGCGGCCGATTGGGGCGGTCTCGAAAACCGTTGTAGCCTTTACGGGCTACCGTGGGTTCGAATCCCACTCTCTCCGCCAGATTAAAAAGACGGAGCTGTCACTTTTTGTGACAGCTCCGTTTAATTAAATTGGACGTTGCACCTTCAAAACAGGTTCTTCTTTGAGCAGATCAATTGTCTGCCCAGGGCGGGTCCATGATCGGGCCGGGAGTGGTTACGCCTTCATTGTAACCGCCGTGAATGCTGTATTGGTACCATGGGTCCCACGGGTGAGCTTCTCCCAGATCAGGGCACAACCCGGTAGCCGCGTTCGGCCAGACACCGCCATAACAGGGCTGCGGGCGCCAGCCTCGTTCAAAGGAGACCGTTTCCGAGCGGATTTCGTTCCCCGCCGGGTCTTCCACGGCCACGCGGAAGTCAATCGTCCATACCTGCGCCTCTACCAGAGTGGCATTCGACACAACAGCATAGGCCATGTTGGGGTTATCCTCGGTGGGGATCAGTTCCTCGTTTACAAAGGGAGCATTCAGCGTGTCATGGATTACCAGTTTCGTGCCCGGCTCAACAGGCTGGTCAAAGGTATAAACAAAAGTGCAGGATTGGACCTCGATCACCAGATCCGGCTTGCCGTTTTTCATCACCGCCGGTTGGCCCCAGGAGGGCATGGTGCCGTCTGCGGCGACGGTACCCTGATCATATACACCTCTCTTCAAGCACCAGGCGTTAAAACCTTCGGGCAGGGATTCGCTGCTTTCATCGGAAACCGGCTGGTCAACCGGTAGGGCCTCGGCCTCTGTGGATACAGGCGAGGGCTCCGGTGTGGGCTCCTCGGTGGGTTCCTCGGTAGGCTCCGGTGTGGCCGTGCTGGGCACTTCGGTTGGGGTCGCCACTTCTTCAACTTCCACAACCTGAGTAGGTGCGGTAGTTTCCTCAACCGGTATGGTATCGGTCGCTTCAACGGGTTGCGGCGCAGCAGGCGCGCAGGCAGTTACGGATAACAGCAAAAGCGCTGCCACCAAAAACCAGACACGTTTATAATTCCTTCTTGCAAACATAAATACCCTATGCCTCCTATCTGAATATTCCCCCGGGATATTCCATTTTCATTGATAGGCATAAAAAGCGCGCTGTGTATTGCAATATAGAGTTGGGCCGCGAAAATGGATTGGGGTGTACTTGCACAGTTTATCACAATTTGGCTGGATAGAGTGTATTTTGGTGGAGTCAAACCGCCGTTTTCTTCTATAATATTCAAAATACTCTGGTCGGCCTGCTCTTTGGAGAAAAAGAATGCCTTCGATAAACGCTTCTTTTGGAATGATCCGGGACTGGAATGCACAGGACGCGGACGCACTGATGAAATACGCCAACAATTATCGCATCTGGAAAAACCTTCGGGATGGATTCCCGCATCCCTACACAATCGAGGACGCGCGGAGCTTCATCGCAGCGGCGATAGAGAAAACACCCGCCACATACTTTGCCATCGCGACGGCGGAAGAAGCCATCGGCGGGATTGGCATCGTGATTAACCAGGACGTTCACCGCCTGACAGCCGAGATGGGATACTGGCTGGGCGAACCTTTCTGGGGCAAAGGGATCATGACGGAAGCCGCGACCCGTTTTACGGATTTCGCCTTTGAGGAGTTTGGACTGGTGCGCATTTACGCCGAACCCTATGCCGCCAACCGCGTTTCCTGCCGGGTGTTGGAGAAAGCCGGCTTCCAACTGGAAGGGCGCATGCGCAGCAGCATGATCAAAGAGGGCCGCATCGGCGACCAGCTCCTGTACGCGAAGATCAGGACTCTGCAGGAAGGTTAGAATACCCGGATAAAGTTAAGATTCTGCCAATGAATCATTTCCGGTCTCGGATAAGAAGGGTAATGCTACTTCACCCTCAATCCGGATATTTTCCACCCCCAAAAATCCCATAAATCGCTCAAAGCAGGCCCGCAGGGCGGCCTGCATATCCGCGTCCGGCTCAACATCCGCTTCCCACCACCAGTTCTTGAGGATCAGCGCGTTGTTTTTCCTGTCGCGCCCGGGTTCAAAGCGGGCGATAAAGCGGTTGCCGTATAAAATCGGCAGCACGTAGTAGCCGTATTCCCGCTCGGCGGCCGGCTTGTAAACCTCCCAGCGGTATCGGAAACCGAACAGTTCCTCAATAAAGCGCCGGTCCCATAATAGGTTATCCAGCGGAGCCAGGATAGCGGCCCGCGGAGCAATGTCTTTGGTCCCCAGAACATCTTCAAGGACCGGTAAATCGGCTGCCCGCATCATCAGCGGCAGGCTCATCCCCTCGACCTGCACCTCCAGCAGGCTGCCCTGCTCCAGCAGCCGCGCCAGGGCGGCTTTGCGCTGTGTGCTTTTGACCCCGGGGATTCCGATCCAGGCGTCCCCGGCTTTGTCCCATATCAGGCCAATCCCGCCAATGCGGCGCAGGATATACCAGTCGTGGAACTGCTCTTCGGTCGGGTTGGGGTCCGGAGTGTTGAGCAGCTCCGGCGGGATGTGCCGGCTGGCGAAGTCATACACCTTGCGGGTATTAACCTTGTGGTGGATCACCAGTTCGCCCCAGTAGTACATGCTCTCGAGGGCGGCGCGGGCAATGCGGGTCGGCGCCCAGGCCCAATCCACGGTCTGGTCAAAATCGAGGTCAATGGAAGAGAGCGGGCCGCGGCGTTCAATCTCTGCCCGCACCTCGGGCAGGATGGCCGCAGCCGGGCGCTTTCCGTGGTTGTAACGGCTCAACGCGGCCTCGCGGCGGCGCTGGAAGTAAGGCCAATCCTCCACCGGGTAGATCGACATCATCTTATCCCATCCATCGAGCAGGCGGCGGTCCTCATACAGCAGTTCATCCAGTATCGCAGGTTGAAAATCTGCCACGCGGGCCTGGAGCACCAGCTCTGGACTGCGCCCGGCCATATTGAGAGGGTCAAACTGGATGCAGCCGACCCGCCGGATGTGTTCCATCACGCCGCTTTTACCCGTCCGGGAATGGGGCGGCCACAGGCCCTGATGGGCCAGGATGAAGCGGCGGGCCTGCCGGTTGGTGAGAGAGATTTTTTCCATAAATGCTTTCAGGTTATTCCACAGTGTTCTGACAAACGATGCTTACAGAGAGTTTGCCCGGCGGAGGGATACATCTCCGCGTGGAGTGGATTATACCTGAACCGGCTCGGTTGAATGGCATCGGCTAGAAGCAGTCAAATGAATCTGCTGCAAATTGTTCCAGCAGTTCATCCATTTGCCGCAGGCGGACTTCAGCGATCTGTTGGGTTTTCTCCAGGCAGAGCTGGGCAGGGACCTTGGACCGGCGGGCAAGGACTTTTTCATAAGCGGCGCGCAGGTTGCGCGGGTTTTTCGAGAAATCGCGCAGCACGCCCACCACACCGAGGAAATCCAGCCCGTCGGCGTCGCTGAGCAGGACGGCTTCAATGCTGCGGTCGGGGCCGCAGGTATGGTGGGTGGCAATGCACTCCAGCACGAGTTCGGTGAAATTTTGTGGAAAGCCGCGCTCGTTCAGGAAATCGCGGGCGACTTCGGTGGAGCGGACAGCATGGTCCACTCCGTCCTGTTTCCAGGCGGGAAACGCCCCCCAATCATGCAAATGGGCAGCGACCCACACGGCATCCGCGTTATAGTCCTGCCCTTCATCGATCATGGAAATCAGATGGAGCAAACGGCGCACGTGCTGGATGCCCCACACCCCGCCGTACTGCTCGGTTAACTGTGCAATTTCGTCGCGGTCAATCGGTTTCATGGAATTCTCCTGTGGTTCCTGTTATTTGTGGGAAGGCTTGGTCGGCGGGGTGGTCCGGGAACATTCGCAGCATAAAGCTGACATAGTCCGTGGAACACACCAGTTGGACCTCGTCCCCATGCTCCTTCACCAGTTTTTTGAGCCGGGGAGTGTGCGGGCCGAGCGCCCAACGTACCAGCCAGTCCGGCGGGGAATCGATCGGCTGGTTGGGGTGTCCGTCGTGATAAAAGGGATAAGTGCCATCTCCGCAGTGCAGCAGCCATCCATTCGGGGTTTCAACGGCCACCCCGCAGTGCCCGTAGGTATGCCCCTGTAAAGGGATCAGGCGGATATCCGGCGAGAGGCCCGGTTGAATGGGAATGCTGTCGAAACCAAACCATTTTCCCCCGCCCTCCTTTGGCTCCTGATGCGGGACCCACCTGGGGCCGTGCTGCCAGTGAGAGCGGTCGTAAAAACGCTGAACGGTCAGCGCCGGATGCCGGGAGGTTTCCAGTTCCAGCGCATGGAGATGGACCTGCGCGTTGGGGAAGTCCGGCAGGCCGCCGGCATGGTCGGGATGCAGGTGCGTCATCACAATATGGCGCACATCCTCCCGGTTGAGGCCCATCTTTTCAACCTGTTTTACGGCCGTGATCTCAAGATCGTGAGGCACCCTGAGCAGCCACCCAAAAGCCCGCATCAGGAAAGAAGGTTCGGTCAGATCCCGCGTTCCAAAACCGGTATCCACCAGCACAAACCCGTCGTTGGTCTGCACCAGCAGGCAGTAAGTCAGGCTGTTGATGCGGACGAAATGGGGCCGGAGCGGGCCGCAGTTAAGATGGTAAATGGACATGGGCTGAGCCTTTTTTCAAAGTAAAACAGCAGGCTGTCCTCATTGTACAATCTCACGGCAGGAAAAGCGAGAGGGCTCCGGACGATTTTGGGCTTCCCCCGGAAAAACGGTTCATTTCAACGGCAAACCGCAGTCTTACATTGTTAAATAAAACACCACCCCCTTTTCTCCTTTTTTTAAATCAGAAAAAAGGCGGCGGCTGTATCGTAAATGACGCCAATATTGAAATGTTTATGCTTCGAGCGCTTCTTCCTCAAGCATGTCTTTCAAAATAAATTCCAAAGCAATGGTGTGGCTGCATCGACCGCGAGAGGCGAAGAAACTGCATGTGCAGGTCCACTCGCCATTATCATAGGTCACTGAGTGCTGGTTATTCTCACCCTTGATATCTACAGAAAAGCTCTTGAAACGAAACCGATCGCGTTCCTCTGAATACCTTTTAGCCTTTTCAATTTTCCCGATCATGCCATAATCCATGCTGGAAATCTCCTTTCAAAGGGGGAGAAATTTACGCTGCAGATACAAAAAAAGGCACGCATTAAGAAAGCGTGCCCTCAAACCTGCTTTTATCTACCAGATATACGATCTGCATTAATCGAATTGTTCTCCCATTGTTTTACCTATCATATACTGACTTGGGAATAATGTCAACATCCGCAAAAGGAGTTGTGTCACCTATTTCAGGATTGAACCGGATTCCTGTTGCAGGTCACGATTGGTGAGCGCCCACAGCCGGTCTTTTGCCCACAAACCTGAATTGCCGGGTGAATGGGCTTGACGATTCCCGAAGGGCGAGGTATATTAATGGAGCCTTGTAAAACAGATTGTTTTTACAGGTCCACCGTGCCCTCGTAGCTCAATTGGACAGAGCGTTTGCTTGCGGAGCAAAAGGTTGCAGATTCGAGTTCTGCCGGGGGCACCATAAAAAGGGAGTGGGTTCTTGAAACCACTCCCCGTTTTTTTGTTTCAAAAACAATCCAATTTTTTAGAATTTTACAGGAATTCAATCAGCATGCGTAAACCCAAAATTTTGTTGACCAATGATGATGGAATTGAATCTCCGGGCCTGTGGGCCGCTGCGGCTACTCTGGCAGAAATCAGCGATCTTACCATCGCCGCGCCGCGCAGCCAGGCTACCAGTGCTTCCCGAAGCATGCCGATCACTTCCGATGGGATCATCGAAAAGCGCGACATCGAATTTAATGGAAAAACCTGGACCGCATACGCTGTCGGGGGATCACCCGCCCAGGTCGTTATTCACAGCCTGGAAGAAATACTGACCGAACGGCCCGACCTGATCGTTTCCGGGATCAACTACGGGGAAAACGTCGGTTACAGCAGTTCCGTATCCGGCACGGTGGGCGCTGCAATCGAAGCCGCTGCCTCCGGTATTCCCGGGCTGGCCGTTTCTATGCAGGTCACCAATATGGAACACGTCTACAATCATTCCACCGAGGTGGATTTTACAGCCGCCGGTTTTTTCACCGCTAAGTTTGCTCAAATTATCCTCAAAGGAGAACTTCCTTTTGATGTGGATATTTTAAAAGTGGAGATTCCCAGCGATGCCACCCCTGAAACCGGTTGGCGGTTGGTTCGTGCCGCTCGCCATCGTGGTTGGAGAAATATGGTTCTGCGGGAAGGAAATAACTGGGCTTCCCCGGCTCGAATTGGCGGTCAGGTCATAGCTCCCGGCCCCACCGAGATTCCCTCGGATACCGATATATATACCCTTTATCACGACCGTAAAGTTGCT
>JAHDQE010000029.1 GCA_018433975.1 Ornatilinea sp. | reverse complement strand
GCAAGGACTGCTGGTGTGATTACGCATACCATCCTGAAGAAGCGGGACGGATGCTGAAGGATGAGGAGTTTGTAAAGACCAGTTCTTTGCCTCAGATTAAGACCATGTTGACATATTGTGTCCGGGGAGATAATGGTTAGAGAGTTGGTTGATAGAGATCAACTGGGCCATAGCAGAATGGACTAGATAAATCGCTAAAGGAGGCAAGTCAAGGAGATTATGACAGAGGCAGAGGAACAGGTATCCCCGAACGAGTATGATGAATATTTCCAGAGTAACGATGGCTTTGTAATGGCACGCAAAGGGCGGTATATTATTATGCAATCTCATAGGAGTGAGGAGCAGCAAAGAGCTTTATTACGAGCATTGCGTGATGGACACAAAGAAACAAAAGCATCAATTCAATCTCAGATACAAGAAATTCTAGATATCATTCGTAATTATGATCCTTTTGATATCTTAGCTAATATTTCTCTACGAAACTCAGTTACTAACCCAGAAGAGTTTAAAGAATATGAATCGAAGATAAATCCAGCTTATACAGAATATATTGCGCTACTTTATTTATCTTTACCTTATGAATCTTATAATGTCGAGCACTCCGGGCCTATTCCTGCAAACCTGATTGAAGATATTCAGAAAAGAATACAAAACCTATTTATTTCGCAGACATTTTATCTGATATTTAAAGATGCCGACCCTGATCGTAACGGCCCCATAGGAGTGAATGAAAGATTCCGTTTTCTCACCCTAATGGAATCTTTATTTGTTAGATATCCATCTTACCACCATCACCTCATTGAAGATCTTCGAGGAATCTTCTCCCCCTTATCGAGTGAGATGGAAAGTAGCTTAGGTTTTACCATTGACGATGCAATTTTGATCCTCGATGCCGTAGGAGAATTAATCAATTTAAAATTAGCGGAAAAGCGAAACGACTCAATTCAAATCGCAAGAGATTTGAGAAAAGCTGTAAAAAATTTTCGGCATAAGAAGAAAATCAAACAGGTCCTTGCGACTTACCCTAGGGATATGATCGAAGATTTGGCCAAAGAAAAGCCAAGTGTTTCATCAAAACGTATTCTCAATGCGTCTATCGGTTGGACTTTTCATAAGTTAGGAAAAACTTTTATTTTGTCAATTGATGAACTTGTTGAGCAAACAAAACTAAATCCTGCCTGTATAACCTCATTTCTTAAAAAGTTTTCCCTCCAATTCGGAGATGTAGCCCCATTCTACCGTACCCCTGCGCCAACGCACCCTTTGATGCGAAAACCGTTCATTGAGCATGAGGGTTTGTACTTCTGTCCAGTTATCAACTCAACGTATTGGGCCCTCCGCCCAGCAATCGAGGATTTCTGGAATCCGAGTTCAAATATAAAAGTAGTCGGAGATGATTTTATATGGCAGAAGTATTTAAAATCCAGGGCCAATTATTTGGAGAGCACAGCAATTACTTGTTTGACCCAAGGTTTAAGATATGCCACTGCTTACCAAAACTTGAAATATGATGTGGTCGACGGTACTGGAAAGAAGATAAGCACCGAGCTTGATGGTCTCCTAATATTAGATAATGCGTTATTTCTTGTTGAGGCAAAATCAGGGTCACTTTCTTTACCAGCTCGGCGAGGGGCCCCAAGTATGAAAGAGGATCTTACAAAACTTGTAGAAGAGGCGTATTCACAGGCACTGAGAGCAAGCAATTATATTACAAATAATGACCGACCGATTTTTCGATTAAGTAATGGCAACCAGTTTGTTATAGATAAAGACAAACATAATGAAATATTCCTTGTAACTGTTTCCTTGGATGATTTGGACACCTTTGTTACCAATACGCATAAGCTAAAAGAGTTTGGTCTTCTCCAAAGCAGTAATCAATATCCTTGGGCGGTGACATTAGCAAATTTACGAGTAATTTGCGAGCTGAATGAGTTCTCCAGTCAGCTTGTGCACTACATAAAACGAAGATTACACTTAAACGAACTTGGTTGGGTTAATGCCCATGATGAGTTAGACTGGTTTGGACATTATTTGCTTGAAGGCCTGTATTTTGATAGTTTAAAGAAAAATCCAGAGGAAAAGTTCATTTACAATCTCCTTTCATATAGTTGGATTTTCGATGATTATTATTACTACGTAACAGGGCAACGTAAAAAAACTGTTGATAGACCTACGCAAAAAATGCCTCCGATCATGCGGGAAGTTCTTGCCGAGCTGGATAGGAAACACGATGAAGGTTATTTAATGGTTGCGTGCTGTTTGCTGGATATGTCAAGTGAAAGTAGAAAAGAATGGACTGATACGGCATTGAAACTTCGACAACAAACGAAGGTGGATCGTGAAATTCATAGCATTACAATGCCATTCACAGATGGTGATTTTGGTTTTGCATTTTTTACTTGTCCTTCGGAATTGGAAAACGAGTTCCTTGATCATATTATGGGATACAGCATATTAAAAAAGTATCAAACAAGATTTCATAAATGGGTAACCATTGGGTGTATTTCAGACACGTCTGAATGGGTCGATTATTTTGTTGTCATAGGCGGTCAATGGGTTTTCGACCAAGAATTAGACGCCGCCTCCAATAGGTTGTTGCAGCCTTGGCCCAGAGATAAAAGCAATGGCATTAGTTAGCTGTATCACTAAAGATTATTTTATTGCTGGACACAAAAGGTTAAATCAGACAGGATTGAAATCAACTCATTCAAAAAATGATCAAGGTGTGCCAAGCCACGATGGAACGAACTCCAATCGCAACGATCTGGGTGATGAATAGTTCTTACCCAATCATCTCGAATAGCAGTGCAGCCAAGATAGACAATCCAAAAATAAGCTAGGCAAGTGCAATCATCAAATTACTAATGCGTTGCGGATCAAACAAGTGACTTTTGTTGAGAAATGACCTACGACTTTTTTCGTCAGAGAAGAAATTTCCGATTTGAAAACACTTTTCATGCCTGTAAATGGCTTCATCAGGTAATCCGAAATTGGTTATCAGATAGATGAGATGAGCAAAACCCAGTTTCCATTGGGCAATCACTGTAACTGGACCATAGCCCTCTTTAGTAAACCAAATCTACGGAATACAGATTTGGTCGTCAATCTGAAGGAATAGATCATCAAACGAAAATCACTTTTCCTCTTCGTAAAGTCGGGTATTCTTGCCAGTGTAGCACACTAATCTTTGGCTTGTAGAGCGGCCTGAAATTTAATCCTATCAAATTCTCCATCTTCCAGAAACACCATTTGACAGCTTTTGGGAAGGATGGCCCGTAATTTAGCCAATAAATCCAGATGACCATGCTCCGCCAAATGTCTTTTACACCCTTTGACCACCAACTAAGTGATGGGCAACATCCGCTTGCTATAAATCAAACAGATCATCAGGACGATACACTTATGACCAACTTCGCTGCCGTTAGTCACAAACATCATGCGGGTTCTTGCCAAATAGGCCAACGACTCATGTACAAATAGCAGGTAATGTCCCTTGTACCCAATGCGTTTTCATTCTACATCCAACGATTATAGCGTTTGATTTAATTGTTGGCTTTTGCCATCCCCGGCGTTTTACGAGTGATGGTTGGTAAATTGACAACTCCTAGCCTGTACAATACTCGCCATTAGTGCTGTTAAGGAGATCAGACTACGAGCAAAATTACTTTTCGTTTCGGTCAGAAACAATTGTTTTATGATAATTCTGATGGTACGATATACTCGATGATAGTCCATTGATTTACTTTTGTTCTTTCATGACGGAAAAAACATAGTGTACCTTATATGGCAGTCGTCACTTGTTAAAGTGTCCGATGATTAAATAATTTAATGAAGTTTAAGGAAATAAAAGGATGGGTATTATGGATCCAACACGACTTCCTGTTTTGGAAGAGATTGAAGAACTGGTTGCCTTTCTACCCAAACTTTACGCGGATGGGTTTAAACCAATCAGGCGTTGGAGCGGCGGGGAGCAGGTTAAGGACGGGAGTTTCACAATGCCCTGGCCGGATTATGATGAAGTTGTGATCGAGTTTTTCAGGGCCGCAGGCAAGGACTGCTGGTGTGATTACGCATACCATCCTGAAGAAGCGGGACGGATGCTGAAGGATGAGGAGTTTGTAAAGACCAGTTCTTTGCCTCAGATTAAGACCATGTTGACATATTGTGTCCGGGGAGAACGCTTCTGTGACGGCCATTGGGCCGCGATGATTGAACGCGGGCACATCCGCAGACTGCTGGACCGCCTGGCCGAAATCGGGGCGCAATTTTCCGTTACATGAGCGAGATGGGTGTATGGGGCGATGGAAGGCTGTTTGAAAAAAACGATTATCAATCGGTGCGGGAAATAAACGGGTATGCGTATCGCCGGTTGGGGCGGGCCGCCAAAGTAAAAGCAGGCCGAAATCTGTGAATTCTTTACTCCATTCCTGCGGATTGCGAAGTATTATTTTCCGGAAATCGCTGCGGCGCGTCCATGCAATTGGGTGTCTCCTGAACAAAGAACGCCAAGCTGCCGACCCTGCACAAACGCCGGGCACACTCGCCCGGCGTTTGTGCAGGGAATCTGTCAGGATTCCCCTGTCTTGCTTGCACATTTCTCGTTTTTGATTAAATTTTCTCTGCACAGGGTTGGCAGACAATCTTGCCATTCTTGATCCGCGCATAACTTTCAATCACAAGCTCACCACACGCTTCGCAAATGGTTGTGTTAAAGTCGTGTGGGTGGGGTGCGGGTAGCCTGGTTTCGGTGACTTCCCCGACCTGGAACAGGGCATCATCATCCGAATTGAGGATATAGTCCACCAGCGGATCCACAAGTTTGGAATCGATCTGTGAGGCCGGCACACCCCGCATGCGAAAACCGATGAATTCAGACTCCTTGTTTTTCTGGATGGTTTCCGGGCGGGTGACCACACGCACGCTGCGACCGCTTTTGCGATCGATCAGTGTCAGGGCAAACTTGCCATAGTTTAACTTCTGAATATTGCCTTTGCCGAAGGTGCAGCCGGTTGCCATCTGGATGCCGTCGGCGTAACAAGTGGCACAGTGATCCTTACCAATTTCGATCAGGGCGACCAACTGTCCATCTTTGGCACGTTCCACGCCCAACTTTTTGAGCGCGGCTAAACCGGCGCGCAGTCCCATTGGCATGGCCGGGCACTTGTGCCCATGAAGAAGAAGGCCCGCTTTGTACAGTTCATTGTTTGTATCCATTTTGTTTCTCCTTGAAAAAGTGTTTGTTCAAATTTAATCTGGAATCACTCTGCTAATGGCCTCTGGCTGATTTTTGAGTTTTTCCTTCAAGGATGATCGCTTATTGCAAGATCACATCTTTGATGATGATCAATGCGGCGACTCCCAATAAAACCCAGCCAAAGACTTGCTTTATGGCGCGTGATTTCATCTTCCCTGCCATCAGGCGAGAACCTAATTGGCTGCCCAGAAAAACCGACAGCACGGTTGCAATCCACACGCCCCAATTGGGGTGAGCCGCGGTTGCCAGGTGAGAGATGAAACTGGAAATGCCTGAGCAGGTCACCACAAAAGCGGAGGTGGCTGCAGCGAATTTCGTTTCCAGACCTGCGATGTAAAGCAGAGGGACTACAAACGAACCACCGCCGCGTCCAATCATCCCGGCTACGGTGCCTAATCCGCTGCCGGAAGTCAACCCTAAGATAATTCGTCCACGGGAAGACATTTCCCCTTGTTTGGGTTTCCAGCCGGAAAGCATGAGGACCGCAGCCGCCGCAGTGAACAGCGCAAAGAAGATCAGTAACGGTTTGACGGGCAATTGGATATTGAGCCATACCCCTAACGGGGCAAAAATGATCATGCTGATGGCGAAGGGAATGGCAACATTCCAGATGATCAATTTCTTCCGCCAGTACGTGAATGCTGCCGAACCGCTGTTGACCACATTAAGCAGCATCCCTAATGGAACGGCTTCCGTCTTGAAGTCCAACCCCATCCAATAGAGAATGGGAATATACAGTTGTGAGCCGCCCATGCCTAACATCGAGAAAACGAAAGCGATGACAAAGAAGATCGGTGGAGCCAGGTACAAAGTGTTCATCAGTAGTCCTTTAACGAATCATCGCCGTTTAAGCTTTACCTTGTAATAGCTTTTTCAGCTTTCCGGGAAGGAGTTCCGCCATCAGTTCGGCATAGTTGGCTTTAAGAATGCGCGCATTGTCAAAGCCCTGGGTTTGCAGATAAGCAAATGCTACGCCTGCCCGGTCGCCACCGGAGCAGAAAGTTGCCACCAGTTTGTCGTGTGGAATTTCGTTCAAGCGCTGCGGTAATTCGTTAATAGGGATGGCAAGCGCAAAGGGTAAAGCGATGAAGTCCTTTTCCTGAGCCGCCCGTACGTCCAGCAGAACGGCCTCGCCTCTTGCCCACTTTTCAAAAAAAGCAGCAGGCATAATCTTGTGTTGGCTCGTACTCCAAAATTCGAAATCCAAGTTGTTTACCCATTGTGAGAATACATTTTCGTCCATTTCAACCTCCAACGTGTTATTTCGTCATTTTATTTATATTCAGAATATTGAATGTAAGTATATCTCTGGGCTTGTTGGATGCAATGTATACAATGTCACAAAAAATGGTTATATTCATCCTTTTGAATATAGTTTTCCAAAAATGATCTCCACCGGGAAAGAGGGGGATCAACCGGTGCTGAAAGGAAGGCTTGTGTGCGTACCGTCTGTTGAAGGGAAGGCTGCCAAAATAAGAAAATACAGTGAAAGCAGCCAAATTTCCTGATGTTGATTTGCAATGGGATTATAAAAAATATGCCGGGAAAATTACAGAGCTGACCAGGATCCGAAAATTATCCTTCCGGGTTTGTCATTGTACGGATACCAGGGAGCCGATTGCCATCAGGAGGAGGGAGAGCAATACCAGCGCGAGCATGGCCGGTTTTCCCCACCGCCCGAGTGTCCAGCCGGGGTCGCTGATTGGCCCGGTCCGCCGGGCTTGCCAGTACATGGGGAGGGTGATCAGGGCGACAACGATTGCCGTTGCGCCGGCTGCCAGGCGGAGCCAATCGAAGAACTGCCACACGCCGATCCACAGGATCAAAAGCGACGGGAGTGTAGCCAGCAGCCAGGCTATTTTCTCCGGGAGGCCGGTTCTTTCCCGGAGGATATCTGCGAGCGCCAGCGACACGGACCAGTAGCTGGTTACCAGGGCGAACAGGATGAAGAGCGAACCGGTAATCCCGGCCCATCCTCCCAGGCGTTCTGAGATGCCAATGATGGCTACCTCGGTGACCTGGGTTGAGATCCCCAAAGCCAATAAAGCAATGACCGCGGTGAGTGCTCCATTGATGCCGAGTCCGACGAGGATCGCGCGGACCGCTCCCCGGTGATCGGGCCTGAGGCCTTTCACGACCTGAGGCACACTGTAGAATGTCCATAATGCATACATGACCATTCCATAAAGCGCCAGCCACTGCGTTGGTGAGCCCGACAGTCCGAGTGGGATATGGAACGGCAGAGAAAACGCGCCGGCCCCAATTGCGGCGATAAGCCCAAACAGCGCGAGGGCAGCAAACCGCTCCGCGACACCGACTGCTTTAAGCCCGAAGAACACCACCCCGGCCGAGATGGCGTAAACCAGGAACTCGGCAAGACGCCGGTCGATCCCCGTGAGCCCGGCCAAAATCTCTCCCGCGCCGGAGACATACGCCGCGAGGTTAGCCAGGAAAGCGATGCTCAGGAAAATAAAGACCATCCACAGCAGCCAGCGTCCGACGCGGCCGCGCAGCACGTAAAAACGCATCAATTCCACGATCTGGAGGTCACGCCCGGTGCGGAACAGCACTTCCGCCAGCATGAGATGGATCAGGGCGCTGGCAGCCCAGGCTACAGGCAGAAGGATCGCCAGACCAATAAAGCCCACCCGTTCGGTGAGAAACGGCACAGCCATGATTCCTGCGCCGACACCAGCACCGACCATCAGTGAGGTTGCTTCCCATTGTGTGAGTCGTTGTTCGGGCATGTTTTTCGTCCTTTAGCCTATGATTGAGTATTGTTCACAGCGTAGCGATTTCGATATAAGGGATGCGCCCGTCGAGCTGGTTAACCGCTTCATCAGACCAGGAAACTGCGAACAGGTCGCTGTGGTATTTGATGTGAAGGGAACGTTGAGCGACGGCGAGGAGCGGGTCGTTATCCGATAAGCCCAGCATCAGGAACGCTTTTCCGCGTTGGTAAGCGTTGATTTTGCAGGCGGAGAGCAGCGCTTGCATGATGATGGGGTCATCACCGGCAATGCAGATGCACGACGCGAAGGCGAGTGGTATGGCCTGTCCCGGTGGGGTGAGGGGACGTGCTCCGAGAAAGCGGGCAGCCAGGTTGTATGCGGGGCGCAAACGGCGCAGTGCCGTTCCGTAAGCATCGACGATGTCCTGCTTATAAGCCGCCTGATCCCAGACGGCTATCACACCCACTACCTCATTTCCACGGTGAGCGACCAGGATATCCTGCGGTCTGAGTCCGCGAAGCCTCGATCCACCGGTGAAGTCTTCGAGTTTATAGGCCGGGAAGAACTGGCGGCGGGGGCCCTGGCGGCGCAGGAACGCGACAATTTCCGGGAGAGTCTTCACGGTGCCCGGGACAACCTCGATGTCCGGCGTGCGGTGGGCACGGAACGGCCGCAGGAGGATCGAACAGGTCGTTATTCCGCAGATATGCCGGGTATGCAGGTTCCCGGGTGACCGCGGCCCCACAAGCAATTGACGGACGCCCGGGTTTTCACTGGCAATCACCCCGAAGTAGAGCAGGCCGCGAGGACTGGCCTTCCTGAAGTATTCCGCTCCCAGGTTGACCAGCCAATGCCCGCGGAAGGGCAGGGCTACCCGGATCTGACCGATATAACCCAGAGGGGATTCCTGTCCGTTCAAATAAGCCCGGCTTTCCGCACGGCAGGCAATCCCGGCTAACTGTCCATCCTGTCGATGGCGGACGGTCAGAACATCGCAGGTGTCCCCCATGATGGTGGTGCCGAGAAAATAATCCGGCTCGCGAGAAAATCGAATGGCAACGGTGCCCGGCATCGGCACCGACCCCACCAGAGATCGGATATCGGGTTCGTCGTCCGGTGCTGCCCACTGGAATTTGAAGTTGGGTTCTATGCTCATTGTGTCCCCAGGCGCAATCTCTGCTTCTTGAATGCCTCACGGCGATAAAGCGGGTTATAAGCGCAGTAGATGGCGAAGCGGAGTGGTGTGGCAAGGTTGGTGTGCAGATCCAGGGCGCGTTTCCCGATGGAGGTCCAGCTGCTCCAGCGCTTCCGGCATTCCCAGGCGGTCTCGGTCAACGCGTCGGGAGTCATGCGCGCCGGGCGAAAAGCTGCCCGGTTAAAGCGGTATTCCGGATGGAGCCACCAGCGCCCATCGTAAAGCAGCCGGTCTTCGGCTTTTAAACGCTCATAGAATGGGGTGTTTGGATAGGGCATCAGCACGTTGAAAGCCGCGAACGTGAAACGGTTGGTGATCCCCCACTCACAGGTCTCCAGAATGGATTCAACGGTATCGTGATCGTATCCGAGTGCGAAAGCCGCCCAGGTTTGCAGGTGATGTTCCCGCAGCGTTGCAACCGCCTCGGCGTACCCGTCAAACGCGGAGAGATTGGCGGTTTTGCGCATCTGCCGCAGGTTTTCAATATCCAGGCTTTCAAAGCCAATCACATTGCCCATGCAGCCGCTCTCGACAAACAATCGCATCATTTCGGGGTCGCGGGTGTGTTCAACACTGGCCTGGGAAACCCACCGGACTTTTAAGGGAATCAATGCGCGCAGGAGTTCCTTGGCTGCCTCGGGGTTGGAAACAAAGTTATCATCGACGAAAAAGATATCCCGACGCGGCAGTGCGGCGATTTCTGCCACCACCTCGGCGACCGGCCGTACATAATTGCAATGATGGAAGTATTGGCTGACCGCGCAGAACTCACAGTTGAAGCGACAGCCCCGACCAAACTGGAGCAGGCTGATAGGCAGGTATTTCTTTCCGGCATACAGGTCCCGGCGGGGGAGCACGCCCAACTGGGGAACACCGGGTTTTGCATCGTAGCGGGGCCGCAGCCGGCCCTGATGCGCATCGGCCACGACCTGCGGCCAGAGCGATTCTCCATCACCGGTAAAAACTGCGTTGGCGTGTTCAGCTACTTCATCGGGGACAAGGGTGGCGTGCATCCCGCCGATCACCACCGGGACCTTGCGGGCCTGGTATTCCGCGGCAATCTCGTAGGCGCGGCGGGCGGTGAAGGTCTCGATGTTGATGGCAACCAGATCGGTGGGCTCATCGTAGTCGATTTCGTCAACGCGGTCATCAAACAGGCGGCAATCCACACCGGGTGGAGTCAGCCCCGCCAGGACACCCAGTGACAGGGGCTCCATGCGCGCCTCGTCCACAAAGTGTTCGCCGTCGTTCAGGCTGCCGAGTGTCGGCTTAATAAAGGTTACCTGCATTTTGCCCTCTCCCACGATGATAAAAAATCATTATAATGGATTTCATTCATCCGAAAATAACTCCACTACCAAAGTGTTTTTATGATTGGGGAAAATCTCCTGCAAGAATATCGGCATCATTTTTTCGCTTTTCTCATTGCATTCAAAACAGGAGGAATAGGATGTTGCATAAAACGGATGTGGGGAGAAGGATATCCCTCCGTGGGCGGCACTGCAAGACTTTGACAGGGTAGAGGATCAGGGAGGGTTCTCCCAGACGATCATCAACGAGTAACTTGGTTTTTCCCGCTGCACCTGGATGTGAATGTCAATGCAGCTCATTGTTGATCTCTCTGCTATATTTTATATCTCAGACCCTAAACTCCTCGGGTTCAGTTGGAGATCAATTGGGGATGCAATAGGATAAATTTCTCCATAACCAGATCAAAAATCGCCATCGTATAAATCAATTTTCTCTTTTTACGATCATCAAGGTGATGTCGTCGAACCGGGGCGCGTCTCCCACGAATTTGTGGATTTCTGATAGTAGTGCGTCTTGCATCTCTTGGGTCGAGCACTCGCGATGGTCCAGTACCGTATCTGCCAGCCGGTGTTCGCCGAAAAAATCACCATGTCCGTTTTCTGCATCCGTGACGCCATCGGTATATAAAACCAGAGAATCGCCTGACAGGAGGTGAATCATTCTTTGCTCCCAGGTTGCATCTTCGAGGACGCCCAATACAATACCTGTCCTAGTTAGTTTCTGTATTTCATTGTGATTCTGGGCGCTGACCAGATAGGGTGGATTATGCCCGGCGTTGCAATAGGTCAGTGTGCCGGCAGTTAAGTCGAGGATGCCATAAAAAACACTGACAAACAAGTCTGAGCGGCTGTCTGCCATGATACGGCGATTGGCTGCGCCGAGAGCCAGTTCAGGCTGGGTATCATATTCGACAGCGTAAGTGCGGATGAGGGTTCGGCTGGCGGCCATATACAACGCGGCCCCCATCCCCTTGTCAGCCACATCTGCGATTAATATGCCAAGCTTGCCATCCGGTAGATGAACAAAGTCGTAAAAATCGCCGGATGTCGCACGTGCTGGTTCCAAAGTCACCGATAGCTGCCATCCTGGGATAATAGGTGTGCCATCGGGAAGAAAGCTGTCTTGTATTTTGGCAGCTACAGCCATTTCCTGTTCGATCCTGTAAACCTTGGCCCTGTGCAGTGCGGATGCGATCTGTGCCGCAAGCGATTGCACGGCAGGTAATAAATTGGGAATGGTCTCAGCATGCCAGCTTTGCGATAGAATGATTCCGCCAATCGTTTCAGTGCTATCTACATCAAGTATAGGGGTTATTAAAAGAGCATCGCTGGTTGGATTTTCTCCCCAGGGAAGTTTTTTCCCGGGCAGAAAGTAATGGGACGTAGATGTTGTTTTTATCCATTCCCAGGTTCGCTTACTGACCGGGAGGCGATCGATAGGTACAAGTGCCCCCTGGGCGAGGTGACTCAAAAGGGTCTGGGAGGGTAAGAGCGGATCACGTTCTATTCGGATTAATATCGAGCCAAGAGGAAACATGTTGGAGATCTGTTCTTCCAACACATCTGATAAAGTGGAAGCGTCAGGGGGTTCGTTGAGTAAACGGCGGCCCAACTGTTCTAAATTCTCTAATTCGCGAGATCGTTGCTGGCTGCGCTCAACCGCCTGGCTCAAGTGATGGGCCATCCAGCTTGCCAGCAACAAGCTGGAGATGAAGAACAGATACCCTCCGATCCCGTTTTGGACGTACAATCCAGCGGCCAGGACCGCAAAAGGACCTGCTAAAATTGGCCAACCCAATGCACTTGCCCAGGATCTGTTATATGCTTTTCTTGAATCTTTTGTCAATGGAGATTTCCTGAAACGTTCAAAAAAGATCAGGAAGGGAAGCCAGATCAGCGCCGGCAGCAGCCACCAAATAATCGTGGACAGAAAGGCTGGCAGAACGCTGCCAAGAGTCAAGTCTGGCAGAGGAAAGGCGCTGTTGGGCGTAGTACCTCCAACCCAACGGGCGTAAAAGGCCAGTGCGATCAAACTGGTGAGAACCTCTGCAAGGTTGAAGGTGAAGTTCCGCGCGCAATTCCAACGCCTCTCGATTGAGGGGTATTTCCGCCACCTGCGGATGTAAAAGACAAGGCTATGGAAAACAGCCAACCATAAGCTGCTGGGCCCGAATATTAAGGCTGCGGACCAGATGATTATGGGTGTAAGAGAGGCTTGCCAGTCGGAATAGGTTCCCGGCTTGATCTCAACAAAGAAGTAAAAACCGAGCTGCTCGAAAACAAATAACAGGATCAGGAGAAAGCCCAGTATGGGCCATTCTGCACGTACCAGTGCCAGATCCGTGGTGGCTAATAACCATCCAAGACCTACCAATACCAAAGGAGCCGTATATAAAAAGCCGATGACATCGAACAAATGGGATTCATAACCCAGCCCGCCTGTAATTGCTATTTCGGGCCAAAGTTTCCTCGCCAAAATCCCCAGTCGCTTTTCCATGATCGCTTCTCTCCGGATTGTCCGTACACTTACCTCGATGTTGTACTTGTATTATACGATTGATGGCGCGGACAGGCATGGGAACAAATCCGGGGATTGATTGAAGAAGAGGATATTTAGCTCTAAAACAAATACTCTGTTATATGCCGACTGGCGAAGGAACCTCCGTACCTAAAAGGCTTGGAGTTCGACTCTTGTTCCAAATCGCAATGGTTGATAATCCTGGGGCGTTGTATTCCGAATAAGAATGAGGGTTTGCCTGGCCTGTAATTCGGTTTTCATTTTTGATTTACGTTGTCGGGAGAAAATTTCTCCCTAGGAGGTACCACACCAAAATAGTTTTGAGGCCCGATTATCAGAGCATAGTGGCTGCCCGCCGTTGCACTTCCAGGGCGCGTGTCGGTGGATGTGTAGCTGGTTTAAAAGAGTTTTTCTTTCATTTAGCTAGGCCGGCACTCAATTGCGTGGCACAATACCTGGCCCATAACATCATGATGGATTCTCTCTTTGCCCAATCCAATGGCAACCGTTGCGCTTCCTCAATATATTGCTGGTATGTGATTACTTTGAAAAGAGCCTTATTCTTCAACATTTTCTGAAATTCGTGACCTGTTGCGATTGCATGTTTATCCTCTGGATGACAAAACAATCCTGTGTATATGAAGTCGTATTTTCGATGTTGCAGCAATGCTTCTGCTATCAACTGGTTGCGGAATAGTTGATTGTATCTTCCTGAAATATAAGATTCATATTCCCGATTGAATTGGTTGCTGTGACGATACACGTCACGGTATTCATGTTTGTCATATACTTTTTGCGAAAAAGTATCGGTATATTTACATTCGAAACCAATCAACCCTGACTCGGTTTCACGCGCAACTTCAAATGCTACATCAAATGCTGAGTTGTCGTTTGTAAATCTTTCCTCCGGCGCAAACTCAAAGATTACCCTGCGGACACGCGTAAGCTCAGGATAGAAACAACGTAGAACTTGTAAGGCGAAATCTGTATCCATCTTTAATTCACCAAAAAAATTGCAACACAGTGGCTGGCTTGATAGAAGATTGTTGAACAACCTTTCTTCTTCTATAATGCCTGCACCCATTACTTTTCTTTCCTGTATTGTTATATCAACTGCTCTTCGGATATTCTCAGATAGAAAATTCTTGCCGCTCACTTCTCCCTTTTGAATAGTATTGGCTATCCGTTCATTTTTATGGGCAGGGTGAATGCCCTGTTCTTCTGCTAAAACGCACGCGCGCCACCATCCCTGATGAAGTCTCATTCGATTTTTGAAACCATTTTCTTTTGGCAGATTACCTATTAGTTCAATCAATTTTTGCGTGACCATGATCTTGTTTATCCTTAATTTCCCAATCTTCAAGGGATTATATATGATGTGGATTTACATCGGATGTACACTTCAAGTTGTAAATTGATATTAGGGGATAAAAAACTCAATTAAAGTGGATAGCAGAAACTAAAACTGATTCAAATACTCTTCTACAGCACATCCATTCTTGGGCGGTATTGCAGGGCTTTTAGCCAGGAATAAGTGGTTACACAAGTTTTTCACCCTAGCATCATATTTTTGTCTTGTAAAAAATGATCAAGTTGTAGATGAATGTTAGCGGCAAGATATTGCACTTGTAAAAATTGGTAATCCGAAAGATCTCCAGCATTAAGTATGGATTGTGTGTAGTAATAAAAATCGTTTATTTCGTTCACTAAATTTTCGGAAATAAGTTTATAGCTAGAAGCTATTTCAAAATAGGCACCAAAACTTGCAGATGATGATCCAGGCCAGCCTCCACCCATGTGAAAAACAATTTGTCTTATACTATTTTCAATATCTTGCCTTACCGCATACAGATATACTAAACGCTCTGAAAGCGATGGTGGCTGATATAGCACAGTAGGTGATTTGGTTTTAGTTTGCTCTTGAATGGTCTGAACTTTTTCAACAACACGTTGGATAAGCTTTTCTTCCTGGCTATCTGTAAGTATTGTGGTTTCGGCTATAGCTTTAGGTCCAAGTATTTCAGCACGTGTCTTTTCAGCATCTGCTTTTGCTTTATCTGTTTCTGCTCTAATTTTTTCTATCTCTGCTAAATTTTTGTTTTTAGATAATAAATGGGTGACAATTGCCCCTATTACCGACCCCAAGATGGCGGCAATGCTAACGATGATTTCTACAGGCATAAGAAATACCCCCAGAAAGATATATTAGAAGTTTTTATGATTATATAACCAAAATATTTTGAGATAAATAGGGAGATAATTTTATAATATATCCCACCTCAGGCGGTACTGCTGGTCTTTGGCCCGCATATCGGCGTTTGTGATCTCCCCATTGTTTAGATCCGTGAAACACTCGTGTTGGCACTATCCGGCCTGCTTCACCCGATCAGGAATCTCGTCCGGTGATTCTCCCTTTTATACATACCCCCTTCGTACTCCATACTTTCATCTATAATTTGACTATGGAAACCGTACTCCTGCAAACAAAGCTCTACATCCCCCCACCTCGAGACAAAGCGGTTCCCCGCCCCCGCCTGGATGAGCGGCTGAATGAAGGGCTGCACCGTAAACTGACTCTCATCTCTGCGCCGGCCGGGTTTGGGAAAACGACGCTGATCAGCGAACGAGTTGCTACTTGCAAGCAGCAGTCTGCCTGGGTGTCGCTGGACGAAGGGGATAACGACCCCATACGTTTCCTGACATATATCGTCAGAGCTTTGCAGACGGTTTCGAAGAGTATCGGAGAAGTGGTGTTGTGTATGCTCCAATCTCCACATCCACCCCCCGTCGAAACAATTATGGCAACTCTGCTCAATGAAATTACCACCGTCCTGGATAATTTCATCCTCGTCCTGGACGATTACCATGTCATTGAATCCAAAGCGGTTGACGATGTGCTCGCCTTTCTGCTTGAGCACGCACCCGCGCAGATGCACTTCGTCATCACCACCCGTGAAGATCCCCTGCTGCCTTTGGCCCGGTATCGCGTCCGTGGCGAGTTGACCGAAATACGCGCCACGGATTTGCGCTTCACCCCGGTCGAAGCCGCTGATTTTTTAAACCGAAGAATGGGGCTGAATCTTTCGGAAGAAGACGTCCTGGCTCTAGAGACCCGCACCGAAGGCTGGATAGCCGGATTGCAATTGGCCGCAATTTCCATGCAGGGACAAGACGCCGGCAGCTTTATCCAATCGTTTACCGGCAGTCATCGCTTTGTATTGGATTATCTTGTTGAAGAAGTCTTACAACAGCAGCCTGAAAATGTGCGGGAATTCTTGTTGCGTACATCTATCCTCAAGCGTTTATCTGCCCCGCTTTGCGATGCACTTTTGCTCGATTCGGCTACTTCGGGAAAAGAAATGCTGAAATATCTTGAACACGCGAACCTGCTCATCGTTCCTCTCGATAATGAACGGCGTTGGTATCGTTATCATTATCTTTTTGTGGATGTGCTGCAAGCGCGTTTGATGGAGAAAGAAACGAATCTCATCCCCATCCTGCACCGGCGGGCAAGTGAATGGTATGAGCAGAAGGGCTTGCCACCCGAAGCGATTCGGCACGCATTAGCTGCCAGAGATTTTGAGCGCGCGGCAGATCTGATTGAGTTGGCCTGGCCGGCAATGGACCAAACTTTTCAATCCAAAACCTGGTTGGGATGGGCAAAGGCCTTGCCAGACGACCTGGTTCGCACCAGACCTGTACTCAGCGTTGATTACGCCTGGGCATTTCTAAATGATGGTGAGCTGGACAAAGCCGAATCCCGATTGCAGGATGCTGAACGATGGCTGGAAGCACCATCTTCCGGGATTTCTCCTGAGATGTCCGTTGCAGATAAAGACCGATTCCCTTCTTTGCCCGCGTCAATAGCCACTGCTCGTTCTTATGCGGCCCTGGCTCTCGGAGATATCCCCAACACGTTGATCTTTGCTCGACAGGCACTCGATTTCTTGCCTGAGGACGACTATCTCGGGCGCGGACCGGCGGCTTCTCTTCTGGGGCTTGCCTACTGGGCAAATGGAGACCTGGAAGCAGCTTATCAGGTTCTGGCCGATGCGATGACCGGTTTTCAGAAGAATGACAATATCATTTTTGCCATCAGCGGCACCTATGGTTTGGCGGATATAAGGATAGCCCAGGGTCGCCTCCACGATGCGATAAGTATCTATGAGCGCTCGCTGCAACTTGCGAGGGCGCAGGGTGAGCCTGCAATCCCGGGAACCACAGAACTTTATTTCGGGTTGAGCAAGCTGTATCGTGAGCAGGGCCTTATGGATGCCGCCGAACAGAACCTGTCGAAAAGCGAGGAGCTGGGCGAGCCGGCGGCGTTAGCAGATTGGTCTTATCGCTTGCGGATTGCCCGGGCGCGAATAAAGCAATCCGCAGGGGATCTGGACAGCGCTCTTGATTTGCTTGATGAAGCGGAACAACTGTATTTTAACTCCCCTGTCCCTGAAATACGCCCCATCTCGGCGTTGAAAACACAGGTGTGGGTTGCACAGGGCAGGCTGGCTGAATCGTTAAAATGGGCGCAAGAGCGCGGTTTATCGGTTGATGGCGATCTCAGCTATCTGCATGAATTTGAGTTCATGACTCTGGCAAGAATACTCATTGCCCGGTATCAAAAAGACCGGGAAGATGACTCTATTCACAAAGCAATCCGGCTCATCGAGCGCCTGTTGAAAGAAGCAAAAAAGGGGGAACGCACAGGCAGCGTAATCAAGATTCTATTATTACAGGCTCTGGCTTACGAGGCGCAAGGTGATATTCCTTTGGCGCTTGATTCTCTGGAGCACGCTCTAACCCTGGCTGAACCCGAAGGCTACATCCGCACCTTTGTGGATGAAGGGCTTCCGATGGCACAGCTATTATCCAAAGTGACTGCTCGGAAGGGAATGTCTGCCTATGTAGGCAAGTTGTTGGCAGCATTTGAAGAGGAGAAGCAAAAACCTGGTTTACTCCCCGCTCAGGCATTCGTCGATCCTCTCAGCGAGCGTGAGCTGGAGATCCTGGTTCTCATCGCCGCAGGGCTGAAAAACAAAGAGATCGCCGGGCAGCTTTTTATCAGTCTTAATACCGTCCTCTACCACATCAAAAATATCTACAGTAAACTGGGGGTAAAAAAACGCACCCTTGCCATCCTCAAAGCCCGCGAACTTCATCTGCTGCCGGAAGAACAAAAGGGGATGGCTGATCTTTCATCGCTTGAGGAAATAGCAGATGTGAAACCGCCCCGGGTTTGAGTGCCCCACTCGGGTAGACCCGCGATGTGAACGGGGGGATGCCTGCTCCAGGAATCTGTTAATTTTTGGCACGCAAGTTGAAATCATGCGTGCATCACCCGGTTTTTCATCCATTTCAACAAAGCCCCTCCTACAGTTTATCCTCTCCTGGACTACAGTTTTTTGATCCCAAATACCACAGTTTCTTGTGGGGACTTATCGCACCCATTCGTTTATATTAGGAACATGACAAACGAAAACACCCAATACCATATCAAAATCAAAGGCCATTTAGATGCCCGCTGGCAGGATTGGTTCGATGGTTTTACCATCAGCCTGACGGATGACGGGAACACGATTTTAAGCGGTGTGGTTGCAGATCAGGCCGCGTTGCACGGCGTGTTTAAAAAAATCAGAAATTTGGGATTAACCCTGATTTCAGTGCATTCTCAAACAAAATGAGTTATTCAAGGAGAGTTAATGAGTCTTAAAAAAGCAACATTCCTTAACATTGGAATTTCAATAATCTTTGCAGTTGTAATGATCTTTACAACTTCCTTTTTGGACGGATCAGAATACGAGCAAATCGTAACATTTTTATGGATTGCTCTGTGGTTCATTCCCTTTTCACTGCTGTCAAGGGTGAGTGTAAAAGAGCTAAAGAAGCTGGATGTTTAATCAACAAAATAAGTTTCACGACTTAACTTAATTTATCAATATTATTCAAACGAAGGAGAAAACGATGGTTACTCAAGAAAAAACAACAATCTTAAAGACTGCAAGAACTACAGGTTTCCTGTATATGCTTATGATCCCCCTTGGAATATTTGGGATGCTGTATGTTCCTAAAACTCTTTTTGTGCCCGGAGATATGGCTGCAACGGTCAACAATATCCTGGCTAATCAGACTCTATTCCGCACCAGTATTGTGATTGCTCTGCTCACCCAGATCGTTCAGATATTTGTGGTTCTTTATATGTACAAAGTACTCAAACCGGTCAATAAAAACCATGCGGTGCTCATGGTCGTGTTCATTTTAGTCGCTGTGCCGATTGCAATGCTCAATGAACTCAATCAATTTGCCGTCCTGCTGCTTTTGAACGGCGCAGACTTCCTGACGTTTTTTACCTCAGAGCAGATTCGGACTCTTATAGCCCTGTTCCTTGATTTACACCAGGCCGGAATTTTTATCGCTCAGATATTTTGGGGACTCTGGTTATTCCCCATGGGTTATTTAGTTTTCAAATCCGGTTTCCTGCCCAAAATTATCGGGGCTTTATTGATCGTCGCATGTTTTGGTTATCTGGTAGATTCTTTTATATTCTTTTTTGTTCCCGACTTCGGCATTACTTTCAGTGAATTTACTTTCCTTGGAGAAATGTTGATAACCTTTTGGCTTTTGATTAAAGGTGTGAATGTCGAAGCGTGGAAAAAACGTGCTCTTGAATCGGCCTGAGCCGGTTGAATCGAATGGAGAAAGAAATGAACATCCTTATTGCCGGAGCAAGTGGAGCAACGGGCCGGCTGCTCACAGAAGAACTCCTTAATCGTGGACAATTGGTCAAGGCGATTGTTCGAACACCTGAAAAGCTGCCCGCAAACCTCAGGAATCATGACAATTTGACGGTAATCCAGGCCAGCATTCTGGATCTGAGTGACACTGAATTAGCCCGCTATGTTAAAGGATGCGATGCGGTAGCATCCTGCCTGGGGCACAACATGGATTTGAAGGGTCTTTATGGTCATCCGCGAAAACTCGTAACTGATGCGGTTCGCCGGTTAAGTGATGCCATCCGGGCAAACAGACCTGAGAAACCCACTAAATTTGTGCTGATGAATACTGTCGGTAACCGCAATCGGGATCTCAATGAACCGGTTTCCTTTGCCCAAAAAATCGTTCTTGGATTGCTGCGTCTTCTATTGCCCCCTCATGTCGATAATGAGCAGGCTGCGGACTACCTGAGGAGCAAAATTGGTCCAAAAGATAAAGAGATTGAGTGGGTTGTGGTCCGGCCGGATTCCTTGATTGATGAGGATGAAGTCACCGCTTATGGAGTGCATCTCTCGCCCATTCGAAGTGCAATCTTTGACCCGGGACAGACCAGCCGGATCAACGTGGGGCACTTTATGGCCGATCTGATCACCGAAGATCCTATCTGGCAGAAGTGGAAGGGGCAAATGCCCGTCATTTACAATGAGGTGCCGGTGTAATCACAAGATCAGGTTATGCTTTTCAATAAAATATGTCTGGTGCTTAATTAAGGGAGTGTTGTTGAACGATCCTTGATCAGGCACCAGACCGTTGTTTATAAAAAGAATCAACGTTGTAGTGAAGTAAAATTTGTGGAATGATAAGGGGGCTGATTTGTGACCGCTGCAGGTGTTGAATTTCTTGTAATATCGTACCGGTGAGCACTTTTACTACTTTATAAGATTACCCTGGTTTTTCTTTAAAGATATAAGGGGCGGATAAAAACTCTTTGCGTAACTTTTACATCACATCCATGCGTGGCCGGTACTGCAGGGCTTCGGCCAGGTGGGTGGGCTGGATGGTCTCGGAGCCGGCCAGATCGGCGATGGTGCGGGAGAGTTTGAGGATGCGGTGGTAAGCCCGGGCGGAGAGCTGGAGCTGGCTCATCGCCGAGCGCATCAGTTTGCGGCTGGTGTCGTCCAGCTCGCAGAACTGTCGCAGTTCGGCCGGGCGCATATCGGCGTTGCAGGTGATGGCGTTGGGGAAGGGCAGCTCGTCTTTCAGGAAGCGCCGCCGCTGGAGCTCCCGCGCGGTTTCCACCCGGCTCTGGATGACCTGAGAGGGTTCTCCCAGGCGGTCGTCACTGAGCTTGTCATATTCCACCCGCGGCACCTGGATGTGAATGTCAATGCGGTCCAGCAGTGGGCCGGAGATGCGCTTCTGGTAGCGGGTGACGGTGGAGGGGGCACAGGTGCAGGGCTTGACCGGGTCGCCGTAAAAGCCGCACGGGCAGGGGTTCATGGCGGCCACCAGCATGAAGTTGGCCGGGAAGGTCAGCGAACCCTGGGCGCGGCTGATGGTGACGGTCTTATCTTCAATCGGCTGGCGCAGGACTTCCAGAACGCGCGTGCCGAACTCGGGCAGCTCGTCGAGGAACAGCACACCGCGGTGGGCCAGAGAGACCTCGCCGGGGTGCGGCCAGTTGCCGCCGCCCACCAGCCCGGCATGCGAGATGGTATGGTGCGGTGCGCGGAAAGGCCGGTTCTGGATAAGGGGCACTCCCGGAGGAAGCTGGTCGGAGACCGAATAAATGCGGGTCACATCCAGCGCTTCGTCAATCGTCATGCGGGGCAGGATGGCGGGCAGCGCGCGCGCCAGCAGGGTCTTCCCCGAGCCGGGCGGCCCGATCATGAGCACGTTATGACCGCCCGCAGCGGCCACTTCCAGGGCACGCTTGACGTGCTCCTGCCCTTTGATCTCCTGAAAGTCGGTCTGGATGGTGAGTTCCTGCGGTTCCACTTCGTTGGGAGGATGCGGAGTGATTTGCTCCATCCCGGTCAGGTGCAGGTACAACTCATTCAACGAAGCGGCCGGGAGCACTTCCAGGCCGGGGATCAGGGAGGCTTCATTGGCGTCCTCGGTGGGGACAATAATGCGTTGGAAGCCGTTCTCGCGGGCAGTGGCGGCCATCGGCAGCACGCCTCGCACATGGCGCAGGCTGCCGTCCAGCGACAGCTCGCCGATTACCAGGGTATCTTCAAGGGCTTCCGGGGGGATTTGCTCTCCGGCCACCAGCACCCCCAGAGCAATGGGCAGGTCGTAAGAAGGCCCTTCCTTGCGGACCGAGGCGGGGGCCAGGTTGACGGTAACCCGCTTGCGGGGGTACATCAGGCCGGCGTTTTTGATGGCAGATTGCACGCGCTCGCGGCTCTCCTGCACGGCGGCATCGGGCAGCCCCACAATAACCATCGACGGCAAACCCTGAGAGAAATCGACTTCGACCTCAATGATTCTCCCTTCCAATCCGATCACCGCGCAGGCTTTGATGTTCGCAAGCATGGTTCTAGTTTAGATTCGGTTCCTTGAAAAGTCAAACGGGATTTCGGCTTTTTTCTCACTTCAGAAACGCACCAGTTGTGAGAGAATTTTCTCCAGGCTGTCTTGATCCGGCATTTCTGCGTTCTCCGGTCTGCGGAGGCGGAAGTAGAAGCTGCGCAGGAAGTGTTTGATGTTGACCCTCAGGTGATGGGCGGGCAGGATGGGTTGGGCTTCTTCGATCAACGAGAGCAGGCTTTCCAGCCAGATTTCCCAATCTGCCGGTTCCAGAAGCTGCCGTTGGAGGATGGTGACCGAAGCCACACTCAAGCGTTCGTCCTCTTCAAAAGCATAGACCCGGTGTGGCTCATTCAGGAGGGTGGATATCGCTCCCAGCAAATCCCGCAGATCCGCGGCGTTCAGCTCCCTGCACTTTGCCAGCTCGTCGATGGCATCGGCCGTATGGGCAACCGTATGCGCCCACCCCTGAGGTTCCACATATCCGCGGCGATCTTTTTCATCCCGGACATATTGCAACAATCCGGTTTTGATTTTGAAGATTTCAGCCGTTGAGAGATAGGGATGCTGTAAATGCGCATAGACAATTAATGGCAGCAGGAGAATGGAAAAAGAACGGGTGAATACCGAATCTGTGCCATTTTCGCCGATCCGGTAAAACAAATGTTGCTCATCCAGCACCGTGGTTAAAAGCTGTTTGAGTTGTGTGGTCAACAACACATCTTTGGGAATCCATTTTGCAAAAGTAAAGTAAATCAACTCGTCCCGCAGTTCCGGGTCTGGGCTGCCGAGGTGTGTGGTCATGGCTTCTAAGAGCTGAGGGAGTTCACCGGATGGGGGGATGCGGTCTGTCTTTTGAGAAAGCTCCCGGAGTCTGGTTTTTAATTCGGATGAAGTTAACATTTTCTCTCCAAAGTTGAAGGCTGGCTGCAAGGAATTCTATTTTACAACTGAATGGGATCGTTTGGACAATACATTTTTGGAGTCATACTGTAGAATGAAAAGCTCGGTATGAAACCCGATCACAAAATGAGTTATCCAAAATAGGGTTTTTCAGAATCAAAAAAACTGGTCTGAAAACCGCTTGCAATTTTATTGATGTGGAGCTATTAATGTCATAGAAGAAATCACCAAACAGTTTGAAAACTTATGAACAATGAGGAATTTTCTATGAGCAAAAAAATTGTATTTGTCAGAAACTACAGTGATCTGAGCACAGATCGGGGGTTTCAATTCGAATTCTTTTGTGATCGTTGCGGTTCAGGCTACCGGACCCAATTCAGACCCTCGGTGACCGGCAATATCGCGGGAGTGATGGATACGGCCAACAATCTGCTGGGGGGCATTTTTGGTGCGGCTTCCACTTTAAGCGACCGGGTGCATTCCGCTGCCTGGGAAAAATCTCATGATGAGGCGTTTGAAGGTGCGGTAGAACAGATCAAAGGTGATTTTAAGCAGTGCCCGCGTTGTCAATCCTGGGTGTGTGTGGAGCAATGCTGGAACCACAAACGCGGTCTGTGTAAAGAATGCGCGCCGGATCTGGGAGTGGAGATGAGCGCGGCTCAGGCTTCCCGTTCAGTGGAAGAGGTCTGGGCGCATGCCAAGATGTCGGAAGAGGATAAGAAATTATCCGAATCGAACTGGCGGAAAACGATCCGGGCTTCCTGTCCGGAATGCGGCGAACCGCTGGCGACCAATGCCAAATTCTGCCCGAACTGCGGCACGAAGCTGGAAGACACTAACTGTCCGGAATGCGGGGCAAAACTTCAGCCCAAAGCGAAGTTCTGTGCCGAGTGCGGACACAAGATTTAATTGCACATCGAAAATTAAATAAAAAGTCCTGCTCTACCTTTTGAGGAAAGGAGCAGGACTTTAATTTTTTGAATAATACTTTACTCGCCGCGCTGATAATTGGGCGCTTCGCGGGTGATGGTGATGTCGTGGGGGTGGCTTTCGATCAACCCTGCTTTGGTGATCCGGATCAGACGGGTCTTTGTGCGCAGGTCGTCCAGATTGGCCGCCCCGGCGTATCCCATCCCGGAGCGTAAACCGCCTACTAACTGGTAGATAAAATCACTCAGGGTGCCTTTATAGGGCACCATCCCTTCCACGCCTTCCGGAACCAGTTTTCCGGCGCCGCCCTGTCCGGTGCCATACCGGTCCCGGCCATAGCCCTGTAAGGCGCCCATCGACCCCATGCCGCGGTAAGACTTAAACTGTCTGCCTTCGTAAAGGATCTCTTCCCCCGGGGATTCCTGTAATCCGGCCAGCAGGCTGCCCAGCATGACCGTATCTGCGCCGGCCACCAGCGCCTTAACAATTTCACCGCTGTACTTGATCCCGCCATCCGCAATCACCGGAACTCCCAGAGGGGCGGCAGCCCGCGAGCAGCGGTAAATTGCGCTGAGCTGCGGCATCCCCGCGCCGGAGACAATCCGTGTGGTGCAGATGGAGCCGGCTCCAACCCCGATTTTAACGGCGTCCGCCCCGGCCTCGATCAGTGCTAGGGTGCCGGCTTCGGTGACCACGTTTCCGGCGATCACCTGGAGATGCGGGCGGAGGGCCTTCAGGCGGTGTATGGCGTTGATCACACCGGCGGTATGGCCGTGCGCGGTGTCGATGACTATCACATCCACACCCATCCCGGTCAGACGTTCGGCGCGTTCTTCCAGATCTGCGCCCACACCGACGGCTGCTCCTACCAATAAGCGCCCGCGCTCGTCCTTGGCTGCGTTTGGGTATTGCTGCTTCTTCTGAATATCTTTGACGGTGATCAATCCTTTTAGCTGACCGTTTCCATCCACCAGAGGGAGTTTCTCGATGCGGTATTTTTGTAAAATGCTTTTCGCCTGCTCCAGCGTGGTGCCCAATTCTGCCGTGATCAGGCGCTCGGAAGTCATGAATTCGCTTACCGGAAGGCTCATATCGCTCACTTCGGCAAAGCGGATGTCCCGGTTGGTCAGGATGCCAACCAGTTTGTTAGTGGATGGATCAATAACCGGTAACCCGCTGATATGGAAACGCCCCATGATGCTTTCCGCTTCGGCCAGCGTGGCGGTTGGGGGCAGGGTGATCGGATCGGAGATCATTCCGGATTCAGAGCGCTTGACGGTCTCCACTTCTTTGGCCTGATCTTCCGGGGAGAGATTGCGGTGAATGATACCGATTCCACCCTCCCGCGCCAGGGCAATCGCCAGACGGGACTCGGTGACCGTGTCCATTGCTGCGGATAACAGGGGAACGTTAAGCTGGATATCACGGGTCAACCTGGCGCGCACATCCACCTGGGAGGGCAGTACTTCGCTGAAACCGGGTTCAATCAGCACGTCATCAAAAGTCAACTGTTCCGATTCTTCAAATAAATGTTCATTCATTTCGTTGTTGCTCGCTTCCTTAGCCCGGATATCTAATGACGGAAATGTCGATAACCGGTAAAGACCATGCACAGGCCTAATTTATTGCACATATCGATGGATTCCTGGTCGCGTATCGAGCCGCCTGGCTGAACCACTGCTTTAATGCCGTACCGCGCGGCTTCTTCAACCGAGTCGGCAAAGGGGAAAAAGGCATCCGAAGCCATCACGGCTCCCTGCGCTTTCTCACCGGAGCGTTCCGCGGCGATCTTGACGCAGTCCACGCGGTTGGGCTGCCCGCCGCCGATCCCTACCGTAGCCTTATCCTGAACAAATACAATTGCGTTGGATTTGACATACTGGCAGGCTTTCCAGGCGAACTTCAGCGACTGCATTTCCTCTTCCGAAGGCTGGCGTTGGGTAACCACTCTCCAGTTTGTCTGGTCCGGGTCACCGAGATCGACGGACTGTTTCAGCATGCCGCGCACAATTGAGCGGTATTCCACTTTGGGCTCCACTTCCAGATCGGGCATCTCGACCAGCCGTAAATTCTTCTTTTTCTGCAGGATCTCCAACGCGCCGGGCTCGAAACCGGGTGCGATCACGCATTCCACAAACAACTTGCTGATCTCAGCAGCCGTCTCTGTTTCCAGCGTGCGGTTGGCGGCAACGATGCTGCCGAATGCGGAAACCGGATCGCTTGCCAGAGCAGCCTGATAAGCCAGTGCCTGTTTCTTGGCCGAAGCGATGCCGCACGGCGAGAGGTGTTTGACGATCACGATGCTGTTTTCCTCAAACCCGACCACGGCCCGCCAGGCTGCGTCCAGGTCCAGCAGGTTGTTGTAAGATAACTCTTTCCCGTGCAGCACTTTCCCACCCAAGGGGCCATCACCGGCTTTGAAGCCCAGTAAGGCTGCCGTCTGGTGCGGGTTCTCGCCGTAGCGCAGTGATTGGACGGGATACAGGGTAAGGGTTTCGGCGGCTGCGCCACCCAGGTAATTCCCGATGGCGCGGTCATAATGCGCGGTTACCCGGAAGCCTTTCACGGCAAGCTTCTGACGCATTTCAAGGGGAATTTCACCCTGTTGGCAGGCTGTCAGAACCGATTCATAATCCTGTGGGTCGCACACCAGGGTTACCCGGGCGTGATTTTTTGCCGCCGCCCGGATCAACGCGACCCCACCGATATCAATCTGCTCGATGGCTTCTGCCAGGCTGACCCCCGGCACCGCGATGGTCGCTTCAAAGGGATATAAGTTCACTGCTACCAGGTCAATGGCTGACCAGCCCAGGCTCTTTAATTGGTCGTAATCTTCCTGCGTATCCCGCGCCAGCAAACCGCCGTGGATCGCCGGGTGCAGGGTTTTTACCCGCCCACCCAGGATTTCCGGTGAGCCGGTGTAATCCGCTACTTCGGTGACCTGCAATCGGTTCTGGGATAATATCCGTGCCGTACCGCCCGAGGCCAGCAGTTCCCATCCCAAATCCGTCAGGCCACGCGCAAATTCGACCAATCCGGTCTTATCATATACTGAAAGTAGAGCTTTAGGCATTTTGATCCTCCATGTGAGCGGCTAAATTTTTCAGGGTTTCCACCAAAAGAATATGCTCACAATTATGTATTCTTTTTTCGAACGTTTCAACCGTATCGTCTTTATGGATTTCGACTTCGCGCTGTGCCAGCAAAGGACCTGCATCCACGTCTTCGTCCGGCACCAGGTGTACCATCACGCCGCTTTGCGATATCTCTCCCTGCTGGAAGGCCTGGAAAGCACGTTGAACGGCATTCACCCCGGGGAATGTGCCCGGCAATGCCGGATGCAGGTTGATGACGCGGTCCGGAAAGTGCTTCAGAAAGGACATGCTTAAAATCCGCATCCAGCCGGCCAACACGATCCAATCGGGCCGGTATTCCCTGACCAGCTCGGCCAGTTCAGCGTCATAGTCACGGCGATCCTGATCCTTCCATTTTACTTTTACCACGGCAGGTACGCCAGCTTTTCTGGCGCGTTCCAATCCGTAAGCACCTTTTTTGTTTGAAATGACAGCGCATACTTCGGCCGGCAAATCTCCGGATTGAACGGCATCCAGAATGGCCTGTAAATTTGAACCATTTCCGGAAATCAGGACAATCAGACGCATTTTCCTCATGCCAGCACTACCGTTTCACGCGTGCCGCTGCGCAGTTCACCGATCACCCAGGTGTTTTCGGGCACAGCTTTTTGGATGGCTGCCAGTTCGGCGGGATCAACGGCTGCGACCAGGCCAATACCCATGTTAAATACCCGGTACATTTCCGGCGTGTCGATATTGCCCTTCTTTTGCAGCCATTGATACAGCGGCGGTACCGGCCAGGCCGTGGTATCGATCACGGCTTGCAGCCCTTCCGGGAGCATGCGCGGAATGTTTTCCAGGAAGCCGCCGCCGGTGATGTGTGCGAGACCTTTTATACGGGGCAGGATGGGAGAGATCCGATTCAAATAGGAGCGATGCGGCGCCAGCAGTGCATCCGCGAAACTGGAATGCAAATCATCGCGGAAGCATTCCAAATCTTCTCCACTGATGAGTTGACGGATCAAAGAGTAGCCGTTGGTGTGCGGGCCGCTGGATGCAAACCCCAGCAGCACATCTCCTGGGCGCATGGCTGTATGATCGGGCAGAATTTGACCGCGTTCAACAACGCCGACGATTGTACCGGCCACATCGAACGTATTTTCCCGGTAAACCCCCGGCATCTCCGCCGTCTCTCCACCCAGCAGCACGCAGCCCGCTTCACGGCAGGCCAGTGCCATGCCGCTGACAATTTCAGCCACTACTTCCGGCTGGAGACTGGCGGTGGCGAAATAGTCCAGAAAGAACAGGGGGCGGGCGCCCTGCACAAGGATATCGTCAATGCAGTGATTGACGATATCTTCACCGATTCCCCGGTACCGTCCCAGACGGGCAGCCAGTTCCACCTTGGTCCCCACGCCGTCGGTGGAGGCAACCAGAACAGGATGCTCCCCCAGGTTGTCTATCGAGAACAGACCGCCAAAGGAACCGATCCCTGCTAAAACCCGCTGATTATAGGTGGCACGCACCGATTCCTTCATCAGAGTCACAGCCCGGTTCCCCGCGTCGATATCCACGCCTGCGGCCCGGTAAGCCGAGGAGGGGTTTAGGTGTTTCAGGGCCTTTTGAGCGATATCCCGTCTGTACTGCATGCCTTTAAAGGATATTTTCTCAACAGCCTGGTAAGTTGTTTTGATGGCACGTTTCAAGTCATCATCCCAACAGGTCACGCCCAACACACGTCCGCCGCTGTTGACGAATTGACCGTCCTGCAGGCGGGTTCCGGCGTGGAAGATCATCCCATTCTCCGGCTGTGTATCCAATCCTTCGATCTCAAATCTGGTTTGCGCCTTTTGTGGATAACCGCCTGAAGCCAGTACCACGCATACCGCAGCTCGTTTGTCGCTGAGCCACTCCACAGGTGTACTGCTCAACTCCCCACGGGAACAGGCCAACAATATCTCTAACAGGTCGCTTTCCAGCAAGGGCAGAATGACCTGTGTTTCCGGATCACCGAAGCGGGCATTGAACTCCAATACTTTTGGCCCCTGGCCGGTCAGGATCAGGCCGGCATATAATACGCCGATATACGGCATGCCTTCCTCTCGCAGCCCATCCACAGCCGGCTGGAGGATGGTGCGCCGGATCTCGTCAATCTGGGCCGGGGTGATCACCGGAGCCGGGGCGTAAGTCCCCATCCCGCCGGTATTTGGCCCCTGGTCGTTGTCCAGCAGCCGCTTGTGGTCCTGAGCCGGAGGCATTACAGAAACGGTCTGCCCATCACAGAAGGCCAGCAGGGAGACCTCTTCTCCCTCCAGACGTTCCTCGATGACGACCTCATCCCCGGCAGCACCAAACTGGTGATCCACCATGATATCGTGTAAGGCGTCCAATCCTTCTTGCAGACTTTGTGGCAGGATAACGCCTTTCCCGGCAGCCAGGCCGGAGGCTTTGATCACCACCGGATATTCTACGATCCGTAAATAATCGCAGGCATCCTGGTAGCTGGAAAAGGAAACAAAACGCGCCGTGGGAATTTGATGGCGCGCCATGAATTGCTTAGAAAATGTTTTGGATGTCTCCATCTGGGCCGCGGCTTGGGAAGGGCCAAACACGGCCACCCCGGCCGCGCGAAGTGCATCGCTGATACCTGCCGCCAGAGCAGCCTCCGGCCCAATTACGACGAGGTCAATCTTTTCCTCCTGAGCGAAAGCACAGATCCCGCTTGAATCTTCGACCTTCAAAGGTACCAGTGTCCCCAGCGCGGCCATGCCATCATTGCCGGGTGCAAGATACAACCGGGTCAATTGTGGTGATTGGCTGATTTTCCAGGCAAGAGCATGTTCTCTTCCCCCCGAACCAATAATCATTACTTTCATTCTTCTGCTTCCTTTCCGCTATCCGATCGATTTCTCAAAACCGGTTTTTGTTGCACCCGGTTGAACAGACAGAGGGTATTTTCCATTGAAACATGCAGTGCAGTAACCTTCATTCCGCCCAATGGCAGTCATCATTCCTTCCAGAGAGAGGTAAGCCAGTGAATCCGCTCCGACGTAGTCTCTGATTTCCTCAACGCTCATGCGGTGGGCGATTAAATCATCGTAGGTTCCCATATCCACGCCCATAAAACAAAGATGTTTGATGGGCGGGCAGGTGATGCGGACGTGTACTTCCTTTGCGCCGGCGTCCAGTAAGAGCCGGATCAACGGGCCGGTGGTGTTGCCCCGTACGATGGAATCATCGACCATGACCACGCGTTTATTGAGCACGCTTTCATTGATGACATTGAACTTCAATGCCACACCCTGTTTGCGCAGCAAGTCGGTTGGTTCAATGAAAGTGCGCCCGATGTACCGGTTTTTAATAAAGCCATCATTGTAAGGGATCCCGGAGGCTGTGGCGTAGCCAATTGCTGCCGGGATGGAAGAATCGGGGATCGGGATGACCACATCCGCATCGGCCGGGGCCTCTTTCGCCAGGACCTGCCCCAACCGGTGGCGTACATGATGGACGCTGCGTCCATCCCAAACGTTATCCGGCCGTGAAAAATAAATATGTTCAAAGGAGCATAATGCCGTTTCCTCGGCTGTTCTAATGGCCTGATTCACGCTTAACGCATTGTCGCTCAAAGCAATGATCTCTCCCGGTTTTACTTCCCGTATTGATTCACATCCTAATGTGTGCAGCGCTCCCGATTCGGATGCTGCCGCGTGTCCGCCGCCGGGCAGCCGTCCCACACTCAATGGACGGAAACCCCAGGGGTCGCGCACGGCAAAAACCTGGTCGCGGGTCAGGATGACCAGTGAATACGCACCTACCCAATACTGCATGGCATCCTTCAGGCGCTCGAACCAGTTACTGCCTTTCGCGCCGGCCAGCATCATTGTCATTACCTCAGTATCCGAAGTGGAAGAAAGCCCAACCCCCTGATGCATGAGCCTCTCCCGCAGTTCGAAGGCATTGATCAGGTTGCCGTTGTGTGCCAGCGCGAGCGGTCCATACTGCGTATCGATTAGAAAGGGCTGTGCGTTGCGCGCGGCAGAGGACCCGGTCGTTGAGTAACGCGTGTGACCGATGGCATAGTCCCCCTCCATCCTGGAGAGGGTGCGCGAATCAAACACCTGAGATACCAGGCCAACGTCTTTGTGCAGGCGCAGCATTTGACCGTCCGAAACCGCCAGCCCGGCGGCTTCCTGCCCGCGGTGCTGCAAGGCGTATAAGCCAAAAAAGGCCATCCGGGCCACATCTTCCTGGGGCGCATAAATTCCTAAAATGCCGCATTCTTCTTTTGGAGAATCTTTGAAAACCATTGCTTTTCTATTTACACTTTCTGATAACAGGTTGGTGCATATTGGACGGACGGACGACTCTATCCGGTCTGTAATCCGGTATCATCTGCCAGTATGGTATCCATCCTTTTCTGCTGGTGGGCTTTTACGGCTGCACGGATTTCCGGGTCATAGACGCCCAGGATCTTGGCGGCCAGCAGTGCAGCGTTCGCCGGTTCCAGTACCACAGCCGGGGCAATGCCGGATGGCATTCGCAAGGAGGAGTAGATATCTGCGCCTCCAAACGCTTCCGAATAGGGGGGACAGGCGATCACCGGAGCGGCAACGGAGCCATCCGTAAAGCCGGAAAGGGCATTGCTGCGCCCCGCGATGGTGATGTAGACCTTTGGCCGGGGGTCGGCTTCATAAGCGTTCAATAACTGCAATACATGGGCGGCTGTTTTATGCGCAGAACCAATTCGTAAATCCGTGTCCAGCCCGAATGAGCGTGCCGCCTCAACAATTTTTTCGGCATGTTTCATGTCCGCCTTTGAGCCCATCAGTATCACCAGCAAAGGTTTCATTTTAACCATCCTTCTTGTTTCAGGTTTGCAGTCAGGCGCGGTTCTACCGGGTAGCTGCCCGCTTCAAAAGTGAGACCGGTCAGCAGTTCATAGATTTGGATATAGCGCTGGCTGGCCTGGACCCACAATTCATCTGATGCGGCAGGCGGTTCGCCCTCTCCGCGGTACCCCAGATTGGAATAATAACGGCGGATAAACTCTTTGTCGAAATTGTCCGGTTCTTCGCCAATCTCAAATCGGCGGGTGTAGCTGTCCGCCTTCCAGAAACGGGAGGAATCGGGGGTGTGAACCTCATCGATCAACACGATGCGGCCGTCGGCTGTTCGTCCAAATTCATACTTGGTATCCACCAGAATCATACCTGCCCGCAGCGCAATCTGCTGTCCGCGGGCAAAAATGGCCAGCGCGGCACTCTGGATCTGATCCCAACTGGCGGCATCCAGATACCCTTTAGAGACCACCTCGGCACAGGTCAGGCGTTCATCATGTTCGCCCGGCCCGCCTTTAGTCGTTGGGGTGATGATGGGCTGCGGTAACTGCTGATTCTTTCGCAGACCTTCATCAAAGTTATACCCGTAAATCTCCCGTTCTCCCAGGGAATAGCGGTACCATAAAGCGGTGGAAGTAACGCCGGTAATATAGCCGCGTACGATCACTTCAACCGGGAAAGGTTCCACTTCCATGACGACCGCGGCGTTTGGGTCGGGCAGCGAGACCAAATGGTTGGGGATGACATCCGCGGTTTTTTCAAACCACCAGGCCGCCAACTGATTCAGTACCTGTCCTTTAAACGGCACAACCGCCAGGTTGCGGTCAAATGCCGAGAGACGGTCGGTGGTGATGATCAACCGGCGTTTCTCCGGTAAAGCGTACCAATCACGTACCTTCCCGGCGCTTCGTCCGGGCAGTTCCAGATGACTGGTCTCAAAAGCCTGTGAAAGTAAGAGGGTAATTTGTTCACTGGATAACATAAAAAATCTCCTGCTTAGTTTCCCTGTGCGTAACGCACACCATTCATAAAAAGAGGTAATCCGTAAAATCCGGGCCGGTTTGCCCGGTTGGGTGTCTGGAAGGGGTAAATATGGTCTTCCGGATGCGGCATCAATCCCAGCACGTTTCCCATTGGATTGCATATTCCCGCGATATCGTGGATGGAGCCGTTGGGATTGGCCGGGTAGGTGCCATCCGCCGGTGAGCCATCCGGGTGGGCGTAAAGTAAAGCCACCTGATCTCTCTCAAAGAGCATTTGCGTCTGTGCCAGGTCACTAACCTGGAAGTTACCTTCCCCATGTGCTACCGGACAATCGATCAGGTCGGTCAGCCCGCGCGTCCACAGACAGGTTTGCGAGACCGGTTTTAAACTCACCCAGCGGCATTCAAAATGATTGCTCTGGTTAAAGGTCAGTGTGGCCCAGGGTTTTTCTTCGGGAGCGCGGGTTTCCGGTAGAATGCCCGACTTGACCAATGCCTGGAATCCGTTGCAAATACCGATCACCGGTTTTCCCGCGGCTACGAAGGCGCGTGTTTGATCGGCGAAATAGTGTGAAAGGTCCAGAGCGAATAATTTTCCTGCTCCGAGGGCATCGGCGTAGGAAAAACCGCCCGGTATGACCAGCATCTGAAAAGCAGACCAATCCATTTGATCTTCACGAAGTTGTTTTAAAGGATGAATGCAGGCCTCTGCGCCGGCGAGTTCCAGTGCTGCGGCCGCGTCTCCATCCCGGTTGGTGCCGGTGGCAAATAAAATTAATGCTTTCGGTTTCATGCCGCTTCCTTTTCTTCTGTAACACCATCTCTCCAGGCCGACAGCAGCCGGGTTATGGATACTTCCAGCACAGCCCGGCCCCGGGCATTTACCAACAATTGCGGCAGCTCCCGAACCTGTCCAATTTGCATATACGGTACACCTGTCATAACACTTTCAAATGCTTTTTGATTCTCCGGTTTTACTTCAACCAGGAGTGTTCCGCTGCTTTCACCGAACAGATTGCGAATCGCTTCGTCATCCGGTAAATTCAACTCGGCGCCCAAGCGGCCGGCAATTGCCATCTCGGCCGCGGTAACGGCCAGGCCGCCCTCACTCAGATCATGGCAGGCAGCAACCAGTTTTGCGGAGGCTGCCCGGTAAAATGCCCGGTAGACCTGCGGATTGAGCGGGCTGCACAATGGGACACCCTCAACAACAGCGTTTTCGGAGCAAATCAGATTGAAATGACTGCCTCCAAATGCCGGTTGAAAATCACCGACGAGATAAAGGGTGTCACCGGATTGTTTGAAATCCATGGTCACCGATTGTTCCCAGGAAGGCATCAGACCCATTGCAGAAATCAGCAGGGTTGGAGCAATCGCATGCCGCTTTCCGTCCGAGCCAAGATACTCATTATTGAAGGAATCTTTGCCGGAGATGAATGGCGTTCCGTAGCGCAGCGCACCATCGTAACAGGCCTGCGCTGACTGCACCAGGTCACCCATGGTTTCCGGCCGGGTGGGGTCTCCCCAACAGAAATTATCCAGTATGGCAGTTTTCTGCGGATCGCAGCCACAGGCCACGGCATTGCGAACGGCTTCGTCAATTGCCAGCAGTGCCATTTCATACGGGTCCTGTTTTCCATATTCCGGGTTCATCCCGGTTGAGAGGACAAAAGCCTCGTCACCTTTACCGACCAGGGGTTTAATCACACAACCATCCGAGGGACCATCCTGCCGGATGCCGCTCAGCGGTTTCACAACGGTGCCACCCTGCACCTCATGGTCGTAGACCCGGATCACTTTTTCTTTGGAGGCGATGTTGGGGTGTGCCAGCAATTTTAACAAGGTTTTTCCATAGTCCAAAGTGAGTTTCTGGCTGAGGGGGGAGGTCCTGCCGGGCTCATACTCCGGCTGGCGGACCAAGGCCTGATAACTGCGTTGAGGAAGTCCCTCATGCAGGAAATGGTTTTCCAGATCCAGCACCCGTTGGTCCTGGTAGAAAACGCGGGTGCGGCCGCTGTTATTGAAGATGCCGATATCCGTCATTTCCACTTCGTATAAATCGCACAGCGATTGCAGTTTGGCCAGATTCTCTTCCGGAACTGCCACAACCATCCGTTCCTGAGCCTCGGAGAGCCATATTTCCCAGGGCGCCAGGCCGGGGTACTTTAATGGCACCTGAGCGAGCTGGATGTCACCACCGCACTCAGAGGCCATTTCCCCGACTGCTGACGAAAGCCCACCCGCGCCGCAGTCGGTGATAGCGTGATAGAGTTTGCGGTCGCGAGCCGGCATCAAGACATCTACCAGCCCCTTTTCCACAATGGGTGCTCCAATTTGCACGGATGCACCGGAAACCTCGCCGGTCAACGCGTCCATTGTCATGGAAGAGAAGGTTGCTCCACGCAGTCCGTCCCGACCGGTGCGGCCGCCCAGAACAATGATATGATCGCCGGGCAAGACCCGGCGGGGGTGCGAATTGCGGGGGGCCAGCCCCACGCAGCCGCAGAAAACCAGCGGGTTCGCCGTAAAGCTCGGGTCGTACCAGATCGCCCCATTCACCGTGGGAATCCCCATTTTGTTCCCGTAATCTTTAATCCCGGCGACAACGCCGGAAGCAATTCTCCGCGGGTGGATCACCCCATCCGGCAGATCCTGCAGGGGGGTGGATTGAGGCCCAAAACAGAGGACATCCGTGGAGGCAATCGGTTTGGCGGAGACACCAATTACATCCCGGATGACGCCGCCAATGCCGGTGTTCGCACCGCCGAATGGCTCAATCGCCGAGGGGTGGTTGTGCGTTTCTACTTTAAATGACAATTCCAGCTCATTATCAAATTCGATGATCCCGGCGTTATCCTTGAATGCGGAAAGCACCCAGGGAGCCTTGATAGATTGTGTGGCTGCCCTGACGGTCTGGTTGAACAGGTGTCGGTACTCATCCGGGAAACGCGCATCCTGCTTGTTTTCTTTCACCACCGTAACCCGGGATTTAAACGTTTTATGGACGCAGTGCTCGCTCCAGGTTTGGGCCAGCATTTCAAATTCGATATCCGTCAGGTCCCGCTGTTCAGATTCGCAATAAGCCTGAATGGCTTTCATCTCATCGAGATTCAAGGCTGCACGTCGTTCGTTGGAAGTGCGCAATAGGGCTTCGTCCGACAGTCCCCGCAGCTTGATGGCCTCGACGGTGCCGGATGCCTGAGCGTCTTCGGGAAAGGATGGCGAAATTTCACCCAGGGTATAGTGCTGGATTACATTATTGGCGAACAGGCGCGAAGCCAATAAATTCAGGACCTGAGAATCGATCTTTTCACCTTTAACAACAAAACGTTGCCCTGTTGAGGCAGCGTTTATGTTGTTGATGTTGATCAATCTGGCTGAGCGGAGAATTTGTTCGGCTACCGGGTCGGTAACTCCTGGACGCAAAGCCACTTCGACAATTTCCCCGATCTGGCGAACTTCTTCGCCTGGTGTCTGATCCTCGCAGGGGAGTTTCAGCAGCGCAGCCTCCACCTGTTGCGTAACCGGGTCATGCAGAAGCTGGTCTGCAAGCTGATTCAACTGCTGGTTGTTGAGCTCCCCACGCACAAAATATAAGTCATAGCAGGCAATTCCCTGTACCTGGTGCAGACCTAAGGAATGGGCATCCGCGAGATATCCGCTCGAGCGCGGGTCGTTCTTCGCGAGCGGGCGCACCACAAAGCGGTATATCTGATTAGATTCATTTGAACCCATAAAAACCTCTTGATTCCAATAAGATGATCGATTTTACACCGCAAACAAAAACATGTCTAGTCATCCACGGGTATGAATCACTTAAGATTCGATGACAAAAATCACTTGTTAGGAAATGATCCGCGTTTTAAACTGCAAAAAGGGCGGATCTATGCTTTTATCTCATTTCCTGCCGGATTCGCTCTGCGAGCTGAAGAGATCGTTTTTCGGCAATCCCGGTATAACCGGATACCTGAGCCAGCTGCGCAATCTCTTCCCTGCTGATCCATTTTAAAATCTCAGCGTCTTCCTGCAAATAACCTACCAATGGGTTGGGGTTCCCGGCTTGTACGGACTGCCAGGCCGTGAGTGCATGCTCACGGAGAATCTCGTGCATCTTCTGGCGATCGGCGCCCTTTTTGCTGACCGCCATCATGATCCTTTCCGTACAGGCAAATGGGGCGTAGGTATTCAGGTTGTTCTGGATGGCTTCGGTGTGGATATTCATATTTGTCACCAAACGGAGAATAACCCGCAGGAGTTCATCACAGATCAGGAACGCTTCCGGCAGGATGGTGCGCCGATTGGCGCTGTCATCCAGCGTACGCTCCAGAAGGGAATTGGCCGCATTCTGCCAGGCAACTTGAGGATAGACGGAAAGCTGGCGGGCGAGAGAGTCAATTTTTTCGGCGTTGATCGGATTGCGTTTAAACGGCATGGCCGAAGAGCCGACCTGCTTCTTGCCGAATGGTTCACTGATTTCGCCGATGGGGGGCGTCTGCAACAACCTCAGGTCAAACGCAAATTTATGCAGTGAGGCGCCCAGACCGGACAGTGCGTTCAGAACCATAAAATCCTGTTTGCGCGGATAGGTTTGCGTACTGACCGGGTAAAAAGATAAATCCAATTCCCGGCTAAGCTGCGCTTCGAATTGCTCCAGGTTTTCCAACCCCATCAAATCGCCATAGGCGGCGGCTGTTCCTACTGCTCCTTTAAACCCTTTGCCGCGGATAGCGTTACGGATGGCCGATATGTTTTGATAATCCTCCAGCAGGTCCTGCGCATACATGGCGAAGCGATATCCGAGGGTGGATGGTTCCGCCGGTTGAATATGTGTAAAAGCCATAATGGGCAGTGCGGCGTTCTCTTCGATGCGGTTCGCCAACGCGAGGAGGACCGAACGTAGAGCGGATAATACCAGATCCAAGGCGCCGCGCAGACGCAATGCATCGGCATTATCCTCGATATCCATTGAAGTGGCTCCCATATGCAGTACGCCGCCGGCAGTGGGGCACTGCGCTGCAAATGTCTTCAGTTCTGCCATCAAATCATGGTGAAGCTCGGCTTCAATTTTTAATGCGGCCTCAACATCAATGGAATGGGCATGCTGCTCCAATTCCTGAAGCTGGTCCATGCTGACCAGGCCATATTCACTCTGTACTTTTGCCAATGCCACCCAAATGCGGCGCCACAATCGGCGTTTATTATTCTCACTCCATATTGAGCGCATCTCATCCCTGGCGTAACGCCAGCTGAATGGAGACTGGTAATTATCGTATGAGTCCATCAAAAAATTCCTTGTATGAGAATATCCCTGTTCAAACGGCAAAAGCCAGATCAAATTATACCGGGGTTTGCCGTGCGGTAAAGTAGTCCAGACAATTATTTAGAAATTATGGGGCGGAGGTTTTTGCAAAACCGCTTTCAGAGCGTTATTGAATTCTGTACAATAGAATCAGCGCATCTATTCAGGAAAGGTAAGGTGAGATCATGAAACCTGTGATCAATGGATCGGTTTTTGGCAGTATGACCGTTGAGGGAACAAAATACCAGCATGATATTTACATTAACCTGAATGGTAAGGTTAAAAAGCGCAAGAAAAAATTATCCAAAGCAATTTATGGAACCTCGCATATTATCTCTTTGGAGGAAGCGCAGTACACATACGAGGAAGGTGCCCGGAAATTGATTGTGGGGACGGGACAATTCGACAACGTCCGCCTGTCTGAGGCAGCGGAAGAATTTTTCAAAGACAAAGGGGTGGAGGTCCAGCTTTTCCCGGTTCAGGAGGCCATACAGGCATGGAACAGTGCCGAAGGAGCTGTGATTGGGTTATTTCACGTGACCTGCTGACAAACAATGCCATCCGCCGGGACCCCAATGGGTAGTTTGCTGAATGTGTCCCCATTGCCGGGACCAAATCAGAGGGAAGCAGGGGATGTGGGCTAGCAGGTTTTAAGTGAAATTTGCTTCAGTGCAGAAATTCTCGACTGTGAATACAGCCAGTTGTTGCATAGAAAAAAGGAAATCAACGCAGGTGATAGTTTAGCTTTGCGCACTGATCTTTCCGACTTCCTGCACATCCACCGGGATGCCGTCCAGCTCGGTGGGGAGAAGTGCTTCGGGGGAGAGTTCGGCGGCAGGAAACTTGTGAGAAACCAGCACCACAATACCCACGGTGTCGGTACGGACCCCGTGGGTCTCGCGAAAGCCAATTCCCACGCCGACCACATTGGGTTTTGCCATCAATGCATCCTGATGAGCCTTTAATACGCTCTGGATGGATTCAAACGGATCGGTGCTCACAAATCCACCTCTAATGCATCCAGAACGGCCTGGATAGGATTGTAAATGGTGACCTGGCTGGATCCTGCGAACAACAATCCTACGGCTTTTAACGCATTCCCGTCTACCAGCAGCGAACCGGAGTCCCCCCCCTGAGACATGGGCGTGGTGAGAATCTGGTTCTCAAACCGGGCGACCTTGTTATCAAGATAACTGACATTAACGGAAGCATTCAAGACGGTGATTGTACCGGTCGTTAAACCGGTCGAGCGTCCCGATTTTCGCACGGCCATTCCCAACTGTGCTTCAAGGGTGCCCTGTACCGCGCCAATATGCAAAATCTCATCCTGGATATCCTCGTCATTGACCGGGCGTGCTACGGCAGCGTCCACCAGGTTTGCGGCTCCCGAGTCGAAACGCACGACTTCCATGCGGTGGTTAGAGCCAAATACTTCCGCGATTTTATTGGTCAGGTCGGCAAGGGTGTTGGCAATTGCACAGGTCCCCTTCTCGATTCCAAATTTGAGCGGGACAAAGCGCACCAGATAGGCCAGGGTATGGTCTTTGACGCGGCCGCCATCCACAGCACTGGGCTGTAAAATGGGGTCGCCGGGAGAGGCCTGGTTGCTGTTTGCGAGGATATGGTTGTTGGAGAGAATCAGCCGGGTACCGAATTCCCGGTCGCGCACCACACAGCCCAATGTTCCTGCGGTGGTGCGGAAGTGTCCAATGCTCACACCTCCCGGCGCGGGGCGAAACAGCTCGGTGGGGGATTGGAAGGCGTGGATATCTCCGACCTCTATAACATCCGTTGTGACTCCGTCCAGTTGTTGAGGAACCAGTGCCTGGGAAGGCAGGCCGGATTGAGGAATCTTTTCCTTGACCAGGGTGATGATAGCCAGACGGTCGGTCTGCCGTCCGTGGCTGATCTTGTAGCCTGTCCCCACGCCCACCACGTAATCTTTGGCGAGGATCGATTCTTTGTACTGTTCTTTTACCCGGTTAACCTGTTCCAGAGACATGTTCACCTCCTGCTTTTCACTTTGCCATTTCCAGAATGCGCCGCATCATTTCCGGGTCATCCTTCAGGAGACCTGAAGCCGGCAGGCGCTGGATAAGGCTGGCCCAATTGGGGTTGTGAGAGAAAATCCTCTTGAAAATTGGAAGGGCCTCTTCCAATTGTCCCAGATCTGCCAGGGTTACCGCCTGCCAGAAAGGAAGCTCGTCAATTCCGGGGGCAATTTCGACTGCGGTACGGTAAGCGTTCAATGCTCCGGGGATATCATTTCTCTCCATATAACGGTCGCCCTGATTCATTTTACTGTAAGCCCGGTAGAGTTTCACCAGCCTTTGCAGTTCTTCTATCGGGTTGGGATGATCTTCTACTCGAAGGTCCATCAAAGTGTCTTCCCAGGGGCGCTGGGTGGCCTGTGCTTCAACAATGAGAATGCAGGCGCTCTGTTTTCCACGGACGTCTCCGCCGGCTTCCTGTCCGGCCACCAGCGCAGCCAGCATCCGGTCTGCCAGGTCGCCTTTTGCTGCGCGATAAGCGGCGGCCATGGCGGGCCACACTTCACGATTGGACATCATGTTGGCCTGCACGGAGAACTGTTCGCCGATTTCGTGCCCAGCCTCGGCGATGCAGCGTGAGCCGGTATATGTGGCAACTCTTCCCATGTAATCCACCATGGCTACCTGGCGCAGTTCACGACCTTCGTCGGGTTCAAGCAGCGCATTCAGGACACTGGGAGCCGATTTGTTGGCGTACATCAGTTCCAACCCAAGGGGACCATAACTGGGTTCGACAATGGATTGGGTGACGACCACGCCGACTCCGGCCTCGGCCCAGGGGGCCAGGCCGCCTACCGAAAACCAATGGGATTGTACAGCGACTCCCATTGCGCCGGTTTCAGGGTCGCGGGCTACGATAGAGAAGGTGTGTGCCAATGGGAATCGGGCGGTGAAGACTGCTTTGTTTTGCGCGTCTGCGGATCTCATGGATTTTTCCTTATGTGTCAGGGGTACCGTGTGCCCCACAAATCAGGTGAGATAAGATGTAAATTCTTGTTTGTTTATCTTATTCCTATCATATCAAAAAAGTACATTAAATGTCATCGTATATGGCAATCTTTTCAGACTCTCAATAGGTTGAAAAGCAGTGCGCTTTGTCCTGTGAATTGCGGAGAGAAGCAAACAATCCATCCGTATTGTTGTGGACAGAAGTAAAGATAGGAAGTTTTGGCACAAACAGGCGTTTGCCGGAATGGCTCATGCTCGGGGGATGGCATGGTTTCTCACCCTGCGGGTTGGTGCAGGGATTAATTGAAGTCGTTGGAAGAGACACCCATCAAATGGGCGAATAGTTTGGCGTATTCGAGGATGGTTGCTTCCCAACCGGCTTTGCTGAGCCACCAGGTATTGGAATGGTACCAGTGATTGCGCACCGGGCGCACCCGCACGGTGAGACCGGTGCCGTCAAACTCTTCCCGGAATATGAGGCGGGTGCGGAAACTGTGGAATGGATCGGTGATGACAATACAGGACGACAGGTCGGTTTTTTGAAGCAGTTCGCGTACAGCCTGGGCCTCTTCCTGGGTGCTGCTGACGGTGCGGTCGGTAACCAGGATGGCATCTCCGGGAACTCCCATTTTCATAGCCTCGTTTTTCCGCAGGATGAAATAATCTTCACCTAATTCGGGGACCATCTCGCCGGTCTCGGTGAGGATCACCCAATGTACGACTTGTTCGTTATACAACCGGGCCGCTTCCTGCACCCGGTCCAGTTCTCCACCGCTGAGAGCAACGGCGGCATCCACATTTTTTTCAGGGTCGGCGATGATCAGAAACGCGCCCATGGCCCATAAAACAAAATAGATACCTACCAACCCTAGCAGGAGGAGGATTCCGCCCCCCAAAAAACTGAAACAGGAACATGATTTTCCACGTTGTTTTGGAGTTTCTTTTTCATTCATCATTTTGTTATCAAAATTTCCTTGCACTGCATAAGGCCATCCAATTTGTGGGGTTTCAGGAATTTAACAGTGCACTCTTCATTCGGTTTAGAGCTTCTTCCAGCATGGGACGCGGGCAGCCAAAATTAAGGCGGACAAAACCCTCGCCTCCTTTGCCAAAAGTAGCGCCTTCATTCAAAGCCACGCGGGCTTTGTCTAAGAAAAATTTCTGCGGGTTCCCCTCGATTCCTGCTTCCCGGCAGTCCAGCCAGGCCAGATAAGTGCCCTCCGGGCTGGTCATGTGGATTCCGGGAAGTTCATCCCGCACGGTCCGGTACAGGTAATCGCGGTTGGCTTCCAGATAGACAAGGGCCTGTTCGAGCCATTCCTGCCCGCTCTGATAGGCGGCCAGCGCGGCTACCAATCCCATCAAATTAACATGCCCGGTCAATCCTTGCCCGGCTGCCTTATACTGTTTCCGAAGTTCGGGATTCTGGATCACGGCGAAAGAACAGTCCAGTCCGGCAATGTTGTAAGTTTTGCTGGGCGCCATGAGGGTAATGGTGTTTTGAGCAACCTCCGGGGACAATGTGGCGATAGGATGGTGCTGCTGCCCTGAGAAGAGCAGTTCGCAATGAATCTCATCGGAACAGATCATTACATTGTGCCGCAGGCAGATTTCCGCCATACGCTCAAGTTCTTCTTTTCGGAAGACTCTCCCCACCGGATTGTGAGGGTTACAGAGGATAAAAAGACGGGTCTGGTCCGTTATGGTTTCTTCAAAGCGGTCGTAATCGACGCAGTAGCTGCCGTCCTGCATTCGGGTCAGTTCCATTTCCTGACGCTCCAGTCCGGCGTTGGCAGGAGCTGAAAGGAAGGGGAAATATACCGGGGTTTGCATCAGTACGCCGCCGCCCTGGGCTGAGAACATGTGGCTGGCCAGGTTAAAGCCTTTAACAACGCCGGGCACAAAAACGATTTCTTCAGGACTGACACTCCAATGATAACTTTCGGCCAGATGCTTCTGGATAGTTTCCCGCAGTTCCGGCATTTCCATTGCGTATCCGAACACCCCATGGGAAACGCGTTCCTGCAAGGCACGGATGATGGGTTCGGGTGAGCGGAAATCCATATCCGCAACCCACATTGGGAGCACATCCTTATCGAAGACTCCCCATTTAACGCTCTCGGTGTGTTGGCGGTCGGGGAGGAAATCAAAATCGTATTTCATGCAAAAAGAGTCCTTTCTTGAACCGGAATAGGTTGGGGACATTATAATCCATTGCGGATTTATAGAGGAAAAGGGGTATAAGACCTTGAAAAGGTTGATTTTGTACATTTTTTACCGTATATCTTAAGCACGAGGTGAAAACTGGTATACTCAATAAGTAATTACGACAGTATAAAGCAGTTTAAATAACCCCAAATTATAGATTCTCAGGATCGTGAATGACCGAACAAAAAGAAAATCAAAATCCCCGATTGGAAATCCTTACCCTTCCGGGCAGCGAAACGTATGAATTACTGGATAGTGGGAACGGGCGCAAGCTGGAGCGCTATGGAGATCATGTGCTGATCCGTCCGGAGGCGGAGGCGATCTGGAAGCCGGCTTTGCCGGACTTGGAGTGGAAGAAAGCCGATGCTGAATTCACCTCCTCGCCGGAGGAGAACGGCGGGCATTGGGCATATTACCACCAACTCCCCCGCCGCTGGTTGTTTAACTTTGAAGGTTTCCAACTCTGGCTCCAGACAACGGCTTCACGGCACCTGGGAGTGTTCCCCGAACAGGCTTCTCAATGGAGCTGGATCGGAGATCAGGTCCGGGGAGCGGGTCGACCGATTAAAGTGCTTAATTTGTTTGGCTACACCGGAGTGGCAAGCCTGGCCGCTGCTCAGGCCGGCGCAGTGGTCACTCATGTAGACGCCTCGAAAAAGGTCATGACCTGGGCAAAAGATAACCAGCGCAGCTCGGGGCTGGGAGACCGCTCCATACGGTGGTTAATGGATGACGCCCTCAAGTTTGTCCAGCGGGAAGGCCGGCGCGGTTCCAAATACGATGGAATTATCATGGACCCTCCCAAGTTTGGACGCGGCCCCAAGGGCGAGGTTTGGGAATTTTTCAAGCTGATAGCGGATCTGCTGGATGCTTCCGGCCAGATCCTTAGCCCATCTCCACAGTTTGTGGCTATCACGGCTTATGCGGTCAAAGCTTCTCCGATTACTCTGCAGACTGCTCTGCTGGAAATGATGGGTGAACACTCCGGTGAAGCCTCGTGTGGCGAGATTGCCATTCGGGAAAAGAGCGCCGGGAGATTGTTATCGACAGCCATTTTCGCGCGTTGGGCTGCCAGCGGGCGTTCTGGAAAATCTTAAGGTCAGGTGCGTGTGATATGAATAATCATCCTGTTATTGCGTTGATCGGGCCCGGTGTAATGGGAGAGGCCATCATTGCCGGCTTGCTGCGGAATGGGTTGGCTGAACCGGAAAATATCCGGGCGGCGGGTCCCATTGTGGAGCGGGGAGAAGAGTTAAAAGAATTGTATGGGGTTCCACCTTATTCTGATAATAAGGAAGCGGTGAAAGGCGCAGAGATTGTGATTCTTTCCGTGAAACCCCAGACTTTGGATAAAGTGCTGCATGACCTGCATGGAAAAATCCCACCGGAAGCTTTGGTGCTTTCTATTGTGGCCGGTGCTCCGATTGCCGTGATCCAGCAGGGTTTGGCGCATCAAAGCGTGGTGCGGGCTATGCCCAATACACCGGCGCAGATCGGCAAAGGGATCACCGTCTGGACGGCCACCGAAGAAGTCTCGGAGATGCAGATCGGGCGGGCCAGAGCGATCATTGAAGCCCTCGGTGAAGAGGTCTTTGAAGAGGAAGAGCGTTTTCTGGATATGGCGACCGCGTTGAGCGGTTCCGGCCCGGCTTATGCCTTCCTGTTCATGGAAGCAATGATCGACGCCGGTGTGCACCTGGGATTTCAGCGGCGGACTGCGGAAAAATTGGTGATTGGAACTCTGCGCGGTTCCGTGGAATATTATGATCTGAAGAAGGATCATCCCGCTAAACTGCGTAATGAAGTAACTTCCCCGGCGGGGACCTCTGCGGCGGCTTTGTATTATCTCGAAAAAGCAGGGCTGCGGACGGCAATCTCACGGGCCATCTGGGCGGCTTATGAACGCTCTCAGGCCCTGGGGCGCGGGCGTCACAGTCAGCCTCCGGATAAGAACGGAGATTAAGCCCTCTGTCCATCCGGGGTAAATACTGTTATTTGAGAAGAGATGGGTTGCCATTTGGTGGTTTGAAAGGAGGATAAAATGTTTGAGCGTTTGTCGAACAGTTGGGAATTAGTGAAGTCCAGCGCCAGGGTGCTGATGGCGGATAAAGAACTGCTGGTCTTTCCACTGATCTCCTCCATTGGTGTGATGATCGTCTCTGCAGTTTTCATTGTTCCTTCTATCTTTGCAAATCTCTTTGACGCAGCGCTTCCAAAAAATCTTCAGGTTGTGCGCTATGTGGTGCTGTTTTTGTTCTATGTGGTCCAATACACGGTGATCTTTTATATGAACACGGCGCTGGTGGGTGCAGCGTTGATCCGCCTCAGGGGCGGTGACCCGACGCTAAAGGACGGTTTCCAGATTGCGAGCAAACATTTTGGCCCGATAGTGGGTTATGCGTTGATCGCCGCGACGGTGGGTGTGATCCTGAAATCCATCACCGACCGCAGCAAGGGACTGGGCCGGTTTGTGGTCAACCTGATCGGACTGGCCTGGAACCTGGCTACTTTTCTGGTTGTTCCTGTGCTGGCGGTTGAGGATGTTGGGCCGGTGGATGCCGTTAAACGCAGCGTAGAGCTGTTAAAGCGCACCTGGGGGGAGCAAATTGCAGGGAATATCGGACTGGGCAGCGTTTTTGGCCTGATTATCCTGGGTGTGGTGGTGGTTGGCGGCGCGTTGATCGGTGTTGCGTTTGCCGTGTTTGAATCTCCCGTCCTGGCAATCGTTTTTGGGGCCGGTATGGTGCTGATGTTTGTGCTGATCGGGCTGGTTAATTCCACGCTGTCCGGAATTTATACCGCGGCGGTTTATCAATATGCGGTTTCCGGCCAGTCGGATGGTTTCTTTGAACCGGGCCTGGTAGAGAACGCGTTCCGTACGGCTTAGGCGGAAACACTTTTTAGACTACCAGCAGGCTCTTTTTTGAGAAGCGAGCCTGCTGGTTTACTAAAAAAAACAAAGCTAGTTGATTGAGAGGATTGTTTATTTTGTTTTTAGAATGTCTGTAAGAATGATTAAAAAGCTCTCGATGCTTTAAAGGTGACAATAATTAGTTCGCTTTTTTTTATCCTATTCATAATTTCTGCATATAGGGGGCGCCTCAATGGAAGTATCACAAGAAAAACTAGAACAAGAGCTTATGAAACTTTTGTTGCAAGGAGATCATCCTGTCCTGGACGTTCTCAGGAAACAGTACACTGTTGCTAAAATTGCTAGTCGTGAATTTTCAGGTGTTGGTTTTTTTACCAAATTTGAGGTTTCAGAAACTGTTCCTTTGGTAGAGCCTCTCAATTTTGCGGCTGGACATGTAGGTGTTCAATTGGAAAAGGTTCCCAATGGCATGGGATGTGTACTTTTTGTTCGGAATGGTAAATTGGCTTTTTTGGAGGGTTATACATATACAGATCTCTGGCCTGAACAAATTATTATTAAGTCGATATCAAATGTAATTCCCGCTATACCCGAGTAGTTACGAAAGTCCTGTATTAGGAGGATGGGCATGAATCCGATCATGGAAGCGATCCTGAAACGGCGCAGTATTCGCAAGTATGAGGACCGACCGGTATCCAAAGAACAGCTCACCGAGCTGCTGAAGGCCGGAATGGCCGGACCAACCGCGTGCAACAGCCAGCCCTGGGAATTTGTGGTTGTGACCGACCCGGCGATTCTGGCAAAGCTTAAAGGAAAGCTGATGTTTGCAAAGCATAATGCGCCGGCGGCGATTGTGGTTTGCGGCAACCCTAAAGTGGCACGCAATAAAGCTTGCAAGCGTTTCTGGGTTCAAGATTGTTCGGCGGCAATTGAGAATATTCTCCTGGCCGCGGTGGGGATGGATCTGGGAACGGTATGGATTGGGTTGCATCCGGTGCATAATTTCGAATCCAATGTGAGGAGACTCCTTGAATTGCCCGAACACGTCACGCCTCTGGGGATGGTGCTGGTAGGATATCCGGCGGAAGAAAAGGCGCCGCGCACCCAATATGAAGAGAAGCGTGTCCATTGGCAGCGGTATGGAATCCGCGAATGACCTTGCCCGGATTTATTTTTTAAGATGCGGCTTCTCAAAGCGCCTGGATTTGGGCGAGCCGGCTTTCTTCCGCATGAGTTTCTCTGAACTCTGAAAACCCTTCTGGGTTGCGGATTTATAATGATAGTATGCCCCGCAAAAATCGTCTCGAACTGACTTTGTTAATTCTGCTGCCCGTGCTGGCTGCGCTGGCTTTTAACCTGCGGCCGCGTCCATCTGCACTGGATGAGGCACTGGTTTCTGCGCGGCTGGCCCGCTCGGAGAATTTCCCCGAAGCCTACAATGGTTATCTTTACAAAGCTCTGGAAATCGAGCCGTGGCGCGGAGAACTGTGGGAAGAGATTGGGACACATGAATTGTCTCAGGAGAATTGGGACGCGGCAATTCAAGCCTTGACCACAGCCGAAGATTACCGGGGACTTTCCCCTGCCGGAATTTTTTCACTGGGCGCGGCCTATGAGGGCATCGGTTCGGTAGATAAAGCGGTTGAGACTTACCTGCGGGCGGCTTCACAGGCTCCTGATTTTGCAGCCGCATTCAGGCGGGCTGCCGACCTCCAGCGAGGGCAGGGAGATTTCACGGGGACAGTGCGCACTCTGCATTTATGGCTGGCACAGGACCCTGCGAACGGTGAAGTCCTCTATGAGCTGGGTGTCCTGGAAGCAGGAAGAGATTTAAACGCAGCACTTTCTAACCTTCAGGGGGTTCGTGGGGAAGAAGCGGTTTCGGCGAAGGCGAAAGCACTCAGCAAAGATCTGCTGCGGGCTTCTTTGGAAAGTGATGAAGCCTACCGCTCTTTGCTGGTAGGGCGGGCGCTTGCCCGGCAGGGGGAGTGGGACGCTGCCGTGGTTTTGTTTGAGCAGGCCACCAATCTGGAGCCGGATTATGCCGAAGGATGGGCCTTTTTGGGGCAGGCACGCCAGGAATTGGGGAAAAACGGTTATGCGGCTCTGCAAAAGGCCTTTCAGCTTGACGCCCAATCTGTCTCGGCTCAATCCCTGTTGGCATTATACTGGCGGCAGAACAACCAGCTTGATCTGGCGCTGGTATATCTGAATCGTCTGGCGAAGCAAAACCCGGAAGATGCCATCTGGGAAATAGAATTGGGGAACGTACTGACAGAAATGGGTAACCTGATTTCGGCTGCGGAACATTTCCAACGCGCGGTGGAAATGGAGCCGGGTAATGTGGATGCCTGGCGGGCATTGGCCGAATTTTCTGTTGTTTACAGTTTTGAACCGCGGACAATGGGTTTACCCGCTGCCCGAAAGGCGCTTTTGTTAACGCCAAACGATCCCGAGGCTCTGGATCTGATGGGATGGGTATTCTTAAACCTGGGGGATTTGACCAGCGCGGAACGATTCTTGCACCAGACACTGCAGAAAGATGTGCAATATGCTCCGGCATACCTGCACCTGGGGCAGCTTTATCTTCAAAAGGATCAATTAAAACTGGCCGAAACGTATCTCCGGAAGGCCCTGAATTACGCCGAGCCTGAAAGTCCGACCGCAATGATTGCCCGGAGATTATTAGGAAGGTGAACTGCCGCGGAAAATCCAGCAAAACCTGATGAATGGGTGGAGGAACCGGCATGAAGCGAACTCCCATTGCTTTGTTTGTTCTGATAATTTTGTTATGGATGAGTCTGGCCTGTTCCGGAACGGAAGCCCTGAGCCAGGCACAGGATACCCCACAGCCCGGGGCGGTGCTGTTCCAGGATGATTTTTCCGATTCCCACAGCGGTTGGGACACCTGGGAAGATGAGGTTTCAATGGTGAAATACCAGGATGGAGGCCTGCGAATCCTGGTTGGCGAGGAAGAGTATGATTATTGGACCAGCCCCGGAGAGAAATATTTAGACACACGGGTAGAAGTTGAGGCTGCCAAATTAAGCGGTCCGGACGATAATGATTTTGGGATTCTCTGCCGCTATAAAGACCCCGATAATTTCTATGCTCTGTTGATCAGCAGTGATGGCTATGCCGGAATCCTGAAAGTCAAAGATGGAGCGTATAACCTGATCAGCGGAGAGAGTATGGATTACTTTGAAGTCATTCAAAAAGGATCCGCTGTAAACCGGTTGGAGGCCCGCTGTGTGGGGTCAAAACTGGCTCTTTCCGTAAATGGGCAGGAGCTGCTTTCTGTGGATGACTTTGATTTTATGTACGGTGAGGTGGGATTGATTGCCGGTTCTTATGATGAACCCGGCGTGGATATCTTTTTCGATAATTTTATTGTTTACAATCCCTGAAATCTGCTTTATGATTGGTTAGAACACATATCAAATCCGGCAGAAATTGCCGGATTTGTATAAAATGCTTTAATTCAGGATTGAAGCGGATGTTGATTTTATAGGTATAAGAAAATGAAAGTCTATCTGGATTCGATTGGTTGTCGCCTGAACCAGAGTGAAATTGAACATATGGCGGGCCAGTTCCGCGCTGCAGGGCATGAGATTGTCAGCATGCCCGGTCAGGCGGATCTGGTTGTGGTGAATACCTGTTCCGTAACCGCGAAAGCCGCAGCCGATTCGCGCAAACAGATCCGCCATGCCTGGCGGGAGGGGGCGGGCGAAGTTGTGGCAACGGGATGTTGGGCCACCCTGGACCCTGCCGGTGCTGCTGCACTGCCGGGCGTTAACCGTGTGGTAGAGAACGGTCATAAAGATCACCTTGTATCGGATATTCTCAATATTCCCGCGGCGGTATTTGACCTTGAACCGCTGGCCCGGGAGCCGCTCCCCGGTGTTCACTTAAGAACCCGGGCTTTCATCAAAGCACAGGATGGCTGTGATAATCACTGTACCTTCTGTATTACCCGGGTGGCACGCGGCGAGAGCCGCAGCCGTACGGTCGCGGATGTGCTTCAGGATATTCAAGCAGCCCGCGATGGGGGAGCGCAGGAAGTTGTTCTCACGGGGGTGCAGATTGGGTCGTGGGGCCGGGATTTTGAATCTCCGCGCGGGTTGTATGAGCTGATGGAAGCCGTTCTCTCCGAGACGGATATCCCGCGTGTGCGGCTTTCTTCTCTGGAGCCCTGGGACCTGGATGAACATTTCTTCAGTCTCTGGCAGGATGAGCGATTGTGCAGGCATCTCCACCTCCCGCTGCAATCCGGTGCCCGCGATACGCTGCGCCGGATGGCGCGCAAGACCACCCCGCAGGAATATGCCCGGCTGGTGGAGATGGCGCGGGCCGTCTCACCGGACATTGCAATCACCACGGATATCATAGCCGGCTTCCCGGGAGAGACCGAAGCGGATTTTCAGGAAAGCCTGGCTTTTGTCCGGGAAATAGAGTTCGCGGCAGGGCACGTTTTCACCTATTCCCCCCGCACAGGAACTCCGGCTGCGCGCTATCCGGATCAGGTTGATTTTCACACGAAGAAAGCGCGCAATGCCGCATACCGGCAGGTTTTAGCAGAATCGGCCGACCGTTATCGCAGGCGGTTCATTGGAAAGACCATGACCGTTTTGTGGGAAGCATCCGATTCGATCGGGCCGGATGGCTGGCGTTTGAAAGGGCTGACTGATAATTACCTGCGGGTCACTGCTGCAGCTCCGCAGCAGCTTTGGAATCAGATCAGCCCGGTATGTTTGACCGCACGCAACAAAACGGGGCTGAGCGGCAAACTGGTCTGACCCCACCACATTATTTCTCTTGAATAGTATCGAAAACACCTGATCGAAAAGGTCAGGTGTTTTGTGTTAATGCTCGATATAGCGATGGGACTTAGAACTCGATCTGTTCGATGATTTCCCGCATGACTTTCGCGGAGTGCTGGAACCCTTCAATTTCTTTATCGTTTAACCGGAGGCGAAGTACCCGTTCTGTCCCGCCGAGGTCAACAATTGCCGGCAGGCTTAAGTAAACGTCATTGACTCCGTAGTAATTCTCAATATAGTTTGAGATCGACATCACGGTGCTCTGATCGCGTAATATGGCTTCCACGATTCGCAGCAGGCCGTTACCTACCGCATAATAGGTAGCGCCTTTCCGTTCAATGATTTCATAGGCCGCGTCACGAGTTTTGCGGAAGATTTGATCCAGGGCGTCATCCTGGCAATCCATGCCATTCTCTTCACAGAAGATGGGCAGCCGCATCCCGGCAATATTGGCGAGTGACCAGACCGGTACTTCGCTGTCGCCGTGTTCTCCGATAATGTAGGCATGGACGCTGCGGGCATCCACATCAAAATGTTCGCTGAGCATATAACGGAAGCGGGCCGTATCGAGAATGGTTCCGGAACCGATTACCCGTTCTTTGGGTAAGCCTGAAATCTTCCAGGTGGCGTAAGTCAGAATATCCACGGGATTGGTGGCCACCAGGATAATTCCTTCCGGGTTGTGGCGTACAATTTCCGGGACAATTTGCTTGAAGATACGGATGTTGCGCTGGACCAGGTCCAGGCGGGTTTCGCCGGGTTTTTGGGCCGCCCCTGCGGTAATCACCGTGACTGCTGCGCCGGCACAATCGGCATATTCGCCTGACCAGATGCGTGTGGGGTGCGCCAGAGGCACACCGTGATTCAGATCCATCGCTTCGCCTTCCGCTTTGGATTTGTTGACGTCAATCAGGACAATCTCCGCGGCCAGACCGTTCAGGAGCAGGGCATAAGCGAAGGTCGCTCCTACGTTACCTGTTCCCACAATTGCAACCCGGTTGGGTTGATAAATGTTTTTTGCCATGTTTTTTCTCCTTTACAGGCTAATTTTGCAGCCCCATGAATTCAAGTGAAGAGAGCTGCGTAAGCTTTCGGTGATGTTATCTCTGGATAAAAATGATGAATGGGAGTATATTTGCTGCTGTTTAGTTGCTGCCAATGTCTTTTTTTGTCCGTATAATTATATTAACCATTAAATGTGGTGTTTTGTTAGTTAAGTAGAGGCTTGGTTTAAGGAAGTCGTGATGAATATCAAAGATAAAAGTGGTACAACTGTGGTAAGGCGGGAGGCGGCTGGGGAGCCTGTTCTCACCTGGCGGGACCGTCTGGTAGGGAAACCGCTTCCAACCACGGAGGTTTCGCATCAGACCATTGGCAAAGCGATTGGACTGGCAGTTTTTGCCTCGGATGCTTTGTCTTCTACAGCTTATGCTACACAGGAAATGCTGGTTATTCTGGCGGTGGCCGGAACAGCAGCCTTTCGTTTCTCCATTCCCATTTCTTTTGGAATTGTTACATTATTAGCTATTCTGACACTGTCTTATGAACAGACAATCTACGCTTATCCAAGCGGTGGCGGCGCGTATATTGTTTCCCGTGATAACCTGGGGGAAATGCCGGCATTAATCGCAGCAGCGGCGCTGCTGATGGATTACATCCTTACCGTGTCCGTTTCAGTTTCCTCGGGTGTGGCTCAAATTACTTCCGCTTTTCCCAAAATTTTTCCATTCCGGATTGAGATCGCCGTATTTCTGGTGATGTTGATCATGCTGCTGAATCTGCGCGGGGTGAAAGAATCGGGGGTCGCTTTTTCAATTCCCTCCTATTTCTTTGTTGTATTGATGTTTACCACGGTTATTGTGGGATTCACCCGGTATTTCACCGGCAGTCTGGGTGTGGTCGTGGCTCCGCCGGAACTGGAAATGCTCCACGCGGCTCAACCGATCACTTTTTTCCTGATATTGCGGGCTTTTTCCAATGGAACTTCGGCAGTGACCGGTGTTGAGGCGATTTCAAACGGAGTGATGGCTTTTAATGAGCCGCGCAGCCGCAATGCCGGAATCACATTAATCTGGATGGCTTCCATTCTGGGTGTGCTTTTGTTGGGGATCACCTTTCTGGCGTTCCAAATTCAAGCCGTGCCTTCGGAGGCGGAAACGCTGATCTCTCAACTGGCCCGTACGGTATACGGTGGGCGCGGCTGGCTCTATCTGGCTGAAATTGTAGCCACCACGGTGATCCTGGTCCTGGCGGCCAACACCGCTTTTGCGGGTTTTCCCCGCTTGAGCGCGATCGTTGCAGAAGATGGATACCTCCCGCGCCAGATGACCCTGCGCGGAAACCGGCTGGTTTATTCGTATGGCATCACTTCATTGGCATTGATCGCGAGTTTTTTGATTGTGATTTTTCAAGCCAGCGTGACCAATTTGATCCCGCTGTATGCGATTGGTGTGTTCCTGTCTTTCACACTTTCACAGGCAGGAATGGCCCACCGCTGGTGGAAGTCGGGACGGTTGAAGCCGGGTGAAGAACTCAAAGAACGGGGTTCTGTTATCAAACAGGACAGCAGATGGCGTGTCAAGATGTTTATTAACGGACTTGGTGCAATTACCACTGCGGTTGTTATGCTGGTATTCGGTATTACCAAGTTTGTGGATGGTGCCTGGATTGTCATTCTCCTGACACCGGTTCTGGTGGCATTGTTCTATATTATCCATGTTCATTATAAGAATGTTGCCGACCGGCTGACACTGGAAAACTTTGCCGCGGCGCCGCGAATTCGCCGTCACCGGGTGATCCTTGCTTTAGGCGGTGTTCACCGCGGGTCACTGGCGGCCTTGCGCTATGCGCGGACGCTCTCGGACGATATTACGGCAGTTCATGTTGCGGTGGATCCGGAGGAGGCAGAACGTATCCAGAAAAAGTGGGAGCAGTGGGGGGAGGGTATCCGGCTGGTAATGTTAGAATCGCCCTACCGCCAATTTGTAGAGCCGCTTTTACTTTATATCGGCGAGATTGAAGCTCAACGGCAGCCGGATGAAGTCATCACCATTGTTGTGCCCCAGTTTATTCCGGGGAAGAAGATTAATAATATTCTTCATGCCCGAACGGCTGATACGCTTCGTAAATCGCTTCTCAACACGCAGGATATTGTGATTACAGAAGTCCCCTATCAGGTGGGATAGGCTGGAAGATGGATTGGATTGAAACAAATAGAGGTATGGAAATGAATATAATTGTGGTTGGTTGTGGCAGATTGGGTGTAGAACTGGCTGCTCGCCTATACAAAAAAGGCCATCATGTTACTGTTGTGGATTTGAAGACGACGGCTTTTGATAAACTTCCATCCGATTTTCATGGCCGGACAATAGAAGGAAATGCCTTGAATCAGGATGTAATCCGGCGCGCCGGGATTGAGACAGCCGATGCGATTGCCGTAATGACCAGTTTTGATCCGCTTAATCTGGCAATCGGACATATGGCGCGGAAAGTGTTCAATATTCTGAACGTGGTGGTTCGTAATTACGATCCGGTCAGCCGCCCGTTGTTCGAGGCGTTTGGTTTGAACGTGGTCAGCTCAACGAGCTGGGGAGCACAGCGGGTGGAAGAATTACTCCATGACCCGGACCTGCGCGCTGTCTTTACGGCGGGAAATGGCGAAGTGGAAATTTACGAGTTCATTGTTCCGGAAGCGCTGGCGGGGAAAACGGTGAAAGAGGTGCTGGGTCCGTGTGAGGATGTTGTAGTGGTTTCACTCACCCGCGCCGGGGTTGCCGCCCTTCCCACACCGGATTGGGTTTTGCAAACGGAAGATGTTATACATGCCAGTGCCACTTTTAAAGGAATGCAGGCGGTGCGCGAACGGATTAATCATCTGAAGGAGGTACACAACGCATGAAAGTACTGGTGATTGGTGGTGGCCGTGTCGGCTCTCAGCTTGCAAAACAATTGTTGATGGAAGTGGATGATGTCCGGGTTGTGGAGTTTCGCCCTGAAGTGCTGGCAAAGCTTCATCGCGAAATTCCAAGTGAGCGAATCATTGAGGGCAATCCGATGACTCCGGAGGTTCTGGAGAAAGCAGGAATAAATGAAGTGGATGTTCTTGCCTCCTGCACCCGGGTTGATTCTTTGAACCTGGTGATGTGTTATATCGCGCGAGAAAAGTATCATGTCCCTCGTGCAATTTCCAGAATCAACGATCCCCGCAATGCGTGGTTGTTCAATGACACCTTTGCCGTGGATTCATCCTTCAATCAGGCTGAAATTATGGCGCGGATGATTGAAGAAAACCTGTCCATGGGAGATATGCGTTCTATTGTTAAACTCCGGAGAGGGAACTTCTCCGTAGTAGAAGAACGGATTACAAATGAAGCACAATTAATTGGCATTCCTCTAAGGGACCTCTCTTTACCCGAGAACTGTGTGATCGCAGCGGTCTTTCGGGAGGGGAAAGTCAACCTTCCCAATGGGGATACTGTGTTGGAAGCGGAGGATGAGATCCTGGCCGTCACAGATGCGGCTGGCGCAGAACGTCTTTCGGAACTGCTGAACCCTTGATTCCTGCCTGGAACAGCTCGGTGAAATACGCTAATTCATCAGAATTAATGTGAATCTAATAAAAATCAGGACTAAGGAGAATTGACCGCAGTCTGACCATGCGGTATAATTCTCCAGCTATTAACGAAGCGATTATCAATCATTATTGATTTGAAAGGATAGAAAACATGCCAAAACGGACTTACCAACCGAAGAAACGCCGACGCGTTCGTGTTCACGGTTTCCGGGAACGAATGTCTACCGCAGATGGCCGGAAAGTGTTGAAGCGCCGCCGTCTTAAGGGTCGCCACAGCCTGACCGTGAGCGCAAATAATCACGTTAAGCATCGCAAGTGGTAACATCAGGATGCGCATAAAGAATCGTCTGAATGTTGAGTGATGTGTGAGGAATGCACTGCGAGAAGAAAAACTGGTGAAACGAACTTGCCGTCTAACCAGATCGATTGATTTTCAGCGGGTGCGGCACTCAGGAAAATCCTTTGCCCACCCGCTTCTTGTCCTGATTGTTTCCCCTAACTACCTGCCCCATTCTCGCGTTGGTATCTCTGTTAGCCGGGTTGTTGGTAATGCAGTCAAACGCAATTGGGCAAAAAGACGAATTCGCGCTTCTCTGGATGAAGTATTTGATTCCTTAATAGATGGATGGGACCTGGTTTTTCTGGCGCGCCGCCCAATTCTGGATGCTGACTATACAGAAATCCATTCGGCGGTATTAACAGTACTGCGGCGGGCCGGTTTACTGGACAAAATCAATGGCCTTTGAGCCTGATCCCTTATCAGAAGAAGATCTCAAAGAACCGCTTTTGCGGGATTTGCCGTTTAACTTGTTCACGTTTCCTCGTTGGGTTTTTCTCCTGTTGATTCGTGGGTATCAAAAGATTATCTCCCCCGGACTGCCTTCGAACACATGCCGTTTTTACCCAACCTGTTCTCATTACGGCTATCAGGCCATTTATAAACATGGTGCATTCAAGGGGGGGCTGATGGCAGTTTGGCGCGTTTTACGCTGCAACCCATTCAATCCTGGTGGAATCGACCCGGTGCCGGAGCATTTCCGGGACGCTTTTCCTGGTTTTCACTCCTCCGAATGCTGTTCGGAAGATCACTAGTCGCAATGAAAAAGAGAAATTGAAAGAATGAAATTGAAACGAATCTATCCCATTCTGCTATTTTTAATCCTGTCCGTAACATTGAGCGCCTGCAGCGGCAGTCAGTCATTCCGCGCCACAAGCTGGCCTGGAGTAACGGTAGACCAGGATACTGTATATGTCGCCTACCAAGAGCAGGTTCTGGCAATCCGGGCGAAAGATGGCGGTTTGCTCTGGGGCTATCCTGCCGAACCAAGCGCGCGCCAATTGTTTTATTCTCCCCCGGCTGTTTCGGACGGACTTTTGATCGCTGGCGGCTTTTTTAATGATCTTTATGCTCTGGATGCAAACACGGGGGTTGAGAAATGGCAGTTCACTGAAGCAAAAGATCGTTACATTGGACATCCGCTTTTTCTGAATGATCTGGTGCTGGTTCCTAATGCGGATGACAATCTTTATGCGCTGGATCAAAACGGAAATGTGCAGTGGAAATTTACGGCTGGAGAAGCTTTGTGGTCCCAGCCCATTCCGGATGGCGATCGCGTCTTCGTGGCTTCAATGGATCATTCTTTGTATGCGGTGGATCCCTCGGACGGCAGCCAGATCTGGAAGACCGATCTGGGCGGTTCCATTGTGTCCAGCCCGACCTTTGTGGACGGAACGCTCTATGCAGGGTCTCTGGCCCAGGAAGTGGTTGCGGTTGATGCCGCCAGCGGAAAAATCCTGTGGCGTTTCCCGGTTTCAGGCATGGTGTGGGGCAGCCCGTCTTATCATGAGGGTGCTTTATATTTTGGTGACTTGAACGGCACCGTGTATGCTGTGGACGCCGAGAAAGGAACTGAGCTCTGGAAGCAGGAAGGTGTGGGAGCAATCACCGGAAATATGACCGTCTTCACCGATGGAATTGCCTTTTTGACCGAGGAAAATGGTGTGCGGGCGTTAAGTTTTTCCGGCGAACAGCTGTGGAGTTTGCTCCTTAATGGTAAACTGTATGGTGAACCGGTACTTGCCGGAGAGTATTTGATTGTTCCGATCACTGCAGGGGACCAGCTTTTGGTCGCGGTAGATTTTTCTGGAAACCAACGGTGGGCTTATACACCGGCTAAATAAAAGTTAGGAAAAAACATATGTGGGATACGATTATTATTACCCCCTTTATCAACGTACTGTTGTTGATTTACAGCCTGGTTGGGAATTTCGGTATTGCCATTATCCTGTTTACTATTCTGATCCGTTTGGTGACTCACCCGTTGACTGTGAAACAGCTCAAGGGAGCCCAGGCCATGCAGGATTTGCAAACGGATAAACGCTATCTGGAAATGCAGAAAAAATACAAGGATAATAAGGAAAAATTAGCACAGGAGCAAATGAAACTTTATCAGGAATTGGGCATCAGCCCCTTTTCTTCTTGTTTGCCGACCCTGATCCAGTTCCCTATTATCATTGGTTTGTATCAGAGTATTATCCGATCTCTGGCGAATACTCCGATTGAACTGCTCAATTTGACACGCCAAATTTACCCCGGGCTGTTGAAAGTTGCGGAACTGGTTCCGCTGAACAGTAAATTCCTGTGGATGGATTTGGGACAACCCGAACGACTCTATTTACCGTTTTTGAGTTTTGGGATTCCGGTTCTGGCAATTGTAGTGGTTACGACCAGTTTCATGCAATCGAAGTTGATGCAGCCTCCAACAGCACCCGGGAACGAACAGGCCGCAGTGATGGGAAATATGATGACGATTTATATGCCTGTTTTGATGGGCTATATGGCATTGTCATTGGCTTCGGGCCTTGCACTGTATTTCACCGCATCCAGTGTCGTTGGTATTTTACAATATGCACTGCTGGGACGTTTGGACTGGAAAAATTTATTGCCATCCCGCGGGTCTGGTGAGACAAAAAAATAATCGGACTCGCTTTAAATCGAGGTAATCATGAGCCACGAAAAGACGACATTGGAAATCATTGCACCATCCATCGAAGAAGCTATTGAAAAAGGTGCGTCTCAATTGGGAATCTCCCCCGACATGCTTGAAGCGGAAGTATTGGATGAGGGCAGCCGGGGTTTCCTGGGACTTGGAAGCCGACAGGCTCGGGTCCGATTGAGTATTAAAACAGAAGGCCACGCTGAAATAAAGCCCCCAGCGGCAGCTGCTGTTTCTTCACCTCAGGTGGAGGAATTTGAGGAAGAGGAAGTCTCTGAAGCCGTTTCGGAAGTGGAAGAGCCTGAAACGGATGAAGCACTGGCAATTGCCAAACAGGTGGTACGCGATCTGCTGGAAAAGATGAGGGTTGATGCTCAGGTGCAGGTCAGGTATATAGAACCGGAGGATGATAAAGATGAACCCGTCCTGCTGGTAGATATTCGTGGCCAGGACCTCAGCATTTTGATCGGACGTCGTTCGGAGACTTTGAATTCTCTGCAATATATTACAAACATCATCGTCGGGAAACAACTTGGTCACTGGGTTCCCCTGATGATCGATGTGCAGGGTTATCGTTTCCGACGGGAGCGCCAGCTCCGCAAATTGGCCCGCCGAATGGCGGACCAGGCCGTGCAATCCCGCCGCCGGCAGGTCCTGGAGCCAATGCCGGCCAATGAGCGCCGCCTTATTCACCTGGAACTTCGCGACCATCCGGAAGTCATTACACAGAGTACGGGTGAAGAACCTTATCGCAAGGTGACCATTCAGCTTAAACGTTAGTATCCGACGGCATAAATCCCCAATCGTTTTGCAAGCCGTTTTATTCTTTAAATAATCAAATGATGGATGCAGTAAACTACCTCTTGGATTGTTGGCTCCAAGAGGTAGTTTTGTTTTGCGGTTGCTCAGTATACAATGGAGGTGAAAAGCCTGCCGTTGGGCGAGAAAAAAGATGGGCGATTGATGGAGGGCTTAGATGGATTTTTGTAAAAAACTGCAACAGCTAAGAAAACAAAAAGAGTTAACACAGGAACAGCTTGCGGAAGAACTCTTTGTTTCCAGAACTGCTATTTCAAAGTGGGAGAGTGGTAAAGGATACCCCAATATAGATTCGCTCAAAAGTATCTCAAAGCTTTTTTCGGTTTCTATTGACGATTTATTGTCGAGCGAAGAGTTGATCTCCCTTGCCGCGTTTGAAAACCGCTTTAATATCAACAAGGTTTTTGGCTTTGTTTATGGTGTATTGGATATCATGACACTGGTGTTTATATTTCTGCCGTTTTATGGGCAGCCGGATGGCGAGGTTATTCGTTCGGTCACTTTGTCCGCCTACCGGGATATTTCTGATGTAACCCGTTTTCTATATTTTGCGTTTCCTATTTTGATGGCCTTGTTGGGAGTAGTCGAACTGTTCATACAGGATATTGGGAGTGAAAAATGGTTGGAGAATAGCAAAACCTGCTCTATCATCTTGCAGGCAGTCATGATACTTCTGTTCACGCTCACACGACAGCCGTATGTAACATCCCTTTTGTTTATGTTCTTTATGATTAAGGTTTTCTTCTTGTTAAAAGGCAGGCGATTAGAGTAAGACCCTCAAAAACCTTGTCGAAGGCCCTCTGACACGAAAAGTGTCGGGGGGCTTTTGGCATTGTGACGATTGGTTTCTTGATTATCTTGTTGTCCCGTTTGATAATGAAGATGCGTGCAGTACATAAACATCATTTGCAGTCATCGTGCTGGCCGGATTTTATAGTAGCTGGTCCCTGATACTATGTTTTTGTTTGGCATAATGGTTCATGTGGTGATTGGGGGCTGCCTGTTCAACCGGGAACATACCGAAAAAACGCTGAAAGCAATCCTGACAGTTCCCGTATTTTAAGCAATTTTGGCATGACTATTGCTGTTGGGTACCTGGAAATAATGCTGCTTGGTTGATGTCTATTACCCTATCGCCATTTGTGTTTCTGGCGATATGGACAAAGGGCCTGGTTGTTCCTGTTATTGGGGCGGCAACAATCGTTATGGGAAATAGGGCATTGATCAATGAGGCATTAGGCGTTTGGTTCCTGTGGACAGCCACGGTTTTGCTGGTCGATAGCAGAATCATGCAGGCGGGTTACCCTCCTTTGTTGGCAATCGGGCTCACTGCACCTGTATCCATACTTGAATTTCTTGCGAGCATAATTTATTTCAAAAGGGAAGATGTCAAATAGCGAATGGATTTCATTGAGTTGTTAAAAGTAATTTTACTGGGTGTTGTAGAGGGAATCACCGAATGGCTCCCCATCAGCAGCACGGGACACATGCTGCTTGTGGATGATTTTATTTCTTTGAACATGAGCGAAGCGTTTAAAGAAATGTTTATTGTGGTTATCCAGCTTGGGGCAATTTTCGCTGCTGTGGTTATGTTTTGGAATAGAATATTCCCGTTCAGGTTTAAGGAACGCGTCATCATAAAGAATGACGTTATTTCCATGTGGTTGAAAGTGGCTGTCGCATGTATCCCAACAGGCATACTTGGTTTCTTATTGGACGGTTTTTTGGAACAGCACTTTGGCAGTCCTGTTTCTATTGCCGTTATGTTGATAGCTTATGGTATTGCGTTTATTGCGGTGGAAACATGGAATCAAAGACGAATACCAACAATGAACACGGTAACGGATATAAGCTATAAAATAGCTGTTCTGCTTGGACTGTTTCAGTTGCTTGCCATGATACCGGGTACATCCCGTTCGGGTGCTACGATTGTAGGCGCATTGCTTGTTGGTGTGTCAAGGACAGCGGCAGCAGAGTTCTCGTTCTTTCTCGCTATCCCGACGATGTTCGGCGCAAGTGCGTTCAAACTGGTGAAGTTCGGTTTTGCCTTTTCTCCCGCAGAGTTCGCAATGCTTGTAACAGGTATGGTGGTCGCTTTTGCAGTATCCTTGTTGGCAATCCGTTTCCTGATGAGCTATATCAAAAAGCATGATTTTAAGATATTTGGTTGGTATCGCATTGTGCTTGGTATTGCCGTACTGGCGTTCTTTTCTTTGAAATAAAACTAAAAGCAAGTCCACAAAGATATATAAAAAAGCCGTCATATGGTGATGGATGATCTATTGCGTTCATACGATTATAGAGGAATGCCGCTGTGTTTTGTTAATGCGGGGGCGAAAACCGAAACAGAAAACCGCCAGTTATGCCTGTGGAAAACGGGGTTTATAAAAAGGAAACGATTCTCGTAGAATAATGGTAGGGATTCAAGCTGTCAGAAAATAAGGCGTGAAATCCATGAGGAAGTGGCCGGCACACACAAAAATGGAAATATAAGGTATTCTGTTGTAATCACGCCGGAAATGAGTGTATCGAGCTTTGTGAGATACCTGAAGAGGGAAAGTGTGCCGATAATCTTTGATTGGCATGCAGACTTGAAGTACAGTATGGGAGCCATCACTTCTGGTTGAAAAGCCGTTCTGTACATTTTTACCCAAAAACTTACTGATTTTTTATCGTTATTCCGTGTCAGATTTTTCCCTTTTGTGCGTTTACTCTTATGAAACTCGGCCGCGTTTCAACCAGCATGGAGGACGTTTCATTGAAAAAAGCGAGATATCTGCAGAGCCTTTCCGGGTTGTTTCAGGGTAAAAAGCGAGAAACACCGCTTGACAGCCCTGAAGCATTCAGCGCCCTTTACGAATTGAACTATCGCCCGGTCTACCGTTATTTGTTTGGCTTACAGGGTGGTCCGGTGGAAGATGTAGAGGATCTGGCCGCGGAGACTTTCATCCGCGCCTGGAAAGCCCGCCGCAGCTTCACAGGCGATCCCGACAAAGCCGTTGGCTGGCTATTGTGTATTGCTCGCCGGTTGGTTATTGACGCTTACCGGCGCGGCCGAGTGAGGATACAACCCGAGATTGAAATGCCCGAAGAAATCCCCGAAAGGGGGCCTACTCCCGAGGACCGGCTGCTGGCAGACGAACGACGCCAAACGCTGTGGATATTGCTGCAGAAATTACCCATCGAACAGCGGGAAATGCTTGTGCTGCGTTATATGCTGGATTGGCGTGTCCATGAGATCGGTGAGTACCTGCATACCTCTGAGAACACGATCTCAGTGACTATTCGTCGTGCGCTGGCACGGTTGCAGCGTGATTGGCCTCAGGGGAAGGAGTAGGAAATGTCGGATCAATTGAAGAAAACACCTGATATCGCTCAAATTGAGGAACTCCTCCATTCTATTCGCCCCGAACCGGGCGCGCTCTACCATCAGCGCATGGCGAGTGCACCATGGACGGCGGCTGCAACCAGAAGGAAAGGAGTTTTTAGAATGAAAAGGAAATATCGTTTTGCGGTGGTTGTTGCGGTTGTTCTGATTTTAGCTGCAGTCTTTGCTATTACCCCGGTTGGCAGCGTTTTGGCCGGCCAGATCATACACTTTTTTGCCCGAACCCAGGGCAGCACATTGCCGCTCTCTGAAGATCAGATACTGGCTCCGGTTCCCTCGGCAACACCCGAGCCGACTCGCGTTCTGGCTTTACAGCCTGCCGATCAGGTTGTTGCCCCCACAAAAACAGCCACACCGGTTCCGGAACCTGAGTTCAGCCCTGATGAACTTCAGGATCTGGACCTGATGGCAGCGGAAGCGGCTGTTGGATTCGATCTGTATCAACCGGTTCGCCTTCCGCGTGATTATCGCCTGGATCGCATCTTTTATGATCCGGAGCGCCAGGCCGTCGGCCTGAGATATGCTTCCCCCCAGGCCGGTTCCGGTGAATTCTTCCAGATTACGGAGGGAAGAGATTTGGAGCCGCTCTCGGTCGGACCGGAGGCAAAGATTGAAGTTGTGGATATCGGAGGGATCAATGCTGAATTTGTTCAGGGCAGCTGGTTTGTTGCCAATGGAGCTGATGAAGCAACCTGGGAAAGCAAAGCCGGGGTGTATACGCTGCGCTGGCAGGCAGAAGACATTACGGTCTCGGCAGAGTTCTTCCTCAATGAAAGCTACAGCCCGGCATATCTTGAGCAGGATGAAATGCTGGCGCTTGCACAAGACCTCGTACGCTGTTCTTCAAGTGGGAATTTTGACTGCCTGGTGAGCCAGGCCTCAGCGGCCGCCGGATTTACTCCCTGGCAATTCCCCGCTGCACCGCTTGGAATGTCCTTCCAAAGCGTTGACTATCGCCCCGATCTGACCGCGCTGCAATACGGAAACGGTATGGACCAGCTTACTTTACTGCAATCCACACACGACTTCGCTGCTCAAGAGGAGGGTTCCTGGTTCAGTGTTGCACCGGACGCGATCCGGAGCGTGACCATCGCCGGAAATCCGGGAGAATATGTCAAAGGACAGTTTATGGCCGCGGTGGGTGAAGTTGAAGCTGCCTGGGATCCGGATGCGCCGGTGGAGCGCTTGCGTTGGAAGAACGGGGATTGGTGGTTCCAGATTGTTCGAATTGGCGCCTTCTCCCCGGATGTTCAGGTACTCGTAGACCTGGCCGGCGAGGTGACTCAGGATGTCTCTCAGGGAGCGGCGGCGAACCCGCAAGACCTTTCCCAAACGATTGACCAACAGCCAGACCTTTTTGTGGATGTTACCGAACTTGAAACCAAAGCCGGGTTTAACGTGCTTGAACCGGACCTGCTGCCGGAAGGCTTAACTTTCAGCCATGCCCGTTATGAACCATTTTTTGGTGGAACGATGCTGTTCTATGGCAGCTTTGCTCCCGATAAGATGCATGTCAATGGATCTGTTCTGGTGATCAGCCAGGTGCCGCGGGCAAAGGCGGACATTGAGAACACCGGGCAGTATCCTCCTGAAGCGCTTCAAGAAGTTCTGGTCGGCGGCAGCCCCGGTTTCTTCATGCAGGGAAGTATCGAAACGTTCATGTCCGAACCAGGCCAGCCTACTCCGGAACCGGTCTGGCATGCGGAGGATGGCACCCTCATGTTGACCTGGAAGACGGAGGACATAACCTTCACAATCCGTTTTAGTCCTTCTTCAGGGGGCGGGCGGATCACACGTGAAGAGATGCTTAAGATTGCCGAGAGCTTGCGGTAGGGGAGATTGACCACGGGCAGGGGAATCCCTGAAAAATTCTAATGAACAGACTCTGAGAAATCAGAGTCTGTTTACTTTGGTGGCTTTCAGGAATGAACAGGGTTGGGTTTGGCCGGCATGATTTCGGCGCGTTGTGGAGTGAGTGTTGATACCCCATGTGAAAAAAGTAAAAAGGTTTTAGTATAATGTAAGAGATAAAACATTTCTCCGGTTCTTGAACCGGTTAGATTTCCCTGGGCTGGTTCAGAGACCAGCCGGTTTTTTCTCACAACCTACTTTTGGAAAGGCTGCGTATTATGCGTGCTGTGGACATTATTATCAAAAAACGGGATCACGGAGAGCTGAGCCGTGAGGAAATTGACTTCTTCGTGCAGGGCTTCACCAAAGGGAATATTCCGGATTATCAGGTTTCTTCCTGGGCAATGGCCGTATTGCTGAATGGAATGACGGATCAGGAGACCACCAATCTGACGCTTTCAATGGCGCATTCCGGTGATATTCTGGACCTTTCCTCGGCGGTAGATCTGGTGGTGGATAAGCACTCCACCGGCGGTGTGGGAGATAAGACGACCCTGGCGGTGGCTCCAATGGTGCGAGCCTGCGGGCTGTCCGTCGGAAAAATGTCCGGCCGTGGGCTGGGCTTCAGCGGCGGCACGCTGGATAAAATGGAATCGATCCCCGGATACCGGGTTGACCTTTCTGAGGATGAGTTTTTGAAGCAGCTCAAAGAGTTGGGTCTGGTGTTGAGCGGGCAATCCGGCGACCTGGCTCCCGCAGATGGTAAACTGTACGCCCTGCGGGATGTAACCGGGACGGTGCCCTCCATTCCGTTAATTGCTTCCTCGGTGATGAGCAAAAAGATTGCGGCGGGTGCGCAGGCCATTGTGCTGGATGTAAAGACCGGCGTAGGGGCTTTTATGCGGAATCTAAAAGACGCCAGATATCTGGCAGGATTGATGGTTTCGATTGGTGAATTGAGCGGTCGCAAAGTGATTGCTTTGATTTCCGATATGAACCAGCCGTTGGGGTTCGCGGTGGGCAACGCGGTGGAACTGCGCGAGGCCATTGAGACCTTGCACGGCGGAGGCCCGGCAGATTTCCGCGAACATTGTCTGGTGGTTTCCAGCCATATGCTGGTTCTGGGCAAGAAAGCGGCCTCTATGGAAGAGGGACGGAAGATGGTGGAGGCGGCAGTTGCGAAGGGTACGGCGTACGAATACTTCCGCAAAATGGTGATTGCTCAGGGCGGGGATGTGACCTATGTGGATCAGCCTGAAAAGCTCCCCACTGCAAAATATATCGAAACGGTACCGGCTCCGCGCGGCGGCTACCTGAAAGGCATTCATGCTCAGAAGATTGGCAATGCAGCCGTGGAGCTTGGTGCGGGTCGTGCGAAGAAGGGTGATCCGGTGGATCATGCTGTGGGTTTTGAAGTGATCCATAAAGTCGGTGAAAAGCTGGCGGAAGGGGAGCCCCTGTTTGTTGTTCATGCGAACGATCCGGAAAAGCTGGCTGTGGCTCGTGAACAGCTGCTGGCGGCGCATACCTGGAGTGACGAGCCGTGTGACCCGTTGCCCTTATTTTATGATGTGATTGAATAACTTCAGAGGCTTTGATTTGTTTCAACCCGGCTCCCGAATGTCCCTTTCAGGCCATTGCGAGCCGGGTTGATTGCATCCTGCTGGTTGCTCTGAACCACCTGCCGGGACAAAAATCAATTGATTTTTTCAGGTTTTTGTGGCATAATCCCTGTACGATTTGAAAAGCGATGATGGAAACGAGTATGCTGGTTGAAAGCTGTCAGCGAACCCGGGTAAGGTGAGAGCCGGGGCAGCGGAACGAGCTGAAAATCCTTCCGGAGCTGCAACCTGAACGCGAAATTTTCGCAAGTAAGTGCGACGTCTTTGCTCAACGTTATTGGAGCGCGGCCTATCCGCTTGTTAAAGCCGGATGTGCCTGCTGAGAGTTCACCAGCCGGTGAGAATCAGGGTGGTACCGCGGGTTTGCGCTCGTCCCTGGAATGGGATGAGCGATTATATTTTAAAATAACAGATTTTCTGGAATGATTATTATTGAGGAGGTAGGATGTTTAAACCGGTTTCTCCGAAGCTAAATGTCAATTTGATGGAAGAGGGCATTCTCAGGTTCTGGAAGCACCATGACATCTTCCACAAATCGATGACCGAGCGGGAAGGTGGCCCGGAGTATGTCTTTTATGAAGGCCCGCCGACCGCCAACGGGCGCCCTGGGGTACATCATGTGTTGGCCCGCGCCTTCAAAGATATTTTCCCACGCTATAAGACGATGAACGGCTTTCATGTCAGCCGCCGGGGCGGTTGGGATACGCACGGTTTGCCTGTGGAGATTGAAGTTGAAAAGAAATTGGGGTTCACCAATAAGCAGCAGATTGAGGATTACGGTATTGCCGAATTTAACGAGCTTTGCCGGGAGTCCGCTTTTTCCTATATTCAGGATTGGGAAAAACTGACCGACCGGATTGCTTATTGGGTGGATCTGGAAACTGCCTATATCACCTACAAAAATGAATATGTGGAATCGATCTGGTGGATCCTTAAAAGTTTTTGGGAAAAGGATTTGCTTTATCAGGGTTTTAAAGTGGTGCCTTACTGCCCACGCTGCGGTACGCCGCTCTCCGATCATGAAGTGGCGCTGGGTTACAAAGATGCCGTTGATCCGTCCATCTTCGTCCGTATGCCCCTGGTAGATGAACCGGGTACTTCTCTGCTGATCTGGACCACAACTCCCTGGACGCTGCCTGCCAACGTGGCCGTGGCTGCCGGCCCGGATGTGGATTATGTCAAGGTGGAGCGCGAACTGGAAGAGGGGGGCACGGAACGCCTGATCCTGGCGGAAGCACTGGTGAAGTCGGTATTTGGCGATGAGCCGGTTAAAGTGGTGGCGAAATATAAAGGGAAAGACCTGAAAGGTGTCCGCTACCAACCCCTGTTCACTTTTATTCCTCCTGAAAAACCTGCGCACCGCGTGGTGTTGGGTGACTATGTTTCGATTGAAGACGGTTCCGGTCTGGTGCATATTGCCCCGGCATTTGGTGCCGAAGATATGGCTGTGGCTCTGGAAGAAGACCTGCCGATCATTATGACGGTTTCTCCGGAAGGGACCTTTATTCCGGAAGTACGCACCTGGTCCGGCATATTTGTGAAGGATGCCGACCCGTTGATCGTTCAGGATCTGGAGTCGCGCGGGTTGATGTTCCGCGTCGGGTCGGTGACACATACTTATCCCTTCTGCTGGCGCTGTTCCACCCCGCTGCTGTATTATGCCCGGCCAACCTGGTATATCCGCACCAGCGAGAAGAAAGACCGTCTGGTAGCCCTGAACAAAGAGATTAACTGGTATCCGGGTCACATCCGGGAAGGCCGGTTTGGGAACTGGCTGGAAAATAATATTGACTGGGCGCTCGGCCGGGAACGTTACTGGGGCACGCCGCTTCCGGTGTGGGAATGCGAGAGCTGCCACACCCAGGTTTGTATTGGTTCCCGTGAGGAACTCTCACAGAAAGCAGGGCGTGACCTGTCTGATCTGGACGTCCACCGGCCCCATGTGGATAAAATCACCTGGGCCTGTGAGGACTGCGGCGGCACCATGCACCGCGTCCCTGAACTGATCGATGTCTGGTTTGACTCGGGCTCCATGCCGGTAGCTCAGTGGCATTACCCCTTTGAAAACCAGGAAGAATTTAAAAAACAATTCCCTGCCGACTTCATCTGTGAGGCAGTTGACCAGACCCGCGGTTGGTTTTACTCGCTGCATGCCATCAGCACTTTGCTGTTTGATGAGGTGTGTTTCAAGAATGTGATTTGTCTGGGCCTGATCCTGGATGGCGAGGGCCAGAAAATGTCTAAATCGCGCGGCAATGTGGTCAGCCCCTGGGACGTCATTGACCAGCACGGCGCGGACGCCATGCGCTGGTATCTCTACACCGCAAGCCCTCCCGGACAGGAGCGCCGTTTCTCGGCCGATCTGGTTGCGGAAGTGATCCGCAATTTCACGCTGACACTATGGAATACTTATTCCTTCTTTGTCACGTATGCCAACCTGGATGGGTGGACACCGGATTTGAGTGAACCGGTCGAGTACAGCCCTCTGGATCAATGGCTGCGCTCGGCGCTGCATACCCTGGTGCGGGATGTAAGCGTTGCCCTGGAGAATTATGATGTACTGGGCGCCACCCGGCCGATTGAGGCCTTTGTGGGTGAGCTTTCTAACTGGTATCTGCGCCGTTCCCGCCGCCGTTTCTGGAAGAGCGAGTCGGATGGCGACAAGAAAGCCGCTTATGCAACCCTGTATGAAGCTCTGGTGACCTTGAGCAAATTGCTTGCTCCAACGATGCCCTTTATCGCCGATGAAATGTACCAGAATCTGGTGCGGGGTGTGGAAGAAGGTGCCCCGATCTCTGTTCATCTGGCGAAATGGCCGGAGTATGATGAGAGCCTGATCGATGAGCAGTTAAACCAGAGCATGGGCCTGGTGGTGAAACTGGCTTCTCTGGGACATGCCGCCCGGAATAAAGCCAACATGAAAGTGCGCCAGCCCCTGGCAGAGGCTCAGTTCTCGGTCGGCAATGCCGATGAGCGGGAAGTGGTTAAAGCTTACGCGGATTTACTGGAAGATGAATTGAATGTGAAACACGTCCGCCCGTTGGAAACGGCGGGACAGGCCGTTTCGTATGCGCTGAATCCGCTCCCCAAACAGCTCGGGCAGAAATATGGACGGCTTTTCCCGGAGATCCGTAAGGTGTTGGTCTCCATGGAACCGGATGATGCTGCACGGAACCTGCTGGCGGGTGAAAGTGTCTCGATTGAAGTGAACGGTGAGAAGTATGAAATCCTGCCGGAGGAAGTGGAAGTACGCGCTTCCGCTAAAGAGGGCCTGGTGGTTGCCAGCGACGGCGCTTATCTGGCCGCGCTTGTAACGGATTTGACTCCCGAACTGGTCCAGGAGGGCCTGGCGCGCGAGTTTGTCCGCCGGGTTCAGGACCTGCGCAAACAGGCAGACCTGGATATTTCCGACCGGATCCGTTTGTATTATCAGGCCAGTAAGGGGTTGGAAGAAGCGATTCAATCCTTTACCGATTACATCACCGGTGAGACCTTGACCGTTGAACTGGTCGACGCCAAAGTTCCGGAAGGATTGCAGTCCACCAGTGCCGATTTTGGCGATGAAAAAGTGACGGTGGGTCTGGTAAAAGCAGACTGAGAATTGAAACGACACAACGAATAACAGAATGTGCCCTGGCGGGGAAACGTTTCCGCCAGGGCGTTTTTAATGGAATCTGAGAAAGCTTGTTCCATTTGCTGCACGCAGTTAGAATTGGATGGATGGAATTTGTAAAAACGGATGATCCATCAGGAGGACGGTTTGGAATATTCTTTTCAGCGTTTTCTGGAAGCAAAAAAACGAATAGATGACCGGGCCCTGAATCAACGGGTGTGGGAGAGTTTGAAGACTGCGCTGATTGGCGCGGGCGGGCGTGACCCGGTGCGCATCCTGGAGATCGGCGGTGGGATCGGCACAATGCTTTACCGCATGTTGGCGGATGGAGTGCTTTCTCGGGCTTCATATACCCTGATCGACGGTGATTCTGAGAACATCCGTACCGCGGCGGTGCGTCTGCCGAAGTGGCTGAATGCCCTGGGACTGGAAACCGTCTCACGGGCCGGCGGGCTGTTTATCTATACCCCGGTGATTGCGGTGGATGCAGAATTGGAAACGGCGGATATTTTTGAATTCATCGACCGCGAAGCGGGACAGCAGCAATGGGACTTGATTATCGGCCACGGTGTGCTGGATCATCTCGATGTGCCCCGGCTGCTGCCCGAACTGTGTTCACTGGCGTATCCCGGCGCGCTGTTGTATTTCACGGTCAATCTGGATGGACCGGTTGCCTTTGAACCGGTTCTGGACCCGATTCTGGACGGCCGGATTGTTTCGCAGTTCCATTTTGTGACCCATGAGCGCCGGGCAGGGAAAAATTTATCCGGAAGCGGTCCCGCCGGACGGCATTTGTTTACCTGCTTGGAAAAGGCCGGATTGAAAATTCTGGATGCGGGGACTTCGGGTGGGGTTGTGTTTCCCCGGCAGGGACATTATGCGGGGGATGAAGCGTATTTTCTGCATTTTATGGTACACGCGGTGGAAGAAGCCTTGAAAGACCATCCTGAGTTAGAGAAATCGCGTCTGACGGAATGGGCGATGATGCGGCATGAGCAGATCGAAGGGGCGGCGTTGAGCTATATCTCCCACCAGATAGATTTTCTGGCACAGGTCAGCTCGTGATCGAAACCCTCCCGGTGGAACCGGGTTCGTATGCTTTATGGCTGGCACTGAAAAGCCCGGCCCGCATACACGTGGGGCGGCTGGGTGTGGTGGACTTTCCTGCAGGAGACTATTTATACCTGGGCAGCGCGCACGGTAGCGGAGGGCTGAAGAGCAGGCTTCGGCATCATTTGCGAACTGCGAACTCTCCACACTGGCATATTGATTATTTGCGGCGTGTGGCTGCTGTCTACGGAATTTTTTATGCGGTGTCAGAAGCACCGCTGGAATGTGTCTGGAGTCAGGCGTTGGTGCAGGCCATGACTGCTTTGAAACCTGCTCCGGGGTTCGGCGCCAGCGATTGTCACAATGGCTGTGGCACGCATCTGGTTTACTTCCCGGAAGGGATGATGCCGGATGGGGTCTTATCCACACTGGAAAAGGTTGAGGAAGAGCTTTTGGTTGTTTTTAGGGCGAATTCCGGAAAATCATGAACAGATTGGATACCCTTGAGAAGGAATCCCTGAAAATCGGGTAAAATGAGGAACAGTCTGATGATTTATGGAGGCGTTTTTGAAACGTTATATTAAAGATTACACTTATCTGGCTTTGGTTGCGGGGTTGGTGGTGGGTCTGGATCAGCTCACAAAATATTGGGTGCGGTCCAATATCCAGTTAGGGGATACATGGATGCCCTGGGAATGGCTTGCACCGTATGCCAGGTTTGTGCATTGGTACAATACCGGCGTTGCTTTTGGAATGTTCCAGGGGCGGGGTATGGTATTTACGATTCTGGCCTTTCTGGTTGCGGGAGCCATTATCTTTTATTTTCCCAATGTACCTTCTCAGGATTGGTCTTTGCGCCTGGCAATGGGATTGCAGTTGGGCGGTGCGTTGGGGAATTTAATTGACCGCCTTACAATTGGGCATGTGACCGACTTTATTTCTGTAGGAAATTTCCCGGTGTTCAATATTGCCGATTCGAGCATAACGGTAGGGGTCGGCGTTTTATTGCTGGGCATCTGGTTTCAGGAGCGTGCTGAAAAGAAACGTCTGGATGAGGAAACCTCGGTACAAAATCCTGCCGGTTCGGGTATGGATACCACCGGTAATGGGGGGCTTTCTTGACCGGGCAAAAGTTTTCGTTCATTGTTTCAGGGAATGGTAAACAGCGTCTGGATAAATTCCTGGTGGATGCTTTGCCGGACCTTTCGCGTGCGCGCATTCAGGCACTGATCAAAGATGGTTTTGCTCAGGTGAATGGTCAGGAGGTGACCAAGGCTGGTTACCGGCTGGATGGCGGCGAAGAAATCAGTCTGCGCCTGCCGTTACCGGAAGAAACCACCCTGATTGCTGAAGAAATTCCTCTGGACATCATATTTGAAAACGAAGATCTGATGCTGGTGAATAAACCGGCCGGGATGGTGGTTCACCCTTCTGCCGGACACGCCAGTGGAACACTGGTTCATGCTGCCCTGGCTCACGCACCGCAGATGGAAGGGGTGGGCGGCGTTCACCGCCCGGGAGTGGTCCATCGCCTGGATAAGAATACTTCCGGTTTGATTCTGCTGGCAAAAAACGACCGTGCGCACCAATGGCTGCAGCGTCAGTTTAAAGACCGCAAGGTCGTTAAGATTTACGACGCGCTGGTAGATGGCCGTCCACCGACACCGAAGGGAAGGGTAGAAGCACCCATTGGGCGGGACCCTTCTCACCGCCAGAAAATGGCGGTCGTTCCGCTGGCCAAAGGCCGTGAGGCTAATTCCGAATATTTCACGGAAAAGCAGTATTTGCACCACACCTTGTTAAAAGTACACCTGCTGACGGGCCGGACGCACCAGATTCGCGTTCACATGGCTTTCTTGAAAACCCCGATTGTCGGTGATACGCTGTATGGACACCGCCATCCGAGCTTGCCGGTTAAACGCCAATTCTTGCACGCAGGTCATCTGGAGATTTGCCTGCCGGGTGATGAGGAACTTTCCAGTTTCGATGCACCGCTTCCTGCGGACCTGGCCAGTGTACTGGATGGTCTGGAGTAGTTCTTTTATGGGAATCCCCCATGATGTTTCATGTTGCGCACTTTGAAAAATTTATCCCTCTCAACGAATTGAGAGGGTATTTTAATTGAAACCAGAGAGGAAGATGATGGAATTTATCGATTTGCGATCCGATACAGTGACGGCACCAACCCCGGCGATGCGGGAAGCTATGGCAAAAGCCGATGTTGGGGATGATGTCTATGGAGAAGACCCAACGGTTAACCGGCTGCAGAAAATGGCTGCGGAACAAATGGGGAAAGAAGCGGGCCTGTTTGTACCCTCCGGGACGATGGGTAACCTGGCGGCAGTGCTGACGCACTGTGGGCGGGGGGATGAGGTCATTATGGGGAATCTGGGGCATACTTTCCTGTTTGAGGGGGGCGGAATTGCTGCTCTGGGTGGAGTGCATCCCCATACGCTGCCAAACCGTCCTGACGGCACGTTGGAACTGGAGGATATCCGGGGAGCCATCCGCGATGCGGATAACCCGCATTACCCGACCACGCGTCTGGTTATCCTGGAAAATACGCACAACCGCTGCGGGGGTGTGGCAATTACGCCGGAATATACCCGTAAAGTGGGTGAACTTGCGCGGGAAGCCGGGTTGAAACTACACCTGGATGGCGCTCGCATTTTCAACGCAGCGGCCGTGCTGGGAGTTCCGGCAGCAGAACTGGCTGCCCCGGTTGATACGGTAACTTTTTGTTTGAGCAAGGGGTTGTGTGCTCCGGTAGGCTCGGTGCTGTGCGGTTCGAAAGAATTTATTGCCCGCGTGGTGCGGATCCGGAAGCAGCTGGGTGGTGGAATGCGGCAGGTGGGTGTGCTTGCAGCGGCCGGAATTGTGGCGCTGGAGCAAATGACGGGCCGGTTGGCGGAAGACCATCTGCGTGCGACCCGTTTGTCGGATGGGCTGGCGGCTATTTCAGGCGTGGAAGTGGAGCAAAAGGCTCTCTCGACGAATATGGTCTTTGTCCGGTTGGCGGAGGGAGTCCCGACGGATTCTACGAAAGTCGAAGCGCGTCTTAAAGATAGGGGAATCCTGGTTGGAGCCGTGGGGCCGCGCCGCTTCCGACTGGTCACGCATTACTGGATAGACGATGCCGCGGTTGAGCGCACCGTGGAAGCTTTTTCCAAAGTTATCTGAACTAAAAAAACTTCTCCGATTTCGGAGAAGTTTTTTTAGTCTTTTACTCTGTTATCAGAATTTTTTTATCCCAGTGACTTAACAATGGATCAATTTGGTTGCGTCCGCGCTCTTTGGCGATGTACAGCCGCTGATCTGCCAAGTCAATCAGGGTATAAATGCTGGTGGTTTCTTTTGGGAGTACTGCGATTCCCTGACTGACGGATGGGGCCGGGATGGGATTATCTTCCCGGTCCGTCAGGGTAAGCGCGTTCATCGAAACCTGAATGCGTTGGGCCACTCCAAAAGCCTGCACGCCATTGGTATTGGGTAAAGCGATGACAAACTCTTCCCCGCCCCAACGGCCTACCAGATCGGTACTTTTTATGTGCTTTTGGATGATCTCGGTCAGCAAAAACAGGACCTGGTCGCCAATCAGATGCCCGTAATTATCGTTGTACAATTTAAAATGATCGATATCCAGCATGATTAAACTGAGGTTTGTGCCGGACATCCGGGCAGAATCGGCTTCACTTGCCAATGATTTGAGGAAATGACCGTGGTTGAGTGCGCCGGTCAGACTGTCGAGAGTGGATTGTTTTTCGACTTCGGCGTGATGATAAGCGTTGTCAATGGCCATGCTGGCCTGTTGGGCAACATTCTGGATTAATTCGAAATCGGCATAGTTAAAGGCGGATGTTTCATAAGAGGCAACTGCAACAATGCCCAGAACTTCCCCATTGGCTTCCAGCAGGGTCCCCATCCAGCTTTTGCTGATTTTTTGTTTGCCGATGATGGTGAAAGGGATTCCCAATTGTTTGGTGTCGTGTAAGACATTGTTTAAAAACAGTGGGGAACGGTTTTCAATGACCCAGCCTGCCATGGTGTTCTCTAACGGCACACCCCGTGGAGGAAAGAATTCACCGTCATCATAAAATAAATCCAATCGGATTTTGTTATCCCCTTCTAACAGCCCAACATAATATGTGTCTGCATCCAGTGAATTCTGGATTGCGCTGCTTAAAAGGGCAATGACCTGATGGATTTCAAGAGAAGAAGCCAGACTTTGTGCAACATTGTTGAGGATCTCCATCCGGCGGATTTGAGAATAAATGGTGTTTTTTAGAATTAAAATCGATTCGGTAATCAGAATACCGATAATTGGATAGCTCGTTGCTTCCAGCCAAAAACCAGGATCCCAGACAGACCAGACCGGGTTTTCAAAAACAATTCGTGATGCGGAAACAATCCCGAGTAAGAAATAGGAATATCTCCTGCTCGAAACGATTGAAGTGGTTGTGATGGATGCGATTGTAAAAATTAATGATAAAGATCTCAGCGACGTGAAAGGTTCCAACCCAAGCGCAATACTGATCAGAATACCATTAATAAGTGCCAGGAGCCAATGAAAGCTGCGGTGCTCATTGGAAAAAGGGATCAGAACAAAATAGTGAAGCAGTGAATATAAAATTCCACCGATGCTGATTCCGAGACTGATTTTTTTTTCAATCGGTGGAACAAAAGGGTTCAGACTGTGAATCAGAATAGATACTAACACAGCGATCACCACCAACAGAATTGGAGTGGTCAATCGTCGTTTCTCATCCTTCGTAAGGAAAAGCCGGGAAAGGAATTTCATCTGAGTACGGAAAATAACCCCTTTAAAAAATGATTATAGATTTTTTATTTCTTGCCGGGAAAACAAATAAAAAGTTTATTTATTTTACCAAACTCTTTAAAAATTTGCGGTGGAGCTAAGTTTTTAAAGCATCATGCCATAAGAACTTTTATCCGAACCAAATGGAATTAGAAAGATGGATGAAATTGTTAAAAATGTATATCTGATATAATAAAAATATGAACTTCCCATCCAGACTGATTAAAACGCTCGGTGGGGAGTTTTCTGTCAAAGTTTTTTGTGAATAGTATTCTGGTTGATGCTGGATATTGAGAATAAAGTGATCCGTTGGTCTGTTGGGATCGGGTGGCTTTTTATCTTTTTTGATGTTTGACGGGATATAAAATGTGTCCTGGCTGGTTTGAAAACAAACCCTGATGGAGAAATAGTATGCAAGATTTCATTACGCTGGAGCAAATTGATGAGGCCGCGGCAGTCGTTCGTGAGCGCACCGCTCATTCGCCTCGGATTGGCATGATTTTGGGATCAGGCCTGGGTGAACTGGCAAATTTAGTGGAGGAAGCGGATGTAATCCCCGCTTCGGAGATTCCAAATTGGCCTAAATCGACGGTGGCCGGGCATGAGGGGCGGTTGGTGATTGGTAAATTAGCCGGACAGACAGTGTTGGTGATGCAGGGTCGTTCGCATTACTATGAAGGATACAGTATGTCGCAGATTACCATGCCGGTGCGGGTGATGCAGCGGCTGGGCGTGGAGATGTTGTTTGTCACCAATGCGGCTGGAGCAATTGATCCGGACTTCGTGCCGGGCGATGTGATGATACTGACCGACCATATCAGCCTTTTGGCAATGGCCGGCATGAATCCGCTTCGCGGCCCAAACCTGGAAGAGTTCGGGGTACGGTTCCCGGATATGAGCCAGCCCTATGATCGTGGATTGCAAAAATTGGCGCGTGAAGCTGCTCTTGAGGCGAATGTTCCGGTACGCGAAGGTGTATATATCTGCCTGGCAGGGCCATCTTATGAGTCACCGGCCGACCTGCGTTTTCTGCGAACGATTGGCGCGGACGCAGTGGGAATGTCCACCGTTCCGGAGACCATTGTTGCCAGACATGGCGGTACCCGCGTTTTAGGAATTTCCGGGATCAGCAATAAAGCCAATCTGGATGGCAGCACTGCCACGACACATGAAGAAGTTCTCGAAGCAGGAAAAGTGATTGTACCCAAACTGAAGGCGATTCTTATGGGTGTACTTCGCCGGCTCTAAGCGTTGAAGGCATAAGAAGAGAATCTATTACGCCCGTTACACTGTTTCGATAGTGGATGGTGTGTTTTTTGCTGTGAGTTATGAAAGATATCCTGCAATATTTGGAAGATACTCAAGTTTGGATCTATCTGCTGCTGGGTTTGGTGGGTGGCGTTTCTCTGCGCAAACTTTATCTGGCATGGGAAGAGTTGCGTTCGGCAGTTTTTGGCCTGGAACGAGAAAAGGCACAGCGCAGTTTGAGTATTTCTTTAACGGTGGTAATTTTGCTGGCGATGCTGGCCGCGGCAGAATACGTACTGGTGAATTTCATTTCCTTAGAGGTGCCTGCCGGCAGTTCCCTTGCCACGCCAACGCTGGATTTACTGGCCACGCCAAGCCCAATGGTCGAAACGAGTGAAGCATTACTTGTAACGGAAGAAGCGGAGACACAGCCTACCCTTACTGCCCCCGCCACAGAAGGCTGTATTCCGGGTGAAATTGAATGGCTTTCTCCCGAATCGGGCGGGGAAATCAGCGGAAAAGTCGATTTGGTTGGCGTGATCAATGTGGCAAACCTGGGCTTTTTTAAGTATGAGTTCAGCCAACCGGGAAGTGATGCCTGGGTTACCATTGCGGCAGGAAACGCGGATTCGCTTCAAATTCCTGAAGAAGAAACGGTAAAACAGTTCACAGGTGTCTGGAACACGGAACAATTGGCTCTGGGAGATTATTTGCTCCGATTGGTTGTGACCGATAACCAGAATCAGCTCTTGCCAATCTGTGTTATACCGGTAAGGGTTATTTCACCATAATTTGGAGTTTTTATTATGCCGGAAATTGGTATAAGACCAACAGTTTCATCTGATTTAATCGAGCTGTCCAGCCTGGAGCATTCTTACCAGACGGCCTATGTGTGGCAGATGGAACGGAGTGTGGAAGACGGACAAATTGGGGTAAGTTTTCGGGAGATCCGCCTTCCGAGAAAAGTGCGGGTCGAATATCCCCGCTCGCCAGCACTGATTCACCAGCAGTGGTCACAGCGTTTGGAAATGTTAACCGCTACGCTGCAAGGCAGTCCGGTGGGATACATCCGTTTGGAAGATCATTTTTCACCCAGCACTGCCTGGGTAACGGATCTTGTTGTGCGGGAGAATGTCCGCCGGCAGGGTATTGCGGTTGCTTTACTGCTGGCTGCTCAGCAGTGGTCCGCCCAACGCAATCTGCGAAGGATGGTGATCAGCATGCAGTCTAAAAATTATCCTGCGATACGGCTGGCATTGAAGCTGGGATATGAGTTCTGTGGATACAATGACCATTTTTACGCGAATCGGGATATTGCCCTGTTCTTTGCTCGCTTTTTGCGGTAATTGAAAAATCCGTGATTCCGGAGATATAGAACACAGAAAATTGATATACTGGCTAAAGAATGATTCTTTTTTTAGAAACCGTCAATCAAATTCTGACAGCAGGTGTGGCGATCACGGCCTTTTCCCTGTTGTTGTATGCATTAACCTTTAATTTGAAGAACCGGGTCGCCATGGCTTTCGCTGTGGTGATGGTGTGTGTGGTGATTGTCTTTACTGCGGAGGCCATTGGCAGCGTGGCAATGACGGTCCCTCAAATTGAATTCTGGCTGCGGCTGCAGTGGGTGGGGGTCATCCTGCTCCCCGCAATTTATCTTCATTTTTCCGATATCTTGCTGGCGACAACCGGCAAACCCAGCCGGTGGCGCAGACGATGGGCGGTCCGTGTTGTTTATGCCGCTTCAATTATTTTTCTGATAAGCCTGCCGACCGGGCTGTTTGTAGGGCCAATCCGGATGGATCAACCCCCTGCACCTCATCTTGAACCTACAGCGATAACCGGGATTTTTACCCTGTTTTATCTGACGATCATGGGGCTGACGGGCTTTAACCTGGTTCGGGCTTACCGGCGCACCACTACCCCCACCAGCAGCCGTCGAATGGCCTATCTGATCATGGGGTCTCTGGCTCCGGCATTGGGTTCTTTTCCATATTTGCTGTTTGGTTCTCAATTGGTTGCCAATCATCCTGTTTCATTCTGGCTGATGGCGATTTTGAGCAACTTCCTGGTGGTCGGATTACTGATCCTGATGGCTTATGCGGTGGCTTTCTTCGGAGTTTCCTGGCCCGACCGGGTTGTCCGGCGGCGCCTTTTCAAGTGGTTGATGCGCGGTCCATTTACCGGCAGCCTCACTCTTGCGATTGCTACGGTTACCAGCCGGATTTTAAACATGGTTGGCAGCACTTATACACCGCTGGTGTCGATTTTGATGGTTGCAACCATTGTTCTCAGTGAATATTTGATTACGGTTTTCAGTCCATTGGGTGAAAAAGTATTGTTCTATGGAATGGACCAGGCTGATGTAAGTACACTGCGCAAGCTTGAGGATCGCCTTCTCACTCAAAACGATTTGCGCCAGTTCATGGAAATGGTGTTGGGTGCCATTTGTGACCAGCTGCAAGTAGCCGGGGCGTATATTGCCGGGATGAATGAGGAAAGTGTTGACCTTATCATCAAAGTCGGACATGCCAGGTTTGAAGAGGCAGGCGTATCGGACCAATTGCAGCGGCTGGTGGCCGACAATGATGCGATCCCGGATTGGTTTAAATGGGGTGAGGATATTCTGGTGCCGCTGATGAGCGAGAATGGGGAAGAAGACCAGGAGGTACTTCTGGGGCTTCTGGGAATCACGGGGATTGGAGATCGTGCGCTGGAAGAAGAACAGGTCCGCGCGCTTAAGTTTTTCTCCAACCGGGCTAAATTAGCTTTGATTGAGCGTAAAGTCCAGCAGCAAGTGTTCCAATCTCTGCAAACACTCAGCCCCGAAATGGACCGCATACAGCGAATCCGTGCCGCGGGCGGTTACACAGGCAGCGACCTGAATCCAAATCATGATGAAGAAGATGCCATTGCCGAGAAGATGTCCCGTTGGGTTAAGGATGCCCTGACACATTATTGGGGAGGACCAAAATTGACGGATAATCCTCTGATGGAATTCCAGGTTGTTCAACATGAGATGAATAATCATGACGGTAATCAGGCCAATGCGCTGCGGGCCGTTTTACGGAAGGCAATTGATCAGGTCCGCCCGGAGGGAGAGCGGCGATTCACCGGGGAATGGGTTCTGTTCAATATTCTGGAGATGAAATTCATGGAAGGCCGTAAAGTCCGTGATGTTGCGATCCGTCTGGCGGTTTCGGAAGCGGATCTGTATCGAAAACAGCGTGTGGCGATTGAGGCTGTGGCCAATTCGATCATGGATATGGAATTCCAAATTCAAAATCAGCCTATGAATAAACAAAAAACAGTTGATTAATTGAATATTAATGTGGATAATAGAATAGTATTGTAATTTACCCGTAATGCAATGGCCGAAGTAAGGGGAGGTGTTTTAGATGTTGTCAGAGTCGTACGAACCTTTTCTTGAAAAAGAACCGGCAGAGTTAGACGAAGGTTGGTGGGAATCTGTATTGGCGGATGAGGAATCCTGTGTTCAATCTATTACCACGTTGGAGACCCCATCTCAGACTGAGCAAACTGCTGAAGTATATGCTGTCGATTGGCATAAAGTCCAGAATCTGTATGAGCGGGATGAAATCATTGATCTGGAAGTTTATGCTTATAACAGGGGAGGACTCCTGGTTCATGGTGAAGGGGTTCAGGGTTTTGTTCCGGTTTCTCACCTTGTTGAAATTGCGGGCATTGATGATGAGCAGGAACGGCAAAGAAAATTGGCCAATTATGTTGGTCGTCAACTTTCTTTAAAAGTGATTGAGTGCGAGGCCGAACTGGAACGAGTGGTGCTCTCTGAACGGGCTGCTCTGGCCGGTGAAGGACAGCGCAAAGAACTCTTCAAGTCATTGGTAGAAGGCCATGTGGTTGAGGGTGTGGTAACCAATGTAACCGACTTTGGCGTGTTTGTTGATCTGGGCGGCGTTGAGGGGTTGATTCATGTTTCCGAGCTTTCCTGGGGACGGGTTCGTCATCCCTCGGACATCCTTCAAGTGAATCAGAAAGTGCGCACACTGGTTTTACAAGTATCGGAAGAGAATGTCCGTGTGGCCTTGAGTCTGAAGCGCCTTTGTGAAAACCCCTGGGAGAATATTGTGGAAAAATACAGACCCGGTGACGTACTGCCTGCAACGATAACTGCGATTATGCGTTTTGGGGTGTTTGCCAGGTTGAGTGAAGGTGTTGAAGGATTGATTCATATTTCCTCCATGAATCTTGCTCCAGGGAATAAAGACCTTGAAAAACTCTTTCAACCGGATGACTCTGTTCAGGTGCGCATTTTGCATATCGATGCGGAGCGCCGCCGTTTGGGGCTGGGGTTGGTGAGCACTGAATGAGTCGTTCAACCGGTTCTGCTGACTCAAATCCAAAAGATCCTGAAAAAGCACCGGAGTTAAACCTGCCTGATCCAAAGCCAAAAGCTGACAATCCGGTGGGGTTTATGCGTTTCACCTGGGACGTGGTCGGCCTGGGCGGGGTTGTGCTGGCTCTGTTGACGCTTTTGGGATTGCTTGGTTTGACAAAAGGGGTTTTTATCTCTCCATGGATTCAGCTTGTTAGACGCGGCCTTGGAGAGGGAGGCTTCCTTTTCGCGGTGTTGTTGGGGGTGGCCGGAGGGATAATCCTTTGGAAACGTTCAGAAAACACTCCCCGGATCCGTTGGGGGCGGATACTGGCTTTGGAAGGCGTGGGGTTCACGTCTGTTGCACTGTTATCCATTGCGGGAGGACATTTAATCGAGCGGGCTGAATTGGGGCTGGATGGCGGCGTCATTGGGTGGGCGCTGGCTGCCGTGGTGCAGGTGATTTTACCGCCTCCGATAAGCACAGGCTTCCTGTTTCTGCTTTTGATCCTTTTCTTTCTGATAGGCTCCGGGATTTTAGGGTGGTTGGATAGCACCATGGAACGCTGGTCCCACGAACCGGAAGAAATTGTTGTGTTGAAAGAAGAATTGATTCCGGCGGACCAATTTGCGGCAGCCCAGGGCAAATCCGGACAAAAACGCATTCAACCACTCCCGGATGAGGGTGTTGAGACTGCCGCGGTTTCTCTGGTGCGTGACGAAAAACTCCCTTCTCTGGATTTGCTGGTAAAAGAACGAGCTTTGACGCATGATACGGCGGCCATTCAATACACGGCTAACTTGATTATCAAAACTTTGGCGGAATTTGGCATTCCCGCAGAATATACCGGTTACCGGGCGGGACCCACCGTTACTCAATTTGCGATTAAACCGGGCTTTGTTGAAAAGAATGGGTCGGAGGGGGAAACGATCAAGCAAAAAGTTCGCGTTTCTCAAATCTCCAATCTCGCGAAAGACCTTACCCTGGCTCTGTCGGCGGAAAGGCTGCGTATTGAAGCGCCGGTTCCCGGCCGGGATTATGTGGGGATTGAAGTGCCGAACAAAGAAATCTCGATTGTGCGGCTGCGTTCCCTGCTGGAATCCGCGGCTTTTGTAAAAATGAATTCGCCTTTAGGTTTGGCCCTGGGAAAGAATGTCTCGGGAAAACCGGTAGTGGCAGACCTGGAGAAAATGCCCCATTTGTTGATCTCCGGTACAACTGGCTCCGGTAAATCGGTGTGCATTGCAGCGATTACGGTTTGTCTGGCGATGAATAATTCTCCAAAAGACCTGCGCCTGGCGATGCTTGACCCGAAAATGGTTGAATTGGTGCGGTTCAATGGGCTTCCGCATATTTTTAATAAAGTGGAAACCGAACCTCTGCGTATGCTGGGCGTCCTCCAATGGGCTCTGGCAGAGATGGACCGCCGGTATAAACTCTTTGAGGCTGCCCGCACGCGCAACCTTTCCGGCTACAACCATAAAATGGTCCGGCGCAATAAAGAAACCCTGCCCAGAATTGTGGTTTTGATTGATGAACTGGCGGATTTGATGATGTCCGCTCCGGACCAGACGGAACACAGCATTGTGCGGTTGGCGCAGCTTGCCCGCGCGACCGGTATCCATCTGGTTGTAGCCACCCAACGACCCAGCACGGATGTGGTAACCGGTCTGATCAAAGCTAATTTTCCGGCCCGGATTGCATTTAATGTAGCTTCCTCGGTTGATTCCAGGGTGATTTTGGACGCAAATGGAGCGGAGTCCCTGTTGGGAAATGGGGATATGCTTTTCCTTGCACCGGAAGCGGCCGTGCCAATGCGTGCGCAGGGAGCCATGGTGACGGATCAGGAGATTGAACGTCTGGTCGGATTCTGGCAGGAGAACAATCCGCTGGAGGATGAAGCAGCCCCCTGGGAAGATCTGCTCCGTCAGGAAGTGGATGAGTCCGATGAACTGCTGGAACAGGCGGTTGGACTGGTTCGCAGGACACAGCGGGCCAGTGCTTCCATGCTGCAACGCCGTTTGCGTGTAGGTTATCCACGGGCGGCCCGTCTGATTGATGAATTGGAAGAATTGGGGGTGGTTGGCCCATCCCTGGGCGGCGGGCGTGAGCGCGAGGTTCTGGTTCCTCCGGAAGGAGAGCTGGAAGAAGACGACTGGGAGGACGAAGGAAGTGCGGATGGGGAGGAAGAGGAGGATTACCGCACCGATTCCCATCCGGATGAAGGGGATGCAAATGATCTATAACTTCTTGACAGTTCCGCGGGGGTAAGATAGCATAAGATAAATCTGTCAATAAGTGGTGTACTGTGGAACAAGCGTTTGAGAAGAAAAAAAAGAAAAGCTTCACCGATCTCATGCGTGAGGTCTTTAAAGGTGTGTTTGAGCCGATAGCCAGGTTTCTCAATCGTATTGGGCTGAAACCAAACACAGTAACAATTTCCGGGTTGGTGGGCCATGCTGCGGCAGCGTATCTGATTGCGCGTGGACATATCACCTGGAGTGGGTTATTGATTTTATTGATGGCTCCTGTGGATGCGCTGGATGGAACGATGGCGCGGCTCCGCGGGGAGCCTTCTTCTTTTGGAGCATTTGTAGATTCGGTCACCGACCGCTATTCAGAACTGGTACTTTTTGGCGGCCTGTTGTTTTACTTTTTGCAGCAGCAAAACTGGTGGGGGTGCGGGTTAGTCTACCTCGCGGCGGCAGGTTCGATTCTGGTTTCTTATGCACGAGCCAAGGCTGAAGGGCTTGGGTTTGATTGTAAAATTGGTATCCTGACGCGGGTAGAAAGATATTTTGTGCTGATTCCGGCTTTGATCTTTAATATTCCAATGATCGGCGTGGGCATTGTGGCTTTGTTCGCAAATGTGACTGCGGTGCAGCGAGTTTTGTATGTCCGGAAGCAAGCGCATGAACTGATGCAAAAAGAGCAGCAATAAGCTCTGGTTTCCAGCTACACCCCGTAAATTTCTTTGAAAGGAATAATTGATTAAAAATGAGAGAAGGGTTTTATATTGGTACCCTGTTTGTACATTATTATGGCGTGATTATTATGTCCGGTGCACTTCTCGCCGCGTGGATGGCTTCACAGCAAGCAAAAAAACGCGACCTGGATCCGGAATACATCTGGGATATGATGCCATGGCTATTGGTAGCTGGAATAGTTGGTGCCCGGATCTGGCATATCCTGACACCGCCGGCCTCAATGGTGGAGGTGGGGTGGACTACCCAATACTATTTGACCCATCCATTGGACGCGATCAATATTCGGAATGGCGGGTTGGGTATTCCGGGAGCCGTGATGGGCGGCCTGCTCGCTTTGTTGGTCTATACCCGGCAGAAAAAGATTTCCTTTGGCGTGATTGCGGATAGTATCGCTCCGGGCCTGGCAGTGGCGCAGGCGATTGGGCGTTGGGGTAATTTTATCAATCAGGAGCTGTATGGCGCTCCGACGAATTTGCCCTGGGCAATTTTTATTGACCCTGCTCACCGCCTGCCGGAGTATGCAAACCAGGCTTATTATCACCCGCTTTTCCTGTATGAATCGTTGTGGAATCTGGCGAATGCGGCATTGTTGTTGTGGGTTGCCCGCCGCTTCACGGATCGTTTGAAAAATGGAGATATTTTCCTGATTTACCTGGTTGTCTACCCGGTGGGCCGTTTTTTCCTGGAGTTTTTACGTCTGGACCCCTCTCCGATTGGCACCTTCAATGTTAACCAGACACTGATGGGTGTGATTGCGGTCAGCTCTTTGATCGCGCTGGTGTTTCGCCATTCAAAGGGCTCCGGCGTGAAGGGATCGCCCGTTGCGGATGAATCGACCGCGCGCCCATTTCCGGCGGAGGCATCCGATGAGGATGGACTTTCCCCGGATCAAGGGAATCAGGAAGCCGGTGATGAGGAATTACCGTCCTCTTCCGAGGCCGGAGCGATTGAAGGTCCGTAGGACGAAAAATAAAGAAACACTGAAGCCTTCCCGCGATCAGATTGGGCTTACAGGTTTGTAAGTTTCACCACAAAGGTTTCTGTGTGTGCTATAAATAATGACAATCATGATACGCGCGGAGGGTTTGACCAAGCAATTTGATGATTTTCTTGCTGTGGACGGTGTCAATCTGGAGGTCTCGGCGGGCCAGGTTTTAGTGATTTTAGGCCCCAACGGCGCCGGAAAGACCACCACAGTACGGATGCTGACTTCAATCCTGCGTCCGACGCGAGGTACTGCGTCGGTGGCAGGATTTGATGTTGTTAAAGAAGCTCATAAAGTCCGTGCAGTGGTGGGGGTGCTTACCGAGCATCACGGGCTTTACGGACGCATGAATGGCGTTGAGTATTTGGAGTTTTTTGGGAAGCTCTACGGACTGGATAATACGACCTGCCAGCGGCGCAGTAATGAACTGCTGGAACAGTTTGGCCTTCAGGACGCAGGGAAGAAGCGTCTGGGGCAGTATTCCAAAGGGATGCGCCAGAAGCTTTCCCTGGCGCGGGCACTTCTGCATGAACCACCTGTGCTGCTTCTGGATGAACCTACTTCAGCGATGGATCCGGAGAGCTCGCGGATGGTGCGGAATGCAATCTCCGGCTTGCGTTCAAAAGAAAGAACGATTGTGCTGTGTACCCATAACCTGTCGGAAGCGGAAGAGCTGGCTGACCAGGTAGCGATTATCCGCGGCGGCCGTATTCTGATGAATGGAATGCTGGAGGGGTTGAAACAGGAATTGCTGGGTCCCACCCAGTTTGAGGCTGCCCTTTCGAATGGAGTGAATGGTTGGGTTGGAAAAGATCTGCCTGCGGGGGTGACCCTGACCGGCCGTACCGAGACAGCCCTGCGCTTTCAGGTGGAAGCCCCGGATGAGAATAACCCTCGTCTGCTGCGCTATTTATTGGATCAACAACTGGATGTCAAATCCTTTAATGAGGTTCCGCATTCTCTGGAAGCGGCTTATTTGAAAGCGGTCAGTATCGCTTCGGAGGGGGAAGACCATGCTTGAACAATTTCGCCCGGCATTAGTGATTACCCGGCGGGAAGTCCGCGACCAGCTCCGGGATTGGCGAATCATTTTGCCGGTTGTGGCCCTGACCGTGTTTTTCCCTTTCCTGATGAACTTTACCGCGCAGCGCATGCTGGATTTTGTGAACCAGTATGGAGCCGATATCATCGGGGAAAGATTGGTGCCTTTTCTGATGATGATCGTGGGCTTTTTCCCCATTTCGGTTTCTCTGGTGATGGCCCTGGAAACTTTTGTGGGGGAGAAGGAACGCGGCAGCATTGAACCTCTGCTGAATACACCTTTGGAAGACTGGCAGCTTTATCTTGGCAAGCTGCTTGCCGCGGTAGTCCCTCCGCTTTTTACCAGTTATCTTGGTATGGCAGTGTATACGGCGGGCCTGGCAATTGGGGGGGTGCCTTTGCCGGAGTTTAATATCATGGCGCAGGTGCTGGTTCTGACCACGGTTCAGGCCGTGATGATGGTCAGTGGGGCGGTGGTGGTTTCTTCACAGTCCACCTCGGTGCGTGCGGCCAATCTGCTTGCCAGCTTCATCGTGATCCCGGTTGCGCTGCTGATCCAGGGGGAAAGCGTTTTGATGTTTTGGGGCACCAACAGCGCATTATGGTGGGCTGTTTTGGGGATTTCTGTGCTTACCCTCTTGTTGGTGCGGGTTGGTCTGGCGCATTTCCGCCGGGAGGAATTGTTGGGCCGTCAGATTGATGTGCTGAATATCCGCTGGGGATGGCGGCTCTTCCGGCAGTCCTTTTCCGGTGGTGCCAAAAATATGGGGGAGTGGTATCTGAAAACCCTGCCGCAGACCGTCCGGCAGATGCGGCGTTCAATCCTGGTGGTGACGGTACTGGCTGCCGCGGGTGTTTTGATTGGGCTGAGTCAGATTAACCGTTTCATGATCCCGCTGGACCAGACTTCGCTGCAAAATCTGGACGAAAACCTGGATACCGTCCTGAAAATTTGGCCTTTGTTTTCAATTGGCCCGGTTCTGGCAATCTGGTGGCAGAATGTCCGCGTGATGCTTCTGGCAATGATAGTGGGATTGTTCTCCTTTGGTATCCTGGGAATGCTGCCGCTGATTGCGTCGGTTGCAGTTGCCGGATACCTGCTGGCATTGCTGACGGCTAATGGCTTTTCGGTGATCTCCTATTTAGGGTTTGTGCTTCCGCATGGGATTTTTGAAATTCCGGCCGTCATTCTGGCTACGGCAGCCGTATTTCAGTTTGGGGTTATCCTTGCGACCCCCACTCAGGAAAGGACGATTGGCGAGGTTTTTATTTCCTCTGCGGCGGATTGGGTAAAAGTGATGGTCGGAATTGTGATTCCGGTGCTGTTGTTGGCGGCAGGGATCGAAGCCTGGCTGACACCGCGCCTGGCGATCTTGTTAATGAGATAAGTTGAATTGCACTATAGGGAGACATTGAAGCCACCATGGGGAAGATAACCGTATTAGGATCTGCAAGCGCTGTTCCGGATGAACAACATGAAAATACACATTTCTTGCTGCAAGCGGACGAGCGCAATATTTTGATTGATTGCGCGGGAAACCCGATCCAGCGCCTCTCCAGAGTCGGAGTGGATCCGGATTCGATTACCGATATTATTCTGACTCATTTTCATCCGGATCATGTCTCCGGGGTCCCAATGCTTTTGATGGGCATGTGGTTGCTTGGACGGCAGGCCGCGATCCACATCTACGGATTGGATGAGACGGTTGAGCGGATGGAAGCAATGATGGATCTATACTATTGGAAGAACTGGCCGGATTTTTATCCGGTTCACTTTCATGGTGTGGCGGAAGAAGAAAACAGCGTGGTGCTGGTAACGGATGGCTTGCGGATTTTTGCTTCTCCTGTCCGGCACCTGATCCCCACCATTGGCCTGCGGATTGAGTTCCCCAAAATTGGAAAACGGATGGCTTATTCCTGTGATACACAGCCCTGCCCCAGTGTCGTCCGGCTGGCCGAAGGTGTGGATGTGCTTTTTCATGAAGCAGGCGGGCCTTTTGTAGGGCATACTTCTCCGCTTCAGGCAGGGGAAATAGCCCGTCAAGCCGGGGCGAAGTCGCTTTATTTAATTCATTATCCTATTCGTGGGGAAGAAACCGGGAATTTTGTTGCGGATGCGAAAAAGTTGTTCGATGGGCCGGTTTATCTGGCCGAAGACTTAATGACTTTGGAATTTACGGAATAAGGGGAAAGTCCGGTCTTTTTACCAGCCTGTCAGAAAAGGTTCCCATTCTTCACACTGATGGAGATGCCCGCCGAACAGATAATAGGCGGAATTGGGTGGCTCGCGGGGGACGCTTAAGAGCTTCATACCCGAATCCAGCAGCGTCCGCCCACCTTTGCGGTGGTTGCACTGTGGACAGGCTGCTACCACGTTATCCCAGGTATGCAGGCCGCCCAGGTGCCGGGGGAAAATATGGTCTATTGTCAGGTTCTTGGTATGTTTTCCGCAGTATTGACAGGTGAAGTTATCGCGCCGGAATAACTCCCGGCGGGTCAGTTTGACCTGTGGCCGGGGGCGGTGTACCATTCTCTGGAGTCGGATCACGGAGGGTTTTGGGAATGCGTTATTGACGGTCTGAATCTTTCCACGGCCATTGACGATCATGGTCGCTTTTGCGGTCACCATCAGCCCGACAGCCCGGCGCATGGTACAAACGTTGATGGGCTCGAAATTCGCATTCAGGACTAGAACTGGCTCTGACATACTTACTCCATGAAAAAGATTATAGCACGAGATACCCGTCAGTTAATTATCCAATTGATATCCGGGTTTTATTAAAAAAGTCAATTGAGAAAATTGGTTAATGCTATTTTCCATTATAATTATTCATATTAACGGGAATTTAGAGGAAGGTTAAAGTATTCTTCGAAAATTTTGCTTTGAAATTTTGGAGGTGATAATGAACATTGATGAACAGGTTGCTTTACTGATGCAGGGAACGGAATATGGGGATGAGAACCTCAAGCAGGCTATGGCGCGAGAGTTGAAAGAGCGCCTGATTGAAGTGGAAAAGGAAGGCCGCCCGCTGCGGGTATATTGTGGTTTTGATCCGCGTACTTCCTATTTGCATCTGGGGCATACGGTTCCAATGAACAAACTGCGCCAGTTTCAGGAACTGGGTCATGAGGTCACCTTTGTGGTGGGGAACTTCACCTCGTTGATTGGGGATCCTTCCGATAAAGATGTCCTCCGTCCACAGCTTACTGCAGAGGAAGTGGATCACAATGCCCAGACTTATGCAGACCAGGCATACCGGATTCTGGATAAAGAGAAGACCCAGATTCGCCGCAATGCGGAATGGCTTTCGAAGCTTTCTTTCAAGGATTTGATTGAACTGGCATCCAATTTCACCATTCAGCAGTTTATGACCCGCGAAAACTTTAAAAAACGCTGGGATAAAGGTGATCCCATCTACCTTCATGAGACTTTCTACTCAATCATGCAGGGTTATGATGCTTATGCGCTGCGCACAGATGTGCAGGTTGGAGGCACGGACCAGCTCTTCAATATTGTGACGGCCGGGCGTAAACTGATGACCTACCTGGGCGAGAAGCCTAATATTGCAATTATCCTTGGAATCCTGCCGGGTACGGATGGGGTGGTGAAAATGAGCAAGTCTCTGGGAAATCACATCCCGATTTCTACCACGGCAGAGGATATGTACGGTAAATTGATGAGTATTCCGGATATGGCTATGCCGGCTTATGCACGCCTGGTCACCACCTGGACGCCGCCCGAAATTGAAGCATGGGAAAAAGCGATCCGTGACGGCAAGCTGCACCCCCGGGATGCCAAGATGAAGCTCTCGTTTGAGATCGTCAGTCAATTCTACAGTCCGGAGGAAACGGAGGAGGCCCAACAAGCTTTTATTAACCTGTTCCAAAAGAAGGATGTCCCGGATGAGATGCCGGAATATACCCTTGAGGAAGGGCAAACGGTTCTGGATGTGCTGGTGGGGGCCGGGCTGGTTGAGAGCAACAGCCAGGCGCGGCGTTTGATCAAACAGAATGGCGTCAGGCTGGATGGTGAGACGCTGACCGATGCTAACGCGGCGTTCCCCAATCCGGGCGTGCTGCAGGTCGGAAAGAGGCATTTCGTCCGTGTTTTAGAGAAATAGTCTGTATAGGTGAAGAATCATAGAATATCCTGACTGGAAATTTCTGGTCAGGATATTTTTTATTAGTAAATATAAGCTGTTTTTACGGGTGAAGGGTTTGGTCCAGCAGGGTGGTGCCGATCTGCCAGGCCAGATCCGGGTTGTTGGATTCGATCACCAGAGCGATGGCAAGCGGGGTACCCTGCCACTCGGGCAAAGTCCCGCCGGTGAACCAGGTGATCTGGTTCTCGTTTGCCCAGGCGCTGCCCACACTCCCCCAAATGGGGGTGCCTTCTACCGTCAGCATGTCCACAGCAGCGGCGGTGCCGGCTGAAAAGCCGGGATGCGACTCTTCCTCTGAAGCAAGGACGACCCAGCCCTGGGTCGGGGTGTCTACAGCAATCGCCAACCGCGGGACGGGAATTTTGCCATTTGTACTGAGGGATGCAGCTGCCAGTGCAACCTGAAGCGGAGTGACCGATGCTTTATCCTGCCCCAGTGAAGCCAACCGCACATCCGTAAGCATTGTGGCCGGATCGGCGGTGGCGGAAGGCAGTAATATGGTGGGCGTCTGGTCGAATCGGGCTTCTGAATAAATTTTTTGGAGATTTTCCAGAGACAATGCTTCTCCCAGCGCTTCTGAGGCCCCGGGACATCCGTCTGCAATCAATCTTCCCCAGGTTGGCTGTTCTAATTGAGGTTGTGTGCAGCTCCAGATTTGATTGTTGAAAGTGGTTGCAGTTTTTGCCGGAATCTGAGATAGATATTGCTCCGGTGCATTCGCCAGCATAAAAGGCCCAAACGCGGTTCCGAGGGGATATTTGCCCTGTACTGTGCGGTTGAGTAGTGGCGCGTCTTCGGATTGGACAAGATCGTTCCAGGTCGTATCGAGCTGGTTGGCGTCATAGTTGGGGTGAGAGGCCATCGCCAGGATCTCGCCATTGTTGGCATTCAGGAGTACCAGAGCGCCTTTCTGCCCGCTCAACAATTGATCTGCGGTTTGCTGAAGGTCCAGATCGATGCTTAAGCGCACTGCCAGGCCTGCCGGGGGCTGTCCATACAGCAAATAACTGGACCATAATGAGGAAGTCGGCGAGCCGCGCATCCCCCGCAGGTAGTCGTTCAGGCTTAACTCCAGCCCGACCTGGCCGTAGAGGGGGTTTGTATAGCCAATAACCGGGCTGAGCTCCGGGTAGGTATAGACTCTTTGATAGCTGCCGGGTTCGCCCGTGCTCTCTGCCAGTGGATCGTTTTCACGATCGAGGATATCGCCGCGGTGGACATAACGTGTGGCGATGGTGTAACGTGCATTGTCCGGGCGTTCCAGCAGGTCCCCGGAACGGATGATGGACCACCAGCCGTTGATGACCCCGATCCCTACCAGAGCAGCCAGCACCAGACTGGTGATGAACAAATAAGGCCGGGTTTTCACGGCTTGCAGGGGTTCGTATTCGGATTGCGCGCTGATCAGTAAGAGAAGGGTTAAGGCAATGAAAGAGGTGACCAATGATGAGCCGCCATAGGATACAAATGGAAGCGTGACCCCGGTCAAAGGAAGGGCGCGCAGATTGCCGCCGATAATGAAAATGCTTTGAATGGCAAGGTAGAAAGCTAGACCGGCAGACAAGAAGCGGTGGTAATTGCTTTGAGCCCGCATGGCGGTCAGCGCGCCTCGGGTGGCAGCCAGCCCCAGCAGGACCAGGAGACCCAGGGTGCCGATCAGGCCGGTTTCTTCTGCGATGGCAGAGAAAATGAAATCTGAAAGGGCGACCGGTACAAGCCCTGGGCTTCCGATGCCGGGCCCGCGCCCGATAATTCCTCCCGCGGCAATTGCCAGCAGCGATTGGATGATCTGGTAAGATCGCCCGCTGGAATCAAGCCAGGGATTGATCCAGCCTTCCACCCGGATCTGAATTACTTCAAAGAGCTGGTATCCCAATAACCCCACGACCAGGATCAGTCCGAAAGCAAACAGCAGGATGCGGCGCTTCCCGGATGCAAAATAGACAATCAGGAAATACAACGCTATGACCAGAGAGGATGTCCCCAGGTCGCGCTGAGTCAACAACATTCCCAGGGCTGCTCCGGAAAGGACCAGGGTGGGGGCCAGAAGCTGAGCAAGGTTGAAGCTGAAGGGCAGGCGGTCGGCCAGATATGCGGATAGATAGACGATCAGCAGAAGTTTTAAAGGCTCAGAAGGCTGAATATACACGCCCCAAAACCCTAACCATAGTTCCGGCCCGTCTCCGGAAGGATAAGTGCCAAACAGAAATGTCAGGGCAGTCAGGCCCAATGCGGAAATCAGGGAAATGTATTTGTAGCGCCGCAGCAGTTGGAGAATTTCCGGCTTTTGCAGCCCCCACCATAAAAGAGCCAGGGAGAGTGCGAGCCAGACGGATTGCCGTAACCCAAAAGTGATATTGAGTCTGTAAATGGTTAACAAGCCCCATCCGGTCAGGATTGCTGCGATTGGAAGCAGGTAGGGGTCGCGTACCGCCATCTGCTTGAGAGTCTGGCGGTGCACCAGTTCAAAGCCAATCAGCCAAACGGCGAAACCCACCCAATGCACCCACAGGTAATCGGCCTGCCAGCTGTGCAGGCGCACTGCCGGGGAGAGGGTGAGGATTAAGGAATACAATCCCAGAAATAACGCCGCCAGTCGCATCAGGCGGCTTTGAATTTTGTCCTGGGGCGCGGTAGTGGGTGAAAAAAGGTTCATCACTGTGAGGTGTACTTGTGAATGAGCGGCTCTAATCGGCTGAGCGTTTGCGGTGGAATGTCTTTCACCGGTGTCTGGATAACTCCGGAAAGAGCTGTTTGATGCTGACATTCCGGGTTTTCCGGCAGATTTGCTGCCAAAGATTTTAACGTTTCGCAGACAGTGTTATGGTTTTGTTCCAGAATGGAGGACATTGTCATTCCAGGGGTATTTTTTTGATGAGCCGGATTTTGTAAATCATAGCGGATTACGTGCCCCAGCACAGCGTAGCACATTTCTGCTTCCCGGGCCAGAAAAGCCTCCGGGCAGGTGGTGGTATTCATGGCAGAAACGCCCCATGCCCGGTACAGATCCGATTCGGCAATTGTGGCCGTACGCGGCCCATCCACGGTGAGCAGGGTTCCGCCCAGGTGTACCATAGTTTCGGTCTGGATGGACGCCTGATACACTTCCGTTGACAGGTGTGTGCAAAATGGGACGGCCGCATTAATCCTTGCAACGAATCCTTCGCCAAAGAAGGTTCGGGAACGCGTGGTGGTGAAATCCAGCAGTTGATCCGGGATGACCAGATGCCCCGGTTCAAAATCGCTTCGTAAGGATTGGAAAGCGCTGATACTGACGAGCCGATCGACGCCAAGTGATTTCAGGGCGTAAATATTTGCACGGTAGCGGATTTCAGAGGCCAGAAATTGATGCCCATTGCCATGCCGGGAAATAAAAGCCACTGGCTTACCGGACAGTAATCCGGTGACAACCGGCGCGCTGGGCGGGCCAAAAGGGGTGGATATTTCAAGGGTTTCAACTTCTTTAAGCCCTTTGATTTCATAAAATCCTGAACCGCCAAGGATACCAAAGGACGGTCTCATGGTTTGCTTCCTCCCGAGAATACAGCGAAAATCTGGATGGTCAGGGTAATCATAGCATACATACTGTTGGGTAACAACTTTATCCGGCAAGCTTTTTGAGCAAGTCATGGTGGTGTGGAATACGAGAACAGTTTTTGAGCCGGGTTAGAATGTAGCAAGCAGAAACTGAGAAATAGATTTCTTTAAAAAATTCTTCTAAATTCCGATCTCGTTTTTTTTAGATTCCCTCTTGACAGACAGGGAATGTGTCTTTACAATGATAATTGAAACGGTTCAATTAACTATGACAACGATACGTGATATTGCTCGCGCTGCTGGCGTCTCCGTAGGGACAGTCTCAAATTATATGAATGATCCCGATCTGGTGGCGGAAAGTACGCGTGAAAGAATTGCTCAAAAAATCAAAGAGCTGGATTATTATCCCACTGCGGCGGCACGCAGTCTCAAATCGAGGCAGACGCACCGCATTGGCTTGGTTCCCATTATTTCGACAGAAGATAATCGCAGCGCAGACCCGGGTGACAACGCCTTTCTGGAATTGTTGGCTGGTCTCAATACACTCGCGGCTGAAAGTGGGTATGATATTCTAATCTCTGCTGCGACAAATTCAGAGCAGGAGTTAAATACTTACCAGCGCTTTGTGGGCGAGGCATTAGTGGATGGGTTGGTGGTGATGGGCATCCATCCCCAGGACAAGCGCTTGAAACTATTAAAAGCGAAAAAATTTCCCTTTGTTGCATACGGTCGTTCAGATGTGGAGTTAAAATACCCGTATGTTGATGTAGACGGCGCGGCCGGCATCAGTGAGGCTGTTTTGTATCTGGCTTCGTTGGGTCATGAACGCATTGCTTATTTGACACCGCCGGATAGTTTGATGTGTGCCGGTCAACGCTGGGAAGGCTTTGAAAAGGGGATGGAAGCGGCCGGGCTGGAAATTCGCAAAGAATACAGGATTAAAAGTGAGTTTTCTGAAGACAGTGGGTTCAATGGGACTAATGCGCTGTTGAATCTCCCGGAACCGCCTACTGCAATATTGACGTCCAATGACATCTGCGCTTTTGGAGCACTGCGTGCTTTAAAGAATAAGCGTTTAATGCCCGGCAAGGAAATTTCTATTATCGGGTTTGATGATATCGCGTTGGCCGGCCATTGGCAGCCCGGGCTTACCACGATCTCACAGCCGTTTCGTAAAATAGGTTTCCTTTTGATGCAATCTTTATTCTCGATTTTGACGAATGAAAATACGATTCCACAAACTGTGCTGGATGCGCAGCTGGTTATTCGACAGACCACCGGACCCTGTCTGAGAAATTAATTTTTTTGACGTCAATTGAAACGTTTCAAATTCACCCCGGGATCCTGGCAGGAAAGATTTATTGGTAGTAATCAGTGAAAAACGCAGTACGATCAAAAGGTTTCTAGGAATACAATAAAGGAGGCATGTAAATGAAGAAAAGTTTTCTGGTTTTGATTACAGTCATTCTGTCGGCTGTGCTGGTGCTTTCTGCGTGCGCAGCTCCAGAATCAAATGCTGCTGTTGAAGAACCTGCTTCTGCAAGTACACAAGATGAGGTGTCTACAGAGGCGGATTCGACGGAACAGGTGGAAATTACATTCTGGCACACCTATAATGAGGATGGAACAGAGAATTCCACTCTTGTCAATGATCTGATCCCTCTCTTTGAAGAATCCCACCCGAATATTAAGGTCAATGCCATTTCGGTTCCCTATGATAACTTCCGCGAAAAACTGCTGGCTGCTATTTCCGCCGGTACTGCTCCGGATCTGATCCGCTCGGATATCATCTGGGTGCCTGAACTGGCCAATCTGGGAGCGCTGACTGCTTTGGATGAAGCAATGTCCGATTTTGCCGACTATAAATCCGTGGTATATGAAGGCCCACTGAGCACCAACTATTGGGACGGGCATTACTACGGACTGCCGCTGGATACGAATACGAAAGTCTGGTTGTATAACGATGCGTTGTACCAGGAAGCCGGTTTGGAAAGCGCCCCCACTTCGATGGATGAGTTGGAAGGGTATTGTCAGGCTATTAAAGCGGTAAATTCCGATGCGTATTTGTACGCAGGCGATGGCATGTTTGCCTGGGTGACGCTGCCCTGGGTGTGGAGCTTTGGCGGGGCTGTGACGGATGAAGCGATTACTACGGCGGACGGGTATATTAACGGCCCGGAAAGTGTGGCTGCTTATGAATTTTTCCTCAAACTCTATGATGAAGGTTGTATAGCCCCTGTCATCATGGGGGATGGGTTGGATCCGTTTACCGGATTTGCCTCCGGGGTCTATGCCAGTCTGGATAATGGCCCCTGGTCTTACCCGATCCTGAACGGCCAGTTCCCTGATTTCACCTTCAGCGTAGCGCTTTTCCCGGCCGGCAAAGGCGGTTCAATTGATATCGTTGGTGGTGAGGATATCAATTTGATGAGCCAGAGCCAGCATCCCGAAGAAGCGATGGAATTTGTTCGTTTCGTGATGAGCCAGGAATACCAATTAAAGATGATGGAAGTCGGGCAGATCCCCGTACGTTCCGACCTGGGCGACACGGAAGCTGTTTTGAACCATCCCTACCTGGGCATGTTCTTGGAGCAGTTAAATACCTCGAAAGCCCGCACAGCGCACCCGGCCTGGTCGCAGATGGATACGATTATCACAGATGCAGGACAATACATTCTGCGTAAGGAGAAGACACCCCAGCAAGCGCTGGATGATGCGGCAGCACAAATCAACGCTTTGTTGGCGCAGTAGGTAAGTTTCCTTCAATGAAAGGCCGGGGGGATAACCCCGGCCTTTCTTCTAAACAAAGGGGTTCGATGAACCGAAGCAAATTACAAACAAGTTTGATTCCTTATTTCTTCTTGTTACCCGGTATGATCATTTTGTTCGTATGGCTGGTTTACCCCATGGTCTCGGCACTGAATATCAGTATGCGTCAATGGAACATCATGCCTGGACAGCCCAGTCCTTTTGTCGGATTCGCAAATTATCTCCAGGCAATGCAGGATCAAAATTTCTGGCTTTCATTGAAGAACACAGGGGGATATGCAGTAATAACAGTGTTGGGACAGCTTTTGTTGGGGCTGGTGGTGGCTTTGATGCTGGAGGAGATCCGCCATGGCAAGTTGTTGTTTCGCACTTTATACTATTTGCCGGTCGTTACCTCATGGGTGGTTGTTTCGCTTCTATTCCGCTTCCTTTTTAATTCCAGTCCGTCTGGCTTGATGAACTATGTGCTTGTAAATATCTTTCCTGTGTTGAAGGAGCCTGTCAGCTGGTTAACCGAAGCCGGAACGGCTTTTGTAGCCATTGACAGTCTGGGTATTTGGAAGGGTGTGGGTTTTTCTATGATCATTTTCCTGGCAGCGCTGCAGTCTATCCCGCGGGAGCTGTATCAGGTGGCCTCAATTGATGGGGCGGGATACTTGCAGTGTCTGTGGCGGATCACCATTCCATTGATCATCCCCACCATTATTATGGTGTCTGTCATGCTTACAATTGGTGCGTTTCAGACTTACATTCCTGTGGCATTGATCACCGGAGGGGGCCCGCTGCACAGGACAGAGCTTGTCCTCAGCTATATGTATGGTCAGGCATTTACAAATCTCAATTTTGGTTATTCATCGGCACTGGCGTATATTCTGGCGGTAATTGTGTTTGCCGTCAGCCAATTCCAAATGCGTTTTATCAAGTCCAATGCTTTAGGTGGTTAGGAGGAGAAATGGCCTCAAAAATTAGGCGGTCTATTCGCGAACTGATTTTGATTATCCTCCTTGGCCTGGGTGCCTTGCTGACGGTTTTGCCCTTAATCTACATGATTTCCACAGCCTTGAAAGGGGCTATTTATGTGTTCGAGATTCCGCCGCGGCTCATTCCCGAACACCCGACTTTCCAGAATTTTATCCTGGCATGGACTACAAATCAGTTCGGGAAATACTTTTTGAACAGCATTCTGGTTAGCCTGGTGGCGGTGTCTTGTATTCTGCTGCTGGCTTCAATGATGGCGTATGCCTTCGCCCGGTATCAGTTTATTGGCAAGAAAGTGCTCTATGGGTTAATTATTTTCTTTATGACCATGCCGGCCATGAGTCTGATTGTGCCGCAATTTATTCTGGCACGGGATCTGGCCCTGATGGATTCATTGATGGGATTGATTGTGATGTATGTGGCTCAAAATTTGCCCTTTGCTACTTTTTTGATGCGCGGCTTTCTTGAGGAAATTCCCAAAGAGATTGAAGAAGCGGCGAGAATCGATGGCGCTTCGGACTGGATGATTTATTGGCGTGTTGTGTTACCGCTGTGCAAACCGGCGTTGGCCACTTCGGCGATTATTGCCTTCCTGGGAGCCTGGGACGAATACGTATGGGCAAGCACCATTATCAACACACCGTCTAAACGCACCTTGCCGGTGGCAATTGCCACTTTTCAGGGAGTTCATACCACCAATTGGGGATTAGTTTTTGCTGCCTCTTTGATTGGAATTGTGCCGGTACTGGTTCTGTTTATATCCTTACAAAAATACTTTATCAAAGGAATGGTCGCGGGTGCGGTCAAAGGGTAATTGAAAATGAATTTGCTTTATCAACGAAGTTTGCAGTTTCTCATGGACAACCAGGCAAAAACAGGAGCGATCATCGCTTGCCCTGATTTTGAAACGTACCGCTATGCGTGGTTTCGGGATGGTTCATTTTGTGCACATGCTCTCGCGCAGGCTGGATTAATCGAGAATGCTGCGCGTTTTCATCAGTGGGCGAGTAGGGTGGTCTTGCGCTACCAGAAAAAAATTGAAATGTGTATCCAGGCAGTAAGAGAGAATACATTGCCCGATGCTGAGATGTGTTTTCATAGCCGTTTTACTACGCAGGGTGAAGAAGTACCGGGGCATTGGGGGCATCATCAACTGGATGGATTAGGCACCTGGTTGTGGTCTATGAAGGAATTTCAGCAGATTTCATCGGAAAAAACTTTACCTGTAGAATGGCAGCAGGCGGCCGTTTTGGTGAAGGATTATTTGATGGCGATGTGGTCTTTTCCCTGTTCGGATAGCTGGGAAGAAAATGAAACGCTGCTGCATACTTATACTCTGGGGGCCGTTTATGGCGGTTTGATGGGATATGCTGCGATGTTGGATGATGCTGAAACCGCACAGGCTGCGGCCCGGATTCGTGACTATATCTACCAACATTGCGTTTATCAAGGGGCTTTCATGAAGTCCATTGGCTTGCCGGAAGTGGATGCTAATCTGATTGGCCTCTATATTCCCTATCGCGTTGTGGAATGGGAGAATCCAATCTTTCAAGAAACGCTGCAAAAAATTATTGCGGATCTGGCAACGCCCATTGGCTTACACCGTTATCGCAAAGATGTTTATTATGGCGGCGGGGAGTGGATTCTGCTGACAGCATGGTTAGGGTGGGCTTATGCGCAGGCGGGAGAGTATGAAAAAGCCCGGACTATAGCGGGCTGGGTGGAAGCTCAAGCCGAACCGGATGGCGCTTTAGCGGAACAGGTGCCGCATGCGATCTATGATCCTGTTGGTTATGAATATTGGTGTAAACGATGGGGCCCAATTGCCAGTCCATTACTATGGACGCATGCAAAATACATTCTGCTGGTAAAATCGCTGTGCAATGGCTGATGTGGAGGGTTTATGACTTCATTGGAAATCAATGCTGCACCCGGTTGGGTTGCTGATGCAATTTTCTATCAAATTTTTCCCGATCGTTTCTGTAATGGTGATAAGAGCAATGATCTGGTTGATGTGGCCAGTTGGGGCGATCGCCCCACGCGTGATAACTTCTTTGGCGGTGATTTGCAAGGGGTTCTGGATAAGTTGGATTATCTGAATGAATTGGGAGTGAATGCGATTTATCTTAACCCGATCTTCCAGGCGCATACCAATCATCGTTATGATACCACTGACTATTTTAAAGTTGATCCGGCATTGGGGAATTTGGAACTGCTCAAGGATTTGGTAAAGCAGGCGCACCAGCGTGGGATGCATGTGATTTTTGATGGCGTTTTTAATCACTGCGGCGATGGATTTGCCCCATTCCTGGATGTGATGGAGAAAGGTGCGTCTTCGGAATATGCGGATTGGTTCCTGGCCCTTGATTACCCGCTTAGAAAAGAGCCATTGAACTTTCTTACTTGTGGCGGCTGTACTTACCTTCCCAAACTCAACTATGCACATCGGCCCGTTCGGGAGTTTGTCCTTAAAGTGGCTCGCTACTGGCTTGAGGAAACCGAAATGGACGGTTGGCGCCTTGATGTGCCATTTAAGATCCCTGTAGATTTCTGGCATGAATTCCGCAAGGTGGTTAAAGCCGTAAATCCCCAGGCCTATCTGGTTGGTGAGATTTGGCGTGAGGCACAACCCTGGGTGAACAATGGGGTCTTTGATGGGGTGACAAATTACCGCCTGCGCGATATCTTGCTGGATTATGTATGGACGAATGTTCTGGATGGTGAAGATTTTGGGTATGAATTGCAAACTTTGATGTCACAACACGGCATAGCAGTGGAATCGATGCTCAATCTGCTGGATAGCCACGATACGCCCCGCATTCTCACCACGCTTAAGGGTGAAGAGAGATTGTTGCAAATTGCCCTGACGCTTCAGATGACGCTGCCCGGAGCGCCAATGGTGTACTATGGTGATGAAGTTGGGCTTCTTGGGGAGACAGACCCGGATTGCCGCCGGTGTTTCCCGTGGAATGAAAGTCAGTGGAATTGGCAGATTGTGGATAGCATCCGCGGATTGATTGCTTTGCGAAAGGCCCATCCGGCATTCAAGCACGGCCGCCCACAGACATTGGACGCATTTAATGGCGTTTATGCCTATCGTCAGGCTTACCAGAACGATGAAGCACTTGTCATCATCAACCCGCGCGAGACCATCCCGATGATGCGGATTCAAACCCGGAGCCAGGTCCGTTGTTGGCGGGCATATAATGGGGATAAACAATATCCCGTGCAGGATGGCAATATCCTGTTGGATGAAGTTCCGGCGTGCAGTGCTTTGATTCTGCTGCCTGTTGAGAGTGTATAGACCATTAGGGGTTGGAGAAGGTAGATTTTTTATACACGAGTGTCGAATCCTATAAAATCAAGCTTTCTTGACCAATGAATTTGCTTGTGATATCATGGCAAAAGAGGTTTATTCACGTTATGCATGATTCCCAAATGGGGCATCAATTAATTCTTGAACCAGAAAACGCTTCTGAGCCTGTAGACAGCAAGGATGACGCTTCCCTGAAACGTCCCAAAAGAAATTGGGGAGAAATCTGGGAAAGCCTGCTCCGCATGGGGTTGGGTGAAATTGCCATGCGCGTTGGCACAGGGCTTTCTTTGGTTGCGATGGTGCTGCTGGTGATCTGGGTAATGAGCAATTTTTACCTGGAAGGAAATCTGACAGGGGGCCAGGTTGAAGCAATTGCTGCGCCGTTGCCTACAGCGACCCGGTCGATTGAAGTGGCTGCTGTTGAGCCGGCGCCTGTCGGCGCTTTCAATCAGGGCATCTCACGGGTCGCTCAAATTCATACCCAACTCCCGACCAAGCCGCGTTTTGATGTGATTACCTATACCGTCGAAAAAGGCGATACCATTTTTGCCATTGCGGACAAATTCAACCTGAAACCCGAGACAATCTTTTGGGGAAATTATTACACCTTGGGAGATGACCCGCATCGTCTTCAACCGGATCAGGAACTGAATATTCTGCCGGTGGACGGTGTGTATTATGAGTGGCATGCAGGCGATGGCCTGAACGGCGTGGCACAGTTTTATGGTGTTGCGCCGGAAGATATTGTCAATTGGCCGGGAAATCGGTTGGATATCAACACGCTGGGAGATTTCTCCAATCCGAATATTGAGCCGGGTACCTGGTTGATCGTACCGGGCGGAACCCGGGCTTATGTTTCCTGGAGCGTTCCCAACATTACCCGTGAGGACCCTGCGGTGGCGAATATCATGGGTCCCGGTGCCTGCGGCCCGGTTGACGATGGTCCGGTGGGAACCGGTACCTTTGTCTGGCCGAGTGTGGAACGGTATCTTTCAGGATACGATTACTCTCCGGAAACAAATCACTATGGGATTGATATTGCCGGAGATACGGGCTACAACATCTTCGCAACGGATTCGGGGGTTGTGGTTTATGCAGGTTGGAACGACTGGGGCTATGGAAATGTGATTGTGATTGATCATGGAAATGGGTGGCAGTCTCTATATGGGCATCTGGATACTCTGAATGTGGGCTGCGGTTCGTATGTTTATCAGGGCGATGTGATTGGCGGGATGGGCTCTACCGGTAATTCCAGCGGGCCGCATCTGCATTTTGAACTGTATAGCGAAGTTTACGGTAAGGTTAATCCCTGGAATTTCGTCCAGTAGGCTTATTAAATACCTGAAATTTTCAAAGCATCTCCTTGTGGGGATGCTTTTTCCTTATGCTAATCTTTACCCGAAGTAGAAATTTACCTTTATAATCAGTCTGTAAAAGATTGGATAAGCGAGGAAAGTAAATTTGGCCGGACAAAACCAGAAATGGCAGAATCTGCTGCGTGAAAATGGATACCGTCTTACGGATGCCCGCCGCGCGGTGATAGATGTGATTGCGAACACGGACCGCGTATTGAAGCCGATTGAGGTCTATGAAATCGCAAAAGAAGCTTACCCGCGTTTGGGGTTAGTGACGGTATACCGCACCCTGGAAAAGCTGGAAGAACTGGACCTCATCCTGAGAGTGCATCAGGAGGCGGATTGCCAGGCATTTGTTCCGGCCTGGGAGGGGCACAAACATCTTTTATTGTGTACGCGATGTGGCCGGTATGAGTATTTTGAGGGGGAAAATCTGGAAGCCTTTTTTAAGGATATTGGCAGGAAAACGGGATATTCCATTGAAGACCATTGGATGCAGCTTTTCGGTACCTGTGCGGTCTGCTCTCAAGAGAATCTATAAAATTGCCTGTGTTTTTTCTGAGAATCAGGGGGCAGGGAAATGTCCGGTCTCTTTTAGAAAGCTGGTCTGATAAACAATCAGCTTACCCACCCAGCCGTCTTCTGCTTCGGCAGACGGGTCGAGGAGGATATCATACTCGCCGGGAGCGTTGGGCGCGTTAAAAAAGAGGCTTTGCGTGGTATTGGCAGGAACTTCAGCCTCAAAGTAGATGAATTCACGGTCGGCATCCTGCAGAGGAACTTCTACCGGATGGGCCATCAGCAGCCAGGAACGCGGTGTGCCGGTTGAGTTATCCAGCTTTAATTCAATTTGTTCTCCTGAAGGCACTTTCCACTGGCGAGGGGTAAAACTGTCTTCCTGGAAAGTGACCTGAACCGTAGTAGAAACGGTTTTATAGGGGTCGGGGGCACAACTTGCCAGCAAGAAAACGAGGACGGCCAGCAAGAAAAAGGATTGTTTTACCGGGGGCTGATGAGACATGGAGCTTTCTCCGAAAAAATAGCGTTATATTCAAGCTGATTTTATTAGAATGCACCGGAAGGCGCAAGTCATTTAAGAAATGCATTCATCGAACAAACTCTTGATAAAATAGAACAAAAGTGCTATTATAAGAACACGATCCAATTTTATCTGTGTTTGAAGTAGAGGTAGATGTGAACATTCGATGGGCAATTCTTCCGGGTTTCATTTTGGGCAGTCTGTGCGTGTTTTTGATGGGGAATCTGATCGTCCGCCCGGATGTTGTGCTGGCTTATGCCGAAGAGGTAAAGGTAACCGAAAAAGCGGGTGCAGAGGTTTCGGAAGTTGTAGACCAGGAAGCACAGGCAGATAAATCTGAGAAGAAAAAGCAGGAATCTGAAGAAAGCAGCTCCTGTGAGATATCTTCCGGTTATTCTTCTGAAGTGCGGCAGTGGTGCGATATCATCCAGAATTACAGCCGTGCCGAGGGGTTGGACCCAAACCTTGTGGCGGCTTTGATTACCCAGGAGAGCGGCGGCAACCCACGGGCGTATTCTTCCAGCGGGGCAGTGGGGTTGATGCAGGTCATGCCGCGGGATGGACTGGCAGCCGGCTTTATGTGTATCAATGGTCCGTGCTTTGCCTCACGCCCCAGCATGGAGGAGCTTTACGATCCGGAGTTCAATATCTCTTACGGCGTTCGTATGCTCTCCGGTCTGGTGAACAAGCATGGCAGTGTCCGTGAAGCACTGGTGGCTTATGGTCCGCGGGATGTGGGGTATTACTACGCGGACAAAGTCCTGGCGATTTATAATAATTATTGAGAGATAAAAAAGGCCGCTGCTCCAATTGCAGCGGTCTTTAATTCATCTGTTGGGTTAATCCATGCTGATGACCTGGCTTTCCCAGCGGTGCCATTCTCCGTGGTGCTTTTCCAGGATTTTCTTTCCATCTCCGGGGGAATCTAAGCCCCGCTTTTCCATATCTGCATCTACCATGATCCGTACCAGGTCTTTGAAGAACACCCGTGGTTCCCAGTCAAAGATTTCTTTGGCCTGTTTGGGATCTGCGAGCAGGAAATCCACCTCGTTGGGGCGGAAATAGCGGGGATCAATCCGGACATAATCGTGCCAGTCCAGGTTGACGTAACCAAAAGCTTCATCCAGAAATTCGCGGACGGAATGCGCCTCACCGGTACCGATTACAAAATCGCCGGGCCGGTCATGCTGCATCATCTTCCACATGGCAGCCACGTAGTCCGGAGCATAGCCCCAGTCCCGCTTGGCGTCCAGGTTGCCCAGATAGAGGTGCTTCTGGTTCCCGGCCACAATATTGGCCAGCGCGCGGGTGATTTTTCGGGTGACAAAGGTTTCACCGCGGCGGGGGGATTCATGGTTGAAGAGGATGCCGTTGCTGGCATACATTCCGTAACCTTCCCGGTACTGCCGGGTGACCCAATAAGCATATAGTTTTGCGGCTGCGTAGGGGCTTTGTGGGTAAAAGGGAGTATTTTCACTTTGAGGAGGCGGAGCGGAACCAAACAGTTCGCTGGTAGAGGCCTGATAAAACCGGGATTTGACTCCGGCGCGGCGCATTGCTTCCAAAAGGCGAATGGTCCCCAGACCGGTTACATCTCCGGTGTATTCGGGCATATCAAAACTGACCCGGACGTGGCTCTGAGCGGCGAGATGATACACCTCATCGGGCTGTACTTCATAAATGATGTCCAGCAGGGATTGGGGTGAAGTCAGATCGCCGTAATGCAGATAAAGATGGACTTTATCTCCGTTTCCATGCGGGTCGCGGTAAATATGGTCAATCCGGCGTGTATTGAATGTGCTTGCCCGCCGGATCAGTCCGTGTACTTCGTAGCCTTGAGCGAGCAGCAGCTCGGCCAGATAAGAACCATCTTGCCCGGTAATCCCGGTGATTACAGCTTTTTTCAAAATTAACCTCCAAATGGCTGGTTTCCCGCAGCAATATGGAAACGAAGCTTTTTTTTACAAAATTCACGCCGGTTTCAATACTGTAGCTGCCGTATGTTTTTACCCCAGGTTTGTAGTGTCTGGTAAGTATAATCACGGCTGTTTGAACTGTCAAACCAAAATCTTAAGAACCATTTAACCTTATCTGGTAAAATCGTGGCTGACGCAGTTTTGTGTCAGGAGATGACGCTTTGAGAGGAAATGTCTTACTTTCCATTTTACGCTGGGCCGCTTTATTGTTTTTGTTTACAGCTGCGGTTTTAACCGGTTTGCAGTTGGTCCAATACAGCCGGATCCGTTCAACTTTTCCGCCCGGATTATACATTGCCGGGGTACCGGTTGGCGGGCTGGAACAGGAACAGGCTGCTGAAAGATTGGTCCAGGCTTATGGTGTGCCTGTTGAACTTCACTACGGAGATGCGGTTATTCAGATCAAACCGCAAGTACTGGGTTTTGAATTGAAATTGGATGCGATGCTGGCGGCAGGGGATCTCCAGCGTATCACCCAGCCTTTCTGGAGCGCGTTTTGGGATTATCTTTGGAATCAGCTTCCAACACCGAAAGAAGTCCCCTTGAGCGCCGAGCTTTCAGAAGACCGCTTGCGGGTTTACTTGAGTGAAGAGATTGCTACACGGTACGACCAGCCGGCTGAAGAAACCGTGCCGGTTCCGGGCACAACCGAATTTAAAACCGGGAATCCGGGCAGTTTGCTGGATATTGACCGGGCAGTGATTTTGATTGAGGATGCTTTGCGTTCTCCATCCGGCCGTATCGTGAATCTGACAACGAATAAAGTGGATGCCTCCCGCCCTTCCCTATCCAACCTGGAAATTTTACTTGAGCAGATCATCGATGTTTCTGCTTTTGATGGGTTAACAGAGATTTATTTGCTGGATTTGCAAACTCGTCAGGAATTGAGCTTTGCCTATGAACGGGGCGAACTGCTTCCTCCTGAGATTGCTTTCACTGCGGCCAGTACGATGAAAATTCCCATTATGACCTCCGTCTTTCGCCGGGTTAATGAGCCGACACCGGATAACATCACGCAGATGATTGAATTGATGATTGAACGCTCCGAAAATGATCCGGCGGACCAATTGATGCAGGAAGTCATGGACCGGAACCTGGGTCCTATGGAGCTGACCGATGATATGCAATATCTGGGTTTAGAAAATACTTTCCTGGCCGGATATTTTTACATTGGCGCGCCGCTTCTCTACCGGTATGAAACCCCGGCTAACTCCCGTACGGATGTATCTACCGATCCGGATGTTTACAATCAGACCACTCCGGTAGACATGGGGCTGCTTCTGGACGATATTTACCAATGTGCCTTGAACGGTGGGGGCACTTTGCCGGCGGCTTATCCGGGTGAAATCTCTCAGAATGAATGTCAGAAGATGCTGGATTATCTGGCCCAGAATGACATTGGTGTGTTGATTAAGGCCGGTCTTCCGGAAGGTACCCGGATTGCACATAAACATGGTTGGATCATCGAATATGATGGTCTGCTGCACACCATGGGAGACGCAAGCATCGTCTATACTCCCGGAGGCGATTATATTCTGGTGATCTTCATGCACCAGCCCACCCAGCTTGTATTTGATCCGGCAAACAAGATTTTTTCGGATCTTTCCCGGGCAGTTTACAATTACTTCAATCTCAATTAATTATTCATAAAAACACCCCACCTGAAAACCAATTTTCAGGTGGGGTGTTTTAGATTCCGGTTTGCGCAGTTAGCGACGCAGATTCGTGTTTTCTCCATATAAAGCGGATTTGAGATTCGAGAACAACGCTTCGGGATCCATCCGCATAGCCGCGCACAACTCGTCCTGGAGGTTAAGCAGATCGGGGAGAAAATTTTCGATCCGGTCTTTATCTCTGGGGTAGCGATCCTGCAGGAAGCGGAGGCGGTCTTCCAGAGATACGAGCCGGGTGTTTTCGACCAGTTTGTCGGCGAAGTAAACCACTTTCTGTTCCCAGGTTTCGGGGGCCCGGTCTTCGTCTGTCAGGCAGAACAACAAATGCCGGCGTGCGATTTCCGCCAGTTCGGGTTGCTCGCAGGCGATCAGGAGCTGGGCAGCCAGACGCCCATGGTCCACGCTGCTGGCACCGGTGCGCAGGGAAAGCAATTTGGCCAGGTCGTGCATCATCCCGCCGCGGTGGGCAAGCATAGGGTCAACTCCCTGGCGGGCGGCCCGCAGCCATAATGCCAATTGGTAAGCGATAGCTGCCACGGTCTGGGTGTGAAGGAGGAGATTATTGGAAGCGTTTTGTTCCAGCAGCCAGGTCAGGCATAGATTCCATCCGGGCAGCTCGCGTTTTTCAATCAGATCGGGCAGCCGTGACATGGAATAGACTTCCTGGGTATGTACCGGCATCAGACCGGGGCAGGCTTCCATTTCGGGGTCAAACCATATGGCCCGCCAGCCGGCCTGGGTGGCGCCAAGGATATCGGACCGATAGTCGTCCCCAATCATCATCAGGTTGCTCGGGGATTCATCCAGTGCTTTTTCCAGGTTTCGGAAGAAAGCAATTTCCGGCTTTCGTGAGTTGTCCAATTCCTGCGCTGTATAAATCTCGCTGAAGAAACCTTCTAACTCTGCCCGGGATAATGCTGCCCTGACCTGTTCTGCGCCGGAATCCGCGGCATTGGTGGCAACCACCAGACGGTAATGTGGTTTCAGCCGCGTCAGAGCGGTTTTGATCCCTTTTACCGGAGCAATTTCCGGCCATTCGACCATCGGACCATCATATTCCGGAAGCACCTTCATCAGGGTGTTCCCCCAATCGAAAACCAGGGTATGGATGGGGTCGAAGGTTGAAACGCACTCTGTTTTAAGTGTCTTCATGTATTTCGCTCCTCACTCAATAACATTCCAAATTACGGCTGGCGGCCGTCAAAAAAATTATTCCAGAGAGATTTCGGGTTTAGTGATTTGTTGTTTACCGGAAATCACCGACAATAACGGGATGGCGGCCAGGTTCAGAACGCCAATCATCACGAAAGTCCAGCGGTAGCCAATTTTATCCACCATTGCGCCACTGACTCCCAGACCAATCCCGGTGCCAATATTGGCGATCGCCATCAAGATGGAAAACATGGAAGCGGCAATGCGCGGGTCGCAGGATTTCATTGAGATGGCGAAATACACCGTTTCATAGTAACCATACGCCACGCCAAAGGCGATCACCAGGGGCCAGGCCATTGCGGGATTGAGTATTAATGACAGAGTCGTGATGGATACCAAAGAAATGCCAATGGCCCAGTGGATTGAGCGGCGTTGACCAATGCGGTCGGTCAGGCGGCCGCCGGTCAGCCCGCCGATGACCACCCCAACGCCCCACACGGTTGTGATAAATCCGGCAGTCGTGAGCTGGATGCCGTATTCGGTCTGGAGGAAGGGGTTGACCAGTTGATTGGCTGCGTTGATGATCAGCGAGTACAGGGCTCCGAGTAGACTGAGTGCGATGATCTCGCGTTTCCCAAAAGCTTTGAATGCTTTCCACTCAAACTTACGTTCCGCCGGGCGGGGCGCTTCTTTTACGCGGAGCACCAGAGGCAGGGGTAAAAGACTGAGCACCGCCAGCGCGTAAAAAGCGGTACTCCAGGAAGTGTTCTGAGCGATCAGGCCAATCAGTGCCGAGATCATGACGACGCCCAGCGCCCGCCCGCCTACCATGAACCCCTGAATGGTGCCTTCTTCCTCTTCGGGCGTGGTATCCAGTGCCAGCCCGTCTGTGCAGGTGTCGTATAATGCCATACCGGTTTGCAATAAAAAAGCTACCGTGACAAATAACCAGAAGTGGGTGCTGGGGTTGATCTGTGGGACAATTAACAGACAGACTGCCTGCACCAGCAGACCGAACAGATCGGAAGAGCG
>JAHDQE010000100.1 GCA_018433975.1 Ornatilinea sp. | reverse complement strand
CGGTGCGGGGACGCCCCTCGGCCAGTTGGCCGCCTGCTTCGTCCTCCCCATCACCGATGACATGGGCAAGGACTCTACCGGCATCTTCCAGACTTTACGGGATGCCGCCCTCATCCAGCAGACCGGCGGCGGGAATGGTTTTTCCTTCTCCCGTCTGCGCCCCAAAGGCGCGCTGGTCAAATCCTCCGCCGGACAGGCCACCGGACCGGTCGGATTCCTGCGGGTCTACGATAATGCCTTCGGCGAGGTCGCCCAGGGCGGCACCCGGCGCGGCGCGAATATGGCCGTCCTGCGGGTGGACCATCCGGATATCGAAGAATTTGTAAGCTGCAAGACCAATGAGAATGCCATCACCAACTTCAACATCTCGGTCGGCATCACCGATGAGTTTATGCAGGCCGTCAAGAATGATGAGGATTGGGACCTGCGCTTCCCCGATGTGCTCGACCCGCGCTACCGCAAGTTTTCCGGAACGTTTGAGACCGCGGTCGAATCCGGCCTGCCAATGCGGACCTACCGGACGATTCGGGCGCGCGACCTGTTCGACAAAATTGTTGCCCAGGCCCACCACAACGGCGAGCCCGGCGTGTTGTTCCTGGACGCAGCCAACCGTTCCAACCCCGTGCCGCACCTCTACCAGCTCGAAGCCACCAACCCCTGCGGCGAGCAGTGGCTGGGACCCTACGAAAACTGCTGTCTGGGCTCGGTCAACCTGGCCGTACATATTCTGGAAGACGGTTCCGTGGACTGGGAGAAACTCCGGAACAGTGTTGAACTTGCCACCCAATTCCTCGATAACGTGGTCGACGCCAATAAATACGTCCCGGCCGTCCCCCAGCTCAAAGAAGCCGCCCAGCGCGCGCGGCGCATTGGGATGGGCCTGATGGGCCTGGCCGACCTGATGTACGCCGCAGGGATCCGCTATGGCTCTCCTGAGGGCCAGGAATTCTCCGCTCAGGTCATGGAATTTATCCGTTATCACGCCATGCTGACCAGCATCAGGCTGGCAAAATCCCGCGGCCCGTTCACCGCGATCAAAGGCAGCTTGTACGACCCGGAAGACCTGAAATGGCAACCCCCGGTCTCCATCCTGCCCTACGAGCACGATTGGGGTCGTCCGGAAGTGGACTGGGACAAAGTGGTCGGCGGCATCCGTGAGCACGGCATCCGCAACGCGGCCCAGACCACCATCGCCCCCACCGGCACCATCGCCACCGTGACCGGATGCGAAGGCTACGGCTGCGAACCGGTGTTCGCCCTGGCCTATATCCGCCACGTGAACGACAACGGCAATGACCTCCAGCTGACCTATACCAGCCCCAGCCTCGAAAAGGCCCTGACCGAATCGGGCATCGATTCCGACACCCGCGAAGCGATCATCGAACAGGTCATGCAGCAGGGCACCTGCCAGCACATTGAAGAACTGCCGCAGAAGCTCAGGGATACCTTTGTGGTCTCTGCCGACATCACCGCCGAGGAGCACGTCCGCATGCAGGCCGCTTTACAGGCCTTTGTCGATAACAGCCTCTCCAAGACCACCAACTTCCCCGCCACGGCAACCCCGGAAGATGTAGCCAAAGCCTACATGCTGGCCTGGGAACTGGGCTGCAAGGGCACCACGGTGTATGTCACCGGCTCCCGCGAAGTGGTCGTGCTGGAAACCCACGCCACCGCCGAACAGAAGCAGGAACAACCCCCTGTTATTGCCGCGGAAAACCACGAAAAATCGGCCCAGATCACCTTCTGGGAAGATGCCAAGAAACCCCGCCCGCGCTCGCTGACCGGTTTCACCTATTCCAGCCAGACTCCGCTCGGCAAGGCTTTCATCACCATCAACGAGAACGGCGGCAGCCAGCCCTTTGAGGTCTTCATCAACACCGCCAAGGCCGGCTCCGATACCGCCGCGGTCTCCGAGGCCATCGGGCGGCTGATCTCGTACATCCTGCGGATGTCGGCCCAGGTCGAGCCCAGCAAACGCCTGTACCATGTTCACCGCCAGCTTTCGGGCATCGGCGGCGGCCGGCCGCTCGGCTTTGGCCCCAACCGCGTGCGCTCCCTGCCGGACGGCCTGGCCCAGGTCCTCGCCGAGTATCTGCAGGAACGCGAGAATCGGATGGCCGAACAGGGCAGCATCCCCTCCGGCAGCAACGGGCATTCGGCTCAGGCCATCCCGGCCCAGCCCCAACCCCTGTTCACCCCGGACGGCGGTCTCAAGATCGGCGACCTCTGTCCCGAATGCGGCCAGGCCGCCCTGGTCAACGAGGAGGGCTGCCGCAAGTGCTACGCCTGCGGGTACAGTGAGTGCTAGGGAAGTAAATAGTGCAAAAATCTCACCAGGTCAGGGCTGTCTTAAAACAGGTGGCCCTGACTTGGTTTGATAAAAATCTACAACTTATTGCTCAAATTCAGTGTATTGATTTTGACCAGTTATTTCTTCGACTTGCTGCGTAGTGCTTTTCTATTTCAAGATTTCCCATCTACCCCAAAATTTTCCTACATACGCGAGGGACAAACCCCATCAGGCTACACAAGCGGGGGTTGTGGATTCCAGGATTTCTCCAACACCGGCCGTACGGCTCCCTTCAGCAGTATGACATTGTTTGCACTACTCTAATTCCCTATAATAAAAATACCATCAGCCCCCGACCCGAACAGGATAAAAACCTTATGGAAAAGACCTATCGCATTGCTCATGTTGACAACCCCGAGGAATCCGCCTGGGGAATCATCGGACGCGGGATCAGCACCTACAACCGGCAGCAAACCGGGGATAATCAGTTTCAGCGCCTGTGTTTCGCGCTTTACGCCCCTGACCACACCATTGTGGGTGGAATCCTCGGTGAAATCTATTATGAGTGGTTCCATATTGATCTGTTGTGGCTCGAAGAAGCGCTGCGGGGTCAGGGATATGGGCACCGCATTTTAACCATCGCCGAAGAAGAAGCGCGGCAGCGCGGCGCAAAGAACGCCTACCTGGATACCTTCAGCTTCCAGGCACCGGAGTTCTACAAAAAACACGGCTATCGGGTGTTTGGTGAACTGCAAAATTTTCCTCCCGGCCATCAACGCTATTTTCTTGCCAAACAACTCTAGAAAAACCTACCTCCAAGGGAACAACTGTTTTGAAGCAGAAAACCTCCGGCACCCCATGCACCGGGTGCCGGACCTTGAAACCCTTCAGGCTGTCTCACAACAGAATAAATCCGGCAGCGCCCCGCCGCGGTCACAAGCCGTGGAGAAATTTTCCGTAATCCCGGCCCGATCTGATATATAATCATGTAAGAAGCACCTTTCCACACCTCATCAGGAGCCAGAAACGATGGAATTTCATATTTCAAGATGGGCGAGAGACCATTATCAATTTGACCAGGCTTTGTTTGCCCTGGATGGCAGCGTGATCTTTGCCGATTTCCACGCCGCCCGCGTTTTTTCTCAGAAGATGAATCAGAAACGAGACCTGGTTTCCTTCCCCGAAAAAGCCGTCCGGGCCGGGCAGATCAATGCCATGGGTTTAATCGACGAAATCTTGCACTATGTCATCGCCTTGTACCAGGAAGAGCGGAATCCGGAAGCCATGCGCCACGCGCTGGAATGGGTGGAAGGCGCGGTGGGGAAAGAAGCGGTAGACCGGACCTTGCAGGACTTTGTGTCCGAATTCCCTCCCCTTGCGGTTTACCGCAAGGACCTCTCCGCCGAGGAATACCTTTCCGGCAGCACACCGGAAGGCGTCTCCAACCGCGTAAAAGCCCTGGAAGAGCTGCTGATGCTGGGAATTTCCAACAAAAATCCGGCCCTCGTTCCCTACCTTGAGCTTTTTGAAGATGAGCAGCTAAAACACACCACGGCTTACCGCCAGATGCTTCAGGAATTGGAAAACTTCTTCGACACCCAGCCCCTCTTTGGCCCCAAACAGCAGTCCCTGGTGGAGATGCTGCGCAGCCCGGCCATTGTGGTGCCTTACAGCCTGTTCGGCCAGTTGGAATACATCCGTGAATTCTGGGCGGAACTGCTCGGGAGATACCTTTACCGCCTGTTGAGCAGCATCGACCTCATCAAGGAAGAAGAGAAAATGCCGTTCACCGGTTTCGGCCCCGGTCCGGTTCCCATCCCGACCTATGACACCGCGGCCTATGAAGATGCCGAAAAGTTCAGCCAGGACAGGGACTGGATGCCCCGTCTCGTGCTGATCGCCAAACACACCTACGTCTGGCTGGACCAGCTCAGCAAGAAATATCAGCGCGAAATCAAACGGCTCGACCAGATTCCCGATGAAGAACTGGATATCCTCGCCAGCCGCGGGTTCTCCGGACTGTGGCTGATCGGGCTATGGGAGCGCAGCAAAGCCTCCGCGCGCATCAAACAACTGTGCGGCAACCCCGAAGCGGTTGCCTCGGCTTATTCGCTGTGGTCTTACGACATTGCCGGTGAACTGGGAGGCGAAGAGGCCTATCAAAACCTGCGCCACCGCGCCTGGCGCCGCGGCATCCGGCTGGCGAGCGATATGGTCCCCAATCACATGGGCATCGACTCCCCCTGGGTGGTCGACCATCCTGATTGGTTCATTTCCCTCCCCTACAGCCCCTTCCCGTCCTATTCGTATTCCGGGCCCGATCTTTCCGCAGACCCGAAGGCCAGCATCCTGCTCGAAGATCACTACTTTGACCGTACCGATGCCGCGGTAACCTTCAAATACCGCAATAACTATACCGGGGAAGAGAAGTATATCTACCACGGCAACGACGGCACCAGCATGCCCTGGAACGACACTGCCCAATTGAATTACCTCGATCCAAACGTCCGGGAAGCGGTCATTCAGACCATTTTGCACGTCGCCCGGAAATTCCCCATCATCCGCTTTGATGCCGCCATGACCCTGGCGAAGAAGCATTACCAGCGCCTGTGGTTCCCCCAGCCCGGCAGCGGCGGCGATATCCCCTCGCGCGCCGATCACGCCCTCACCCGCGAGCAGTTTGACGCCCGGATGCCCATAGAGTTCTGGCGCGAGGTAGTCGACCGCGTGGCCGTCGAGGCCCCGGATACGCTGCTGCTGGCGGAAGCTTTCTGGCTCATGGAAGGTTATTTTGTCCGCACCCTCGGGATGCACCGCGTGTATAACAGTGCCTTTATGAACCTGCTGCGCAACGAAGACAACTCCGAGTTCCGCACGGTGCTCAAAAACACCCTGGAATTTGATCCGGAAATTTTAAAAAGGTTCGTGAATTTCATGAACAACCCCGACGAGAAAACCGCCCAGGAGCAGTTTGGCGAAGGCGATAAATATTTCGGGATCTGTACCCTGATGGCCACCCTGCCCGGCCTGCCCATGTTTGGGCACGGACAGGTGGAAGGTTTCACCGAAAAATACGGCATGGAATACCGCCGGGCCTATTGGGATGAACAGCCCAATGAGTGGCTGATCAAACGGCATGAACGGGAGATCTTCCCCCTGCTGCACCGCCGGACGGAATTCTCGGGCATTGAGAACTTCTTACTGTACGATTTCTTCACTCCGGAAAATTATGTAGATGAAAACGTATACGCCTTTTCCAATGGAGCCAACGGGACCCACAACCTGGTGATTTTCCACAACAAATACGCTAACACCCGCGGCTGGGTGCGCAGTTCGGTGGGCTTTTCCGTAAAGGACCCGGAAAGCGGCGAACGCAGGATCATCCAGCGCTCTCTCCAGCAGGGCCTCGATTTCGTCCCGGATGAGAATCGTTATGTCATCATGCGGGACCAGTCCTCCAACCTGGAGCACATCTATTCCAGCACCCAACTCGCCAATGAGGGCCTGTACATCGAGTTAAGCGCCTATGATTACCGTACCTTCATCGACATCCATACCGTCGAAGATGATCTCTGGCATTCTTACGGTCGTCTGTGCGGTTATCTGAGGGGGCGCGGCGTGCCCAATATTCAGGAAGCGCTTCAGGAACTGCTCCTCCAACCGGTGCAGGACCCTTACCGGCAGATTGCGAATCCCGGCTATTTCAATTACCTTTTGAGCGCCCGTCTGGAAAACGAAGCGGACAGCCTCCCCCAGGGCTTGCTGGAAGAAGCCCAGATCAAGCTCGACAGTCTGCTGGACGGGATTACCCGGCTCACCGACCTCGGACAGAACCGGAACGAGATCTCCAAAGCCCTGGCACGCAGACTCAACCACGTCCTTTCGCTCCCAATCCTCGATACACTGTTCCCGCTTCCGGGGGCAAAGTCTTACCTGTCCATTCTGGAAGGACTTCAGCAGAACCTTACCGGACAATCCACCTCAAACTGGTTAACGTTGTTAAGCTGGGTGTTTATCTGCGAATTAGGGAAACTTGCGGGGAGCGAAGGCTATCCCAACCAGAGCCAGACCTGGCTCAATGAGTGGCGGTTTGGGAAAATCCTGCGGGATGCTTATCACGAAATGGGGCTGGCGGAAGAAGAAGCCAATGTCCTTCTTCTGGAAGTGAACATTCTCACCCGGTATCAGAACTGGTATCCGGATTCGCAGGCACTTTCTCCGGCAAAACTGCTTTCAGATTGGCTCTCCGACGAATATGTCCAGCGCTATCTGGGCATCAACCGCTACAAAGGTATCCTGTGGTTCAATAAAGAATCTTTCGAGAAATTCGTCTGGTGGATGTCTCTCGTGGCGGTGATCCAGAGCGCCGCGGACGCCAACACCAGCGCGACCGGTTTTGTGGAACAGGTCCTTGAAATCCATGCTCTCGCCCAGACCTTGCTGGCAGGAGAGAAGGAATCGCAATACCAGGTCGCTAAATTGTTGGAAGCTGTCGGATCACAACCTTCTGCCAGGCCTCTCTAGTTTTTTCCAGCCGGAACTGGAACACCTGATCACCGCGCAGACCCGACCGCCAGCTCTTCACCGGTTTCAACCAGTTAAGAGCCTGCTCGCTCAGATCAACACCGGTTGCCTGCTCAGTCAGCCACACGGCCTGAGCAGCGTAAGCAATGTTATTTCGCGGTTCAATCCGGTCAAAATCCCCAAAGAACCACCCGCATGAGGTGAACATACGCTGCCGTTCAAACTGAGCGCGGAGCAGCAGTTCAATGGCCTGGATTTCTTCGGTGGTCAAAGTCCCGGACAGCATCGATTGGATGTACTCTTCCGGCTGCATCTTCCCGCATAAGACCTGAGTATAGCTGTGCCGCAGTTCCCACGGGTTTTCCAGATGCTTCCCGACCAATGAAAGATACTGCTGGTCCACGGCGTCCGCAATCTGGTCAAAAGCCTGGCGAAGCGGAGCTTTCCACTCGCCGTGTGCCGCGCACCCGCAGGCCTCTTTCCACCGGGAAACGCCGTGATGGCAGCTCCACGAGGTATTCTCGCGAATGCGGATCGTTTCCGTTGCAGGGTGCTTTTGGAGCCACAACCCCGGATAAACTGCCTCAATATTCTTTTTTTCCAGGACCCCATCCATCAAATAAGCCAGGAATTTATCCCGAAAAGGCTGGTGGTGCCCATACAGTTCTCCGTCCGAAGCCACCAGATAAAGATGGTCTGCAGAGGTAGAATCCTCACTGAATTTCGGCAGGACATAGTTCAGCACAAATTGGTCCGCATTGACGGTTGCTCCCGGGTCAAAACTGACCCGCATGCTCAAATCTTCATCATAAAAGAAGGCCGTAATCTGTTTCCCACCGGATAGTTCGACCCGGTACGGATGGGACACATCCAAATTGTCTTTATCCGCCTGCCACGGCGCGAGAATAATAAATTCAATCCCATTCTCTTCCAGGACTTCAAGCGTTTCCATGTCCACGGCCGCTTCCGGCAGCCACATTCCCTGCGGGCGGTGTCCAAACCGGCACATAAACTCGGCAATTCCCCATCGCACCTGAGTCTCTTTATCCACTCGGGTCGAAAGCGGAAGGATGGTGTGGTTATAAGCCTGTGCCATGGCATTCCCCACCCCGTGTTTATTCACATTGTATTGGTCCTGTGAAATGATTTGCTCCAGAACCGTGGGATGGGTCGACTTCAACCATTCATTGAGCGTGGGCCCAATATTAAAACTGATCTTCTGGAAGTTCTCCAGTTCCGCGTTGGGGCGGTAACATTGGTCAAAAATCCGCTCATTCCAGTTGGGATAAGGCGCGGCACCCGCTTCCACCGGTATTTTGCCTGTCAGAGGGTCCTCGCGGGGAGGTTGATAAAAATGTCCGTGAATACAAATTGCGTGAGTTTCCATGTGAGGCTGCTGTGCTCCCTTATACAGATAAAATATCCCGGATATAATCCAGCTTCTGACCGAATCTGGCCGGCATCAGGCCAAACTCTCGCGGCAGAGTGTCCAGTGCACAGGTACGGTCTGCCGCCAGATAATCCAGCCAGTAAAAAGACAGGGTGTATTTTGGAAAAAACTGTTCCATAAACAGGGTCATTCCACGAAGATAAGCCGGCGAAACCGAAATTAATCTCCGGTGCAGGCCGCTTACCTCCAGCAAAGTTTCCAGAATGTGTTTAAAACTGAGATATTCCCCTCCCCCAATTGTAAAAACCTGGTTGCGAGTTTCCGGGTTATCCAGCGCGAGGGCCAGGCAGGCGATCACATCCTCAATCCAGATTGGCTGGAGCAAAGAATCTCCGGCACCGGGCATCAGAAAAAAAAACGGTATGCGCTTCATTAAAAGCACCATAGGCACTGTGAACTGGTCGTTCATTCCAAAGATGGGAGCGGATCGAAAGATGGTGTAATTCACGCCGCTGTCGATAATGTTGTGTTCGGCAATGGCTTTCGCTTTCAGGACCGGATAAGCAGAAGACCGGTCCGCTCCAAGGTGACTCAGATAAAAAAAGCGCCGGACGCCCATATCGGCCGATACCTGCGAAATCATTTCGGTCCCTTCCACATCCACACCCGGCAAATCCGCATGCGAACCGGAACGTTCCGTACCGGCCAGATGAAAGACAATGTCCACGCCTTTTAAAGCCGCACGCAGTCCTCGCTCGTCCTTGAGGCTGCAAACGGCAACCTCCACTGAGACGCCTCGCGGCAAGTTGGGTGAATAAGGTGAGGGCCGCAGCAAAATCCGTAAAGGTTTCCCCATGTTAACCAGATGCCGGATCAGTGCCTGGCCGATAAAACCGGTGCCACCGGTCACGAGTATCATAAGCTGCGTAATTATAGCAGAATTGGAAGCGCTCTGAAATATGGCATATATCTTGCTCCTTGAATTCTAAAGTAAATCTAATTTAAAAATTCACTTCGAATCAATTTTTCGATAACCGGGGTAAAAGATGAAAGCATTTACAAGTTATTTCTCGCCGCGCAAAACACGTATTGGGTTCCATTACTATCCCGATATGCTGCATTACCAAAAAGGCGATCTCCTTCAATGGCTGCCCGAGTTAAAGGATCTGAACGCTTCGTGGTTGGTGCTCCAGGCCTCGACCGAACGGGCTGTTCCCGAGTTTTTTATCCGCGGCTTATTAGAAGCCGGGATCGAACCACTGCTCCACTTCAATACCCCTCCCTTCACCCGCCCCGCGGAATCCGAGTTGAAACCCCTGCTCACAGCGTACGCCCATTGGGGAGTGCGGGCAGTAATCCTTACAGAATGTCCCAACAGCCGCAGTAATTGGTCTTCCTCAAAATGGGCACAAACCGGATTGGTCGAGCGATTTTTAGACAACTACATCCCGATTGCCAACCTGGCACTGCAATGCGGCCTCATTCCCATCCTGCCTCCCCTCGAACCCGGTGGCAGCTATTGGGATACCACTTTCCTGCGCTCCATGCTGGAATCGCTGGAACGCCGCCAGGAAACACGGTTATTACAAAACCTGATCCTCTCCGCCTATGCCTGGACAGGCGGACATTCATTGAACTGGGGCGCGGGAGGCCCGGAACGCTGGCCGGCCGCCAAACCTTATCACACCCCCGTCGAAAGTGAAGATAACTGCGGCTTCCGCATTGGAGAATGGTACGGCGCCATTTGCAAAGCGGTGACCGGTAAAACAGCCCCGGTCATTCTTCTGAACGCCGGAATCCCCGGCAACCCTTACCAGAACCCGGCCACCCAGGAGGATCTGGAAAGTTTAAAGACAAATCTGGCCATCACCAAACTGCTGATGGATGAACCCGTAGAAACGTCCGAAGCATCAGGCGTATTGTTGAACCCAATCTCTGAGGAGGTTGTTGCCTGTAATTTCTGGCTGCTGACCGCCGGAAGCGCCGGTGCATTCACCCACCAGGCCTGGTACGCTGCCGATGGCAAACCGAAGGCCTCCACCGAGGCCATAAAAGCCTGGCTGGATCAACCACGGCAGAAAAAAAGCCCTGTTGCCGAGAAGAATACGCCTCTCCGTAAAGATTTCTATAAAAAAGTCGTCAAACCTTCACCGCCGCGGCCCATCCACCACTATCTCCTTTTGCCTACCTATGAATGGGGTGTGGCCGATTTTCATCTGGATGTAATCCGTTCATTCGTAAAGAAATATCAGCCCACCATCGGGTTTTCGTTGAAGGAAGCCGCCCTGGCTGAACAGGTTACCGTTATTGGCGGCCCACAGAGCTTCCCGGAAAGCATTTTGGAACGCCTGCGCGAATCCGGTTGTATTGTGGAGCGAATCGCAGGAGATGGCACAAGTATTGCAACTCAATTATCAGAGAGGTGAGATATGACTACAACGATGCCATTTAAACCAGTTGAAAGAACGCCCTTATCCGTTCGCCTTCCAGTCCTCAAAGTAATTGGGCTTGGTGGCGGAGGGTCCAACGCGATTAATCGGATGATCGAATTAGGTCTGAGTGGTGTGGAATTTATTGCTGCCAACACCGATGCTCAGGCTCTCCAACGCTCGCTTGCCCCCACAAAAATCCAATTGGGGCCGCAGCTCACCCGCGGTTTGGGCGCGGGCGGCGATCCCCGGATCGGCCAGGCTGCCGCCGAAGAAAGTTTTCAGGAGCTTGAAGCCGCCCTGTCCGGAGCAGACATGGTATTCCTGGCTGCCGGAATGGGCGGGGGAACCGGAACCGGCGCGATCCCCGTAGCCGCCCGGATTGCTCAGAGCCTGGGCGCCGTAACCATTGCTGCGGTTTCCACACCGTTCTCTTTTGAGGTAGGCCGCCGCCAGAAAAACGCGTTGGCCGGATTGGCCCAGCTTCAATCCTTCAGCGACACCCTCATCACCATCCCCAATGATCGTCTGTTGAAAATCGCTCCCCGCGATCTCTCGCTGGAACTCGCCTTCCGCTTGGCAGATGATGTCCTGCGCCAAAGCATTCAGGGCATTACCGAATTGATCACTCAACCCGGTCTGATCAATGTGGATTTCGCCCATATCCGCCGCATGATGCGTACCGGTGGAGGTTCATTGCTGTCCATCGGCTATGGACAGGGCCCGAATAAAGCACACGATGCTATTCAACAGGCGCTGCACCATCCCCTGCTGGATTCAATCCCGATCGAAAACGCCACAGGGATCATTGCCAATTTCACGGGTAGCTCCGATTTGAGCTTCCTGGAGGTCGCCGAAGCACTGACTGCGCTCCAGCGAAAAGCCTCGTCCCGTGCAGATATCATCCCCGGCATCATCAATGATGAACGGATGTTTGGGCGGGTGCAGATCATTCTCATCATCACCGGCCTGGGCGCCACCCCGGTGGATACCCGCACGGCCCGCCAGACCATCCAGCAAACCATTCCCGTTTCTCAGGAAACAATGCCGGCCCCCGTTTCACAACCTGCCTATGCGGAGCCGGCACCTGCCGAAGCAATGAACTCCTACGCCAACCTGGATCTTCCGGCATTTATGCGGCGAAGAGCCCACTGATCCACCAAAAAGGATACAAAAACATCCCATGGAACGTCAGACGCTCGAAAAAATCTGTGAAAAAATCTATAAACGCTTCCCTGAAGTCTCTAACAAGAAACCGAACGTCAAAGAGCAGCCAAATGGGCAGTATCTGTTGATTTTTCAGGGCAAGGGAATCACACCGGATGGACACACCATTCCCAGAACAGTGCGGGTTGTTGTCAATGCCTCCGGAAGAATTATTAAAACATCGACATCAAGGTAAACCATGAACATGAACGCCAAAATTACGCAGCAAGTTGAATTAGCTTTCTGGGATTTCACCATTCAGGCTCTCAGCGAATCGAAGTTTATCCGCTATCTTGTCTGGAATTTTTACCATCTTTTCAAAGGTAAAGATCGCCGGAAAACCTGGATAACGATCGCCGTAGTAGGGATTGTAGGCTTCCTGGTCGGCAACTTCATCAGTTTGCTGGTGTTCATTTTTAATTTTCTGGTTTGAAAATGACTCTAAAAAAGATATTCAGCATCACAATTATCCTCACTCTGATCCTGGCCGCAGTGCCAGCCTCATCTGTTCAGGCTGCGAAAGGCATGCCGGGAAGCGGTCAGTTTGGGGTAGGTGCGCATATCGCTCTGAACGGTCCGAACCTCAATCGTGCACTGGAATTCGCATCCGAATTGAGCCTGGACTGGATCATGGTTGACCTGTCCTGGGCAGAGTTCAATCCTGAGCAAAACGCTTCACCGGATTGGACGCGGTTGGATCAGGTCATGAATTTTGCGGGTAACCGGCAGATAGCCGTTATGGTCAGCCTTTCTCAGCCGCCCACATGGGCTCTAACGGAGAACGGGCCGGATGTAAATCTGACCTACCAATGGATTTCAACCCTCTCAAACCGCTATCCCAACGCTCTGAAAGCGGTGGAAGTCTTTGCAAAAGCGAATACGCGGCAGGGATGGGGCACAAAACCCAGCCCTAAAGCTTATGCGAAATTATTCACCCAACTGCACGAGCAGGTCTCTGCAGACGGGCGTTCTATTTCTTTGATCGCCGGCGGGCTGGTCCCGGTCCTCGAAAACGATCCTGAAAAGAAGATGAACGACCTTAAATTCCTGCAAAAACTGTACGATAACGGCCTGAAAGATCTCATGCCGGTGATCAGCATACAAATGCCCCAGACTACCGGCGACCCATTAACCGCACCCAACGGGCAGGAATACCACTACCTCCGGCATTACGAGGAAATTCGTCAGGTCATGCTGGACAATGGACACGGCAGCGGTTTGGTCTGGATCACCCGGCTGGCTCCTCCGGATGGCTCAATTAATTCTGCGGATGAGACCCACCAATCTCCTCAAGCTGCTGAACAGTGGATGCTCCAGGCGCTCACTCAGCTCCAGGCCCAACTCTACCTGGGCGTTGCAGCCCTGAATGACCTGAATCCTGCTGAAAATTCACAGTCACCTTATCTTATCGAAAACAGTACAGCATTGATCAACGAAATCGCCGGCCAGATTAAAGGTCAAACGGCATCGAATCGTCCACTCAAACAAGGCAGGCCAAAGAGCCAGATCATCGGTAAAGGGGTACCCCCAGCGTGAATAAGTTCCGTGTTTTCATCCTGACCATCGTTTTTGCCATCAGCGCAGTACCAGGTTTTTACTTCGGGAAAACAGCTTCTCTGTTTATCTATCCTTTTTTCCGGCAGCGCCAGCTCTCTGAAGTTCCGCTTTCTGCACCCGCAGAGAAAATTGTCATGCCCGGCGCAAGTGCAACGCCCGAGAAATATGTCCGTAGAGCCGAAATGCCGCGTTCTTCTTCCACGCCCATTGTGCTGCCGGATCAGGAAAAGATCTTGTTGATCCAGGCTGATAACCTGAACTCGCAAAAACCACAGCTCATCTCGATTTGGGGCCTGTTTATTTCCTTTTCTGACCACCCCAATTTGATTTTCAAAGCCATTTACCCATCCTTCGAAGAGCCCTACTCCTTACCGGAATTAAAGGACCAGTTCGAAATTGAACCCGGTGGAGAACTTTCTGAAGCTTCACTGGCTATGTTGAATGAATTAGGAGTTGAGTGGGATGGTTACGTCCTGACGGATAATATTTTTATTGACGAATACGGCAGTGCCTATACGCAAGCTCCGCTGTCCCCCTTCCTGCCGTCCACCGCGGAGCCGGACGCGCTTCTTCTTCAGGAAACAATCTTCTTAAGCAAGACCTGTCAGTTTTTGAAGAATGAAGAGATTCAACTTGGCAATGATTTTGATTGGAAGGTGGCAGCCTCCGGCCATCTCCAAAGTGACTTGAACCTGAATTTTCTCCTGATGGGATGGCAGTGGCTTATCGAAAAAGGTTCTCTTGAAAATTGTGAAGTTCTTACCTGAGCACTTATTCCAATTCTGTTCCCGGCATTGAAAAATTGCCCTCCCGAATTACACCTCTCTAAGGAAAACACCCCGGTTGACCGGGGTGTTTTCGAATCTCTTCCTTTTTAACCGGGCGGCAATCATCACCGGCTGAAATAGTCCAGAGGCAAAAAATCGGTGCGGTTGGTGTAAACTAACCGCTTGAAATCCTCATCAAAATCAACTCGGGTGATACCACAGTTATTAAGCACAAACACCATGTCCGTTTCATCCGGGGTTTTCAACAAAATTCGCATGAAATAGTTATAGAAACCGAAATGACTGACCACGACCACTTTATCCGGTGTGCCGCCATGTTTTTCCAAAAGCTCTTTCAAAAAATTCTGAGCGCGAGGCAGCCGCTCTTCCCTTTCCTCAAAAGGCCGGTTCCACCAGCCCTTTTCATCGACCGATTCCGGCAATACCAGACCCGGGAAACGTTTTAATAAAAAGCTCCTGCTGTTTCCGGGCAGGCCAATCCGTTCCAGAGTTTCCTTATTCTGCTCATATACTCCCCCGCTCTCATGCAGGTCTTTCCATCCATTCACCGTCAGTTTCAAAGGTTCGGCCAGGATAGATGCCGTCTCCAAAGCCCGCACCATCAGACTGGAATAAACATGAGTAATTCCGAACCCGCTGTTTTCCTGACACCCTTTTTGGTCCTGGGGAATGTGGGGCACAGCAGAGCTGAGGTACTTCGCGAGAAGTTTAGCCTGATCTCTACCGTATTCAGAGAGCTCAGGGTCGGACATTCTTCCGTCAGATGAACCGGTCTCAATCCACAACGCATTATTTTGCGATTGGGCGTGGCGAATGAAATATAACTGCATTTTTGATCGTCTCCTTCACAGCAAATGATACCTGCTAATTGTAATATGAGACGCTCCATCGTTGTGCACTTGTTAAAGAAAATAAATAGATGTACAAGGATTTCACAGAGTCATCACAGCAGGAACACTCTCATGATAGAATGAGGCAAGATTGTAATTTGATTAGGAATGGAGAAAATTTTGGCTAATAAAGAGAACCCCTCTGCTGTGGCAGAAAATCTTGTCGTCACGATGGATTACAAACTATTCGTGGATGGCGAATTATATGATTCCTCAGAGGAGGAAGGCCCCATTGCTTTCCTTCAAGGACACCAGAACATCATCCCCGGGCTGGAAAAAGAACTGTACGGCCTCGAAATCGGTGCTTCAAAAAAGGTGCGCGTGGAGCCGGAAAACGGCTATGGGCAGCCTGATCCTGAAGCTATCATGAACCTGCCTCTCAGTGAGCTGCCGGAGGAAATCCCGGTAGAAGTGGGCGTAGAACTCGAACTTACCGACGAGGAAGGTGAATTAATTGGCGCAACAATCACCGAGGTAGGTGAAGACTTCGTCCTGTTAGATTTCAACCATCCCCTTGCGGGCAAAACGCTCGACTTCGAAGTCACCATTCGGGGATTACGCAGCGCATCCAGTGAAGAAATGGATCACGGGCATATTCACTCCCATTAATTTCTTTCTTCAATAAACAAAACAACATGCCCCGCTTTTCTATCCGGCGGGGCGTTCTGGTTAAAAATTCAATAATTTTCAGGATTGTACTGCCGGGCTAACAACCTTCGGCATCCAGACCAACATCAATATCGCAGCAATCAATGCCATCCCGGCACCAAACAGGAAAGGAGCGGAAGGGCCAAACCCCTGCCAGTTTCCTGCCCCTTGCCATAAAAACCCTGCAATCACCGATGCCGGAAGATCCAGCACACCCAGCACCGCGTTATACGTACCGTAAGCAGTACCGCGCAGCTCTTCTGGAACCAAATCCGCTACCATGGCTTTAGCCGTACCATAGGCCATCCCGTAATAGAACCCATAGATCACATATAAAACCCAGACCTGCCAACCCGTTTGGGCCAGTCCAAACCCCAGATAGATGAGCGCGTACACCAACCACCCCCCAATGATCAAACGGCGGCGGCCAACCCGGTCCGATAAGGAACCGGCTGGGGTTGAAATCAGGGAATAGACCAGGTTAAACACGGCCAGCATTGCCAGAATCCCAATCACGCTCACTCCTCGTTCCTGCGCTCGCAGTACAAGAAAAGCATCTGAAGAGTTGCCGAGATCAAAAACGCCCACAATCAACAAGAAGATCATAAAAGGCTTCCCCAAGGAACGGATTTTAAATTTGGGAAGCTCACGCTCTTTGTTTACTTCGACTTCTTCTGCTCCCAAGACCAGCGAAAGCACAGCCAAAAACGCCGGGATCAGACTGAAAAGCACCACGGTACGAAAAGTACTCGCCCCCAGTTGAACGGAATTCGTTTGGGCGGCCCAAACCACCCCAAGTGCAATCAGCAAGCCCAACACTGCCCCGCCCGTATCGGCTGCCCGGTGGAAACCAAACGCCAATCCACGGCGTTCTTCATCAATCGAATCGGCTACCAGCGCATCCCGCGGAGCAGTCCGGATACCTTTCCCAACCCGGTCCGCCCAACGGACACCCGCGATCATACTCCAGGAGTTTGCAATGTAAAAAAATGGTTTCGCCAGCGCCGATATGCCATATCCCGCCACTGCCAGCCACTTCCGCGATTTCAATTTATCGGAAAGCCAGCCGGAAAAGACCTTCAATAGACTGGCAGTGGCTTCAGCCACCCCTTCAATCACGCCAATAATATTAGTTTTAACTCCCAGAACATTGGATAGAAAGAGTGGAAGGATATTAATCACCATCTCACTCGAGATATCCATAAAGAAACTGGTCAGGCTGACTGCCCATAAATTTCTGGGCAGATTCTTGATCTTTTCTCGAATTCCTGTTTTTTCTGTCATGTTTTTCCCTTATTCGGATAAATATCGGTGTTGATTCTCTTTTTATCTTATTTCGTTCATTTCCCTGTCCGGGCAACAAAAGCAAAACAATATTTCCCCGCCTTACGGCGACCCTTCTTCTTCATAAAGAATTTCATGGATCAATTCACGCATCTTTTCCTTTGCTTTTTCCAATGCTTGCATGCCGTCCGGAGTGATCCGGTACAACCGCCGCACCCGTCCTCGTATCGTCGCGCGCCGGCTTTCCAGCAAAGTTTCCGCCTCCAATCCATGCAGCGTCGGATAAAGCGTCCCGGGACTGATATGGTATCCATGGCGCTCCAGCTCTTCCTTCATTTCCGCCCCATAAATTTCGTCTTTGCTGGCATGATACAAAATATGGATCTTTATGATTCCTAAAAAGAAATCGCGTAACATATTGGCCGCCTTTTATATCGTTTTTCGATATCGGTTATCGATATTATAAGCCTTTGGATAAAGTACGTACAGGATTTTATAAACCTCCTTTCGAATACTGATTCAGTTCAACAAAAATCAACAGAATTGTCTATAATAAAATTATTGGGTTACCACCCAATCAAAACAAGTCCGTTATCCTGTATTAAAGGCCCGACGGCACGCACGGCTTTTGTTATTTGCTAAAGTGGGATAGTAAAAACGGTCTTCTTGTATGGAATACAAAGCTTGATTTTTTGAAGAGCTTTACTTTTCCGCAATAGTGAAAAAATACAGGGCGGACAGCAAAACTTTTGAGAAAGCTTTGCGTATCGGTAACCTGGGTTAAAATAGGTAAAACCATACGCTCTTAAAGTCGGTCTTTTTTATTTTGTTTTTATCAAATCGCGCATGTTCATAAACCAGGGATACACTTATGTTAGAGACAATTCAATCAAAATATCATAAATGGGATAGTCCCCATCTGGGTCGGGAAATGGAGCTAAAAGTATACGGCACAGAAGGAAAACCGATTCTCGTTTTCCCAACTCGTGGCGGGAGATTTTTCGATTTCGAGAATTTCGAAATGGTTGAAGCCTGTGCTCGATTCATTAAATCCAACAGGATACGCCTGTATACGGTGGATAGCATTGACCATGAATCCTGGCTCAACACTTCCCTTCCGCCGGCAAAGCGCGCCCTGCGCCACGAAGACTATGACGCTTACATTATGCAGGAAGTGCTCCCCTTCATCCATAAAGATTGCGGTTACCGTGGAAAAATCATCACGACCGGATGCGATATGGGGGGGTATCACGCTTCAAACTTCTTTTTCCGGCACCCCGATTCTTTCAACGCCATGATTTCACTCAGTGGTTTCTTTCATCTGCAAATGTTTATTGGCGATTACATGGACGAGAATGTTTACTACAATTCCCCCTTACATTATCTGCCCAATCTGGATGATCCAAAGATTCTCCAGCTTTATCGTAAAAGCGACATCTGTATCTGTGTCGGGCAGGGACAATGGGAAGAAACCATGATGGCCAATGCGTATGCCATGAAAAAGGTCCTGAAAGATAAAGATATCCCCTGTTGGGTGGATTTTTGGGGCTATGATGTCAGTCATGATTGGGTATGGTGGCGTCAACAGCTTCCCTATTTTTTAGAACAGCTTGATTTATAAAGTCGCTTGCTTGACAACAAAAATCCTGGGCTCTTTACCTGAAATTACGCGCCGGGATAACCAATATTTGGAGGGATTACATGCTTAAGTTTCCGGATGGTTTTTTATGGGGCGCTGCCACAGCTTCTTACCAGATTGAAGGTGCCTGGAAGGAGGATGGAAAGGGAGAAAGTATATGGGACCATTTCTCTCACCAGCCTTATCGTATTCAAAACGGCGATACCGGAGATACGGCTTGTGATCACTACCACCGTTCTTCCGAAGATATCGCCCTGATGAAATCTCTGGGTTTACAGACCTATCGCTTTTCCATCGCCTGGCCTCGCATCCTCCCTGTCGGGACCGGTCCGATCAACCCTAAAGGATTGGCTTTTTACGATCAATTGGTAGACCATTTGCTGGAAGCAGGTATCATCCCCTGCGCGACTTTATACCACTGGGATTTGCCACAGACGCTCCAGGAGAGAGGCGGATGGGCTAACCGCGAAAGTGCCGATTGGTTCGCCGATTATGCCCGGGTAATGTTCGACCAGCTCGGTGATCGTGTAAAATTCTGGTCCACGCTGAATGAACCTTTCGTATCTTCTTTCATCGGATATGGCGAGGGACGCCACGCGCCGGGTATCGCAGACACGTCCATGGCTTACCAGACCGCACATCATTTACTCCTGGCACATGGTAAAGCCGTCCAGGCTTTTCGAGACGGCGGCTATCCCGGAAGAATCGGTATTGTTCTCAATCTCTCTCATTACACCCCTGCCGGTCCATCCGAAGCAGATCAATTAGCTTACCAACGGGTTTATGAGCAAAATGCGGGGTTGTTCCTTTCAAGCCTGTTTAAAGGCTCTTATCCCGAATACCTGTTCAACTGGATTGGCAGCACCCAGCAGCCCAAAATTCAAAGCGGGGACCTGGAAACCATCAGCGCTCCTGTAGATTTCATGGGCATAAACTACTATATGTCCTTCAAAGTGGCATACAATCCTCTCGGCGACCTAATGCGGGCCCATGTTGAACAAATCAGTTCGCCCGGCTGGGGACAGACGGATATGGACTGGGAAGTTCACCCGGAAGGACTGACCGCTATACTGCGTCATGTCTCCGATAACTACACGAAAATTCCGCTTTATATCACCGAGAACGGGTCCGCCTTTCCCGATGTTCCGGATGAAAACGGTTTTGTAAAAGATCCTGCCCGGCTCAATTATCTCCGTGCGCATCTGACGGCGGCTCACAGGGCAATTGAAGCAGGTGTCAACTTAAAAGGCTATTTTGTATGGTCTTTCCTGGATAATTTCGAATGGGCGCTGGGATACGCACCGCGCTTTGGTATTATCCGGGTTGACTACAAAACTTTAAAACGCACACCCAAACAAAGCGCTTACTGGTATCAGCAAACAATTCAAAACAATGGGTTCGACGAATAATTCATTCCAAATAGATTAGCGGAATGGAACAAGACCTGACTTCGTAAAGTCGGCAGACTTATCTTGAGTCAGTGCCAACAGGGAAACCAAATGATAAAAATTATTGCGGATACAACCTGTGTACTCCCCTCTTCATTGTGCCAGAAACTGGACATCACCATAATGCCCCAGATAATTATCTTTGGGGATCAATCCTACCGTGATGATACCGAACTGGACACAGCTACTTTCCTGAAAAAGCTGCGAGCATCTACGGATTTACCCAAAACGGCTGCTCCCTCACCATCTCTTTATTTACCCGTTTACCAGAAAATCTTGGATGACGGCGATGAAGCCCTTGTAATTTGTCCTTCATCGGATGTAAGCGGCACTTACCGCAGCGCAATCGTTGCCGCTCAGGAATTTGACTCCAACCGGATTCATGTCACAGATACCCGTTTGATGGCTGGAGGATTGGGTTCTATGGTCCTCATGGCATCCCAATGGGCCCAGGAGGGTCTGAAATCATCCGAGATCATTGATAAAATCGAAAGCTGGCGTAAACGGGAAAAAATGTATTTCGTGGTGGACACGCTTGAATATCTCGCTAAAGGTGGCCGGATTGGCGGCGCCAGAGCCCTGATGGGCAGCCTCTTACAAGTAAAACCCATTCTGACCATGGTGGAAGGCACCAACGCTCAGGTGGAGACACAGCGCACCAAACGCCGCGCGCTGGCGCGGTTAAAAGAACTGGTTATCGAGCAGTGTCCTCCTTCAGACAGCGCCCACCTCTGCGTGGTACAATCCGATGCTGAAGAGACCGCGCATACTCTGGCCGATGAGCTTGGCACTGCTCTGGGAATTGAAAAAATTCCCGTTTATCAGCAATGTGCCTCAATTGTTGTACACATTGGTCCGGGCGTGCTGTCGGCCAGTTTTTATCGTGATACCCCTCAAAAGGGTTAGAATTTTATCGGAAACACAGAGAAAGACCATATCAATGAAGCCATCCAATATCCAATCCAGACCTGCCCATATTGCCCACCGTACCCGCCCTTTTCAGGAATCGGTTATCCGTGAAATGACCCGCCTGGGAGACGAGAGCGGAGCGGTCAACCTTTCTCAGGGACTTCCGGATATGGAGCCGCCCCAAGAGGTGCTGGAAGCGGCTCTTCAAGCCATCCGCAGCGGGGATAACCAGTATACATTCCCCTTTGGCTCTCCTGAATTTCGCGCCGCAATTGCTCAAAAATATGCTTCTTACAATGCAATCCATGCCGATCCGGACACGGATATCACCGTGACCTGCGGCGTGAGCGAAGCAATCATTGCCGTGATCCTTGCACTCACCGAGCCGGGAGACGAAGTAATCCTGTTCGAGCCCTGGTACGAGAACTACGTTCCCGGTTGCCTGATGGCCGGCGTTTCGCCACGATTTGTTTCGCTCCACGAACCCGACTATATGTTTGATCCTGACGAACTCAGATCCGCTTTCAATCAAAAAACTCGTCTGGTGATCATCAATACACCTCATAATCCAACCGGTCGGGTCTTTTCTTTGCAGGAACTGGAAGCAATTGCCTCTCTTTGCCGGGAGTTCGGTGTGATTGCAGTGACCGATGAAATTTATGAATACATCCTTTTCGAAGGCCGCCGACACATCAGTATCGGCAGTCTGGAAAGTATGGCCGACCGCACAGTAACCATCAGCGGCCTGGGAAAAAGCTACGCCGTGACAGGTTGGAGGATCGGCTGGACGGTTGCCTGCCCTGCACTCTCCCTCCCGATCCGCAAAGTGCATGATTACCTGACAGTCTGCGCACCTGCTCCTTTCCAGACGGCCGGGATCACTGCGCTGAGCCTTCCGGAAACCTACTATGTTCAAATGCGCGAAAAATATCTCACCGGCAGGACAATCCTGCTAGATGCGCTCACAGCAGCCGGGTTTACTTTTCGCCAGCCTGAAGGCGCTTACTATGTGATGGCCGACTTCAGCAGTCTCAATTGGGATCAGAAAAAATATTATCGCCCGGAATGGTCGTTGGATCGCAACTTTGCAGAATTTATCGCCAGAGATATTGGCGTTGCTGTAGTGCCCGGTTCCAGTTTTTATATCAGCGGCATACAGGGCAGCAACAGTGTTCGGTTCAATTTCGCCAAAAAAGAAGAGACTTTGCGCGAGGCTGCCCGCCGTTTATTGCACTTCAATCCATCATAACCTTCGTAAGTTTTTTATTGGTATCAATAACGTATGATGAACCGCATTAAACAATATTTTTGGAAGCTCAATTTATGGCTACTTCTCTTTCCTGTACTGGCGGCATGCAGTTCGAGAGGAACCCCGGAGAACATGCCGGCGGTCACAAATTCTCCTGACTCTCAGTCGGAAACGAGAGAAACCGCTCTTCTGCCTTCCGATACGCCTCTCCCCGAGTCAACACAATTGCCATCATCCACCCCATTGGTCGTTGAAGAAAACACACAACCGGCCCCTACTCTTCCGGCCAGCACACCCACTCCAACCATTTCACCCACACCAGAACCCGCCTTCCCGGATGAATATTACATCCGTACAATTTCCGGCCACAGGCAGTTTTTCCCGCTTGGGTGTGAAACCAGTGCCGCAATAGATTGGGCAACTTATTTTGGGGTGATTATCAACGAGTATGAGTTTCAGTTCAAGATTCCCGTTTCCGATAACCCCGACCTGGGGTTCGTGGGAAATGTCCGCGACCCCTGGGGACAAACTCCACCCTATTCCTACGGCGTTCACGCCGGACCGATCGCCCAGGTTCTCACCAATTACGGCATGCCCGCCAAGGGAATTAAAGGATACACGCTGGAAGAGATCAAAGCTGAAGTCGCAGCAGACCGGCCGGTGATCGCCTGGGTTATAGGCAATGTCGAGGGCGGTGTACCCGCCGAATACACCGACTCACAGGGCAACACTACCATTGTCGCGGCCTACGAACATGTGATTATTGTCACCGGCTATAACCCCGATCACATCCGCTATATGAACAACGGCCGTTTCTATGAGGTACCCAATGATATCTTCCTGAATTCCTGGGGTGTATTGGGGAATATGGTCGTTATCAAGGCAGGAGATCCCGTCCCAACCCCCACCCCATAGAAAGTACAACCCGATACTTTTTGAGTAAACTTCGGATATACTAAATCGTGTTTCTTACGATTCACCATACAAAAAAAGAATATGAAGATTATTAAATTTCTCACAAATGCTATTTTATATCTACTGACGAGCATTGGCTGCCGGATTGAGGATGACGAGCTGAAAAAAGTTCCTCCAAAGGGTCCATTAATTGCAGTAGCCAACCATATCAATTTTCTGGAAGTCCCGATTAATATCCTGCGGCTTGCTCCCCGCCCCATCACGGGTTTCTCCAAAATTGAAAATTGGGACAGTCGTTTCTATAAATTTCTATTCACCCTTTGGGATATTATTCCAATTACGCGTGGAGAAGTAGATCGGGAAGCTTTTCGGCGGGCAGAAGAAGCTTTAAAGCAGGAGAAAATCCTTGCCGTTGCCCCCGAAGGCACCCGCAGCAAAGACGGCCGTCTCCAACAGGGACACCCGGGCGTAGTAATCCTCGCCCTCCGTTCAGGCGCCCCTATCATCCCAATGGCCGCTTTTGGTCATGAAAATTTCAGCCAGAATATCCGGCGGTTAAAACGAACCGATTACAAAATCCGCATTGGTACACCTTTTCGGCTTATTGCCGGTGACCAGAGACTTTCACACGATGTTCGTCAGCAGATGACGGATGAGATCATGTACCAGATCGCGGCCCTTCTGCCCCCGGCTTATCGGGGAATATACGCCGATCTCTCCCGGGCCACAGAAACTTACCTGGAATTCGAGCCCGGAACAGTCAGCAGCCTCAAACAAGCTCTATCTTAATTAACAATCAGGTGATAATCATGTTCAGAGATCACGGCGCAAGCAATCGCACATTGGCTTATCTCAAAAATGCTTATCCCTACGACTCTGAAAATAACTCTTTCACCATCCGGATTTCCGTTGAAGATTACTTCTCCCTCTTCAACGTCCTGGATCCGACTCCATTTTCCATTCGGGATCTTTCACCCGACGTAATTGACTTTCTAAACACCTGTTCCAATGACATTCCTCTGAAATATGCGGTAAAATTGGAAATTAATATTGGCAATTGCCAAAAAGATGATAAACTTGAACAAGAAATTCAACAGGGCTTTAAGCACTACTTTGATTACATTGTGAACATCGAACAAGAGAAGATTCGGCGTTCACGTTCCAGAATGGGTAAATACGTGTTGATGTCATTTTTCTTTATCACCTGTTCAGCGTTACTGAGCAGAATAACAGCAGAAAATTTCATGGTCAATTTCCTCCGTGAAGGCTGCCTGATTGGCGGTTGGGTCTTTCTCTGGCAGGCATTTGACATGAATTTTATCCGCATGGATGAAATCAAAGATGCACTGAAACAGTACATGCGCCTGGCTTCGGCTAAAGTAACCTTTTCTTACCCCACTACATTCACCACCACTACTACGACTACCGGTACTACTACCGGCTAATCCCGTTTGGTCTGACACAGATCAAGGGGGAACTTCAAGGTCAGGCGCTCAAACGCCGCGATCCTATCTCCCCCTTTATCTGAGAATTGAAAACTGTAAAATCATTGTTCATTAATTTCTTTACAAAATTTTGAGTTTATTGGGAATGGATCGCACATGAAAAATCAAAACGCAATTAATCTTTTTGTACTGGGATTCGGCAAGGTCGGGCAGGCGCTGGTCAGGCAGATTTTATCGGCCAGGGACTTGCTCAATAAACACGGCATGAATCTCCATATTGTTGGGCTGTCCGACAGCCGCGCACTTCTTTACCGTGATGAAGGGTTGACTGCCACGCAAATTCAATCGGCTCTGACCCACAAGGGACAGGGCCAGTCTCTGGAAATAATGGACTCAACGCATTCGGTAGACAGCATCGATCGTTTATTGAAACCAGGCGATATTCTGGTGGATACCACGGCCTCACCGCACACCACTGCCCGGCTCCTCCGTGCGGTTGAAGTCGGTTCCGGGATTGTCCTGGCAAATAAAATCCCTTTGTGTGGCCCCTGGGCAGAGACCCAAAAATTATTTACGTATCCCAATATCAAATATGAGTCCACCGTTGGTGCAGGGCTTCCAGTCATCGCCACACTCAAGTATCTGCTGAGTACGGGTGACAGTCTGGAATCCATCGTGGGTTGTTTGAGCGGGACACTGGGCTATCTGTGTTCCTGCCTGGAAGAAGGCCTTCCATACAGCCAAGCTGTAAAAGATGCCAGATCCCTCGGCTATACCGAACCCGACCCGCGCCAGGATCTGAGCGGCATGGATGTAGCGAGAAAAGCGGTCATCCTCTCCCGTACAGCCGGAATCCCCGCAGAACTTTCGGATTTATCCATTGAGCCGCTGTATCCTACGGAACTGGAAAAGGTTTCTGTTGAAGAGTTTCTCCAGCTTGCTGACCAGGAGGACGCACAGTATGCCGGTCTGGTCAACTGGGCAACCGCTGAACAAAAAGCCCCTCGCTATACCGCCCGGATCACTCCGGAGGGTATTCAGGTGGGTCTGGATCTGGCAAACAAGGCAAGCCCGCTTGGCTCGCTGAAGGGCCCCGACAATTACATTGCTTTCCAGACCAATCGCTATTCAGCTTCCCCGCTGGTCATTTCCGGGCCCGGAGCGGGAATTGAAGTCACGGCGGCCGGCGTCTTTGGGGATATCCTCCAGTTGGCACGCGAATCTCACCGCAGGAGTTGAGCTCATGAAAAACCTGGTTATGAAATTTGGCGGTACTTCAGTTGGAAGTGTGCAGGCCCTCACTCAAGCGGCAAACATCGTAAAGGACCAGGCCGCCCATTGGGATGGTGTGGTCGTCGTTGTATCCGCAATGAGCGGAGTAACCAACACCCTCTTGCAGTGTGCACAGGCCGCGACCCGCGGAGATGAAGATACTTACACCCGCCTGATCAGCGAACTGCGCTTCAAGCACCTGAAGGTTCTGGATAGTTTAATTACCAATCCTTCCAAAGGCTCCGACCTCACCGGGATGATTGAACAGCATATTAATGAGCTCACCGCGATTTGCAGCAGCGTACATGTATTGGGCGAGATTACCCCCCGCGGGCTGGATACGATCTCTTCCCTCGGAGAACGCATGAACGCCCGCATCTTCTCCGCACTGCTAAACCAGTGCGGCGTTTCCAGCCAGCCCATGAATGCCACCCAATTGATTGTGACCGACAGCAACTTCCAAAATGCCCATCCATTGATGGAAGCCACCCGCACAAAAGTGCAGCAGAATCTGGTTCCGCTCCTGGAGAAAGGCATCGTCGCTGTGGTAACCGGCTTTATCAGTGCCAATGAAGAGGGGATCACCACCACCCTGGGACGCGGAGGCAGCGACTACACTTCCTCCATCCTGGGAGACGCGCTTGATGCCGATGAGGTATGGACCTGGACCGACGTAGACGGGGTCATGTCCGCCGACCCCCGCATCGTACCCAGCGCCCGCGTGATTCCTGAACTTTCTTTTAGCGAAGTAGGAGAACTGGCTTATTTTGGAGCGAAAGTACTCCACCCCAAGACGATCCGCCCGATCATCGAACGGAATATTCCTCTGTGGGTCAAAAACACTTTCAATCCATCCCATCCCGGGACCCGCATCAGCCAGAACCCGAGCTCGGCCCCGGGAAAAGTAACCGCCATCACCACCATCCGGGATTTGAGTATGATTACGGTTGCCGGACGGGGCATGCTGGGCGTGCCGGGCATTGCAGCCCGCACTTTTTCCGCGGTAGCACGCCAGGGCACCAGCGTGTTGATGATCTCCCAGTCTTCCTCCGAGCAATCCATCTGCTTTGTCATTCCGACCGAGAATTCCCCCGAGGTAATTCGTTCTCTGGAAGAGGAAATGGCCCTGGAATTGATGCGCAAGGATATCGACCGTATTTGGGCACAGGACAACATGGTCATCTTAACGGTGATTGGAGCTGGCATGCGGGAAACTCCCGGCGTATCGGCCCGTGTCTTTGGCGCTCTGGGCCGCTCCCAGATCAATGTGATTGCTATCGCTCAAGGTTCCTCTGAATACAGTATTTCTATGGTAGTTTCCGCTGAAGATGCGGATCATGCCATCCAGCAAATCCATCGCGAAGTTATCGAAAATGAAAAAGGAAGTGAATCATGACAAAAATCCCTGTTGCCATCCTGGGCGCAACCGGCATTGTCGGCCAGCGCTTTGTCCAGTTATTGCAGAATCATCCCTGGTTTGAGATTACCGCCCTGGTCGCCTCCGAGCGCAGCGCTGGCCGGACCTATCGCGAAGCCTGCAACTGGGTGCTGGAAGGTGATCCGCCGGATGAGCTGTTGGACCAGATCGTCCAGCCGTTAAAACCTGATCTCCCGGCGCGCCTGGTTTTCTCAGCGCTGCCTTCTCCCATTGCCCGCGAAGCGGAACCGCTCTTTGCCGAGGCCGGCTATGCAGTTTGCTCCAACGCCTCTGCTTTCCGCAAAGATCCGGATGTCCCGGTAATCATCCCCGAGGTAAACGGAGATCATATTAAAATGGTCGAGTGGCAGACCGCGAAGCGAGGCTGGAAAGGTCTGATTGTAACCAGCCCGAACTGCACCACCACCGGAGCTGTCATGCCGCTCAAACCCCTCGATCAGGCTTTCAACATCACCCGCTTCTTTGCCACCAGCATTCAGGCTATCTCCGGCGCGGGCTACCCCGGTTTAGCCTTCATCGATATGTCCGATAACCTCATTCCATACATCAACGGTGAAGAAGAAAAGATTGAGACCGAAAGCCTTTTGCTGTTAGGGAAGGTAACCGCCCAGGAGCGCATCCCGGCCAGCATGAAGATCAGCGCCCAGGCTAACCGCGGACCCATCCAGCATGGACATACCGTTTGTCTTTCCATTGAGTTTGAGAAAAAACCATCGGTTGAAGAAGCAATTGAAGTTCTAAAAAACTACCGGGGGCCGGAAATCGCCTGGGATCTTCCCAGCGCTCCGCCCAGACCGATCATCGTACGCAGCGAGCCGGATCGCCCGCAGCCCCGACGCGATCGCGACACCCAAAACGGCATGGTGGCTACCGTAGGCCGTGTTCGCCCATGCCCCATCTTTGATCTGAAACTGGTTTCCGTCATCCATAACGCCATCCGCGGTGCTGCAGGCGGCTCGGTATTGAACGCGGAACTGCTGGTATCCGGAGGGTATATCTCATGAAAAATTATGGGCGAACTTCGGTTAGCGAGTTTCTGGGAGATCAAATTGTGTTCCGCAACCTGCTCCCATTTGATTCCCGCCTTCCCGGGCTGCCGCACCTTCGCCAAAAGCTAAACTTCCCGGAGAATTTCCTGCCGCGTAAATCCATGCCGGAATACGGCGCAGTGATTGCCGAAATCGTTCGGGCAGCTCGCGAACTCACTCTGTCAAACGCATCCATCCGCCGGGTCATTTATGTAGGCGATACCCGGATGAACGATGGACAGGCCTTTCTGAACATCTGCCGCGCGTCGGATTGGAAAGGGATCGCCTTCATCGGAGCGGATCGTCCAGAGCCGCTGAAAATTGACCTTGAACGGCAAAATGACAAAACCATCTATTCCGCCAATCGCTGGAAGGCCATTGAACAGTTTGAAGCTTTCCTGGCAGAACAAGATTTCCATGTAGATGAAAGCACGGCCATTCTGTTTGATCTGGATAAGACTCTGCTGGGAGCCCGCGGGCGCAACGACCGGGTTATCGATGCAAAAAGACTGAACGCCGCAGAAGATACCCTGCGGGACGCTCTGGGCAGCGATTACAACCCGGATCAATTCCAGGCAGCTTACCATGAACTCAACCAGATCGAGTTTCATCCTTTCACGGCCGATAATCAGGATTATCTGGTTTACATCTGTCTGATTATCAGCAGCGGTCTGATCTCCTTACAGGATCTGACCGCATCAGTACGTGCGGGGAAGAATTCCAGGTTTGAAGATTTCCTGATCTATGTAGAGGAAAAAAGTACTTCGCTCCCCCCAAAAGTTCGCGACATTCATCAAAAGGTGTTCACCCGCGTTCAATCCGGGGACCCCACACCTTTCAAAACCTTCCGCTACAACGAGTTCAAACGTACCGTCGAACACATGGGCCACCTGTCGGACACGGCCTCCGTGGAGGAAATCCTGTCTCAAGAAATTGTCATCACCGAGGAAATCCGCAGGCTTGCCAACCGCTGGAAAGAACAGGGAGCTTTGTTATTCGGGCTCTCTGATAAACCGGATGAAGCCACCCTGCCCTCTCAGGAACTGAGTGCTCAGGGATACTTACCCGTTCATCGGGTAGCCACACATGGGATAGGAGAAGACAATGGCATATAACTGCTGGTATGAATGCATCCGCGACCGGTCCGAACGCTATTCAATCTTTGACGTGATCTATCGCTGCGAAGATTGCGGTGGCCTGTTGGAAGTGGAACACGATATCGAAGCGTTGAAGGATCGCAGCGCAGAAGAATGGAAACAGCTTTTTGATCAACGGACCCACTCCAAAAACTTCCCGTTTGGCAGTGGCGTGTGGGGTAAAAAGGAATGGATTGCTCCACTGGTCAGAGATGAGAATATTGTCTCCATGTATGAAGGAAACTCCAACATCTACAACGCCCACCGTTTCGGCGAACAGATCGGCCTCCCCGACCTGTGGCTGAAGCTGTGCGGCAACAGCCATACCGGCTCTTTCAAGGACCTTGGAATGACCGTGCTGGTCTCGGTAGTCAAACAAATGATCGCCGAGGGAAAACCGATCCGGGCCATTGCCTGTGCTTCAACCGGGGATACTTCCGCTGCCCTGGCAGCCTATGCAGCAGCATCCGGCATCCCCGCCGTTATTCTTCTGCCGCGGGCTAAGGTTTCCACCGCCCAACTTATCCAGCCCATCGCCAATGGCGCAACCGTCATGTCCCTCGACACCGATTTCGATGGCTGTATGCGGATCGTGCAGGAGCTCACCGAAGACCCCTCCATTTATCTAGCGAATTCGATGAATTCCCTGCGCATTGAGGGGCAGAAAACCGTCGGGATTGAGATCATCCAGCAGCTTGAATGGGAAGTACCGGACTGGATCATCCTTCCTTCCGGCAACCTAGGCAATGTCAGCGCCCTGGGCAAGGGATTGTTGATGATGAAAGAACTGGGACTGATTGACCACCTGCCGCGCATTGCCTGTGCTCAATCTGCGAATGCCAATCCGCTTTACCTGAGCTTTAAAAATGATTACAAGGAGTTTCAGCCCGTCCAGGCCAGGAAGACCCTTGCCAGTGCCATCCAGATCGGCAATCCGGTCAGCTACGACCGCGCCGTGCGCATCCTGAAAGCCTTTGATGGTGTGGTAGAACAGGTCACCGAAGACGAGCTGGCAAATGCCGCTGCCCGCGCCGACCGCACCGGCCTGTACTGCTGCCCGCATACCGGTGTCGCCCTGGGCGCGCTGATCCGGCTCCTCGATCAGGGCATCATCAAAAAGAACGAACGCGTGGTGGTTATTTCCACTGCGCACGGCTTGAAATTCTCTGAATTCAAAGTTCAATACCACCAGCAGCAGCTTCAGGAAGTCACCAGCCGCTACGCAAATCCCCCGCTGGAATTGCCCGCCTCATACGACGCAGTAGTAAACGCGATCGATAAACTGCACCTGGCAGCACGGTTCTAAAACCATTTTCAAAATAAACAATATCCCCGGAAAGCTTTTTAATTTTCCGGGGATATTATTCTCAAAAACAATTTCACAAAGTCTTAGACAATACCCAGCCCATTCAGAAGAACAACAATCAACAGAATTGGGGTTACAAATTTAATGATTACAATCAGGCCTGTGACGACCAGATCGTTCTTCAACATGCCGTGATTGCTCAATGCCTTACGGATATTATCCGCTCCCCAGAACCATCCGGCAAAGATCGAGATGAACAAACCACCAATTGGCAGCAGCAGGTTGGACGATACAAAATCATACAGATCAAACATCGTTTTGCCAAAAATAGTGAAATCCGCCATTGTGCTGGAGGATAGGGCCGCGGTCGAACCGATCAATGCCAGCAGAACTGCGGTAACGACCGTGGCTTTGACCCGACCCATTTTGGTGCTTTCCGCCAAAAAGGCCACCGGGACCTCAAACAGGGACAGCATCGCGCCGGTTGCTGCAAAGGAAGTCAGCAGGAAAAACAGCACCATGAAGATATTGCCCAGCGGCATGGAGGCAAACACGGAGGGAATGGTGATGAACAGCAGCGATGGTCCGGCGCTCGGCTCAAACCCAAATGCAAAAACAGCCGGGAAAATAGCCAGGCCGGCCAGCATGGAGACTGCCAGATCCGATAACATCACCCGCGCCGTTGTTGAGGGGATATTTTGATTGTCCTTCCAGTAACTCCCATAAGTTGTCATCGTGCCCATACCCACCGAGAGTTTGAAAAATGCCAGTCCCACGGCCGTCAGGATTGCTGCACCGGTTAATTTGGAAAAATCGGGGTTGAACAGGAATCTCAAACCTTCACTTGCCCCTGGCAGGGTCAAGCTGCGGACATCAATGATGACCAGCAAAACTAACAGCAGCGGCAGCAGCCGTTTTGTGGTTGCCTCGATTCCTTTTGACACGCCGCGGATGATGATCAGGCTCATCAGCGCTAGCACAATCCACTGCCACAAAAGTGACTGAAAGGGGCTGGTAACCAGACTGGCATAAGCCTGCGAGGTCACTTCCGGGTCGGTCGAAAGCAGACTGCCGGAGATCGATTTGAACACATAAGCGAAGACCCATCCGGACACTTCCGTGTAGAAAGCCATGATCAAAAAAGCGGCTAGTGCTCCGGAAACACCAATCAGCCACCACGGCTGTGATTTGGAGGGAGAGAGTTTCCGCATGGTCTCGATGGCGTTGGCTCTGGCCTCGCGCCCCATCATAATCTCTGCCACCATAACCGGGAGCCCAACCATCAGTGTGCTGATCAGATAGACAATGATAAATGCGGCTCCACCGTTCGCCCCGGCCAGATATGGAAATTTCCAGATATTGCCAAGGCCAACTGCGGATCCAATAGTTGCGAATACCGCGCCCAGCGCAGTCGCAAACCCGGTGCGTTGAAGCACCGCAGGGTTGATTAACTTTTCTTGCTCTTTTTGTGCATCATTTTGAACAGACATTTCGTAAAAATATCCCTTTCATAGTAGAGTAGTTAGATTCTGCATTTACAAACAGAACTCCCTGGTTATAGCCAGGGAGCCATTTTGTCCAGCCGTTTTTCCAGGCAAAACTTACTCCCCATCACAAATCCATGCCGGAAAAAAGGTATGGTGAAACCGGAAATAGCAGGTATAAAATGCTTTCATCGCCACGTTTATAACAAAGTTCATACCCTCCGTCAATATGATTAATCTTATTTTAATCTTATGCAATTCTTCCTGATCTTCCCCGGCGTTTAATTCAGCAGATGTGTGCGGGGCCAGTTGTGATATACTTTTTCCGAGTTGTTCGACGTTTTAAAACAGTATCAACTTCCCTTTTTGAGAGTGCATGACGTCAAAATCTGTGAAATGGACCTGGGGCTTGCTTGTTATTTTCCTGCTGCTGGCAGGGATTTTCTGTCTGGCCGTCTTTTCCCAGCCATTTTCAAATGTCAAAAGCATCGTCGACAACCTGTCCCGGGACGGCAATCTCGAATCGTTTAATACGGCATTGTTCACCCGCCTGAAACGGCCGATGCTTTTCTCCGGGGCAGTGCTGTTGTTGGCTGGCTTCTTCGCCCTCTGGCAGCGGGCCGCTACACAGACCTGGCTGGAACATCTGATCCGGAAAATTATAGAACTTTCAGGCCGTCTGGCTGCGGATACCCGGAGTCTGGTTCATCAATACCGTCCACGCAAAAGCAACCTTACGATTTATATCCTTCTTGCGGGGATCACCCTGTTCGCCACCCTGACTCGGGTTGTGTTCATTTCCCGCCCAATGCGTCATGATGAAACCTATACCTTCATGACTTTCGCGTCGCTGCCGCTGCGGTATGCCATTGCGGATTACACCCTTCCCAACAACCACATTTTCCACACTCTGCTGGTGAACCTTTCGACTAACCTGCTCGGCATTCATCCCTGGGCAGTTCGCCTGCCGGCCGCCGTGGCCGGTGCACTGGTCGCGCCGCTCGGGTATCTTTTCGCGCACAGGCAGTACGACCGTCACACCGCCTTGCTGGGGGCCGCATTGATTGCCGCGTACCCCATCCTCATTAAATATGCGACTTCCGCGCGAGGCTACAGCCTGATCACATTTTTCTCCATCGGCATCTTCGTTTGCGGCGCTTACCTTAAACACAAGAAAAACCTGGCTGTCTGGCTGCTGCTGATTCTCTTATCCGCATTGGGGTTCTACACCATCCCGATCATGCTCTACCCGGTCGGTGCCCTCTTCACCTGGCTGTTCTTCTCCGCCCTCCTGAAGGATATCGGTGAAGCGTACACCCCAACAGGCATGATCAAGTACCTGATCTTCGCCGGGTTGGGAATCATTCTGTTAACCTTCCTGTTTTACCTCCCTGCTATTCGCTATTCAGGGCTGAAAGCAGTCCTTGGAAATGATTACATCATCCGCAGCAATTGGAACGAATACATCCAGATTTTGAGTTCACGCTGGTTTGACCTCAAAAAGGAATGGAACCTGGATGTTCCTGCTGCCGGTTCCATCTTGCTGGTGGTTGGGTTCCTGTTTTCCATTCTCCTGAACCGGCAGATCACTTCCGACAAAATCCCTGTGCAGCTTGCCGCGCTGGTTTTCATCGCCGTAGAGCTGTCCATTCATCGCCCCAATCCCTGGTCGCGGATCTGGCAATCCATTCTGCCGTTATATCTGATCTGGGGCGCTGCCGGCTGGCTGGCACCGCTCGAGCATCTCAAACAGAAATACGCCTGGAAGATCAACCCCGCCCGGGTTCTGGCTGCCGCCGGTGTGCTGCTGCTGGTGGGCGCCAGTGTAAGCCGCTCCTTAGCCTATTATCCCGGACTACAGCCCCAACCGGAAGAAGTGGAACAAACGGTAATTTTCCTTAAGGACCGTCTGCAAAATGATGATATCGTCCTGATGGAACCGCCCCGTGATGTACCCATTGAGTATTACGCCCGCCTTTATGAAATTCCATCCGAAGTCTTCAACCGCGCCCGGCCTTTTAAACGTGTTTTCATCATCGTCGACCGGGACAGCAAACAGACCCTGGATTCCGTCTTCGCGTATAATGGCTCGGAAACCTATTTCTACAGGCTGGATACCCTTCAGATGATCGGGCAGTTCCGGGACTTGGATATCTATATCTGCGATGCAAACTGGGAATTGGTACAGGAAGAGTTCAGTAAAAAATAGATCTGGGTCTTAAAAATGGTTTTTTTAACGCTTTCCCCAACCTGGCGCATCCATCTGCAAAACCGCCTGTTTTGTGATTTAATTACATCGCGGGTTTAACACAAAAAAGGAAACCAATACAAAACACAATGTCCTTCTTCACAAAAATCTTCAATCTCTTTGTCCGGTTCGTCACATCCCTGATCTGCCGCATCGATAAATCCTCTTTTTCAAACATCCCTGATAAAGGGCCTCTGGTGGTCGCTATCAACCACGTGACCTTTCTGGAAGCGCCGCTTCTCTTTACGCATCTCCAACCCCGGCCGCTGACCGGTCTCTCCAAAACGGAGAACTTCGAGAATCCCATCATTGGCCCCATTTTCCGGTTGTGGAACCTCATTCCCATCAATCGTGATACAGCCGATTTCAAAGCCCTGCAAGAGACCCGCAACCGCCTGAAAAACGGCGAGATTCTGGCGATCTTTCCGGAAGGCACTCGCAGCAAGAACGGCATCCTCCAGAAAGGCAAATCCGGCGTGGTACTGGTTGCCCTGCGTTCCAACGCTCCCATCCTGCCTATGGCAATCTATGGCGGCGAAAAGCTCGGAGAGAACCTGCGCCATTTGCGGCGCACCCAGTTCATCACCCGCGTGGGCACACCCTTCCACATCAACCTGAACGGCGACAGGCTCTCCCGTGAGAATCTCGAGCAGATCACCGATGAAATCATGTATCAAATCGCTGCTTTACTCCCGGAACAGTACCGCGGGCCTTATTCGGACGTAAAAAACGTCACTTACAAATACCTGGAGTTTGAAAACGGCGCAGCAGCAGCCCAAAATAATTAATGGTTAAATTTCCTTACCACAAAGGATCAACTCATGTCCCTGAGAAGTTATTTAAAACGGCTGGAGGACCAGCAGCGTCTCACCCGAATCACCGCCCCCATCTCCAAACAATACGAGATTGCCGCAGTACTGCACCAGTTGGAGCCTGAAGTGGTCCTGTTTGAAAACGTGCAGGATTCCGGTTTTCGGGCGGCGGGCAACTTGTTCTGCACCAAAGCCAGCGTGGCCGATTACCTGGGAATTCCGGTCTCCGAACTGATTCCCACCCTGGCCCGCGCCATCCGCGAGCACAAACCTTGCGAGGTAGTCGAGACGGCGCCCTGTCAGGAAGTGGTCATTACCGATCCCGACCTGGACACCCTCCCCATTCTGCGCCATTTTGAGAAAGACGGCGGAAACTACATCAGTTCCGGAATCTTTGTCGCCCGGCACCCGGAATACGGCCAAAATGTCGATTTCCATCGCTGTATGCAGATCTCAAGGACGGAGATGTCGGTGCGCGTGGTCTCTTCCCGCAACTTCGACACCTTTCTCAAAGACCGTTCCCAGGTGGATGTCGCCATTTGCGTGGGCAACGCGCCCAATGTTTTGATCGCCGCGGCCACCTCGGTGGAGATCGGTCTCGATGAGATGGAAATTGCCAACGCTCTGGAGCCGCTTCAGGTCGTCAAAGCAAAGACCGTGGATGTTTTCATCCCCGCCGAAACCGAGTTCGTTCTGGAAGGGACCATTTATCTGGACCACAAACACGCCGAAGGGCCTTTTGTCGACCTTACCGAAACCCAGGATGTGATCCGCGAGCAGCCCGTGTTCAAGCTGAAAGCCATCACCCACCGCAGGGATGCCATCTGGCACGCCCTGCTCCCCGGTGCGTTGGAACACAAGCTGCTAATGGGCATGCCCCGCGAGCCAACCATCTTCAAAAAGGTCAACGAGGTCGTCAAATGCCTGGATGTCAACGTCAACCCGGGCGGATGCTCCTGGCTGCACGCTATCGTACAGATTAAAAAAACGCAGGAAGACGACGGCCGCAAGGCTATCCGCGCCGCGTTTGAAGGCCACGGCTCCTGCAAGCACGTCTTCGTCGTGGATGAGGATATCGATATCTACAACCCGCTTGAAGTCGAGTGGGCCATGGCCACCCGCTTCCAGGGCGACCGCGACTTGATCATCTACGACCGTAAGCCCGGCTCCAGCCTGGACCCCAGCGCCGAGCCCGGCACCAAGCTGACCACTCGGCTGGGCTTTGACCTCACCAAACCCCTCGCCACCAAAGGCAAATCCTTTGACCGCACGCCTTACCCACAGGTTGACCTGAGCCGCTTCCTCAAGGATGGATAATATGCAGCTGACACCTTTCGAACAAGAACTGCTCGACGGGCAGCACGGCCAGGCCACCCGCAAGGCCATGGAAATCCTGACCGCCCTGGGCACGATCTACAATGCCCGCCGTATGGTACCGGTCTCTTCGGTGCAGATATCCGGCGTCAGCTACGCCAACCTCAGTGAAGCCGGGCTGCAGTTCCTCTCAGAAATGGCCGATGGCGGCGGGAAAACCCGGGTGCTCACCACCCTCAACCCGGCCGGCATGGATATCGAGAACTGGCAGGCGCTGGGCATTGACCCCGATTTCGCCCGCGACCAGGAGCGCGTGTTGGATGCCTTCGCCCGCATGGGTGTGATTACCACCTGCTCCTGCACGCCCTACCTCTCCGGCAACCTTCCTCACTTCGGAGAGCACATCGCCTGGGCGGAAAGCTCCGCGGTGTGCTATGCCAATTCCGTCCTCGGCGCGCGTACCAACCGCGAAGGCGGTCCCAGCGCGCTGGCGGCCGCCCTCACCGGGCTGACCCCCGAGTACGGCTTCCACCTGAATGAAAACCGGCTTCCAACCCTCACCGTGCATGTCAGCGCCGATCTTCATGAGACACATCAATTTGGTGCCCTGGGCAAGATCATGGGCGAAAAGTTCGAACAATCCGGCATCAAGCCGGTACCCTACATCACCGGCATCCGGGAGGCCTCGGTCGAAAGCCTGAAATCCTTCTGTGCCAGTCTGGCTACCTACGGCGGCAACGCTCTGTTCCACATGCAGGGCATCACCCCCGAGGCCGCCGCGCTGCGCGCCCCGGAAGAGACCCTAACAATCCATTCCGAAGAGATTGACCAGGCTGCACAGTCCCTGACCATCGCCTCCAGCGAGGAGGTTGACTTTGTCAGCCTAGGCTGCCCGCACCTCTCCATCCGGGAAATCGCCCGCCTTGCCGAGCTGCTGAAGGGCAAACACGTCACCAAAGAATTCTGGATCACCACCGCCCGCCCCACCAAACAGACCGCCGACCGCATGGGCTATACCAAAATCATTGAAGAAAGCGGTGCCAAGTTCGCCACCGATACCTGCTGTGTAGTCGCCCCCATCAAAGGCCGCTTTCACGCCCTGGCCACCGACAGCGCCAAAGCTTGTTATTATGCCTATGCGAAAAATCGCTTCAAGACCGTGCTCAAATCCTTCGATGAAGTCGTCTTGGAGGCCCTCAAATGAAGCTCCACGGCAGAAAGATCTATCCCGGACAAGTCTCCGGCCAAGCCCTGGTCACCACCATGGGCATCTCGTTCTACGGCGGCGTTGACCCCGACACCGGCATCATCGTGGAGAAGGGTCACCAGTTGGAAGGCCAATCGATCGCCGGGAAAGTCCTGGCCTTCCCCACCGGCAAAGGCTCCACCGTCGGCTCCTACACCCTGTATCGCCTCAAACACAACGGATTGGCCCCCGCCGCCATCCTCAACGCCGAGTGCGAGACCATCACCGCGGTGGGCTGCATCATCTCAGAGATCCCCTGCGTCGACCAGATCGACATCCGGCGCATCCCTACCGGTGCCCAGGTCACCCTCGACGCAGAGACCGGTTTGGTGGAAATCGACGATTAATTCCTTTCCCCTCCTGCTTTGAATACCGCGCCACCCCTTTTAGGTTCTCTGGCACGTTTGCAGCTGATTTTATTCCGGTTTTATTTTGATCCCGATCTGGCCTTCAGACATCGGCATCAACTGGATATTCGTTTTCCCATCGCTGAAAGTAGCGTTGATTAGCGCGCCCTCCATATTGTCGAAGCGATTGGTTTCTTCAAAGCCTGCGTTGACCAACTGCTGCATATACCGCTCCAGAGCGCCTTCATCGGTTACTTCATAAATAAACAGGGTCGGATTACTCCCCAGCGCGGATATCAGCTTCCCTTCCGTAAAGGCCGGCACATTGGCAGGCACGCTCTCCGACCATTTGTCATTTTTATCTTCCGGCAGTACCACTCCTTCCAGTTGATCGGAACTAGTTAACCACACCTGCAATCCCAATATATCCGACCCGTAAGTCCTGGCCTTCACGGTGGTGTCCCCGTCGCTCAGCGAAACATCAATCCATTCATGGTTCTGGTTAAAATTCTCGTGGACCACAGCGTATCCCATTCCTTTCAGTTGCTCCACATACTGCTCCAGAATATTCTCGGTAGCCGATTTACATTCAATTGAAATGCTGCCATCCTGCATGGGGAAAACGGTGGATATCTCGCACTCCTCTGGTTGGGACAATCGTCCCAACAGTTCTTCTGGCCACCCGACAAGGCTGCCAATGGCGACTCCTTCAATATCATAGGTCACATCGCCTGCGCCATACTCAATCCGCATCCGGTAATTGCCCCGCGTGATATTTACCGCGTCATAGTCTCCTTTTTTTAACTTCTCTTCCGAATGATCCGGTTGGCCTTCCTCGGTATACACGAGATACTCCAGGTTGAACCCCTCACGCTCCAGCAGCGCCAGATAACTCTGCAATTGCTCGTCCGAAACATTGTGATAGAAAATCCTTACCCGGCCCGTGCCCGCCATAACCGTATCAATCTCCTCTTCCAACGGGGGAATATCTTCCGGGATGGCTTCCGGCCAAACCGCTTCACTGCCCGTCTGAAACCACGCACCCGCGCTGTCTGAGGGTCCAACATTTCCGCCGAGCTCCTCTGAATTGGACGGCTCAAGAGCCGGGACGGAGGTATTATTACCGCTGATCTGCCCACAGCCGGATAACAGACCTAAAATCACAACCAGCGCTGTAATCACAATTATCCGATTCATTTCGAACTCCTTCCTCTACCCCGGACCGTCTCTTCAACATTTCCAGGGAACTTCTATCACAGTTTCCTGTTTATTATAGAAGAATCCAGCTCTCCAGAGTCAAGAAGAACACAAAAACTTTCGGACGCTTTGTTCAGGCCGCAACGCGAGTAGCACAATTAAAAACAATCAACGCAAATTGCTCGCCGCTGAATAAATTGAAACAGCCGGGCTGGCAGGGCCTTCTGCAACTCTTTTCAAGCAATCGAGAAGTAGGGTATGATGGTGAAAACATTGTGCATCCTGCGCTGCAATAACCCCGCACCTCAACCCTGCGCACATCCCAACCGGAGGCCTTCCATGAAAAAATTCTTCAAAGCTCTGCTGCCGGATCAAATCGACAACACCTTCCTCGGCCGTAAACCGGCACTGTACTTTTTTGCTGCGTACGCCCTGCTCAGCACAGGCCGCAGCCTGGTTCACCTGCTGGCTCCCGATGGCGGCGCTGGCAGCATCGCCGGCATGGACCTCTCGGTGGCCGGAGCGGACGGCATCATCTTCGCCTTTGCCCTGTGGGGCAGCGCGCAGCTCCTGTTAGCCATT
>JAHDQE010000045.1 GCA_018433975.1 Ornatilinea sp. | reverse complement strand
GTTGATCCTTTCCACTTTCTCTGCAATCGGGTCAATCCCGATCACTTTGAACCCCGCTTTCGCAAAGACGACTGCCAGCGGCAGTCCCACGTATCCCAACCCCATCACGGCCACTACCGCTTCCTTTTGCTCCAGCTGCCGTGTTAATTTCTCTGCTGTTGTTTCAGACATCAAAAACCTCTTTAAGTTAGACTCACCCCAGGAAGCCTCCTGGGGCAATAATTTTAAATAAAAATTGTTGGAAAATCTAAAACAAGCTCATCTGAACTGCATTATCATCCGAATCAGAAGAATCATTTGTTTCTTCCGGTATAACCTCCTCTTCAGGCTGTGCATTTTTCGCTTTTTCCAGCCATTCAGGCAGCTTTGCAAAATCCGATTCAACCACACTCCGTAGTTTTGGCTGGTGAAGAGCAGCAGCGGGATGGTACATAGGCACAATATAGCGGCCTTTTACCCATCGCGGCTGGCCATGAATTTCACTGATTTTCACATTGGACATAAATTTTGCCATAGAGAAGCGTCCCAGGGTAACAATAACTCTGGGATTGATTGCGGCTATCTGACGATCAAGATAATCTTCACAGGCAGCCAGTTCCTCCGGCTGAGGATCGCGATTTCCTGGCGGACGGCACTTAACAACGTTGGTAATAAAAACTTTTTCACGGTCCAACCCGGCTTTATTCAATAACTCATCAAGGAATTTACCCGACGATCCCACAAAAGGCAGCCCCTGCTCATTTTCATAAAAACCGGGCCCTTCGCCGATCAATAAGACATCTGTATCTGCGGGCCCCGTTCCTGGAACAGCATTCTTCCGAGAAAAACTTAATTGGCATTTCTCACAAATTTTCACCTGAGCAGCAATTTCTTGCAGGATTTCAGTCGATTCCATGGGGCTCCCTCCGTGTAAATTTTATTGCAAATTTGTTTAAGATGTTTTATGCTTTTTCAATCTTCTCCAGCAACTCAATTGGAAGAGGTTCCAGAGTCATCAAAAGAGCATCTTCCATATTATCCCTGTAATAACGGGAACGTACACCAGAAACTTCAAACCCGAAATCTTTATAGAGATTCTGTGCGGTGAAGTTCCCCGCTCTGACTTCCAAAAAGGCTTTACAGGCCCCCTCCTTGCTGGCAACAAGCAAAGCATGCGCCAGCAACCTTTTCCCTAATCCTCTTTCCCGGAAATCCGGGTGCACAGCCAGTGTAGCAATATGGACTTCATCCACAATGACCCACAGGACCGCCATAGCGGCAATCTGGCTTTGCCCGTTTTCGTTATTCACTTCAACCACCCAGCAACGAGCTGCCTCATTGTGACTCACTTCAAACTTGTAAGATCGCTCCGGCCAGGGCGTCGAAAAAGACAGCAAATCAATTTGATGCACGACCGCCACATCTTCCAGGGTCATAGGGCGGATAAGAGTATTTTGGAGATGTTTTTTATCCATCAGGCAGGGATAGATCCGGCAACATGAAGATAAATCGGTGATAAGGTCACCACATCATCAACATCTTTCTTCTTCCATCGTTTCCAGGCCAGTTGGGCTAAATACGCAGGCCGTCGGAGGGATTGAACCGGAGACACCAGAACAATATTATTCTTTTGCTTCCCGCGAAGGATCTCCTGATCTTCTTCAGTAAATTCACCGCAAACCAGAGTGGGCTGTGTAATCTCTTCCACAAGTTCTGCCAACCTAAAAACCTTGGCTTCACCTTGCGATTTCCAGATGTCGTTCACCGACTTGTACCACATTACCGCGTACCTGCTGCGTCCGGCCTGCAGCGCTGCTGCCATCGGCAGTTCGCTGGGAGGCTGAGAGGCCACCAACACATCCAATGTAGGAACGCCAATGACCGGGATTCGAAGAGATAAAGCCATCCCTTTAACCACAGCCAGGCCAATTCGCAGGCTTGTAAAAGAGCCTGGTCCCAATGCCACAGCCAGAACCTTTAATTCTTTCACACTCAAGTCACAACGTTTTAGCAAGCTCTCAATTGCAGGAGCCAACTCAACCGTATGATGATTATTTGTCTTCCAAACCATCTCCCCTAACACGCTTGCGCCATCATACAGAGCAAGCCCGATCCATTTGGTTGAAGAATCAACCGCTAAAAGCATTCTCAACCTCCAAAAGCCCCTCGACGAAATTCTCCCAGCAGCGTCTGATAACGGTCTCCTTTGGGAAGAAAAACCAGTCTCCGTCGTTGGTCAGCAACCCAGTCCATCTCAACCCATAAACGATCAATAGGCAGTGCCTCATCGATCCGTTCAGGCCACTCAATGATCAAAGGTCCTTTCTCAATCATCGGTTCCAGATCAAGTGCTTCTGCCTCCAGGGCATTCTGCAGTCGATAGGCATCCAGATGATGCAAGGTTTGTCCGCCAGGCTTACGATATACATTCACGATCACAAATGTTGGGCTGGATACCTGATCCAACGAGCCCCACCCCTGCGCAATTCCCTGGACCAGAGTAGTCTTCCCCGCGCCTAAATCTCCTGAGAGACAAATAATGTCTCCAGGCTGCAATAGCGTACCCATACGTACCCCCAGGCGACGCGTTTGCTCCGGACCGCGGCTAAGAAATTCCAGTGTGTTTGGCGAAAGAATCGGCATATGTCAAATTATAAGACAGAGAAAATAGGAAGGCAAGCCAAGTGCTCCTGATCAGCGTTTTAAGGCCGCTCCAATTGAATTTGATTGGCCAGAATGCGCGCAATTTGACGGGCAGCCTGTGGACGCGCCAGCCGCTGGCAATTTTCCTGGACACGTTCACGTTCGTTGGGGTGCTCCAACCATAAGCGGACCGCTTCGGCAGTTTGATCCGGATTGGGAGCCCACACACCCGCACCTTCCTTTAAAACAAAATCTACGTTACCGTCTTCCTGGCCGGGCATGCGGCTGTAGAGAATTACCGGTAAACCTGCGATGAACGCTTCACTGATGGTTCCGGGGCCGGCTTTTGTAACCAGAATATCGGCAGCTCGCATAAATTCCGGCATTTCACGCACAAATCCATACACATATACCGGAATATCCCATTTGCGAGATTCCAAATCCATCTTTAACTTTCTGTTCCGCCCGGTAACTACTACCAGTGCAGCGGGTAGTAGTCGATCATTAATTGCCTTAGAGACCTCTTCAAGCGGTCCCATTCCATCACCGCCCCCTACCAGCAATACCACAGGAAGATCTTTAGGCCAGCCCAATCTCTCTTTCAATGCTTTCTTATCCCCTACCGGTTGGCAAAATCGTTCCGCAACGGGAAGTCCAACCACCTGGACTTTTTCGGGGTCAATTCCATTCCGGTGTGCACGGGTACGCGCTTCTTCGGTGGGGACAATAATATAATCTGCTTTATCCTGGTACCACGCGGCATGTGTGGACACCATATCGGTGACAACGATAACAAAGGGGATTTTATGGTCTCCCATGGCGCGCAAAACCGGCGCACTGATCAAAGGATGAACCGATACAATCAAATCGCAAGGATGCTCATTCACAAACCGATTCATTGACCGGCGCACATAAGGCCAAATTGTTTTATAAAAGAAACGTGTACGGCGAAGACCATCACTCATGTGGTAGCCTAAACCCCACATTTCCGGAAATCGAGAAAGTGGAGGATAAACTTCGGGGGCAAACTTTAAAGGCATAGGTGTGTAATGACGGAAAACATCCACCATTTCACAATTCGTTCTGCCTGGATATTCCAATTGAATCGCTTCAATGATTGCTTCAGCAGCACTCCGATGTCCCCCTCCGGTATCCGAAAATAAGAAAACTATTCGCTTCTGATCAGGTTGTGGATATATCATCTGCATCTCGTGGATTCACAGTTTTTATCCTGCGCGCCAATTCTCGGCGAGGCAGCAGTATTTTTCGTCCACATTGAGAGCACTCAAGGCCAATATCGGCTCCAAGTCGGACAACTTTCCAATGATAGCTGCCGCATGGATGCGGCTTTTTAAGACGTACAATGTCTTCAAGCTTCAGATCGGGTAACACGAGGAAATTATACCACCCATGATATAATCAAAAAAATTATCCGGTTGGATAAATGTCTCAGCAGGATTCCAAAAGTCAGAAGTTAATTATGTTAAATCTCGATTCTGCTACCATTCTTTCACGAATTATTACCCTCATCATCGCATTTACATTCCACGAGTTTGCGCACGCATGGACGGCAAATGCCTTTGGGGATGACACGCCGCGGGCTAACGGACGCCTAACCTTAAATCCTGCCGTACACCTTGACCTGATGGGCACACTGATGCTCCTGATAGCCGGGTTTGGGTGGGCACGTCCGGTTCCCATTGATCCTTATGTTTTAAAAAGGCGTTCTCCCTCTGCCGTAATGTGGGTCTCACTTGCCGGTCCGTTTTCCAACCTGTTCCTGGCCATTCTGGCTGCCATACCGCTGCGGCTCGGACTGGTTCCCTTCCGGTTTTCGAACGGCATGTTTCCGTCCATGTTTAGCTTTTTATTGGAATTTATCAGCATCAACTTGCTGCTGATGCTTTTTAATTTGATTCCATTAGCGCCGTTGGACGGCGAGAAAATTGCTGAATTTTTATTTCCGCCTTCGTGGGTTAATTTTATGGAAACGATCCGGCCTTACGGCCCACTGATCCTCATGGCATTAATTTTTGTTGGACCAATGATCGGTATTGATCTCGTCGGATGGATTTTGAGACCTGCCCTGTTGGGGTTACGCTCCCTGCTCATTGGTATTTAGGAGAACTGAATGACTGTAAAGATCACTGTTGTTGGCTTAGGACAAATTGGCACATCCATTGGCTTGGCATTGGCAGATGAGACAAGTCAAATTTTGCGGATTGGGCATGATCCCGATCTTTATCGCAATACCCAGGCCAAAAAAATTGGCGCTTTTGAAGACACCCATCTCCAGCTTTTCAAAGCCATCGACAATGCAGAGGTCATCATTCTGGCTTTACCCTTTGACCAGGTTTATGAAACGCTGAAGGTCATCGCGCCCGAGCTGAAACCCGAAACCGTCATTCTCGATACGTCTCCCCTTCAGGTCCAGAACATTGCCTGGGCCAAAGAGCTGCTGCCACCCGAAGTTTATTTTCTGACCTTTACACCCAGTTTAAACCCGGATTTATTAGAAGAAATCGACAACGATCCCGAAAAGGCCAGAGCCGACCTGTTCAAACGTGGGATGTTCTTTATTACTGCTCCTTCAAACACCAGCGAAGACGCCTACAATCTGGCATCCAATCTCTCTGCTTTGTTGGGCGCAGCTCCTTTCTTCGCGGATGCGTGGGAAACCGATGGATTATCCGCCGCCGTACACACACTTCCCAAATTTGCTTCGGCAGCATTAATCCACGCCACCATAAATCAACCGGGCTGGCAGGAGGCCCGAAAACTGGCAGGAGCCGCTTACGCACAATCCACAAAGGCTGCGCTGAATCTGGATGAGGACGGAGCATACGGAAAGACAGCACTTGCCAACCGAGAAAACATGGTGCGTGTTCTGGATAATTTAATCAGTGAACTTCATCGTGTCCGTCAATCTGTTTTTGAGAATGACGCAGATGCTGTAAAAAATTTCCTCACCCAGGCTAAAGACAACCGTCTTTTCTGGCAGCAAGAACGAGAGAAAGCAAACTGGAGCACCGAGAAAAAGCCTGAAGTACCCACCTCCGGGGACTTTATTGGACAATTATTCGGCATCCGGAAACGAAAGAAAAAAGAATAGGGATGGACTGCTATTGCTACATTGTAGAGTGTGCTGATGGCACTTTCTATACAGGTTGGACAACGGATCCGGAACGAAGGGTTAAACAGCACAATCGAGGTGTAGGGGCAAAATATACACGGTACAGAAGACCTGTACGATTGGTATACGTTGAACCTCAGAAAAGCCGGTCGGAAGCCATGCGCCGAGAGCACGCCCTCAAGAAATATTCCCGTGCCAGAAAAAAAGATTTAATCCACCAATACGACCATCACATCAAATAAACCTGAAACCAATGCAAAGCACTGGTGAGAGATTTCCTGAATTGTGGTGAAAATGGAATTTGGGTTGTATAAATGGGGTTTTAAACTGTAGAGTGCCGGGGACGCCGACCCCGGCACTCTATTTAAGGAGGAGAAGAAGAGAAGTCGCCCTTTTCCACTATATTAACAGAAGACACTTTTCAATACTTGACGCTAACCCTACGGCTACCCTACGCTCACCCTACAATTTTGTAAGTTTCATCCAAAACCGCAGATAAAGGCCGGAAAATCCACTCCGGATGCTTCTTCAATAACAAAACCATCTGTGATCCGTTCGAAAAATGCAAGCCACCAAATCCATTTATAATTTTAATATATCTATTACAATACTTCTACCTTTCGTAATTAAGGAGGCATTAACCTCACCGTGAGAAACACGACTACTCAATATCCTTTCACAACCTGGGAACAAATCCAAACCATCCATCCATTGGGGACTTTCTCTATCATCGCTTCAGAAAACGGGCTTGTCCAGGTTGAACTTTTAAACAATTCACTTTCTGAGTCCATAGGCCCGGACTGCAAGAGCGGAAATGACCTGACTGCCAAAGCAATTCTCCAAATTCAGGAATATCTTCGTGGAGAGCGAAAAGTCTTTGATCTTCCTATCCATTGGGAATTTTTTCATGCCTTTGAAGGAGATGTTTTAAAAGCAGCATTTCAGATTCCTTTTGGCGAAGTAGCAACGTATGGAGAACTCGCAAAATCCATTGGCCGTCTTAAAGCTGCTCGTGCCGTGGGTGGGGTCATGCGCCGCAACCCAATTTTACTGATTATTCCGTGTCATCGGGTTATTAATTCACAAAGGCAACTCAACGGATTTAGTGCGCCGGGAGGATTGGAAACCAAAAGCTGGTTACTGAAATTGGAAGGTCATCACATTGAACATCAAAAACTGGTTTAACTTCATCTTACTGGGATTGATCTGGGGATCAACCTATACCTGGGTAAAAATTGGAGTCCGAGAAATGAGCCCTTTTACCCTGGTCGCCTTACGTCTGGTATTTGCCTCGTTTGGATTCCTCCTTTTCTATTGGATTAAGAAACCTCATATTCCTAAACATTTATTCCTGTCCTTATTCCTGGGGCTGGGTCTGCTCAATGTAGTCATTCCATTTCTATTAATTTCATGGAGCGAGCAGCACATTTCTTCCGGATTGGCCTCTATCCTGAACAGCACACAGCCGCTATTCACCATTCTTTTGGCTCCCCTGTTTGTATCCGAGGAACGCATCACCCTTCCAAGGGTTTTAGGGTTGATTCTTGGTTTTTCGGGAGTGATTGTACTGATGTCCAATCGCTCTGCGGGGCAAGAATCCGGGCAATATCTTTTTGCCAACTTCACCATGCTGCTGGCAGCTTTGAGCTATGCCGGAGGGGCCATCTACGCGAAGCGAAAAAGCAAAGGCTTAAGCACAGATATCCAGGCAATCGGTCAGAACCTGGCCGCCACTCTGGTGATCATTCCGGCAGCCTTAATCGTTGAAAGCCCTATCCAAATCCCAACACTGCCCCTTAGCTGGATTGCAGTCGTCTGGATGGGACTGTTTAGCTCTTTCGTGGCGTCCCTGCTTTACTTTTCACTGATCAACTCCGTGGGACCAACCCGCACGGTGCTAGTCACTTATCTCGTTGCACTGGTCGGTGTTCTACTGGGAATCATCTTTTTGAACGAGCAGCCAGGCTGGCACCTGTATGTAGGAGGAGGCCTGGTGATCGGTGGTATCATCATTGTCAATTCAAGGAACAAGAAAGAGGATCCCTGCCTGGATTTACCCTGCCCTTAACCAATCTGAGAAAGCATGTATTATGGATGATATTGTCTGGAATGAAGAGGAATTTCCCTTTAAAAACGGCTTTGTGACATTGATTGGACGCCCCAACACTGGGAAATCCACCTTGCTGAACGCCCTGTTGGGGCAGAAAGTGGCAGCTGTATCCCCCCGCCCTCAAACGACCCAACGCCGGCAGTTAGGAATCTTGACTCTGGAAAACGCCCAGATCATCTTCATGGACACACCCGGCATCCACAACCCTCATCATAAACTTGGTGAATACATGAATGATGTGGCAAAGGCTACCCTTGAACAGGCGGATGTTTTGATCTGGATGGTAGATGCTTCGGTATCTCCCCAAGAAGAAGATGTTTTGATTGCAAAATTTCTCAAAGAAATTAATCCTCTGCCCGCTGCGATTCTGGCGCTGAACAAAATCGATTTACTCTCTTCCGATCAAATCGAAAATCGTCAAACTGTCTATCAGGAGCTGCTTCCGGAAGCAATTCTCGTCCCCCTTTCCGCAACCTACGGAACAGGACAGCAGCAGCTTCTTGCTGAAATCATAGACCGTCTGCCGCCCGGGCCCCCTCTCTACAGCCCCGACCAGGTGACAGATTTATATGAACGGGAAATTGCAGCCGATCTCATTCGAGAAGCAGCTTTATTACATTTGAGGGATGAGATCCCTCATGCAATTGCCGTAAGGGTCGATGAATATAAAGAGCGTGGGGAAAAAGGCAGCTATATTGCGGCAACCTTATTTGTAGAAAGGGAATCTCACAAAGGAATTGTGATCGGACAAAAAGGCTCCATGATCAAAACCATTGGAAGCACTGCACGCGAACAAATTGAAGCCATGAGTGGTCGAAAAGTCTTTCTGGAGCTCAGAGTAAAAATCAAGAAAAATTGGCGGAACAATCCAAGCGTATTGCGATATTTAGGATTCGTGGAGAATAAATAGTTGCGCGATCCTTTAAATCACAACCCTAATCACCCGGTTTTCTCAAAGGCTTGAAACCCTCTCCCAACGCTTCACTGGCCTGCCCAATCACCATGAAAGCCCTTTGATCCTCTTCATGCACCAGAGCTTTTAAACGGTTCACCTCTGAACGACTGATCACACAATACAGCACCGGTCGGGAATATTGAGTATACGCTCCGGTGCCCGGTAAAATGGTTACCCCTCGTTCCAGTTCTTTCATGATTCGGACGGTAATTTTTTCATAGCATTCTGAAACAATCATAACGGACCGATAAATTTCAATCCCTTCCGAAATCAGCTCTGCGGAGATGCCGCTGACATAAATCACCACCATACCATACAGAGCGAGCTCCCAATTCCATGCCAATCCACCCGCAAGGACAACCACCGCGTCCGTAACCAGATAAGCCTGTGTCATGGGAAAGCCCAGCCGCCGGCACAGAATCAGGCCCAGAATATCGCTGCCACCGCTGGTTCCTTTTCCACGATAGACCAGACCCAATCCAACCCCAAAAACAAGCCCTCCATAAAGGCTGTTCAATACCAAATCATGAGTTATCCCATCTTCAGGCAGGAAAAGAATTAAGAACTCCGTAAAAAACGAAAAGGCAACGATTGCCACTCCCGTCCGTACCGCAAATTTCATTCCACCCAGATAACGCCAGCCAATCAAAAAAAGCGGCAGGTTGCCCAGGAAAACCATCAGACCGATAGACCAGCCGGTAAAATAATGGATAATTTGGGCCGCGCCGCTGATCCCTCCACTGACCAACAAGGCGGGGATCAGAAAAAGACGCATTGCTATTGCCTGAACCAATGCGCCCAAAATCAGAAAAAGATAATCCTGAAAGAGCTGCCAGGAGAATTCAAATTTAAGTTTCTTCATGTTGGTGATCAAATACCGGATTCCTATAACTTTCAGAAAAGATATTTTTGGAATGAAATTATAAAACAGATGAACGCTTTTGACCCCACAAGATTAACCAGCTTTTCAACCGGCTCTTTCTTGCAAATTGCCTGCAAACTATCCGGCGCGATGATGAAGTTTTGATCCACAAGAACGACAGTAAATGTCTCCGGGCATCTCTCGCTTTCCACACTCAAAGCAGTAACTTGCCGATTTTTCATCAAGTTCTGCTTCTTCTTTATTGCCTGCGGATGCAAGGAATCGAGGGATAGGATTATGCACCTTATGTCCGGATTGCCAGTACCAAAAGCCCCCAACCACGATCAACAACGCTCCAAAAACACCCAGCGCCCAGGGAAGCACCTCCAGAAAAGTAGCCCATCCCAGAGTCTGGGGCATAATAGGATCTACAGGCTGTACAGGCTGTAAACTCTGGCTGAGGGCATCCGTAGATTTTTGATAGGTCACCCCTATCGTGAATGGCGTCCCGGCATCAATGGAACCCACCACTACCGAATAATAGGTCAGGCCATCCTCCCCCTCCCGATCCAGACCTGCCTCGGGTAAGGTCTCCAGGTTTTCAGATTCGCTCGGCTGCTGGATTTGAATAACCATTTCATTTACCGTATAGTCTCCGGGCCAGAGGTATTCAAAGCTCCGAAGATTTCCATTTCGGGATAACCGCGGGTCATAGTATTCCAGGTGAACCTCAGGGGAAAGTGTCGTGAAAGAGACATTTAACCATTCCCCTTCAACGGTAATCGTATAATCCAGATTGTATAACAGACCATCCACACCTTCCATAGAGAGGGCGTGTGGTTTCCCGGCTGCGCGGGGAATTCTCACGGACATGGCAACGGGGGGAGATGTTTCAGAAGAGAGGCTGATTCGATAGATAATCAAAACATCTGACCGGTCATACTCCGGCCAGATATCTACCTGCAATCGATCTAACACTGGATCACTTTGGGCTTTCACGACTCCAGAAAAACCAATAATCAGGAGTAGCAAAACAGCCAAAACCCTGATTTTCACGCGTTCATCTCCTCAATAAAACCAGTTCACTTTTTTAATATCTTATCACAATCCCTTGCCGATAATCCCGGCAAAATAACGTTTTCCGGCTTTCAATGCGATAAAATAAAGAGTGCGGATAAACTTTCAATGTTGTAATGCCTATTTCCCCATGCTTTCGTTCTCTCAAAAAAAGGATATAATGGGGAGTATGTTATCAAGTGGGACAACACCGGACTGAGAATCTATGGGCTGGCATACATCATCCTTGAAGAGGGCTTTCTATCAACAGTTTCCAAAAGTAGATCTGCACCGACACCTTGAAGGGTCACTGCGAATCGAAACCCTGCTGGAACTTGCCGAATCTCACGGTATAAAGACTTCATCTAAAACCGACTTTTATTCGCTCGTGCAGGTCCAGGAAAATGATCCCCTCACCTTCAGCAATTTCCTCTCCAAATTCCAACCTTTGCGTCTGTTCTATCGCTCACCGGAAGTCATTTCCCGAATCGCTTATGAAGCTATTGAAGATGCCGCAAAGGACAATGTCCGTTATATGGAGCTGCGGTTTACGCCTGTGGCACTTGGGCGGGTTGAGGGCTTCCCGCTGGATGAAGTCATGGACTGGGTGGCCGAAAGCACCCGCAGAGCCAGCAAGGATTTCAATATCCAGACTCGATTAATTGCCAGCGTAAACCGTCACGAAAGCCCAAAGCTCGCGGAACAGGTGGCTCAACTCACTGCAGACCGTATTTCAAAAGGTTTTGTCGGGCTGGATCTGGCCGGTAATGAGGCTGAATTTTCCGCGCAACCATTCGCGCCTATTTTCAAAGAAGCCAAAGAAAACGGCCTGGCAATTACAATTCACGCGGGCGAATGGGGGGGAGCAGAGAATGTCCGGGAGGCTATTGAAGAGCTGAATGCAGACCGCATCGGTCATGGAGTGCGGGTTCTGGAAAATGCCGACGTTATGGCCCTGGCGCAAGAGCGAAGAACCCCCTTTGAAGTCTGCATCACCAGCAATTACCAGACCGGGGCAGTTTCAGCATTGCTTTCTCATCCATTAACCCGGATGATGATGGCCGACCTGATTGTAACCATCAACACGGATGATCCCAGTATCTCCAAAATTAATTTATCGAACGAATATATGATCGCATGTGACGATTTAAGCCTGCCGCATGAGACTCTCATGGAAACCATCCTCACCGCGGCCAACGCCGCTTTCTTACCCCCAGTCGAACGCCAGAATATCATTCACCTTCTCCGCCAGGAACTCGAGAAAATCGTTTAGAATTAAATCCTATAACTGTTCCAGAAAGAGAATTAAAATGCATATCCTCGTAACAAACGATGATGGCGTTCAAGCGCCCGGATTATTAGCCCTAGTGCAGGAAATCAAGAAAATTGCAAAAGTAACCGTCCTGGCTCCGGACCGGAACTGGTCCATGTCGGGGCATGTAAAAACAATCCACTCTCCAATGAATGTTGTTGAAACCCGGCTGGGAGACGGAACCCCCGCCTTCGCAGCAAGCGGTGCCCCTTCCGATTGCGTGGCTCTGGCACTGCTGGGGTTATTGAAAGACCCGGTAGACATGGTCGTATCCGGAATCAATCCCTATGCCAATCTTGGACACGATATTACCTATTCGGGAACCGTCACCGCCGCTATGGAAGCCACTATTGCGGGTGTCCCGGGCATTGCGGTATCCTTGGATGGTCCTGAGATTCCCCCTGAAGAAGTAGATTTTGGGCCGGCAGCCCGGGCCGCAAAGAATATCATTCAAATCGTTCTTAACCGGGAACTTCCCAAAAATATCCTCTTGAGCGTAAATGTCCCTTACCTTCCGGAGCACAAGATAAAGGGTTATGAAATCACACGTCAGGGGACCCGAATCTATCGTGATCTGTTGATTGAAAAGCTGAATGAAGAGGGTAAACCGGTGTATATCATCGGCGGCGAGTTCCCAACCGGCGTGCCGGAAGAGGGAACCGACATTGGCGCGTTGAATCGGGGAATTGTCTCTATCACGCCCCTTTCCATGGATATGACTGCTTATCGGCACATGGATCAAATCCGGAGCTGGGAATGGCAAAAATCCAACCATCAGCCCACTACGGCGGTCTAAATCAATTGTCTTCCGGTTATTCATTCTGACTTAAGACGATTCGGGTATAATAGCGTTCACGATGTACCGTAAACCTTTATTCACAGCGTTTTCGCTAATTTTATTGATCACGTTCTTCTTCCGGACAGAGCCCATTCATGCGCAGGCACCTACCGCTTATGATCTGATCGCCGCCGTAAATGGGTGGCGAACCAGTTCCGGGCTCGCACCACTGGAAGTCAATAGCGCATTAATGGCATCCGCCCAGGGCCATTCGGAATATCAGGCCTCTATCGGAAGCTGGTCTCACCTGGGCGCAGGCGGCACTTATGAGTGGGACCGTGCCGCTGCCGCAGGATATGGCGGAGGTGCAAGCATCAAATGCGATGAAGCCGTTGCCATTGCCAACATTAACACATCCGTAGATACCGTTGTCTATACCCTATGGAATGATTATGACCATCGGGATCTGGTATTACTGAACTCAAGTTATGTTGATGTTGGAGCTGCAGCAGTAGAGCAAGACGGGATGGTTTATTACACTTTGGATGCCTGTTACACCGGCAGCGGCGGCTCCAGCAATTCTTCATCTGGCACAACCGGCAGTAGTGTTGTAAGCAGTTATCCTACTGCAACACGAGAAATTATTATCTCCGTCCAGACAGCAACTCCCGCCGATGATGGTTCAATTACCCATGAAGTGCAGTCCGGACAATCCCTGTGGGCAATTTCGGATTCCTACCAGGTCGATAACGCAACCATCGCGCAACTCAACAACCTTTCCACAGACAATCCGGTCATTTATCCCGGACAGAAGCTGCTGATCCGGCCCTCTTTCACGCCCACTGTGTCGCCCACCATCACCGAAACCGCCATCCCGGCAACACATACTCCCAAACCCACATCCACACCCCGCCCAACCCGGCCGCCTAAAACCGCTACCCCCACGTTAACGGCTACTGAAAAACCTTTGCTGCCGGAACTAGCTGCAATCAAAGCATTGGATCGGCACACCCTGGGTATCACAATCATCGCGGTTTGCGCCCTAGGGCTGGTGGCAATGATCATCGGTATGCTGAAATCCAGATAACCGGCTCTTTGTCTTGATCAATACCTGTTTTCACAAGTTGAAAATATGCCAAACAAAAAACTTCAAAAATATCTTTCTTATTTCATTTCACTCACTTTGCTGATGATGCTGGCACCGCTGCTGTTCCCCATTCAGCCGGTAAAAGCACAGGCTGGTTCGGCATATGACTTGATCAGCGCGGTCAACGCATTGAGGGCGGATTACGGTCTGCCCCCCTATGAAATCGATGGCGGATTGATGGCTTCTGCGCAATCTCATTCGGATTATCAGGCTTCCATCCAAACCATTACGCACGTCAGGGCAGACGGAAGTTCTCCAGCAGATCTGGGATTTACGGAAAACATTGCCGGAGGCATGAATCTCTCTGTGGAACGGGCTATCTACTCGATCTGGACCGATTCGGCCCACATGAGCACCATGGTGGGAATTTCCAGCGGGTATGTCGGGGCCGGCGTTGCAGAATCCAATGGAGTCGTTTATTACACCCTGCAAGTCCGAAGGGACTCGGGTGGAAAGATCATTACTGTCCCAACCGTTGCCCCCTCTGACGGAAATTCAGTTTCAGCCGGACCGACTTCCACACAAGAAGTGGTGATCTCTGTGATGACCATCACGCCGGCGGCGGATGGCTCCATTGTCCACCAGGCAGAAGCCGGCCAAACCCTGTGGGAAATTGCAGTTGCATACGGAAAAACCGTCGCAGAGTTAATTGCTATGAACCTGCTCGACACCGACAATCCGGTAATTTATGAAGGTCAGAAGGTCATTGTTCAACCTGCTTACACCGCAACCACTACGCCTACCATTACCAATACCCCTCTGCCCCCCACCCGGACACCCCGGCCCACCTTCACGCCCCGGCCCACAAAACCTACTTCAACCCCGGCTCCAAGCGCGACGCCCACCCGAAAGCCCCTGATTCCAAACCTTAGATCTTTAACAAGATCAGAAAGAGTCCATCTGGCAATTGGCATCCTGGCAATCAGCGGCATTGGACTCGCGTTGACCCTGGGGATGGGTTTGAAGAATAAAAACTAAACATACAACCTGCGAACCAAAACGCTGGCATCTGAGGGAAGATGCCAGCGTTTTTAGATCGATTTCCAGACTAAATCATAAAATCTTCGCCCTTCCAGACCCCATCTTCCGGAAGATGGACCCCAAAGTGGGGATGATAACTGCTCCCATTTTCGTTGGGAAATCTGACAAGGTGTTTTTCGAGATTCCCCTCGACCTCTTCCAAACGCGACATCATCTCGGTGATTGTCGTCAGGATCGTATCCGGTAATTTATCGTGATTCAAATCCGGTATGGTGGATTTCGGTGTACTGCGCACCACAACCCTCCCCGGGACTCCGACCACTACCGAGTTCTCGGGGACGGGCTTTACAACCACTGCATTAGAACCAATCCGGCTGTCTTCCCCGACCGTGATCGCGCCCAACACTTTTGCACCCGCCCCAATCACCACATTATTTCCAATTGTGGGGTGTCTTTTCCCTTTTTTCAGGCTCACCCCACCCAATGTAACGCCATGATACATGGTGACGTCATCCCCGATTTCGGCAGTTTCACCAATCACAACGCCCATCCCGTGATCAATAAAAAACCTCCTTCCGATCTTTGCTCCAGGATGGATCTCAATTCCGGTGATACCACGCGTGAGCTGGCTTAAAACTCGCCCCAGCAGCTTGAAATTATGCTCCCAAAGCCAATGTGCAAATCGATAGGCCCAAACCGCGTGCAGGCCGGGATAAGAAATCCAGACCTCCAACTTACTCCGCGCGGCGGGATCGCGCTCAAAAACCGCATGGACATCTTCCCGAATTATTTCTATTGCTCTACCAATCATTTTCCAAAATCCTTCTTATGTTTATTTCTGGAAATTATGCCCCTCGTCTCTAATCTACAAGGTCCGCGTAAAGAGGTGTACTCAGATATCTCTCGCCAAAATCCGGAATAATGACCACGATCAGCTTACCGGCATTTTCCGGCCTGCGCGCCAGCTGGAGTGCCGCCCAGGTTGCCGCACCGGAAGAAATTCCAACCAGCAGTCCCTCTTTTTGTGCCATCTCCCGTGCAGTAGAAAAGGCATCCTCACCCTCAACCCGAATCACCTCATCATAGATTTCGGTGTTCAGCACCTCCGGGATAAATCCTGCGCCGATACCCTGAATGGGATGCCGTCCCTTCTGGCCTCCGGAAAGGACGGACGACTTGGCAGGCTCTACGGCCACCACTTTGATATTCGGGTTCTTCGCCTTCAAAGCTTCACCCACTCCGGTAATCGTCCCCCCCGTGCCGACCCCAGCTACAAAGATATCCACTTTCCCATCCGTATCCCGCCAAATCTCCTCACTCGTCGTCTTGCGGTGAATTTCAGGGTTGGCAGGATTTTTGAACTGCATGGGCATAAAGCAGTGTGGATCACTTGCTACAATCTCTTCCGCTGTGCGAATGGCGCCGCCCATGCCTTCAGCACCGGGGGTTAAAATCAATTCCGCTCCAAACGCTTTCAAAAGCATGCGCCGCTCCCTGCTGAGAGAATCTGGCATCACGATCTTGCAGGCATATCCCCGGGCAGCGCAAATCATTGCCAGACCGATGCCTGTGTTGCCGCTGGTAGGTTCCACAATAATCGAATCCGGAGATAACAAACCCTGATCTTCAGCGGCTTTAATCATCGAAAAACTAATTCGATCCTTAACGCTGTGTGCCGGGTTAAAGTATTCTAGTTTCGCGACAACATCGGCCACACAACCCTGGGTAATCGTATTCAATTTCACCAAAGGGGTATTTCCGATCAGTTCTGTCACATCATTTGCTATTTTCATTTTCAAGTCTCCCTGTTATTTTTAGTTCTTAAAATTTAAATAAAATCAACCGACAAAAAATTGCGACGGATTCGCACCATGCAATTCAAAAACAACACCTTGAATTTCGCAGGGCTGCTATCCGCCGCCTTTGTCAGTTGATAATTTGTTTTTTATCAGATCCAGGCGGTGACTACAAACCCCGCCTCAGACATATGCAAGAAATCATTGATAAGCTCCAATTAGTAACCATTATTTATATTAGGATGATTATACAAAATTACAATCATCTGTCAAGATAACCACATCTTACAGGTATAGGGTTTAACAACCTGGGTAAGACAAAATCGCAACTTTACCGTTCACAGTCCGTATACTATATTAAGAGAAATTAAGATGATTGGGAGAAAAATTGATGAACTCTGAAAGTCGATCTCGTTTAACTATGGGATTAATTCTGATCGGGATGGGTGTGTTAATCCTGGCTTACCGCCTTGTTCCTGATTTCAAATCACTTATCCAGGAGAACTTCGCCTGGCCGTTGTTTATCGCGGCATTCGGCGTCTTATTGTTTTTCATTGGCATAACAACCGGGAATCCGGACCTGACAGCGCCGGCAGTGTTTTTTATGGGCCTGAGCGGAATTTTATACTGGCAAAACAGCACCGGAAACTGGGGTAGCTGGGGGTATACCTGGACATTATTACCCGGGTTTATCGGTTTAGGCCAGGTCATAGCAAAACTGCTGGGATCACACGAAACCTACAAAATCGAAAACGGCTTAAAAGCCATTTTCACCAGCGTAGTGCTGTTTTTAATTTTTAGCTCCCTTTTCGGAGGGTTAACGATCCTTGGACCTTATTGGCCGGTGGTGATCATCCTCGCCGGAGTTTTGATCCTGGCCCGGTCTCTTATCTGGAAAAAATAAATTCACAAAGGCCTATCTTTAATTAATTGGGAGCATTTGAAATGAGGAAAAACAACCTGTTCTGGGGAGTCATGATCGTCCTGCTGGGAATCATGTTTCTGTTAAACACAATGGGGGTTGTAAGCTTCAATGTATGGCAGTATTTCTGGCCGATCCTTTTAATTCTGCTGGGGCTGTCATTCCTTCTGGGCCCCATTTTTTTCAAACGTCAGCCCTCCGAGAAAGTCTCCATTCCGCTGGGAGAAATCCAAAAAGCACAGATCAAGCTTCAACATGGTGCAGGAGAGATCAGATTATCTTCCGGGACTTCCGTAGATGAACTCGCAGCCGGTGATTTTTTCGGGGGCGTAGAACAGGATATCCGGTCTTCAAATCAGGAAGCCTTCGTATCCTTCAATGCGCAGCCCTTCTCTTTCCCTTCCTGGTCGCATGAATATGGCTTGAAATGGGATATTCGCCTGAATTCCGCCCCTGTTCTGGATCTCGTAATCAAAACCGGGGCCAGCGAGTCGCACCTGGACTTAACCGATTTACAGGTTAGCAATCTTGAGCTTTCCACCGGAGCCAGTTCCACTTCAATCCAAATGCCGGCTCATACAGCGTTCACAAAGGCAAAGATTGAAGGAGGAGCCGCATCTTTTAAGATTTACGTGCCTGAAAACGTGGCTGCGCGCATCCATTTTGAAGGTGGTCTGATCGATGTCAAAGTAGATCAAAACCGGTTTCCCAGAAACGGCGAGTATTACATAAGTCCAAACTATGATGAAAGCGACCACAAGGCCGACATCTATTTCAACGGCGGGGTAGGCTCCGTAAACATTCAATAAACAACCATGCTTTTCAAATTACTTTACAAAGAAAAGCCATAATTGAGGAAACATAATGGAAAAAAAGAATTGGCGGATATTTTTAGGAATATTCTTATTGGCGCTGGGTACCCTGGTGCTGCTCCAGACCTTGGGGATCATACCATTCGAGTCAAGCATCTTTTCTCTGGGTATTGGGGTCGCATTTTGCATGGGCGGTGGGTTTTTCCTTTACATGCTTGCCACCAATCATCAAGAAAATTGGTGGGCGTCTTTCCCCGGAGTAATTCTATTCACATTGGGGCTGACCATTGGCATGAGCACCGTCTTCCCCCGTCTTGCAGATTTCATTGCCGGGGCCTTCTTCTTAGCCGGGATCAGCCTGAGTTTCTGGCTGGTTTTTTTGATCACCCCACGCAACTCGTTGGCAATCATCCCCGGAGGCGTGATGCTGACCCTCTCCGTGATTGCGCTGCTCTCCGACTTTGAGCCAACTTCCGGTCTCGAAACTGGAGGAATCTTTTTCTTGGGACTGGCGGGAACGTTCGCACTGGTTGCTGTTCTACCACGAACTGAGAACAGAATGTCCTGGGCATGGATACCGGCCGGCATTTTAGGCCTCATGGGACTGCTGTTGGAACTTTCAGCAGTGAACCTCATCAATTATCTCTGGCCGGTGGCATTGATTGCGGTCGGCGTTTTTATGGTCGGTAAAACTCTTATACAGAAGTAAGCATCTCCAGAAATCCGTTGTAAAGTTAATCTCGTAAGGAGTAGATCGTTTTATGGAAAACAAGCCAAATCAAGAATACAAACACCGGCGCGGCAGCCTATTCTGGCCGTTGCTGTTAATCGCGGCAGGCATCTTCCTTTTGTTGAATACGACTAATGTCGTCGAGAGCTCTCCCTGGCAAATGCTGCTTCAATTGTGGCCGCTGCTGTTGGTCGTTGCCGGACTGGATGGGATTTATCGCCGGGATGGATTTGTGGGAGCGATCATCCTGATTGGCGTTGGAACGATATTTCTTCTCAGCAACCTGGGAGTCGTTGTTATTGGCTCCTGGCTCATGCTGCTGCAGTTCTGGCCAATTCTGTTGATCGCTTTTGGCCTGGATCTGATCATCGGCAGCCGATCGGCAACATCCGCTATTTTGGGCGTACTGGTAGGAATCGCCCTGCTCGGTGCTGTTGTATGGTTCGCCTTCATCTCCCCCGGTGGGTTGAGGCCAATCTTACAGCAAGAGAACCTTTCCCAGCCTTTACTGGAGGCCAAAGAAGCCGAGGTTGCCATAACAGCTTCTGTGGGTAATTTATCTCTTACAGGAGGAGCCGAAAATGACCTGCTTTTGGAAGGAGATGTTTCACGCCCAAAGAATGAACAGATCGATTCTAAATACACACTCACCGGAACAAAAGGGCGGCTTCGGATAGAAAGCAAGGGCAACCTGAACTACTTCTATCCTACCGCAAACCCTGTCTGGGATATCCTGTTGAATTCACAAACCGATATCGACCTGCAAACCGCATTAATTGCAGGAGAACAGGACTTGGACCTCACGGCGCTCAATGTTCAGTCATTAAAAAGCGAAACCGTTTTTGGAAAGACGACCCTGACCCTTCCCGATCAGGATCTTTCCGGGTTGGACGTCAGCGTCACCATTGGACAATTGGTCATTATCGTACCGCCACAGACCGGCTTAAACGTAACGCTAGATACCGGCATCACCAACATTGTTGTTCCCCAGGGATATTCTCGTGAGGAAGGACGAATTTCATCTGCAAATTATCCGGACGCTGAACATAAGATCGACATCTCCATTGAGCAGCCGATTGGCAGCCTGGTGATAAAATTTAACAGGTAGGATTAAAAAACTGCTCCGATGACTTTTATTCAGTCATCGGAGCTGATTGCTTTAATTAAGGTACCCGCCCGCCGGTTGAGGGGGGCAACCGGACAGGCGAGTACCTATATTGTAGCATTTTATCTTTATAAAGACAAGAAGATTTAACTTTGGCTTTATTTTGGATCATTGGGAACCTTTTCCAAGATTGATACGTCTACAACAATACAGTAACACAACCTTCTTAAAAATAATCTTTATAACAAGGAGCACAAATTCATGAAAAACAAATTCTTCATAATCATATCCGCTGTTCTGGTACTGGCAGCTCTTGCATCTTGCGCCCCTCAAGCTGCAACCGGAGCCACTAATACCGTCACCAGACAGATCAACGTCTCCGGAGTTGGAGAAGTTGCTCTGGTTCCTGACCTGGCTTATATTAACCTCGGGGTACGCAGCCAATCGGAAGATGTGGGAGAAGCCTTCAATCAAAACAATGAACAGGCTCAAAAAATCTCACAGGCTCTGACCAACCTGGGCGTTGACGAGAAAGATATTCAAACCAGCGCTTTCAACATCTATCCACAACAAATCTACGGCCCGCAGGGACCCATTGGCCCGGACGATCAAGGGACAACCGTTTATATCGTTGAAAACACAGTCTATGTCACCGTCAGGGACCTGCAGAACCTCAGCACGCTGCTGGACGCAGTAATTATGGCCGGCGCAAACAATATTAATGGGATCACTTTCGATGTATCGAACAAAGTGGAGGCCGAAAAAGAGGCCCGTCGCCTGGCAGTTGAGGACGCAAAAGCAAGAGCTTCAGAATTGGCTGAACTTGCCGGTGTTGAACTCGGCGAACCGATCAACATCAATGTCTATTCCAGCGGCACACCCGTTCCAACTTACGAAGGGAAATATCTGGGAAGCGGTCTGGCATCACAGACTCCAATTTCTGCAGGTCAATTAACGTTGACCGTGAACGCCGATATGTCATTCGAAATTAAGTAGATTTGAAAATAAAATCTTATTGGTAGACCAAAAATTACCGGGTGCTGTGAATTCACAGCACCCGGTTCAATTTAATCCATAGAGGGTTAAAAAATGATCAGGAGAAGAAAAACCAGATCACATAATAACCAATAGGAACCGCCCACAACAGCGAATCCAGCCGGTCCATAGCTCCACCATGGCCAGGAATCAATTTACCGGAGTCCTTGACCCCAAACTGCCGTTTAATCAAGCTGATTCCAAGATCTCCCATTGGGGAGAGGATTGCAATACAAAAAGCAAGCACGCCTCCCTTGAAAGGAGTAATCAGCGGGGTACGTAAATGCCATAATTGGGAAAGCAGCAGGATGGACACCGTAGAGATCAATATGCCCCCCAGGTATCCTTCCCAGGTCTTTTTAGGGCTGATCAAAGGCGCAAACTTATGCTTACCGAAATGGCTTCCAACCAGATAGGCCCCAGTATCCGCCAACCAACTGGCGGGGAGGACGGTCATCAACCACCAGAACCCATCGGGAAGGTTCCTGAGAGAAACAAAATAAGCCGCCAACCAGCCCAGATAAACCATTCCGGCAACAGTGATCGCAAAATCATGTGCGGCATGTTTCTGTCCATGTTCAAAAGCGATAACATGGTACATCATCGCAACCAACAGAAAAACCGTCAGAAAAATATCGCTTCCAATGAAGCCAAATTGATTCCGCGTTAATACCAGAAGCATTGCCCCGGCTACTAAAACAACCAGGGAGGGTGCATATCCGCCTTCCGAAAAAATACGCCAGTATTCCCAGGCCGCAATGCCGATCAGCAGCGCAACAGCTCCTGCAAACCACCATCCCCCGGCCGCAATCAAACCCACCACAATTGGGATGAGTATTATCACAATCTGCAGGCGTTTCGCCAGCATCGAGTATTTAATTCCCTTCCTGCTGAAAAGATAAACGACCAAAACGGCGGTCGCGGTTTTCGTAAGCTTGTAATGCTTTTCGATATTCCTCTTTATCAAAGTCGGGCCAATAACAGGGCGTGATATACCATTCGGAGTAAGCCGCCTGCCAGATCAAGAAATTACTGGTACGCATTTCACCCGAAGTGCGGATGATCAGGTCCGGATCAGGAATACCGGCCGTGAACAGATATTGGTTTACTTTTTCGATGGTGACCTCTTCCGGTTTGACCTGATCCTCTATCATGCGCCGGACCGCGTAAATAATCTCATCCCGTCCGCCATAATTAAAAGCAATATTCAAAATCAACCGGTCATTATTTTTTGTTATTTCGATTGCGTGAAGAACTTTTTTACGCAGATTTTTAGGCAACTTTTCTAATCTGCCAAGATGACGCAGCTGCACGCCCTGCCTGTTGAGCTCATCCAGTTCGCGATCAATTACATCTGCCACAATATGGAGCAGTCCCTGCACTTCATCTTGCGGCCTGCCCCAGTTTTCTGTGGAAAAAGCATAAATGGTCAAATACTGGATGCCAAACTCTACGCTGGCAGTAATAACTCGGCGCAGGTTTTCGGTTCCAGCGCGATGGCCTGCCAATCGCGGCAGGCCTCTTGCCTGTGCCCAACGCCCATTCCCATCCATGATTATTCCTACATGGACCGGTATATTTTCAAATTCACTCGATTGTGATTTATCACTCATTAGCTTGGGTTGGAGAGACTAAACCTCCATAATCTCTTTCTGCTTCCGGTCCCCGACTTCATCAATGGTTTCAATTATCCGGTCCGTCAGCTTTTGAATTTCTTCTTCACCGCGCTTAAGATCATCTTCCGAAATCAACTTCTCGTGTTCGAAATCCCGTAAATCACGGATCGTATCCCTGCGGACGTTTCTCACGGCAACCCGGCCTTCTTCGGTTCGGTTATGCACCACTTTCGCCAGGTCCCGGCGCCGGTCCTCTGTCAATGGGGGCAGCATCAAGCGGATCACTTTCCCGTCATTGCCTGGGGTCAATCCCAGGTCCGAGGCCAGAATGGCACGCTCAATGGATTTGATCGTAGATGGATCAAATGGGCGAATCATCAACATCCGCGGCTCAGGAACACCAATGGTTGCCAACTGCAATAAAGGAGTCGGCGCACCATAATACTCAACTTGCAAACGCTCCACCAATGCCGGTGAAGCACGACCTGTTCGAATCCCGGCCAGATCTTCCTCAAGAGATTGGACCGCTCCTGTCATTCTTACTTCGGCCTCTTTCATTAAGTCCTTTATCACAGCGACCTCCTTGCCAAATTTACAGGCGTTTTGTTGAAAAATCTCTCTATTCCTCAGTTTTGTAAAGCCGTGTTCATAAAATACAAGGAACCTTACCGCAGATTTAAGGATACCTTAAATCATAGAAATCCGCCATATTCTTAAATCATTCCTCTCTCACATCCAGCCTCTAAGGCTGTAAACTGCCATACCAATATATTCTTTCAACACAGTGGTTGTCAACGAAAGATAAGAAACATTGGGGAGTGCCATAACAACCCATTCCGTCAAATTGGGTTGGCGCAACTGGTCCAAACTTTCCTGGGTAACTCGAAAATCTGTAGGTGCGGGGATAACCTCAATCCCTTGATGTTCAAACAATTTAACAGCACGAGGCATATGCACGGCTGAAGTGACCAAAATCACTTTTTTAACCCCTTTTTCACGCAGCAGCTCAGCACAATACAGCGCATCTTCATAAGTGTTTTGTGACTTGGACTGCAGCCAAAGGGCCCCTTGGGGAACGTCCATCACTTCAAGGACTTGTGCCATATCTTCTGCCGGGGTGGAAGTACGGGACCCTGACCAGGTAATCGTTCCGCCGCTCAGCAAAATCTTTTGTGCCTTTCCCTCTTTGTAAAGCGAACCCGCATAGAAAACCCGATCGCCGGCTCCATTCAATTCCACTCCGGGGCGGGGATATTGTGCCGAATCCGTGCCTCCTCCCAGCAGCACAATAACCTCAGACGCCGGAATTTCACCTTCCGGCAAATAACGCCATTCCAATGACTTCGCTAAACTGTAAGATACCCACCGGTTGCTGGCAACCAGCAGTACGAAAAAAGCAGTCAAGATTAAAGCAAAACCTAAGCGCTCTTTTTTTCTCCAGATCATGGCCCCAATTAAAAGCAAACAGGACAGACCTAAAGGATAAATAAAAAGTGGAAGGAATTTAGACAAAAAAACAAACATTGTTTCTCCTGCAAAACATCTTTTTTGAAAATATGAGATGGATAGATCATACCACTTCTTGCCAATCGGAGTTATCAAGCCAAATATCCCAGAACAAAAGTTCTTGACTTTTACAACAATCAGTCGTAAAATATTAATAGAACTTTTATTCTATAAAACAACAATCTATCCGGTGAGGTGAAAGATGAACACGGGAATGCTCTGGTTTGATAACAACCCCAAAACCGATTTAAGCGCAAAGATCCGTCAGGCTGCGGCGTATTATCAGCAAAAATATGGCACAAAGCCTAACCTTTGTTTTGTACACCCCACCCTGGCAGGCAAAGATCCACAAAGCCCTACCGGCATCCTGGTAAAAACCAACCGGTTGGTGCTCCCAAATCACCTATGGATTGGTGTGAATGAGCAAAAATCCGAGGACGAAAGTGAATAATGACGCCGGCATGCCCTCATTCCACATCTTTCATTCATCGCTTTTGTCCTCCGGTTCTTTCATTGTGTTGTTGAATTGGGCAGCTGTTTTTCCCATCAACCTCAATATCCAGGCCAGAGAACGGTTTGAAAATTTTTTCACGAAGTCCGCAGCCGCATTTTCCAGATCAATATCTTCCTGATATTCTTCGCGAAGATACCACAAGTGTTCAATAATCCATAAATAGAGATCCGCTTCAGTGCGTCCGGGGAAGTCCTTCAGAGTTTGATTGCTCTGAATTACCTTGACCAGTGGATCATAAACTTCATGGTACCAATCCACCACAGCGTCTTCCCAGGTCACTTCGCTTTTCCTGCGCTCTCCCATAAACCAACGGTGGGTCTCAATATGCTCAACCAGTTTCAGATAACCACCCGGGACAGTCAGTTCAATCTCGGCATCAGGAATATGCTGGAGCAAATGTGTTTTCTGGAAAAACTCGATCTGTTCCCGTTTTTCGATCAGCTCATCAATACGGATATCCGGGTCCAACTTCATTGGCATATCCATTTCAATCACATTCGCATCTACAAAAGCCTGTCCGCGCTCGCGCGCAACTGAAACCCGGTGATTACCGTCTTTTACAAAGTACAGATCTCCCAATTTATATACTTCAATCGGCGGCAAAACGATATCCTGCAGATGAGCTTTATCAATACTGATCCACCGGCCTTTTGTATAAGTTTGCCGGGGCAGAAAGGCCCGGTCAAAGTCCTGATAACGCCCTACACTGCCCACGATATTTTTAAGAGGAATCTCTCTGAGCCCAATATAATGTTCACTGAGTAGGGGAAGCCTCATCCGTACTTCATCAAAGGGCAGCAGTTTATTTCTATCTTGATTAAACCAGTTCAGTACGGATCGCCAGAAGCCCTTTTTTAGGGCAACGACAAAGTCATCTTGTGCAATCTCGTCAACCAGGAATTTTTTTTCTGAAGCAGGGTTGTTTGTCAAAATCCTCCTCCTTTCCAGATATCAAAAATTCTGATTTGATAACCGGGAGGCCAGTTCTGGTACGTCCACAACCAGTTCTCGAAACCCAAACGCGTTGATCACCCGGCAGGAGTGATATTCAGTTTCTTCTTGGGAAGTCTGATGATAAATATGAATGTGTCCATGCAGATGAAATGCAGGTTTAAAAGTTTTAATAAACCAGCGAAAAGCTTTGATCCCTTGATGCGGCAAATCTTCCTGATCATTGATCTTCCAGGATGGCGCATGCGTAACAAAGATATCCAGATATCGCCCATAGACCAGTTTATTAAACAGCAATTTGGGTATAAGGCGCACTACTTTTAACCACATCTGGGACTGGGTGTACTGATAAGGTCCATTGTTGTATTGCAAGCAACCCTCAATTCCACACAGGATCAACCCGGAAGAATCCATCTTGCAATGCTGGTGTAAATCCATCCCCCCCCACGGCCCCGTTCGATCGCCACCCACGCCCGCCTCGATCTTGCAGGCGTGATTTCCCCGCACGTAATACAAAGGCACATTCAAGGTGCTGATGATGTATTCCAGGTAATAATAGGGCAGATCCCCACAACTGACCACCAGGTCCACATCAGCAAACCGCTTGCCGATTTGGGGGCTGTAAATAAGCCCTAGTTCAACATCACTGACCGCAAGTATTTTTGTCATACCGCACACTTCTGCGGATTATTCAAAAGGCAGCCTTTCTCCTGAAGCCAGTGCAACCGCCATGGCCACGGCATGCGTTTTTGAGTGACTGATACTGATCGACCAGATATTCAGACCCATCGCTCTGGCAATTTGATCCGCGCTCCCCAACAAGTGCAGTTGGGGAGCCCCGGTCTCATCATTTTCAATCTCAATATCCTGCCAGCTAATCTGCCCTATTCCGGTTCCCAATGCTTTTGAAACAGCTTCTTTTGCTGCAAATCTTCCCGCGAGACGCGCGTCGGATTGTCCGGCCTGTTCCAATTCTAATGGGGTAAACACTCTTTTCAAAAACCGCTGACGAATATTCGGGTTGAGATTCGTCAACCGGTTAATTTCAATCAAATCGACCCCGGTGCGCAAAGTAACCATTTTTACTTTCCGTTTTCTGGCGCTGTCCCGGCACTGCAAATCACCAGTTTTTGAGGATCCATATATTTACGCGCGGTCTCCAAAATCAGGTCGGGAGTAATTGCCTGAATTTTCCCGGGATACATTCGATAGTAATCCAGGCCCAAATTAAACCGCTCAATATTCATCAAAGCACCTGCGACACCCCCATTTGATTCCATTTGCAAGGGCAGTCTGCCAATAAAATAGGATTTATTATCTTTCAATTCCCGTTCGGTTATCGGCTCATCCACAAACTTTTTAATTTCCTGAATAATTAAATCAATTGCTTTTTTTATTTTTACCGGATTTACCCCTGCCGAGATCTCCCAGGAACCGCCAGCAAGGGATGCGCTCAGACTTGAGCTGGCATAATACGCCAGCCCTGATTGTTCCCGGACCACATCCCCAATTCGTCCCATCATTCCAAATCTGCCCAGTACGCTGTTCCCCAGTGAGGCCGGTAAATAATCCGGAGAATTCCGCAGCGGACCCAAAGTTCCCATCACCAGATCGCTCTGGCTTTTCTCAGGAAGCTCGATATGCTGACGGATGGTGTCTTCCAACGCCGCAGGCCTTGGAAGGACCTGTGGCAAAACCTGCCCCGGATTTTTCCAGTTTTCCAGAGCGTCCCGGATCTGTTCAACCACTTTCTGTGGAGAGACGCCACCGACCACCACAACGACCATTCCATCCGGGCCATAATATTTTTTATGAAAATCCTGAATATCCTCACGGGTAATCGCCTGAATGGTTTCAAAGAAACCATCAACCGGATAACCATAAGGATGTTTTTTAAAAAGGTTCTGGTCAAAAACCAGCGAAGCCATTTCTTCCGTACGCTGCGACCGGATCGCCAGACCGGTCAGCAATTGAGCGCGCAACTTCTCCAGTTGATCTGCCGGAAAAAGCGGCTGGCTTACACATTCCGAAAGCATCCCCAAAAGGACCGGTAAATCTTCCGCAAGAGACTGTCCGCCAAAACTGGCTGTATGGACGCTTGCGCCGAAGCCTAATGAGGCTCCAATGGATTCAAGTGCATCATAAATCCCCTGAAAGGTGTGCGTATAGGTTCCGTGTGTCAAAGCAAGCGCAGTAAACTGAGACAAGCCCAATTTATCCAGAGGGTCAAACAAACTTCCTGCAGACACATAACCGCTTAAACGCACCGATGGACTGTCGTCATTGGTACGGACCAAAACTGTCACCCCATTCTCCAGAACCACACGGGTGATATCATCAGGGCCCGGAAGTGATTTCCACTTATTGGATGCTGCCGGATTCATGCTTCACCTCCAAAGTTCTGTCCGGGGATATAAGTTCCAACCACCCTTCTTTCCGGTTTCAGATAAACCTGTGCAATCTTCTGAACATCTGCTGGGGTGATTTCCTCCAGGCTGTTTACATAATTGACAAACCACTCATAGGTATCAAACATTTCCGCGTAGCCCAACCAGAATGCCTGGTTGGTGATATTCTCGCTGCCATACGCAAACAGGGCTCGCGCCTGTTTCACTGCACGGGCAATTTCTTCCTCCAGAACAGGCTGACTTTGTAAACGGTTTAGCTCGTCATCGAGAAAGGCAAGGGCATCCTGTGGCTTCTGTTCCGGATGCAAAATCACGGTAATATCGTACAGGAAAGGATGTGCGGTGGCCTGAAGCCCGGCGCCAATCGCAACAGCAAGCTCCTTTTCCACCAGAGAGCGGTATAAACGGCTGGTTTTATTGGAGATATGCCCTCCTCCAAACATATTCAGGCTGGCCGGCCCCGCCAGAATACTATCCAGGACGGTAAATGCAAAGAAATCCGGATCACTCGCCGCCGGCGCACGATAGCCCACTTTAAGATAACTGGTTTCGCCCGGCCCCTTTAAATTCACCCTTCGTTCTTCAGAAAGCGGGGGCTCCAGCTTTGCTGGATGCGGAGGGGTCTGCCCGGAAGGAATCGCTTCATAATAACGGTGTACTTTATCCAGCATTTCCCGAGTATCGAAATCCCCCGCAATCGCCAGCACGGCATTGTTAGGGACATAATAGGTGCGGTAATGCCGGTAAAGGTCGTCGCGCTGAATTTTATGTAGGTCCTCCAGATCTCCAATCACCTCATAACGATATGGATGGGCATCAAACCCGGCTCGCTGCATAGCCTCGTCCAGCTGAAAGAGAGGTTCATTTTCATGACCTTCACGCTCAGAAATAATCACTGTGCGTTCCGATTCCACTTCCTCCGGATCAAACAGGCTGTTCACCATTCGATCTGCTTCCAATTCCAAAGCCAGATCAATTTTATCCGCGGGCAGTTTTTCGTAATAAGCAGTCCAATCTAAAGAAGTGGATGCATTCCACACCCCACCCTCTCTGGAAATTTTTTTATCCAATTCACTGGAGGGAAATTTCTCTGTGCCTTTGAACTGCATGTGTTCCACCCAATGAGAAATCCCGGTTTCCCCGGGAATTTCATCTCGAGACCCAACATGATACCAAATCCAATGACTGATCAAAGGAGCCGAATGTATTTCTTTGAGATGTACCGTTAACCCATTGGGCAACATTGTCTTCGTAGTTTTTATTCCCATAAATCCTCAATTATTATCTTGCGGAATCAACCCTTCACACCATCTGGCGGGTGGAATACCGCATAAAATTTCTCCCCAAGAATCTGGTGTTTGTCCCAATAAATCATAATACGGACTGACAACATTTTGTAATCCTGTAAAAGGAATGTGCAAATCCGTCTGATCCAGAGGAATATCCACGTTCACATTCAGATCCACGGGTATTTTCTGGTCCACAGGAACCTCCAGGCTAAGCTGGATCGGCAGTTTTGTTCCCGCCGGGAGCAAAATGTTGGTGGGCGCATTGGTAATGTTGAGCCCGCCCGTGTTCAAAGTAACGGTCGCTCCCGGAATGTAGGTGTCTTCCCGGAGCACAACAACCGTCTCAGCATCCAGCGGCAGGTTAAATTTGGCGGGAACCTGTGCACTCACAGGAATAGTGGTCTGAATATTTGATTCATCCATTAAAATAAAATTCTCGTACAGGCCACCGATCAATTGGTCCTCAACCAGTGATTTTAATGCAAAAAGCTGGTTTCCGAGGCTTAAAAGCATCGCAATCAAAATTGCATTCATCAGCAGTGAAAAAACGCCGGTAATTGTCCAGAAAGCAGGCCACAGCTTATGAATTTGAATCACAGGCTTTTTTTCAAAATTCGGATTTGGAATCTTCCTTCCCAAAGGGGTAATAATATATTTATTGGAGTTCATACAGCTCCTCTTTTCACAAATCGACGAATTATTTGATTATATAGCATAATGTCTCATATTTTGAAAACGAATTACGGTATAATAGTGCATCCATTTTGGACAGCAAAGTCGACAATTTCTTAGACTTTTTATAATTTATATCCGTTTAGTTTCTTCTTTCATTATCCCACTTGTTATTGATTTGAAGATTTCAATCCATCCAGTAAAGGAGACTTTTATTATTATGAATCAACCATCCAAACCTCTCGTTGCAATTATTGGAGCTGGCCCTTCCGGATTATATGCTGCGCAGCAATTAGCAAGAAAAAATGTGGATGTCGTTATTTTTAACCGAGACATTAAAATTGGTGGACTTGCCGAATATGGGATTTATCCGGAGAAGCACAAGATGCGGCGGGGATTGATTACTCAATTTCAAGATATCCTCAACATGGATGGTGTCACATACTATGGGAATGTGTTAATCCGTGAAAACGGGGATTTAACGTTCAAGGAATTGATGTCTTTAGGTTTCGATGCTGTTGTGGTTGCCACCGGAGCGCAATGGAACCGCTGGCTCTTCCTGCCCGGAGAAAAACTGGATGGCGTTTACTACGCACAGGATGTAGTTTATCACTATAACGGTCTGCCCCCTTACAGCGCAATGGATTTCCCCATCGGCGAAAAAGTTGTCATTATCGGCATGGGCAATGTTTCAATGGACCTGGCCCATTTCTTAACTCACGAGCGCAAAGTGCAGGAGATCACTGCGGTTGCGCGCCGGGGCCCGGGTGAGATCAAGTTCACTCAACAAGAACTGGAAGCCATAGCAGCCCATTTGAATTTCCCTATCGTAAAAGAAGAGATCGAAAGCGCAGCACATTTGATGGAATCACTTGGGCAGGATCCCGAAGAACCCATCAAAATGATCGAGAGTGCAATCGCCAAATCTGCTCCTCGTGTCTCGGAGACCCATTTCACACTGCGGTTCCTGCTTTCTCCGGTTGAAATCCTTGGCGACGAAGAAGGTAAAGTAACCGGAATCAAATTTGAAAAGAATACACTGGTCCAAAAAGAAGACTATCTTTCGGCAGAAGGACTTAAAGAATTTGAAATTCTTGAGGCCGACACCGTAATGTTTTCAATCGGGAATCGGGTGGATGGTAAATTTGGCCTCCCGGTGAAGAATTATTCCTATTGCAAGAATCCCAATCCAAGATTCCCCATAAAAGACACTTCCTACGAGATCTGCACGGAGACCGGCGAACCCATTGAAAAAGCTTTTGTGGTTGGTTGGGCGCGTAAAGCCAGTGTCGGCCTGGTGGGGCTGGCCAGGAAAGACAGCGTCCAGGGAGCCAGGGCCGTCCTGCAATATTTAGATACGCTCCCCGCTTTTACAACAACTACCCTGCAAGACATTGACCGCCGCATTTCACAAATCGAGAAGCCCATTGTCAGAAAAGACGACTTATCTAAATTAATTCAGATCGAAAACGAAAAGGCTCAAGAACTTGGCGTAGAAGAATATAAATATAAATCCAACCAGGAGATGTTAAAAGCAATTGGGCTGATTTCTTAACCAGCAATGGTTTGAACATCTATCAAAAACTGCCTCACGGCAGTTTTTGATTCTTCAGGATTCCTCTTCCTCTTTTTCTTCTTCTTCATGCTTGGGTGGTGCAGTCGGCAATAACAGCAGAAAACCAATTAGAATGATCACTTCACCAATCACAACACCACGAGCCTGCAGAGGGCCAAAAAATGGCATATCCGGAAGAATATGACTGCCAAAACCAAAAACATCCGCCATTCCGGTGAAAACCGACACAACATACCCGGTGCTGACCATTCGCAAGCCAATATCCGCAGCAATACTGGGAGATCGTCCCTTCCATAGCGCCATCAGGCTGATATACCCCCCAATACAAATCAATGCCAGACCCACCAGAAAAACTGCAATCTGCACAAAACCAATAACCGGACTGCGATCCAGGCCAAAAACTCCGGGTCTGGAACCAATCAGAAACACAATTAAACCAATTAAAGTGAGGATCAAACCAATCCGCACCCGCACAACCGAGTAAGTCAATACCCCCTTTTCCTTATGTTTGTTTTTATCAGACGCAATCATCATTTTGGCAAGGTCCTTTCCAAATAACGGCGCCAATTTCCATTCAAAATTCCCTCAACATCAGAAAAAGAATAACCTCTCTCAACCAATAATGTTTTAATCTTCTGCAAATCGGCAACCGAATCAATGCCATCCGGGACTTGATGCTTTCCAAAACCTCCGTCAAAATCAGAGCCAATTCCAACATGACGCGCATTCCCTGCGATCTGGCAGATATGATCAATATGATCTACCAAAAAATCCAGAAGAACACCCTCCCGGCCATCTTCAGGCTCCCAGTCCGGTTGCAAAAACTTATTATACGGCAAAACGCCAATCACACCATCCCGGTCACATAACCGGCGAAGCGCTTCATCCGTCAGATGGCGTTCCCCCGTCTCCCCAACCAGTAAAGCTCGAGCGTTGGCATGACTGGCAATTACCGGTCCCGGATAGAAATCCAGCGCCTGCAAAACGGATTGGTCGGTCATATGAGAAACATCCAGAGTAAAACCTATCTCTGACATTTTCTTCAACAGTGCATATCCTTCTGCCGTAAATCCACCGGGATGATATGACCCTCCACAAAACCGGGTGCCCGCCCAAACCGGGCCAATGATACGCACTCCGGCATTCCAAAGCCCTTCCAGGTCATCTACATTTTTCAGACCTTCCGCACCTTCCATCAGCAGGACAATTCCAACCGGATGGCTTGCTGATGCACCTACCCGCGCAGTTTGATCCCAAAGATCCAGAATCCGATGAAAATCCGTTCGGGATTGCACAATTTGGAACTGCCTGGGGTTTGTTTCTACCAGTTGGGCATAGAGATTCACCTGCTGCCAGATTAATTTCTCGGCCTCTTCAAAAGTCGAATATGCCAGATAATCCCAGGCTCCGGAGCTATGCGCGGCAGGAAGGATAAAGATCGTCCCAAACACAACTGCAACCTGACCCTTCTGGTATTCAGGCCAGCCCAACAAAGTTTGCCCCGTTCGTGCAGGGATTGGGGTGTCTTCTTCAAGCTTACGAGTCTCACTGACCGAGCGGCGATAATCGCGCCCAAACGTAAGCATATTATAGGCCAGGTCCTCGTGAGCATCAATAATGATGGACATACTTCATCCTATCAGCAAAAAAAGCGCACCTGTCACGGTGCGCTCTTTAATTCTATTTCAGTCAATTACTTGACTGTCGATGCTTTATCTTCCTGCCCGGCTTCTTCAGATTCTGCTATTTTAGATTCCGTTTCTTCTTCTAACACGGCTTCAACCGGAACATCCGCTTCTTCTGATGCAGCCTCAACTGGGAGTGCGGCCTCTGCCACAGGTTCTTCAGCCTGTACCGCGGCAGGTTCTTCGGCTTCTTCCTCATAACCCGGTTCTGTCTCTAATAATGTCTGCCAGTCCATCTCGGCAAACGCCATAGAATCGACCCGGCGCAGACTCAAGCCAATCCGGTGTGTATCAGGCTCGACACGAATAATGCGAAGCGTAACAACTTCACCTTCTCGAAGTACTTCTTTGGGATGTTCAATCCGTTTATCGCTGATCTCAGAGATATGGATCAAACCTTCCAATTCTTCATCAATCTTTGCGAAAGCACCAAATTTGGTCAGCCGGGTAATTGTGCCCTCAACCAATTGCCCTACCTGGAATTCTGCAACACGCTCTGCCCAGGGGTCTTTAAGGAGCTGGCGAATAGAAAGCCCAATGCGTTTCTTTTCACGGTCTACACTGATGATCTTCACTTCCACTTCCTGCCCAACTTCAAGCACCTCTTTCGGGTGTTGAATACGGTCCCAGGAAATTTCGGAAAGGTGAACAAGACCATCTGCACCGCTGATATTCACAAAAGCGCCAAAATCGGCTAGACTGGTTACCCGCCCGGTGCGGACGTCCCCCTCTTGCAGTTCATCAATCACTTTTTCTTTGAGGCTTTCGCGAGTTTCTGCACTCGCAACACGCTCCGAAAGAATCAACCGGCGGCGGTCCTCGTCCACTTCGATGACGCAGACTTCAATTTCTTCACCAACCATTGCCCCCCATCGCTGGTCAGGAGTATCGCCTGTCACACTTGCGCGACGGGATAAACTAACCTGTGAAGCGGGCACAAAGCCTCGAAGGCCTTCCATGGGGACAATTAAACCACCTTTGTTATAGCCAATGATTTTGCTGTTAAAGCTCTCTTTAGACTCCAACAGTTCTTTTGCCTCAACCCAGTTTACAGCTTCACGTGCTCGCGTGTAAGACAGTACCAATGTTCCATGTTGATCCTCAGGATTCACAACATAAACTTTGACTTCCTGCCCGACTTTCATTTCATCGAGTTCTTCCTGAGGAATCTGGTCATATTCTCTACCACTAATGACACCCTCAGATTTTGTGCCAACACTGACCAGGATTTGACCCTGGCTGATACTGGCAATTACACCATCACGAATCTCTCCGCGACGCGGAAAATCAATACCAAGTCCTTCTTGTTCCAGCAAGTCGGCCATGTTATTATTTTCGGTTGTTTTTTCTAATTCAGGCGTTGCCTCTTGTTCCATTCGGGCGTCATTTAGGTCCATACGATCGATATACTCCAGAAAAAAAGATATTTGCCCATTATAAATGTGAATTTATTTCTTGACAACCCTAGAGTTGTCAAGAGGGCTCTAATTTTTATTATAACCCAAAAAAGACCAAAATGTTCCTAAACGCATCATTTGGAACGGTTTTGCTCTTTCTCAAGACGCAATTTAGTGACGACGCCGTTTTTTCTTGTGTCTCTTTTCTGAATCAACTTGCTGAGGGACCTCTTTTTGTGTATCTTCGGGCTGCTCGACGGATGCAGCCGGCGTGCGGCTCATCAGTAAATCCGCGAAACTTCGAGGATTATAAGTGAACACACGGGTAATTACACTCGTCCGGATATCCACTAGCAGTCCCTGGAACATCTCGGTCGCTTTGCTTTTATACTGCACCAGTGGATCACGCTGTGCATAAGCTTCCATCCGAATTGAAACCCGAAGTGCTTCTACCTTGGTAAGATATTCCACCCATTGCTCAGAAATTACCCGCAGGAGCAGTTCACGATATGCTTCATTTTGCATACGGCGTCCCAGAACCTCCAGAATACGGGCACGGTCTGTCTCAGAGATTTCAGCCAACGGTTGATCCAGCAACACTTCATATTTTTCCTGTCCCAGATCTTCTGCCAATTCAAGCCTGAGCTTTTCACTTAAAACATTCAGGCTGGCCTCTCGCTGTCTCAACTGGTTCCAGAGGATCTCGCCTCGGGCTGTCTGAAGGGCAAGCAGGGCTCCCTGTAAGTGTGCCAGAACCTGGTCCGTAACTTCTTCAGGAGACTGTTCCTCCAACGCATGTGCCGCCAAATAAACGTAACGCAGGCGAACGTATTGTCTTCGTGATTTACGGTGAGTCTTTGCATCAAAGGCCAGTTGGGTACCATGCTGCATCGCACTTAAAAGCCGGATTAACTGGCGGTCATCCAGGTCACTCCCATCCCACTGATCCAGAATCGGCTTCAAATCCCGCGCAATCAATCCATCTTTTCCGAGCAGAGATTTCACCCGCCGATCATAAACTCCTTCAACTGCGTCCAGGATTTGATCCGCAAGTTCTCCCCAGGAAAGGTTTAAAAGCTGTTCCGCCCGCAGTCCCAGGCTTTCATCCAATCGCCTTTCAATGGAGCCGATCAAACGGTTAACCTGAATGGTGAACAGGAATTTATCAACCTGATTCCGGATCTCATCTACAATTTCTTGATCTCCCTCAACTAGTTGCTGAAGCTGATTTTTACTCAACTTCAGCGGTGTCCGCACATAGCTCATAAGTTCAGTCAGGAGATCCTGCTCTCGTCCCGCCACACCGTCCTCATTCCCGGCTTCCAAAGCGGAGACAAAAGTATCCAGCGTATCCATGCGCTCTTCAAGTTGAATATCCAAATTTTCTTCAACCCGATCCAGAAGGCGTTGAGTGCTCAATAAAAGATGGTCTTTATCCGCCTGAATGCTGTTCCGCGCCAATTCCAACGCGGCTTCTTCCAGGTTCTCGGCAGAGATATTGTCCTCCGGCAACGTCTGACGAAATGCATCAAAAAGGATTTTGATGGTGAAAGACGGATAATAGACGGAGCCGTAATCAATGATCGGTTGGACATCGTTCAGATAAGCCAACAGTTTCCAGGGCCCTTCTTCATCCTCCAGAGATTGTGGTATCCTGCGCTTAAGTTCCAGCTCCAGCATATCCAAAATATCTTCATCGAGATCTTGCTTCAAGAAAACGCGGTCCCGCTGACCATAGATGCGCTCACGCTGAGCATTAAGCACGTCATCGTATTCCAGCAAGTGTTTCCGGATATCAAAGTTCGCACCTTCAACGCGTTCCTGAGATTGTTCCACCAATTTTCCCAATAAATTAATTTCCAGAGGCTGATATTCGTCGAACATGATGCGCTTCCAGAGATTTTCTACCTGCGCACCTCCAAACAACCTCATCAAGTCGTCTTCCAAAGAAAGATAAAACCGGGAAGAACCGGGATCGCCCTGCCGGGCCGCACGCCCTCTGAGCTGGTTGTCAATCCGGCGAGCCTCATGGCGTTCAGAGCCAATCACATGTAAGCCGCCCAATTCCCGAACGCGGTCCATATTTTCAACCTGCTCCAGAAAGGTCTGAACGGATTCCTCATATATACCGTATTGGTCCGGGTCCAATTCTCGAAGAGCCGCCTGCCGTTCCTCATTGGTCATATCGTAAGGATCACGCCCCGCTTTATTCAAGACGCGATTCACATCCCGGATAATCTCTTCGGATAATTCTCCACCCAGTTTAATGTCCACACCACGGCCGGCCATATTGGTGGCAATCGTAACAGCCCCAAAAGCACCGGCTTGAGCAATGATACCGGCTTCCTGATCATGTTTCCGCGCGTTCAGCACCTCATGAACAACGCCGCCCTGGAGCGCCTGAATCAGACGGTCCGTTTCTCCATCCGTAAAGCCAAAATAAGCTTTCAGTCGCTGAATATTATCGGGATCTTCCGGATTAAGGGATAAATTAAGGCTGCGAGCCAATGGGCGCAGATCTCCGGCTTTGATATCCGTAAGCGGTGCATTCAAGACCTGCATCTGAGTATCAGAGCGGTCTACCATATCGGCATTTTTTTGCTCCAGCCACGCATCACGGATCAAGAGAACCTGCATCAACCGCCGGATCGGCTCGGCACCCAACCGGCCAGATAGAATTTCGGAATGTTCCACCGAAGTCGTCCCCACCAGCTGCGGTCTTCCCTTTACATAATATTGAAAGACTTCCTGCGTAATGGCCCGCAATTTTGCCTCTGCGGAGCGGTAGACGACATCGGGATAATCTTTTCGCTTCCAAAATTGCGGCTGTCTCTCCGCATCATCACTGGCAGCATAATAAGTATAGCGATATCCAAATTCGTCTTTATCTTCAAATTTATCCAACCCGGTATCAGGGAGAGAAGCAACATATTCCAGGTTGGTAGGAATGGGGAGCACATCCAGAGTGTAAATCTTATAAAACTCTTCGGCTTCGGTCGCGGCAGTACCCGTCATGCCGGATATCTTTTCATACATCCTGAAGTAATTCTGAAGGGTGATGGTTGCATAGGTGATATTTTCCGCTTCAACCTTGACCCCTTCTTTGGCTTCCACCGCCTGATGAAGGCCCTCTGACCAGCGCCGCCCTGGCATCAACCGGCCGGTGAATTCATCCACAATAACGACCTTGCCACCCTGCACAAGATAATCCTTATTGCGCCGGTATAAATGCTGCGCACGAAGAGCCTGTTCCAAATACCCCAACATTCTGGCCTGTTCCGGAGTAATATCCTCCGGGCGTTCAGGATCACGCAGCGGCATTTCGAGGAGTTCCTCAACATGAACTTCACCAATCTCTGTCAGGGTTACAGTCCGGTCTTTCTCCTCAACTTCATAATCTTCCGGGACAAGCTGGCGGACAACCTGGGCCATGCGGATATACCATTCGCTCTGATCTTCTGATGGGCCGGAAATAATCAACGGGGTCCGCGCCTCATCAATCAGGATATTATCGACCTCATCGATAATGGCATAATGATGTCCTCGCTGTACGCGGTCTTCCAGACGCATGGTGAGGTTATCGCGCAGGTAATCAAAACCGAACTCGCTGTTCGTTCCATAAGTAATATCCGCGGCATAAGCTTCACGGCGGGGAACCATCACCAATTGATGCTGGTCCTCCTGCGAGGAAGTCTTTTCAAGGTCGACCAAAAAAGCCATCGGCCCGCCTCCAGTCCGCAGGGACATCTGGAGAACGCCAATTTTCAAGCCCAGGAACGAAAAAATGGGAGCCATCCAGCGGGCATCACGCCGGGCGAGGTAATCGTTCACCGTGACCAGATGAACCCCTTTACCCGCTAAAGCGTTCAGGTACATGGGCAACGTCGCAACCAGTGTTTTCCCCTCACCAGTGCGCATCTCGGCGATCTTTCCCTGATGCAGCGTGATACCACCGATCATCTGAATATCATAATGCCGCAGACCAATGGTCCGTTTACTAACTTCACGAACGGTCGCAAAAGCCTCCACCAGCAAATCATCCAGTGTCTCCCCCTGTTCCAGGCGCTGGCGAAATTCGCCGGTCTTTGCTTTTAAGTCCTCGCTGCTCAAAGCTTCATAAGGCTGCTCCAGTTGATTGATTTCATCAACAATTTTTGCGAGCCTCTCAATGTCTTTTCTAAAGGGGTCTCCCCCAATTTTTCGAAAAATATTCTTGAACATATTTCACCTTTCTGGTGAGTGATTATAGCATAAGCAAGATTAATCCCGAATAAATATCTCATTAAAAACAACTCCCCGCCGGGCTGGCGGGGAGTTGTAAACTATTCTCCCAAAGACGACTGTAAACGCCGACTTACATCTGGATTGCTTGACCCTCTACTGCATGGGCAGCTTCCATGATCACTTCACTCAAAGTTGGGTGAGCATGAACGGTACGGGCAATATCCTCGGAGGTCAGTTCCATGCGCTGCGCCAGGGTGAGTTCCGGCAGCATCTCGGAGACGTCCGGGCCGACCAGGGCCGCGCCCAAAATTTCCCCGTATTTAGCATCCGCAATGATTTTAACAAATCCCTCGCCTTCACCCAGGCCAAGCGCCTTGCCATTGGCGATGAAATTGAAACGTCCAACTTTTACATCGTAGCCAGCTTCTTTTGCCTCATCTTCACTCATTCCAAAAGAAGCCACCTGGGGATGAGAGTACACGGCACGAGGCATCATCTTGTAATCCAGTTTGATGGTTTCCACCCCGGCGATGCTCTCTGCACAAACTACGCCTTGAGCGGAGGCAACATGTGCCAGAAGCAGTTTTCCCGTCACATCACCGATCGCCCAGATACCGGGCACATTGGTTGCCATGCGGTCATCGATTTCAATAAAGCCGCGCTTATCCATTTTTACGCCAACCTGTTCAAGCCCCAAATCGGCGGTGTTTGGTCGGAAACCAATCGCAATCATAGCCTGGTCTGCTTCCAGAACCTGCTGTCCGTCTTCCCCGCTGACCGTTACCTTCACACCTGCATCGGTTGCTTCAACCGATTCCACTTTGGTACTGGTAAGCATTTTGATGCCGCGTTTTTTGTATGCTTTGGCAAGTTCTGCGCTGGTCTCTTTATCTTCCAGAGGAAGAATGCTTGGCAACATTTCTACAATTGTCACATCCGTGCCATAGGAACTCCAGACGGTAGCGAACTCAACACCAATCGCTCCTGCACCGATAATCACAACCGATTCCGGCCGCTTTTCCTGCAAAATTGCTTCGGCATAGGTAACGACTTTTTCGCCGTCAACTTTTACACCGGGAATAACAAAAGTGTGCGATCCGGTAGCGATAACAATATTTTTCGCGGTAAGTTCTTTCTTCTCACCTTTGTCATCTACAACTTCAAGGGAATTCTTACCCGTTAATTTAGCAGAACCCATCACAACGTCAATCTTATTCTTTCGCATCAAGAAAGAAACACCTTTGGTCAGGCGCTGTGAAACTTTTCGGCTGCGTTTGACTGCCGCGCTGAAATCCAACTGGAGGTTGTCAAAAGAAATACCAAATTCCTTGGAACGTTCTCGCAGCGTTTCGGCAAGATCCGCATTTTTTAACAAAGCTTTTGATGGAACACAGCCTACATTTAAGCAGACACCGCCAAGCCATTTTTTTTCTACAATTGCAGTTTTCAGTCCAAGCTGAGAAGCACGAATCGCACTGACATAACCGCCAGGCCCGGCTCCAATCACGACAACATCATATTGTTCACTCATTTTATAAACCTTTCACATTAAATTTTTTAAAGAATTTTTCAAATAAAAGATATTATTAGTCCGATCAAATTGTACTACGATGTACATCAATAAACAACTTTGTTTCCAACTCTTGATATGGCGTTCTCAAGAAAGGGGATTTCCGGCGAGGAGCAAAGCAAAGGCCTCCTGAAGACGACCCTCGAACCATCGCCGACCTTTCGCTGCATTGGTAAACCCCGCCCGCTTGAGCAATCCCAGCACCAAATTATGCACGATGGACAGAATACAGCTAGCAGCCCCAATCGTCATGCGGGTGGCATCCTCGCGGAAGGTGACATCCCGTCGATAATGTAAGCCGGTCTCAATTCCCCAATACTGCCGTCTGACCTTCAGTATCTTGTTGGCAGCTGCTTGCTGGCGGGACAGGCTGGTCACGCCAAATTCGACTTCACAACTGGTTTTGTAGGTTCGCCCCTGGCGGACCCAGGAAAACCGGCGTTCCAGCCGATACACCTGGCCCACCCCCGGCCAATCCAAATACTCGTTGAGCATTTCACTGGTTTGCAGACTGCGAGTTTCGATCCGACCGTGTCCATAGCTGACTTGTTGGGTCTGCTGAAAGTCGGTTTTGATTTTTCCAAACCCCGGCTTGGGCTGGTCTGGGGCGAACAGGCGTTGAATATCCTGATGCAGTCGGGGCTGGTTATCCTTGACCGGCCACAGATAATCGCCGCCAGCGGTGAGGATTTGCTCCGACAGGGCCCGTTGGGTATGCAGGGCATCCCCGGTGATGATTTTTCCGGCCAGCTTGACCCGCTTCAGGGCCTTCGGGGCGGCCACAATCTCGTTTTCCTTGCTGGCAACGACTTCTTGTGCCTTGACCTGCTGGGTCTGACCATCGTATACACTCAACACATACTTGCTACGATCCTGGCCGAGGATGGCGGTCCCGCGTAAGGCTTTGCCATCGATTGCCAGCACCTCGCCATCTGCATCGCTCGCTGCCTGGTGGTAGTCGACCATCAGCCGTTCAAATTCATCGAGGCTAAGGATCGTCTGAAACACCCGCCGGATAGTGTTGTGGTGAGGCATCCAGCTCTCCTTCAGGCCTAACAACTGCACCAGTTCGTCGGCATGGTTCTGGGCCCAATCGGCAATCTCAACCGGGTTGTCCTTGCCGGACAATTTGGCCAGAAAAATGATCACCAACAGGCTACTCAAGCTGTAGCGCTTGCCTTTCGCTTTACGTGGGTCATGGATATGCTCAAATCGGTCAAACAAGCTTCCCAGATCATACACGATTCCGCTTGCATTCATCCCCTGCCATGGCGCGAGCGTGCTATACTCCATAGAGATCCTCCTCGGTGATTTTGGCTGTTTGGCGACACCTATTTTACCGTAGAGGGTCTTTTTGTCTACTTGTCAAGCTTTCTTGAGAACGCCATACAACTCTTGAACGTACCTGTCCAGTGATTCAGACCTTATCTAAACCTTTTTCCAATCAGTGATAGAATAATGAACATTACCCCAGAGGATTCTTACAATACTATTCTTATGCTTTCCAAAACACAAAAACCAATTCATCAGCGTTTATCTCGATTTTTCATCGTCACTTCTATCGAAACTTTTCTGACGATTCTTTTTATCATGGCCATTCCCAAATCAGCTAAAAATGCCTGGCTGTTGGGATTCTCCAAAACAAGATATCTGATGGTACTGCCGGTTGTACTGCTGACTCTGATCCTGGTTTGGCTGACAATTCGCTTTTGGAAAGATGTTGCCTGGGCCGACCGGTTTTCTCAACGCTTTCAAACCGCTCTGGAGAATAACAAGCTGCAAGGATTGGCCGATTTCTCCGTTCTGACAATCCTTTCCGGGGCTTATCTCCTGATCAAATGGGGGTTCTTCCTCGACAGAGGTTTCGATTACCAGACCGCTGTAATGCGTATTACCCCTTACCTATTACTGGTAACCCTGTACAGTGTTCAAATCGCCCTCACGATTTATCCTCGTTTCACAAAGGAAAACGCAGAAAACCATTTAAGCTTTCCGGAAAAAGCGCGGCAGGAGATCTTACGGCACAAACAGCTTCCTATTGTCCTGATCCTTTTCTCAGCAGGGTTTACCCTGGCACATATCGCCGGCTGGGAACTGCGCAGTCACAAAGAATGGATCAACACCGTCATGTTCTTCATTGACGAGTTCAACATGGATAATGAATACGTGCTGCAGAGCTATTTCTCCGGTCTGCTGCTCCTGACCGCAGGTTTTCTGCTGTGCATCATCGCTGCCTATAAAAAGAAAGTAAAGGCTTCTTTTGTACTCCAATGGACTTTATTGGGCATCATTTTCCTGTACATGGCCGTGGACGAAGTGATCCAGATACATGAGCATTGGCAGGTTCCCCTTTCCAATCTCATCACATCCAAAGGATATTTTTCCATTGACTGGGTGCGTTCGGCCGTCATCCTGGTGGCAATCTTCGGCCTGCTGTATATTCGCTTTTTCTTCAAACTTCCCCGGAAATCGATGCTGCTATTCGGCCTGTCCGGCACAGTTTACCTGATGGGGGTCTTAGGCCTGGAGATGCTGGCGGGAGAATATGTATCGACCTACCATCAATGGGGATACGATTACGGCATGCTGGTAGCGCGCGAAGAAACATTAGAGATGATTGGAATTTCTCTATTCATCTTTGCACTGCTGGATTATATCCGGCAGCAGCTTCCGGAAGCTCCGGAAGATTCTCCGATAAAGCTCGAATCTTCCGTTCAACAATAAACGCATACCGCCCGCCGTACAGATTGAAAACCAATCCGTAAAATTTATTTTGCAAACCGCTCCGGATCATATATTGTCCGGTTAGCCATATTCTTATCCGTTTTTTTCCATCGGTAATTCCGCAAAGTAATCAACCATCAGGCCATCCATGATGAATGATGGGTACACAGGTGTTCTTACCGCCCGTCAATTTGCATGTTCTCCACATCCTTAACTCTCTTTTTTCCTCTGAAAAGATATAGTTAATAGAGAATTCTCCAACAGGACC
>JAHDQE010000004.1 GCA_018433975.1 Ornatilinea sp. | reverse complement strand
CTGCCAGCATTGAGCAATTGGAGAAGTTTTTATCCCGCAGCCCGATTCAACCAATTTGTCTTGAGCGAAGGGCTGGATTGGAGCGCAGCAATGGCCCAGCTTTATCCGCCTGAAGCGTTAATCACGGCAACTTACATTCCAACTTACACGCCAACTCCTGCCGACACTGAGATTCAGCCCACGGCAACCAGCACCCCCTTCCCATTTATTCCGGTAACCCCCAGCCCAATCCTCTTACCCAGCGAAACACCGGTTTCCCAATAATGTTTTTCAAGCGTTCCATTCAAACCCTTCTTACAATCATCTCTTTTTCCGGTTTGCTTACCGCGTGTCAGACACCCCCAGAAACCAGTTTTTCCACACCTTCACAGTTCGAAACGAATTCGGAGCCCACGGCCATTCTGGTCGAAACCATACCGCCGCTTACCGGAGTAGAGAAAATCCCAAATGAGAATAATCCATCATCCACCCTGCCGGATATTGAGGCGGAGAACCAGGATCAACCCCTCCGGTTCACTTTTCCCACGCCCGGACCGGAACCTAAATCCCTGTGGCGACCTCCTTTATACGATGTTCCATTTGGGTTAGGCCCTCACGACCATTTTCTGTTTGTCCGCCCCATTGCTGCGGATGAGGTCAATTGGCCATTAGCGGATTATCGTTATGGTGGAATTTTCCCTGGCAGTGACCCTCCAATTGTCCACACAGGGATCGATCTTCCCAATTCGCGCGGTACACCGGTATACGCTACTGGCCCTGGAAAAGTGGTTTGGGCTGGATATGGCCTTTTTAACCGGACAGATCGTGATACCGATCCTTATGGACTCGCGGTTGCCATAAAACACGACTTGGGGTATGAAAACAGAAACCTTTATACCGTTTACGCGCACATGGATCGTATTGACGTAATTGAAGGGCAGCGCGTGGAAACCGGAACTCAATTGGGAGTGATAGGTACAACCGGTTTTACGACCGGCCCTCACCTTCATTTTGAAGTACGAATCGAAACCAATAGTTTTTACGCCACCCGGAACCCGGAATTATGGATTGTTCCGCCCCAGGGGTGGGGAATCCTTGTAGGAAGGATGTTAAATTCCAATGGGTCTCTGTTAACCAAACAGAACCTTACCGTAGAATCTCTGGAAACCGGCCAGAAATGGTCGGTAATCAGCTATGGGGAGACCACTGTCATCAGTGATGACTATTATCGGGAGAATGTAGTTCTTAGCGATTTACCTAAGGGCCGCTATCGATTGATCATCGACTATTTGGATGAACAATATACCACCGAGATATCGATTAATCCTGGCGCCATTACCTATTTCACCTTTCAAGGGAAGTTTGGTTTTGATATGGACCTTCCACAACCTTCCACCGAATCGGATTGGCCCATTTTTACCACGCCCGTTCCATAGGCAGTTTTCATAAAGCAATGATAAAATGAAACAAATTACAACATTCTCAAACTTTACCAACTTTTGATCATTTTTCTGTCTGTGAGCACCAAATGACGATGCAGACCGGACGAAAAACTTTAAATTTTTGCCTTATATCATCTGAACTGGAGTTGCACAATCTTTTCTCACGATGACAAATCATAAGATTATTGCTATCATTACAAAGACTTGCAGAGTAAACTCCTGACCCTTGACAATTTTAGAAGGACGTTAGACAATTCGTGCCAATGCTGATCTGGTAAAATATTTTCAGCAAAATTAGAGGAGGTAGATAAACCATGTCTGGTTTTACCAAAAAAACTTTTTGGGGGATCGTGTTTGCCGTTAGCGTGCTAATTTTGTCCGCCTGTAACACTCCCCCCGCAGAACCCACTCCTGACGCAAATATGATTTACACCGCTGCCGCGCAGACCGTTCAGGCCCAACTCACTCAAGCAGCGCTGTTAAATCCTACAGCCACCAACACACCGGAGCCTACCAATACACCGGAGCCCACTTCTACTCTGGCAGCCCTTCCTACTCTGCAGCTTCCAGGAGAAGTAACTCCGGGCAGCATTCAAATCACCTTGCCTGCTATTGCTACTGCAACGCTTCAGGCGGCCCCTGTAGCAGATAAAGCAGAATGGGTATACAATTCACCCGTGGATGGCTCTGAGTTGCCTAACGATGTGGATTATGATATTGTGTGGACATTAAAGAACATTGGAACCACAACCTGGACCACCGATTATCTCTATCGATTTTATGCCGGTGATACCCTTCACCAGAAATCCAGTTACAAACTGTCTAAAAATGTAGCACCTGGCGAATCGGTGGATTTAATTGTGGATGGTAAAACGTCCGGGTTAAAAGGCGAAAAAAGTGCCACCTGGGTCATCACCAATGCAGATGGGGTAAACTTTTACGCTTTCACCATCACTTTGAAGTTCACTGGTAAAGAAGCAACGGCTGTTAACCCGACCGATTTGCCGCTAAAAATCTTATGTTGCGATAATGCCGCTTATGGTGTTGATCCTTCCACTGTTTGCGAAACTTGGAGAGACGACAACGGATTCACGACCATGTATGAAGCTTGTACAGATGCAGGGCGTACCTACAACGGACCTGACAAATAAACAAAACCAGTTCCATTTTCAAAGAATTTGGCCGGGGTTTTCTTCCCCGGCCTTTTCTCATAAAAAGATCAAATTCAGATTATAATTACAAGCGTGAGCATGATAATTATAAGGAGAAAATCATTATGACAAAAAAGTCATCCTTAATCGTATGGTTCAGCCTGTTTATCCTTTTGGCCTCCATGCTGGGTTGCGCGCCGGCCCCCACAACACAACCGACTTCAGCTGAGCCCACCCTGGATATGAACATGCTGCGTACGGAAGTGGCCCAAATTGTCCTCGCGGAATTGACCGCTCAGGCCGCTTTAAACCCAACAGCAACTTCGGCCCCGGAGCTGGCTCCCACGAAGCCTACCGAAGCCACTACGGCTGCGGAAACCGCAACTGCCATTCCAACATTTACGCTTGCGCCAACAGCAACTACCAAGCCAGCAGTTTCAAACGCTGCGCCTGTGCCCACTCAAAACACCTACACCGATCAGGCCACCTTAGTCAATCAAAGTCCAGCCAACTGGACTTTCATGGTACCCTACCAGGACTTTGATGCCGTGTGGGTCATTAAGAACACTGGAAAACGCACCTGGAATGGAAGCTTCTATTTCAAAGGAACCAAACTCAACGGAGACGAATTTGGACCTACTTACCTGCCCAACAGCAGCCTTGGCGTAAATGATACCGTTGAGCTGCGTGCGGATATGATCGCTCCCGAATATATTGAAGGTGGCAATAATACACATACCGCTTACCTTCAAGTAATCAACGACGATGGGGTTGTATTCTTTTCCTCTTCACTCAGCATAACCGTACAAAAATAAGCCCATCCACTCTGTAAAGATGACCGTAAAAGACAGCATTAAAGCCGAGGGTTCTGCTCTCGGCTTTTCATTCGTTGGTTTCACTACACCTTCTCAACCTGAACATTACGCTACTTATCTGAGTTGGTTGGAAGCCGGTCATCATGGAACAATGGAGTATCTTGTCACAGAACATAACCGAAAAATGCGTTTAGATCCACAATTAATCCTTCCGGAATGCAAAACCATCGTTGTACTAGCCGCAAATTATCCCAATCCATTAAATTTTACAGAACCGGCAGCAGACGGACTCACTGGAAAAATCGCTGCTTATGCATGGCCCGGAGTCGACTATCACTTTGTCATTCCACCGTTGCTGGAAAAGCTTGCCCGGTCGATGCAAATCATTTTAGGCAAGAAATTCGCATATAAGTGTTATACGGATACCGGACCAATCCTGGAAAGAGATTTGGCCCAGCGCGCAGGGTTAGGTTGGATCGGAAAGAATACCTGTCTCATCTCACCTAAACTGGGATCCTTTCTTTTCCTGGCTGAAATCCTGATCGATTATTCCATTGAACCAGATACCCCTTTCACTGCCGACCGGTGTGGTAACTGCACCCGCTGTATCGATTCCTGCCCAACTCACTGCATTCTACCCGATCACACAATAGATGCATCCCGTTGCATTTCGTTCCTGACAATTGAGAATAAAGGTCCAATCCCCTCAACACTCCGCCACTCCATGGAAAACTGGGTTTTTGGCTGCGATATCTGCCAAATGGTTTGTCCCTGGAATCACAAAACCAAAAACGACTTACACGCGAATCTTTTTAAACAGCCTCTATCCCCCCTTATGATAGACTTACAATCTGAAATTCAACTCAGCCCAACCGAGTTCAACCGCAAATATCGTAAATCCCCCATCAAGAGAGCAAAAAGGAGGGGCTATTTGCGAAACGCTGCGGTCGCACTAGGAAATTCCCGTGATATCAAAATAACAGATGGTCTCAAACAGGCGTTACGAAAAGAAACCGAACCACTGGTTCGTTCTCATCTGATTTGGGCCTTGGAAAACATTAGAACCAGGCCAGTCCAAGAGACCCTTAACGTAGAGAGAAAGGACGTTTCATGACTATACGCAAAACACTTTGTTCCCGGTTCATTTATTTATCTGCATTTCTCGGGATCATTCTCCTTAACCTGATTTCCTGCTCCCCTATTCCAGATCAGAAAATTACCTCTTCTCCGTTTCCGGATTTGGATTCGGTCTCAACATCTGCTGTCAAAACTTTCCAGGCCCAATTAACCTCTACCTCTCTTGCGGAACCTGCGCCGCTTCTCACTGCTACACCCACTCCGCCTCCAGTCGAATCTACACCCATCCCTTCTCAAACTGCACTCGTTGTGGACACCAATGTTTATCACGCTGAATTGATAAACCAATACCCTCAAGATGGAGATGACATTGTCATAGGAGAGCATTTTGATATGGTCTGGACCATCAGAAATATGGGAACAGAAGTCTGGAACGAAAGTTACAAACTGCGTTTCGTAGAAGGCTGGCCTTTAGGAAAATATGCTACCGTAAATCTCGACCGCCTGGTCTACCCAAACGAAGATGTTGATATTGTAGTGGATATGGTTGCTCCGCCAAGATCAGAAACAGCTGTCAGTTATTGGCAGCTCGTCAACGATCGGGGAGAAACATTCTACACTGTAAGTATTCGAATCAATGCGATTCTTCGTCCCACAGCTACTAAAACACCCAAATAGCATGTTATGGGAGCCAGTGAGGAATTGAGCCATTCTCAATAATCAGTTTTGCAGTTCCTATCGATTGTTCCCAAACCAATATCTCAGGAATTGCCTCCGAACTTCCTAACGGATACCTTTGATAGGCCACTTGCTCTCCTTCAGGGCTCCAATTAAAACTACCATGCGAATAATTCGGATCGGTTGTGATCGGTTCCATTTTATTTGAGGCAAGATCTATCCACCAGATCTGATTGCTAGCCCGTCCATTTAATAGCTGCTCACGACGCCCCACAACAATTTCATCATCCCAAGGTGAGTATTTCGGCCCAAAGAAATCTTCACGATTTTCACTTTGAGTAAACAACGGCTCAACGATTTCTTTTTCAAAATCCACCAGGCTTAACCCTGAAAAAGATTGTACGCCCACCAGATATTCTGTCAGGATTAACATTTTTGTTCCATCAGATGACCAGGCGCCGGTTTCCATCCCTGTAGATCGCAAATTTGTTATTTCCCTTTGATTAAAATCAAAAATTCGTACAAATCCATTCTTCTCATCCAGAAAAGCCAGGCGCTCACCCGTTGGAGACCATACAGCACGCGCTCCGTTTATGGTTGGATCATCAACAAGCGGAGTGGATTTCTTCTGATCAGTATCTACCAGCCAGACATTCGAATAGACTCCGGATTCATTGTCCTGTTCAGACGACTTGCTATACGCAACCGTTTTCCCATCAGGGCTTATTGTAGGCTCAAAACATTGGTCACTTCCACAGGAGACCAGTTTTTCAGAAAACGTTCCCTCTCGATCAATCCACCACAAATCTTTGCCATTCTCGGAATTAAATACAGAAAACACAATGCGCTCTCCGTCTTTAGAGACAGAATAATCATATACTTTTCCGTCCGTTCGGGTAAGCTGTTGAATAGACCCTCCTTCAAGATCGCTTTTCCATAAATCTGATGTCCCGTCAGTAGGATAAAGAAAGACTAATTCCGGTTGACGCACTGAAAATGTCCATTCTATGGATTTCTCAATGGATTTTCCACCTTTTTGGTTGTCAGCACCTGCGCCCAACACAAGTTTATATTCCCCAATTTCAAAAGGATGTTGAGGCCAGACCAACAAAACGTCTTCTGTCCAGGAAAAACGTATCTCTATTTGTGGCTCAATCCGTACTCTCTCTTCAACAGAGTTTTTATTCATAGATTGATTAAAATCCAAACGTATAGGTCCGGCTACCCCGATTGTCCCCTTTTTATCAAAAGCAACTTTCACAGGCTTACCCATCCTGTTTTGAAAAAACACGAATACTAATCCAAAAACAATGGACAAAGCCACAACTGCGATTAAATATATTTTCTTCATGGACAATTACCTGACTTCTTCAACCCTTTACCACGCGGGCATAGCCCTATAAATATACGCCAGTCAGTTAAGTTTTTGCTTAACAAAAGCTTAGCATGCTTTCAGAACTTCTTCATCCGAAATAAAAAGTTCCCGTTCATCAGAACGGGAACTAATTTTAAAAATTTCATACTCCCATCAGGGTGTTGGAGTAACTGTAGTCTCAGATTGCGCTGTTGCCGTAACTGCAGAAGTGCTCGTTGGCGCAGTTGTTTGCGTTGGAGTAACAAGATACACACGAATAGTCAACTCCTGCCCGGCATAAATCTGGTTCGCGTCTTCCAGGTCATTCTGGAGCAAAATATCTTCCACAGTGGTATTAAACCGGGAAGCAATAACATCCAACGTATCACCGGATTTTACAATGTAGGGAATTTTTGTCCCTCTTGGGAGATCGGTTGGAATCGGCGTCTCGGTAGGCAGCTCTTGCCCAGGAGCAGGGATCAGAATTTTATCTCCGGGGTTAATTGGACATTCGGAGCCAAAATTGTTAAGAGCAAGAAGAACCACCAGATCAACTTCAAATTGCTGTGAAATGCTCCAACAATTATCATCTTCTTGAACTGTATACTCAAAAGGTCCAGAAGGCGTCGAAGTATTTGTGGGAACCGGTGTATCGGTAATCGTTGCTGTGTAAGTAGGCGTCGATGTGGGCGTTACTGGAGTAGGTGTAGCCGTATTCGTAGCCGTGGGAGTTGCACTCGCGAACAGCGAAATTTTAGGGCCATTCGATCCACTCGTGAACCAGACCACTAGAATGATTACTCCCACCACTGCCAGAAGAATTGCTAGCCCCCTGATCAAAATAGGCATCATTTTTTGACGCTTTTTATAAGCATCGATAACGCTTTGAGGAGATTCTTTGTCAGTCATAAATTTACCTGTTTTTTCCAATTAGATTACTAACTCGTTTTGTTTGTCCAATACATTCCATATTTTTGATATTCTACCTGATATCCTTGATTCTGGCGAATCAATCTTCATGATGGTTCTCTTGCATATATTTTCTCAAAAATTCTCCGGTGTAGGATTTCTCCACTAAGCAAAGCTCTTCCGGGGTGCCGCTCGCAACCAGACACCCTCCTCGATCTCCACCTTCTGGTCCAAGATCAATAATGTAATCCGAGACTTTGACAATATCCAGATTATGCTCAATAATAAGCACGGTATTGCCCGCATCTACCAATCTTTGCAAGACTTCAATCAATTTATGGACATCAGCCGCATGCAGCCCCACCGAAGGTTCATCCAGCACATACAAAGTTTTTCCGGTTGCTCTTCGAGACAATTCTTTACTCAATTTTACTCGTTGAGCTTCTCCGCCCGACAGAGTTGGTGCCGGCTGTCCAATTTTAACATAACCCAATCCTACGTCTTCCAATGTTTTTAACTTCGACATTATTCTCGGAAAAGCAGAAAACACTTCCATCGCACTATCAACCGTCAAATCCAGAACATCTGCTATTGAAAGTCCTTTAAACTTAGCTTGCAGTGTTTCCCGATTGAACCGGGTACCATGACACACGTCACATGGTACATATACATCCGGCAAAAACTGCATTTCAATCCGTAACTGTCCCTGTCCCTGACAGGCTTCACAACGACCACCATGAACATTAAATGAGAATCTTCCTGGTTTATATCCTCTCATTTTACTTTCGGGAAGCTCCGCAAATAATTTCCTGATTTCATCAAACATCCCGGTATAAGTTCCCGGGTTTGAACGAGGGGTCCTTCCAATCGGGCTTTGATCAATATTGATGATTTTGTCGAGATTTTCTACCCCCTCAATCCGTTCATATTCCCCGGGTTGTGTCCGGGCACCATTTAAATCATGTGCCAGCGCCTGATATAAAACATCTATCATCAAAGTGGATTTTCCCGAGCCCGACACGCCGGTAATGCAAACTAATTCACCAAGCGGAATAGCAACATCCAGATTTTTAAGATTGTTAGCTTTTGCTCCCACAATACGCAAATTATTCCCATTTCCGAGTCGTCTTTTATCGGGAACAGGCACCTGGATCCGCCGGGAGAGATAAGCCCCGGTTAAAGACTCGGGAGAAGCCAATATTTTCTCAACAGGCCCTTCCGCAACCAGTTCTCCTCCATGTTCTCCTGCTCGCGGGCCTAAATCCACAATCCAATCCGAAGCAAGGATCGTCTCCTCATCATGCTCAACCACCAGCACCGTATTACCCAGATCGCGCAAACCCTTCAAAGTAGCTAATAACCGTGCATTATCTCGGGGATGTAAGCCAATCGAGGGCTCATCCAACACATAAAGCACGCCCATCAACCGGGAACCAACCTGTGTCGCCAATCGAATCCGCTGTGCTTCCCCACCCGATAAGGTGGCCGCCGATCTTTGGAGTGACAGATAATCGAGGCCCACATTTACCAGGAACCCCAACCGCGACTCAATTTCTTTGAGAATTCGGTCTGCAATGGCTATCTGACGGTTATTTAAAGGTGTTTCACCCCCGGCCAGATATTGTGCCCATTCCAGAGATTTCAGAACGGGCCAATCCGTTACTTCAACAATGTTTTTATTTGCAACCGTAACCGCTAAAGCTTCAACCCGCAAACGAGTACCGTGACAAACAGGGCAAATTTGTTCACTCATATATTCTGTAATTTTTCGGCGGATATACTCGGATTGAGTTTCGCGATACCGCCGTTCCAGATTGGGAATAACTCCCTCAAAAGAGGTTTTAATCGACGATCTCCGGTCATTCCGACCATAGAAATTGACTTTTACTTCTTCATCACCCGTTCCATATAAAATCACATTCAGTTTTTGTTTAGAGAGATTCTTTACCGGCGCTTCCAGGTCAATATCATAGTGTTTGGCCACTGCTTCCAGCATTTGCCAATAATAGCCTCCCTGATCTTTGCCTCTTCCGGAGCTCCATTCCATCGCAATGATCGCACCCTTTTTAAAAGACAGGTTCTTATCAGGGATTAAAAGATCCGGATCAATTTCCAATTTGCTACCCAACCCCTGACATTCCGGACAAGCGCCATAAGGCGTATTGAAAGAAAAGGTGCGTGGTTCAATCTCGGTCAGAGTCACACCATGCTCAGGACAGGCCAGAAATTCTGAAAACATATAATCCTTGGGATGATCTTCCGAGATATTTTGAATAGTAACGTAGCCCTCGCCGACTTTTAAAGCAGTTTCAATTGAATCAGTTAATCTTGATCTCGCCTCGCGGGCTTCATCTTCACCTTCTGGTTTCTGTAACACCAGTCGATCAATTACCGCTTCAATCGTATGAATCTTGTACCTGTCCAAAGTAATTTCTTCATCCAGATTGTAAACCGTCCCATCCACCCGAACTCTCAAAAACCCTGCTTTACGGATTTCTTCAAAGACCGCCTGATAAGTGCCTTTCCTCCCTTTAACAAGAGGAGCCAGAATCAATAGACGGCTGTTTTCAGGCATCCGTTCAATCGATTCAACAATTTCCTGGGCAGATTGTTGGACTACTTCCCTCCCACAAATTGGACAGTGCGGAATACCAATCCGGGCAAACAACAGGCGCAAATAATCATAGATCTCGGTAACTGTGCCTACTGTGGAACGAGGGTTCCTTGAGGTCGCTTTTTGGTCAATTGAAACAGATGGGGACAGCCCTTCAATGGAATCGACATCCGGCTTGTTCATCTGACCTAAAAATTGGCGGGCATATGCTGAAAGAGACTCAACATATCTCCTTTGACCTTCCGCAAAAATCGTATCAAAAGCCAAAGAGGACTTTCCGGATCCGGATAGGCCCGTGATCACGACAAATTTATCCCTGGGTATTTCAACCGTGATGTTTTTTAAATTGTGCTGCCGCGCACCCACTACACGAATTACATTTTGTGACATATTCATCCCTTACCACTGCTACTGTGGTCTGAAATTTGTTAATTAAAGTATGCTTGCAAACCTGTATTATAACAGAACACTTGATCAACAAATTCGTTCTTCGCCCAAATATGGAAAACAAATGTATAATCATTTATGTTTTCCACATTTCTAGGAGATTCTTTTAATGGACAAAAATAACCAGCAACACCGTAAAGCAATCAACGCGTGGACAATGTATGATTGGGCAAACTCGGCTTTTGCTACAACAATCATGGCAGCAGTTCTGCCCGTCTATTATTCTTCAGTTGCGTCAAAGGGTTTGACACCCAGCGATGCAACCGCAAATTGGGCTTTTACCACCTCTATCGCATTAATCCTGGTCGCTGTTTTATCTCCAATCTTAGGTGCTATGGCAGACTTCAGTGGTTCCAAAAAACGATTCCTTACGATTTTTGTGTTTTTGGGTGTTGGCGGGACAGCACTACTTTACCTGGTGCGTTCCGGGGACTGGTTGATGGCATCTGTCTTTTTTATTTTTGCAAACATAGGTTTTAGCGGTGCCAATGTTTTTTACGATTCTTTACTGCCGCACGTTGCCAATCCGGAAGAAATTGATCAGGTTTCCTCAAAGGGTTACGCAATGGGATATCTGGGTGGCGGTTTGCTCCTGGCAGTAAACCTGGCGATGATTTTATTTGCCCCCGAGCATCTGACGGAGTTGATGAGCCGGTTATCTTTCCTTATGGTGGCTGTATGGTGGTTCATCTTCACCATTCCCTTATGGCGGTATGTAAAGGAACCAACCCGCCGGGTTCTAAAAGGAGAAGAAAACCAAAACCCATTCACAGCCAGTTTAAAAAGGTTAACAAAGACATTTTCAGAAATCAAAAAGTACAAACAATTAATGAAATTCTTTGTAGCTTTCTGGTTGTATAACAACGGGATTGGCACCATCATTTTTATGGCAACAATTTATGGAACAGAACTAGGGTTTAGCAGCGAAACTACAATCGGGACGTTGCTCATGGTTCAATTTGTCGCCATTCCATTTGCCTTTTTATTTGGTTGGCTGGCAAATAAAATCGGCACAAAACAGTCCATTCTGCTTACAATTTTGGTATACACCGGTATTGCAATTGGCGGATACTTTTTACAACGTGAGATCCATTTCTGGCTTCTGGGGTTTGCGGTTGCCACGGTCCAAGGTGGCAGTCAGGCTCTGAGCCGTTCCCTTTGCGGAAGGATGATGCCCAAAAGCCAGTCGGCAGAATTTTTCAGCTTCTTCAGCATCAGTGAAAAAATAGCTGGAACGGCTGGCCCCCTTGTGTTTGGGTTAGTGAGCAAATTAATGGGTGGAAGCCGGTTAAGTATTGTATCTTTAATTATCTTCTTTATATTAGGCGGAGCTTTATTGGCAATCGTAGATGAAAAAGAAGGAATTGAAGTAGCTGAAGCCGAAGAAGCTTCTTTCACCCTCTCAACGGCTATGACGCCAGAAACACCCTAAAACCTGTCTACAGGTTGTTTCTTGGCTGAATTCAGCATCCCTATTTGGAAAAATATTGCAGAGCAAGATAAAGACGTTCCTCAACTCCTTGAGGAGCGTCTTTTGGAAGGGATTGCAAGGCAGTTTGCGCCTCGACAACGCTATAGCCTAAGGAAGTTAAAGCATCAATAATTTCAGTGTCCACATCGGAAACCCGGGGGATGCCAAATTCTTCTTCGCTCCCTACGCGGCCCTGTAAGGATAAAATGATCTTTTGCGCACCTTTTTTGCCAATTCCGGGCACTCGGGCAAAAACATCCGGCTGTTCACTCAGAACAGCATTCCGAATTGCATCAACCGTCAGGGTGGACAGGATATTTAAAGCGGTTTTTGGCCCCACACCATTCACACCAATCAACAACGAGAAAAACTCCCGTTCCATTTCGCTCTCAAATCCAAACAGCATCAGGGCATCTTCCCGAACCACAAGGTAAGTATGCAAAAATAGAATATCACCGGGATGATATTGATCCAGAACCCTTTTCCCAACATATGTTTCGATTCCCAGCCCACCTAATCGAATCACAACTTTATCTTTTTGCAGGGATAACACTTCTCCATTGATACAAGCGATCATTTATTCCTCACAATGTTTAAAAATCAAACTATTTCAACCAGGTTTGGGGCGATGCTGGTTAAATACTTCATATGCTGTCAATCCTGTTGCAATTGCCAGGTTTAAAGAGTCACTTCTTCCCACCATTGGGATTCGGACAACAGCATCACATAATGGATAATATTGAGGATGAAGACCCTGTCTCTCACTTCCCATCAGTAATATCATCGGATCAGGATACATATACTGTTGATAATCCAATTCTGCCGCATCAGACGTCGCAATAATAGGGATTTGTGTGTTTTTCTTCCATTCTTCAAATTCCGAAAAAGCCGTCTGGATGATCTTTTGTGAAAATAAAGCCCCCATACTTGCCCGTATAGAAGTGATGCTATAAGGGTCCGTGGATTGATCCAGCAAGATGACGCCCTTTCCCCCCACTGCATCGTTGGTTCTCAGGATAGTCCCCAAATTGCCAGGGTCCTGAATTGAGTCCAGAGCAATCCAAAAATCCCCTTTTTCTAAACGCAGGTCCTGCAGTAAAGTTCTTTTTTGCGAAAGAACCGCAGCAATTCCTTGAGGACCATCTTTTGTCGAAATGTTTTTAAAAACCTCTTTAGAAGTTTCTAACACTTCCATATTCTTCTCTTTAAAAAACTGGATGATTTTCCAGCCAAATTCACTGGTGAGCAAATCGGGTGAGTAAATCAGGTATTCAAATTGTGCACCTTGTTCAAATGCTTCTCCAACAATCCGTAAACCTTCAATGAAATAACTCCCGGTCTGCAGCCGTTCCTTGTGTTCTCTCAATTTGCGAATTTGTTTAATCCGAGAATTAGAAGTGCTGGTAATCATAATTTCAAAATCGATCCTAAAGCTTAGAAAGGCGGTCTATTCGGTAACGGTGCAGGAAACAAATTGCAACCGCAAGCGCATCCGCGGCATCATCTGGTTTAGGAAATTCTTCCAGACCCAACAAAGCCTGAACCATGTGCTGGATTTGCTTTTTTTCTGCACTTCCATACCCCGTAACGGCCTGTTTGATTTCCAATGGGGTATACTCTGCGACTTCAATCCCGGCCTCAGCCAATGCAAGCATAATCACGCCGCGTGCTTGTCCCACAGACATTGCCGTTGTAACATTTTTATGAAAAAACAACTTCTCCACCGCGCCAAACTCTGGCTGATAGAGAAGTATTAAATCGGTTAGTTGATGAAACAAAGATTGAAGTCTTTTTTCCATAGGCATTTTTGCAGGAGTTTCGATTACACCGTAATCAATGACTTGAAGGGAACCCCGATCTGTTTCCCGGACAAAACCATACCCTGTTGTTGCTGTCCCCGGGTCAATGCCTAAGATTATCATTCCCGATTATTCCGACTCCAATTGAGATAGAGCCTCCTCAGAAATATTCAGATTTGAATACACATTTTGTACATCATCCAGGTCTTCGATTTTTTCAATGGCTCTTAATACCTGCAAAGTATCATTAATGTCAAGACTCATTTCTTGATTTGGGGCCATTCTGAGTTCTGCATCTTCTGGCTGAATATTGTTGGCTCTTAATAAATCACTCAAAGTTTTGAAAACTTCAACAGACCCAATGATTTCAAAAGTCCCCTCGTCCTGTTGAACATCGTCTGCCCCGCCTTCAAGCGCCAATTCAAAAATTGTATCAAAGTCATACCCCTCAGCAGGAATACTAAAATAAGACACTCTTTTAAATTGCCAAGCTACAGAACCGGGATCGCCTAAAGTTCCTCCCGCCCTGCTCAATGCATGTCGCAGTTCAGCAACCGTGCGGTTTCGGTTCTCTGTCAAACAATCAATCATCAGTGCTACACCATTTGGTGCATAACCTTCATAGAAGATTTGCTCAATGGTAACGCCGTCTTTTCCTTCCCCGGTACCTCGTTTAATTGCTCGATCTATGCTGTCTTTAGGCATATTTTGTGAACGTGCCTTATCAATAGCCAGGCGAAGTCTAAAGTTTGTTTCTGGGTCGCCACCACTTTCTCGAGAAGCCATTGCGATTTCCCGCGCCAATCGAGTAAATATTTTGCCTCTTTTTGCGTCCTCAGCGCCCTTCTTGCGTTTGATGGTTGACCATTTTGAATGACCAGACATATTTAGATCTCCGAAATTTTTCGACTTGGATTAAATTTTTGTTCTATTCATTATACCATGTCCAATGTTTTCCTAATATCAAAAATCATAGGAAATTCAATAAGATAATCGCCCTGCAATAGCCCCGGAAGTGAATGCCCATTGAAGATTAAACCCACCACAGGGCCCAATGACATCAAGAACCTCTCCAGCAAAATACAGGCCCTTGACAATCCGAGATTCCATCGTTTGGGGATTGACTTCTCTTACATCTACGCCGCCAGTGGATACCTGTGAAAATTGAAAATCCCGTGTCCCCTTAACTTTAACCAATACATTTTTTAATACCACAAACAAATTCTCAAGACGGCTTTCCGAGATATCACGGATATACTCTTTTTTATTAATCTTGGCTTGTTTTAATGAATACACGCATATTTTCTCGGGAAGAATAGATTCCAAAAGTGCCTTTACGGGCAATTTCTTATGTTGATTCTCAAAAATCACTTTTTTTAACAAAGCTTCTCGTTCATTTAAAAAATTCAGCTTCAAAAACATATCAGCGCGATTATTCAAGTTAACCAGGTGACTGATATCCATAACTGCCGGGCCATTTACCCCCCAAGATGTAAAGATCATATTACCGGTTGCCTCCCCCAATATCCTGTCTTTCTGGATCAATGTAGCTGTGACATCCAATCTTACACCTTGAAGTGCATGAATAGACCCCATATCGGTTTTGATAGGGGCGAGAGCTGGTTTAATGGGCAGAATAGTATGTCCCAAATCTTTCAAGATCTCAAAAAGCTCGCCTTTTGAGCCCAGAGTCGGATAAGCCTTACCACCTGATGCGATAATTAATTTATCCACCCGGAATGTTTTTCCCTGTTCCGAGCAGACAAGATGGTATTTTCCTTGATCCCGAGAAATTTGAACGATGGTCGTATCGAGGATTTTATTCACACCATGTTCGTCCAGAACCGCATCAAGAATATCCACAACATTCCCCGCAGAATTAGAGATCGGATAATACCAGCCATCATCCGTGGAATAAAGAGGAATACCCAGTTGGTCTAGCAGGTTAATAAGATCCGTTCGCCCAAAATTTTGCAACGCGGTTTTGACAAACGATTTATCATGCGTATAAAAGGCGTCTTCATGAATTTTTGCATTGGTGATGTTACATCTTCCCCCGCCAGTTACTAACAATTTCCTTCCTACACCCGGATTCGAATCAAAAAGAAAAACCTCCCATCCGGATTTCGCCGCAATGAGAGAAGAAATGATTCCAGCGGGTCCGGCACCGATGACACCAACTTTTTTACCCATTTTTTGCATTCATGTCCCCATGAAAATCATTATTCTAATCTATAAAAAGTTTAATTCTGCTTTACAAAAAAAGTATCTTTTAATAAGGCCCAGCCGACATAAGAAACCTCATTTTAATCACCCGAATAGGGTTTGGCAACGATCACCAACCGGTGTGTGTTTGACTCGGGAGGCCAGCAAGTAACCAGAGTTAATCTTTCATCTGCCGAGGGCATAATCCAGCGTGCGTTTTCCAATCGAGTTTCTGCTGAAGCCTTACGCTCCGGGAGAATCATTTTATTTACGACGACATATTTAAACTCAATCCCCTCACCATATACCGATATCAAGTCTCCCGGCTCCAGTTCTATTAGATCACCAAACACTTTTCCATAAACATTATGGTGCCCGTTCAACACTGTATTCCCAACTTCCCCCAATTTAGCGGAAGTAAAATGCCAGCCAACAGCAAATTCGTCAGGAGCCAACCACTGTTCGTATTGTTTTGCTGCCATCCAGGTTTTCTTCAAACCTGCTTCAACAATTGGCGCGATTAATTTTATCTTTGGAATGACAATCCTTCCCGGAACAACCGGTCCAATTTCCTCATCCGGGAAAAAGGAGTCAAACGAAACACCCTCACTGTCATCTCCACTTACATTTTCTAAAGAAGCAGTAGGAATTTCCACAGTCTGATCCGGAGGACCCTGAAGTATGGATTGGTCGCCATTTCCCACGTCTTCTTCTAACGGTACACTATAGGGAAGGAATCCTTCATCGACGAAAGTATCTTCTCCTTCATCGTAATAATTCGAATTATTCCTAAATGTCCCAATTGCTCCTGAAATCCCCCAAAAAAGCAGCATTGCTCCAAACACAAGCAATAACAATGAGTTGGCATCCAGTTTAAATTTATTTTTCATGATTAATCTTTACCAATAGTAATTTCGGTGCATCCTTTTTTAGGATGCACCGAAATAATGATCCACTACACATATTATATTTTATATTATCATTTAAGATGAGTGTTAATCACACTTTGCAAAACGAAAGCTATTCCTAAAAAGATCAGTCCGAAATTCAACGATAATTTTTGCCAACCACTGATATCCACAGGCAATAGATGCCAGCCGGTCAAATCAGCGCCCGTTACCGGAATGAGTAAAGCATTGTCACTCGCTGCAAGTGGTGCAGGCAAAGTCGCTAAATCCGCTTCAGCAATGGTTGTTTCTACGGTTCCATCCGGCACCGGTGTACCCACAACCCTGCTCCCAGGAGTTGGTGAACCAGTGTTTCCAGGATCTGTTGTCGGTGTCAACTCACCACCAGGCAGTGGTGTAGGTGTATTCCCATCACCGGGTACCGGAGTAGGTGTATTCTCATCACCGGGTATTGGAGTGGGTGTGTTTTCCGGTGTTCCTTCGGTTGGTACCGGGGTGGCTGTGTTTTCCGGTGTTCCCTCAGTTGGTATCGGGGTGGCTGTGTTTTCCGGCGTTCCCTCGGTTGGTATCGGGGTAGCTGTGTTTTCCGGCGTTCCCTCGGTTGGTATCGGGGTAGCTGTGTTT
>JAHDQE010000086.1 GCA_018433975.1 Ornatilinea sp. | reverse complement strand
TCAAGATGAATATTCTATTGATGTCACGATTGTCGGCGGCGGTTCGGTGACCCCGGATGTGGCAGGTCCTTATCACTATGGGGATGAAGTCCAACTCACCGCCAGCGCTGATTCTGGATATACCTTTAGCGGGTGGTCCGGCGACCTGACCGGCTCGACCAATCCTGAAACCTTGACGATGGACGGGAATAAAGCCGTCACGGCCACCTTCACTCAAGATGAATATTCTATTGATGTCACGATTGTCGGCGGCGGCTCGGTGACCCCGGATGTGGAAGGACCTTATCACTACGGGGATGAGGTTCAACTCACGGCCAGCGCGGATCCCGGATATACCTTTACCGGGTGGTCCGGCGATCTGACCGGCTCGACCAACCCCCAGACCCTGACGATGGATGGGAATAAAGCTGTCACGGCCACCTTTACTCAGAACGAATACAGTATTGATATCACGACCGTTGGCAATGGTACCGTCACACCGGATGCGGAAGGCCCCTATCACTACGGGGATGAAGTCCAACTTACCGCCAGCGCAGGCCTCGGATATACCTTTACCGGATGGTCCGGCGACCTGACCGGTTCGACCAACCCCGAAACCTTGACCGTGGATGGGAACAAGGCTGTCACGGCTACCTTTACTCAGGATGAATACAGTATTGACGTTACCCTTGTCGGCGGCGGTTCGGTGACCCCGGATACGGAAGGGCCTTATCACTATGGGGATGAAGTCCAACTTACGGCCAGCGCGGATCCCGGATATACCTTTACCGGCTGGTCCGGCGACCTGACCGGCTCGACCAACCCCCAGACCCTGACCATGGACGGGAATAAAGCCGTCACGGCTACCTTTGCAGAGGATATCTATGCTATTGATGTCACGATTGTAGGCAACGGCACGGTAACTCCAGATCCCGACAAAACCCTCTATTATGATGGTGAATCTGTTACACTGACTGCTGATCCTGATCCCGGGTATGCCTTTTCCGGATGGTCCGGCGATCTGACCGGCTCGACCAACCCCGTGACCTTGACGATGGATGGGAATAAAGCTGTTACGGCAACTTTCGTGCAGGTCTTCCCACCAACTGTGACCCGTGTGGACACCCTGGCACAAACTGCGGATGGCGTGTTAACGGAAGGCGAAGTGACGGATCTGGCTATTACACAATTTACGGTGACTTTTAGCGAAGCGGTAAAGGACCCGGCAGGTGATACAGACCCGGATGACGTTACCAATCCGGCCAACTACCAATTGGTTGAACTCGGTGCGGATGAAGGGCTTGGGGGAGGAGATGACACCCTTTTGACGATCGATGCTGTGAGCTATGCCGAGGACAGTTTTACTGCAACCCTGGAAGTCAATGGTAGTGTTGCTCTGCCCATTGGAAACTATGCCCTGATTGCCAAGGGAACTACCTCCATTGTAGACCTGGAAGGAAACCCGCTAGACGGCAATGGCGACGGTGTTGAAGGCGACGATTTTGTACTCACTTTTACAGTGGATATACCTCCTGCAAAACCGGTGTTGGAAACCCCAGAGCATCAGGCCATATTCAATGATCCAACCCCCGAACTGGCCTGGAATGTTGCTGTGAATGCGTTAACTTATGATGTTCAGGTAGATAATAATTCCGATTTCTCCAGCCCCGTTGAAGATATGACCGAGGTAGCAGATCTAACCCACACTGCCGGCGAACTGGCAGATGGAAAATACTTCTGGCGTATACGGGGAGTTAACCAACTAGATACCGCTGGTGAGTGGAGCGAAGTCTGGTACTTCACTGTGGATACTACACCTCCCGCCGTTCCCGTGCTGGTCAGCCCGGCTGATGGGAGTGTTGCGCGGGGTACGCCGACCTACAAATGGAACTCAGCGGTTGGGGCAGGCCTTTACCAATTCCGGTATACGACCTCCGATGATCCTGATTTCGAGAGTCCGGTCTACACTTCTCCGGACCTGACGGTATTGAGCCACCTGCCGCCGACCCAGGATCTGGGCACTTACTTATGGCAGGTACGGTCCGGAGACGCGGCAGGTAACTGGAGCGATTGGGGTGAAGCTCGTATCATTATTATCAACCCAATCCTGCCATCGGCACCGGCGACGGTCTCGCCGACTCATAAACAGTTCATTATGGACAATACACCGACCTTTGTATGGGAAGCGGTGGAGCATGCCATAACCTATGATCTTCAGATCAGTGTGAACAATAAATTTACCAATGTCGCTTTGATTGAATTGAATATAGAGGATACTACTTTTACTCTGACCGACTCATTACCGGATGGACGTTATTATTGGCGGGTCCGTGGAGTGAATGAAGTTCTTGAAACGGGTCCCTGGAGTGCCGTCCGATACTTCGACGTGGATACGGTTAACCCGGATGCACCGAAACTCAAATCCCCCTCGGATCAGGCACGCAAAACGGATACCACCCCAAGTTTCTCCTGGAAATCCGCTGCGGGTGCGAAATTCTATCAATTGGAGATTCTGGATAATGAACTCGTACCGGTGTTGAGCACAGATTATCGCAGCAAAACCAGCTATACTGTGCAGACATCCGAAGCCCTGGAGTCTGGCAGATACTACTGGCATGTCAGAGCGCAGGATCAGGCAGGGAACGTCTCAGCCTGGAGTGAAGCGCGGCAGTTGGATATTTCTTTCCTGAGACTGCCAGCAGAAGGTGCTTTCATCACCGATACTACACCGCAAATGGCATGGTTCAATGTGCCGAATGCCACAGCATACCGGGTGCAGATCAGCACTCAAGGTAGTGACCCTGATTTTGAAACGGCAGTAGTACTGGATGCGGGTGATATACCCGCCGGGATTAGAAGTTATACCCTTACCGAAGCAGAAGCCCTGGCGGCTGGAAGTTATTACTGGCGGCTGCTGGCGGAGATCCCCGGAACGGGTTGGACAGTGCTTGAACCCTACGGACAATTTACCGTGACTCCCGTTCCCGCAAAAATGGTATTGGAAAACCCGGCTAATAAAATCCTGACCAATGACAATACTCCGACTTTAAGCTGGAACGCAGTGGAATGGGAAGGACTTGCGGGTGAAGTTCAAATTCAAGTAGATAACAGTAACAAATTCACCAGCCTGGAGCAGGAGCTTACACAGGATACCGGCACCAGCATTGAAACGGGCGCCCTGCCGGATGGCAGATATTACTGGCGAGCCCGGGCTGTCAACGACCTGGGCAGAGCGGGAGCATGGAGTGCGCCGCGTTACTTTGTTGTAGATGCCTCCGACCCGGCCGTCCCCGAATTGACCTATCCGGGAGATGGCGGGCGGACTGCAGATACCACCCCCACTTTCAAGTGGAAGAAAGCCAATGGTGCCAAACGGTATGTTGTGGAACTGCGCGACCCGGGTGGAACTTTGATCTGGACCAACCCGGCAACCACCAGTCTGGCAATTACCTTACCGGCAGCGGAGGCGTTGGCCTACGACTCCAGCGAATACAGCTGGCGGGTAAAAGCGGTTGATCAGGCAGGGAATGAATCGGAATGGAGTGAATATTATTGGTTCCTGGAGAATTACCAACGCTGGCCGGTGGATGGCGTATATACCAGCGACACCACTCCAACTCTGAAATGGAAAGCGGTTCCAGGTGCGGAAGCTTACCAGCTTAATTTGCACCGGGAAGATGCGGGAGACACAATTGTTGATTTGCCCGCTGGGGCAACCAGCTATACCCCACCGGTATTGGATTCCTTTGGATACGCCTGGACCATGCGGGTACAGGTGGGAGGTGAATGGCAAGAGTGGATGCTGGAAGATCATTTCTTTGTTGAGCAGCCTTTGTCCAGAGTAATTCTGTCTGCTCCGGCTACTCCGGCTCTGACTCAGGATACGACACCGACCTTTGAATGGGAAGAGGTTGTCTGGCAGGGCGCCGAGGATGGTTGGTACCAGATTCAGGTCTCCAAGAACAGCAAACTCAAGAATCCTGTGGTGGATGAAGAAGTACTTGCCGGAAGCACCTATACTCCGACTACTGATTTGACGGGTGGTCGTTATTACTGGCGGGTGAGGGCAGTTAAAGCCGGCGGGAATTACGGGCCGTGGAGCGCGAAGTGGGTTATCACAATTGATACGACTGCTCCGGCTGCACCGACTCCGCTTAAGTCGAATCTGGGTAAATTCCAGAGCAGCATCAACTATAAATTCCAATGGAGCAAGTCGGCCGGAGCCGTGGCATACCAGCTTCAGGCGGAAGGCCGCGCTCCTGGAGACTGGCAGACGACGCTCAGCATGGTTGTCCCGGAAATAGAATACGAACGGGTGACCTGGCATGTGCGTGCCCGTGATAAAGCGGGGAACGAATCTGAATGGAGCGATTGGGTTTATACCGACGTCACCATTATGAAAGCTCCCACCGATCAGAGCTACCTGCTTACGGGACAGGTACCTTTCAAATGGACCACGCTGGCCTCCGGGCGGCGGGAGCAGGCTCAAAGCTACTGGCTGCTGGTCGCCACCGATGCAGAGATGACAGATCTGGTGTTCCAGAAAGAGTTTGGAGAACTCGATACAAACTATACTCTTGCGGAAGCAGAGGCCCTGGATTATGGCACGTACTATTGGCGTTACGATGCCTGCAAAGATGCCGGCGGGTGTGACCTTGCCGATATGAGCGATCCCGATTGGGAAGGTATGCAGCCGTGGAAACTGGTTGTCACACCGAAATTGACCGCGCCAATCCCCTGGTATCCGGCCAACAAGATTACGACCAACGACAACACACCGACCCTGGCCTGGTTCACCATGGCGTGGTCCGGACACACCGGTACCTATGAGATCCAGATCAGCAACACATCCAAGTTCAAGAGTCTGGTGCACGAAGCGGATGGAATTGCGCAGACCAGCTATACCACTTCGGAATTACCGGATGGTAAATACTTCTGGCGGGTGCGGGCGGTCAATGATCTGGGCTACACCGGTCCATGGAGTACACCCCGCCGTCTGACGATAGATGCTCAATAGGCAGCCATAAGGGCAATAGATAACCTGACAGCATCCATTGCTACACAATGACGGAATAAAAGAAGCTGAACCTCCGGTGATTTTGAATATGCCGGAGGTTCAGCTTTGCTGCATTACGTCCTTTTGAACAAGCAGTATTCTCAATTTCTCATTATTAATTTCATTAAAATTCACCAAATCTCCACAAATTCTTTAACAGATATTAATGGGTGGTTGATATAGTCTGAGCATTCATTTACTTCTGCGGTTTTTGTGCGTTTTATCGAATTATTCTGTTTACAACCAATTGGAAAAGCCCAGAGTGAATGGAGGTCGGAAGTTCTTACATTTTTTAATGAAGAGAATCAGGAGTGTAAATTATGAAAAAATCAACCATAAACTATCTTGTTGATCTGATGATTGGTATTGCCTTTTTGATCAGCGCGATCAGTGGACTGGTGTTCCTCATCCCTCTTGAGTGGATCAATTACTCCTCGAAGACCATCCCTACTTTCTTAGGGTTGAGTTTCACCGTATGGGATACGCTTCACATCTGGAGCAGCGTGGGAATGATGGGAGGAGTGCTGGTGCATATTCTTTTGCATTGGTCATGGATCGTCAATAAAACCAAAAATCTGGTTTCCAAACGTGTTCCTGTAGAAGCGAATTCTCTACCGGCGATCCAATCTATAAAACCAAAAGTTACCCGGAATTGATGCAGGAGGTTTAGTTTATGAAGAAAAGACATGAAGACGGAAAGGAATTTATGGAAATGGAAAACGAAATTAGCCGCCGAAAATTCTTAACAGTAAGTACCGGAGCGGTTCTGGCTCTGGTCTGTGTTGGGTGCGGAGTCAAAGTAGATCAAACTACTAAAGTTGTTGATGCTGATTCCACAATGGTTCCAACAAGCCAGAGTGGTCCGACAGATTCTGCTCCAGTCAATACAGTGGTCAGTCCTGATGTGGAGCCAACCACAATACCCACATCAATACCCACGCCAGTACCCACACAGGCTCCTGTAGCTGTTTCTTCTCGCTGTCCCAGAGGTTTGATCAATGATCCTTATCCAGGGCGCTGCCGTCATTATATTGATCAAAATGGGAATGGATTCTGTGACCTGTCGGAGGTTGGATAGATTGATTGAGCCTGGTTAAAGGCTGTAAGGCTTTCCCTCTATGGGAAAAGGGTATTTGTGTTACAGGTAAAAGTTCATTTGTTTGAACCGAACAGGAAAGGACCGGATGATTTGGCCTTTCCTGTTTTTTTCTGTGAATGTAACCAGGGTGGAAAAGCTGTTTACGGTATAAGCTGCCGGTTTTGAATTTCCTGCGATTAGTCTTCCATTTTAGAGATATTCAATTATCATTAAGCCGAAGAAAACAAAAATTGCCGTACTCATTGATTTTGATGGAACCATCACAAAAGAAGATGTGACCATGCGTATTTATGGTAAATTTGCTACGCCCACCTGCGCAAAGCTGAATCAAATGTGGGCAGAAGGCAAAGTTTCAACCATTCAGGAGCTTGAGGGTTGTTTTGCGACAATTACTACGTCCCGCAGGGAAATTGAGGAAAACATACGGGATATCCAATTTGATTCCGGTTTTAAAGAACTTGTTGAACTCTGTCGCGAAAAATCTCTTCCGATAGCGATATTAAGTGATGGTCTGGATTGGTATATCCAATATTTGTTAGATACACATGGCTTTGCAGATATTTCAATTTATGCTAACCATATCGAATTTACAGCAGAGGGTTACCGGTTTAAATATCCCTGGTTTGATCCTAAAACGCCCATGCGAGGAATTTCTAAATCGGCGATTATTCAAAAGTTTCAATCCGAGGGCTATCAGGTAATCTTTATTGGAGATGGGCTTACAGATACAGACGCTGCTAAAGCTGTTGACATTCTATTTGCGAAGGAAGCTTTATTTGA
>JAHDQE010000019.1 GCA_018433975.1 Ornatilinea sp. | reverse complement strand
TGAATGCAAGCTCTTCCAATACAGGAGGCTTCAGATACCGTTCGACCTTTAGGTGAGCAAATTGGAGGGGATCCGGTCTACGGAACAGGGTCTGTGCCCTCAGGTTGGGTCCAAATTCACCCTCCACTGCCTGACCAGTGCGTCTATATTAAGCATACACTGGCTCCCCTTTAAAGATACAAGGTTGGGTTGAGCACTCTTTGCGAAACCCAACGTTTCGCCCTCGCCTAAAACCACGTATCCAGAACAAACCGGACGAGCAGCCCGCCTCCCAAAAACAGGAGGCTCGCAAAACCCAACACCCCCATCACAACCGCTGCTTTTCCCCGAAAAACGGCAAGTGCCTGATAAAACTCCTGCCTCACGATCGCCACTAAAAAACTCAAACTCCAGATTAGCAGCGTTATACCCCCGGTTAATTCACCAAAATACGGATTTCGAGAACTGATCTGGAAGACATCATCAATCTTCATAACAATTCCACCAACCAACATTCCTGCTATACCTGGCACAACTTGTAAAATAAGCGTATCGTCCTCTACCAGATCGATCTTCATTGCTTTGAACCCAAATGTGGATTTTTTATCCGCTTTCTTACCGGTTTTCATTTCCCTCCTTTATCCGATCCTTCTTTACAGGTGCACAACCTGTGTTCAGGCACAAAGATATTATAGCGAATTTACTGTTCCGCTGTGCTTTGCGCTTACCCAATCTCACTTCTATCACTCTCCAAAACCTCATCCAGGGTTTGCGTTTCTGCGATTAATCGTATAAAATAACTCCCATTACCCGTCTGCTTCCGCAGAAATCAGTGTCCGCTCCGGAGAGCGCGATGAACTATATCCACTTTTCTCCCCACTTTCCCCCCAACTATTACCCCTTCAGCGCTAACCTGCGCTGCATGGGGGTGAACGTCCTCGGCCTGGCCGACGCCCCCTACCACGAGCTGCGTCCCGAACTGCAAACCGCTCTTACGGAATATTACCGCCTTTCCGACGCACACAGCTACGACGAGAAAGTCCGCGCGCTGGGCTATTTTACCCACCGCTACGGCAAGATTGACCGCCTGGAATCACACAACGAATACTGGCTGGAAAGCGACGCCCAGCTCCGCACCGATTTCAACATCCCCGGCTATCATATCGAGGACATGGCCCGCATCAAGCACAAATCGGAAATGAAAAAGGTCTTCATCCAGGAAGGGATCCCGGTAGCCCGCGGGCGGGTGGCCCATACCCTGGAGGAGGCCCTGACTCTGGTCGATGAGGTCGGGTTCCCGCTGATCGCCAAGCCGGATTCCGGTGTCGGTGCCAGCCTGACTTACAAGCTCAGCGACCGCGCCCAATTGGAAGGGTTCTTCGCAGATAAACCGCCGCTGAACTACATCTTTGAAGAGTTTATCCAGGGCACCATCGAGACCTTCGACGGGCTGACGGACCAGAATGGTGAAGTGGTCTTTTCTTCCTCGATGCGCTTCAATGAGGGCATTATGGACCTGGTCAACGACGGCCTGGATATCTGGTACTACACCGTGCGGGACATCCCCACCGACCTGGAGGCTGCCGGGCGCAAACTGGCGGCCGCTTACCGCCTGCGGGAGCGTTTCTTCCATTTCGAGTTCTTCCGCCAGCCGGATGGCAGCCTGACCATGCTGGAGGTCAACATGCGCCCGCCCGGCGGGTTGACTGCGGACATGTATAACTATGCGAATGACATCGACATTTACCGCGAATATGCCAATGTGGTGGTCAACAACATGTTTGAGGCAAAGGTCACCCGGCCCTATTTCTGTGCCTACATCGGCCGGCGCGCGCACAAAGTTTACCGCCACACCCACGATGAAGCCCTGTCCGCCTTACGGCCGCAGATCGTCCACCACGAAGCCATGAGCGGGGTCTTCGCCCCGGCATTGGGCGACTACGGCTACGTGGTTCGTTCCCCTGATCTGGAAGAGATCACCCACATCACGGAGTACCTCCTTGAAATGCCCTGACCCCCTCTCATCCCCTCATCGCAAACGCATCCCGAAAGGCAGCCCATGAACATTGAATATCACAAACATTGGAGCCGCAGCCTCAACCAGGACATGGAACTGAAAGTTTACGGCCACAGCGGTAAACCCGTGCTGGTTTTCCCCACCCAGAGCGGCCGCTTTTACGACTACGAGAACAACGGCATGATTGAAGCCGCACGCTGGTTCATCGATGAGGGCTTCTTCCAGTTCTTCACCGTGGACAGCATCGACAGCCAGTCCTGGGTGAACTCCGGCGCGCCTCCCGCCGATCGCGGCCGCCGCCATGAAGATTACGACCGCTACATCGTTCAGGAACTGGTACCCTGGATCCACCAATACCAGGGGCAGGAATCCCTTCTGCTGGCTACCGGCTGCAGCATGGGCGGCTACCATTCGGCGAATTTTTTCTTCCGCCATCCCGATGTGTTCGACAGCGTGATCAGTCTGAGCGGGATCTTCAAACTGACTATGTTCATCGGCGACTACATGGACGACAACGTGTATTTCAACTCCCCCCTCTACTACCTGCCCAACCTGACCGACCCGTGGTATCTTGAGAGGTACCGCCGCGGCCAGATCATCCTGTGTGCCGGGCAGGGCGCCTGGGAGGATGAGATGCAGGAAGATGCCCGCGCCATGCAGCGCATCCTGAGGGAGAAGCAAATCCCGGCCTGGGTGGACCTGTGGGGCTACGACGTTAACCACGATTGGCCGTGGTGGCGCAAGCAGCTCCCCTACTTCCTTTCCAAACTGATGGAGCACAATTGAACCCGATCCAGACACGAAGTCTTTTAGAACGCAAATGTCTTTTCTGCACCCGCGTTCTCCCAAAGCAAAAACCGCCCGGTCGGGCGGTTTTGTAAATTTCAAATCGCATATCTTACTCCAGATAATCGCGGAGCTGGCGCGCCCGGCGCGGGTGGCGCAGGCGGCGCAGGGCCTTGCTTTCGATCTGGCGGATGCGCTCACGGGTCAGGCCGAACTTCATGCCCACTTCTTCCAGGGTATAGGTCCGCCCATCCTCCAGGCCAAAGCGCAGTCGCAAAATGCGCGCCTCTCGCGGGGGCAGAGTCTCTAACACACTTTCAATCTTCTCCGTCAGCAGCTTCTTATATGCGCTCTGCATCGGAGCGGGAGTGATGGTATCCTCCACAAACATACCCAGCTCGGCTTCTTCCCCATCGTCATTGATCGGGCTTTCGAGTGAAAGCGGCAGCCAGGAAACGCGCAGCATCCAATCCACCTTACGGACGGGTTGGTCCAGCGCCTTGGCCAGCTCCTCCGTATTCGGCTTGCGCCCCAGTTTTTGTTCCAGCTCATGAGAGGTGCGGTAAAGCAGGCGGATGCGGTCGGTCATGTGCACCGGCACACGGATCGTGCGGCTCTGGTCGGCAATTGCCCGGGTGATCGTCTGGCGGATCCACCAGGTGGCGTAGGTCGAAAACCGGAAACCGCGCCGGTATTCATACTTTTTCACCGCCTTCATCAGGCCCAGGTTACCTTCCTGGATCAGGTCCAGGAACGGCACCCCACGCCCGATGTAGCGCTTGGCAATGCTCACCACCAGCCGGGTATTGGCTTTAATCAGATGGTCGCGGGCAGAAAGCCCTTCGTCAATCACGCGCTGGAGCGCCTCACGTTTTTCCGGCGTACAGCACTCCTTCAACGTTTCTAACTCTTTATGGGCCCAGCCGCCCTGTTCAATACATTTGGCAAGTTCCACTTCCTCATCCACCGAAAGCAGGGGAACCTGGGCCATTTCCTTCATATATAATCCGACGGTGTCACTGGTGGAAACATGAGATAAGTCCGCCAGCGGGTCCATATCGGTGATTAATGCTTCGTCAAGATCATCCTCTTTTTCTCCCATGTCCCCCATGAAACCTTCTTCATCAACGATGTCCACGCCACTATGTTGGAGCATCATTACAACCGTGTTCAAGGTTTCGGAATCTGCACTGGCGTCGGGATAAACCTCAATCAGATCTTCCGTCGTCAAATAACCATGAACATCCGCCTTTTCCAGCAGCATATTCATGATCTCGGTGTTTGTCCTGTGCCTACTCAAAGCAGCCAATGAAACCCTCCTAATTATGCCTGCAACCGGACATCAGGCTGTTCGCCTGTGTTGCCCTTCCTTGGTATGTTCGTCCCGGTAAAATTTTTGAACAAACCGGGTGTGGTTTAGCCTTGTTCGGGTTCCTCGATGTTCACATGTTCACAAGTGCGTTGGTTCAAGTCTTCTCCACAAATTGGACACAGCCCTTTGCAATCCGGTTTACATAAAGCGCTAATCGGAATTTCTACCAAAAAATACTCCCGGATCAGCGGTTCTAAATCAATATGCCCATCAAACGGAACAATCAGATTCGATTCATCTGTATTGCTCTCTTTAAAAGCATAGAGCTCTTCAAACATCGTATGGATAGGTTGCAAAAAGCCTGCCAAACAACGAACACATTGAGCCTCAATTTGAGCTCTAAAGTCCCCCTTTACTAACAAACCTTGCTGGGCACGGCTAAAACGCGCCATTCCCTCAAAAGCTTGTACCTCTAAATCAGGGGAAAAATCCAGGCGTGGTAATTCAAATTCGAAATCGCGGTATGTTCCAACGGCCTGTCCTAACAGAAAACCGATGTTGATCCGCAGTGGGTAATGTAATTTTTGATTCACAATAAAAATATTTTTACACAACTTATACTATAATGAGATCAACAGAATTATAGCATAATGGGTAAGTATAGTCAAGTTTATATGATTTTATTCATAAAAATGGAGATTAATATTTGTTATGAAATCATTACTAATAGCCAGTTCAAATCCGGGGAAACTAACCGAGATTCAGGATTTGATTGGCGACCTCCGGACTCATTTAAAGCTTCTTCTGCCCAGAGATCTGGGCTTGAATCTGGATGTGCTTGAGGATGGAGAGACCTACGCCGAAAATGCTGCCCTGAAAGCCCGCGCCTACTACCAGGCCAGCGGCCTGCTCACCCTGGCGGATGATTCGGGGTTGGAGGTGGCCGCTCTGGATGGCAAACCCGGCCTGCATTCGGCCCGCTATGCACCCCAACCCGGGGCTACAGACGCCGACCGCCGTGCATACCTGCTCAAGAACCTGGCCGGGCTCCCCCGCCCCTGGGCGGCCCGTTTCTGCTGCACGGTAGCCATCGCCGCACCCGACGGCAGCCTGCACTTCAGCGAGGGGATTTGTCCCGGCGAGATCATCCCCGAAGAACGCGGCACAAACGGGTTCGGCTACGATCCGATCTTCCTGATCCCCGAATTGGGAAAAACTATGGCAGAACTCAGCATGGCCCAGAAAAACCAGCTCAGCCACCGTGCCCGCGCAGTCCGTGGTGCCGTTCCCCTGTTGGCCAGTCTGCTCAAAGTTTAAACCTTCAATACCGCCTTTCCCGCCTACCCGCCCTGGGGACAAAACACAAATCATAAAAACAGCCTCAGGCATGTGCTTGAGGCTGTTTAGTTCTTCATTAAATACACTTACCGTGGCCTACGGTCCCATCAATGGAATGTAACGCACAATAGTAAACCCGCGCAGAGAGATATACAGGTTCCCGCGGCTGTCGCTGATCGGGATCTTGGCCCGGGCCTTTTTGCCGAGCTGGTCCGTCGGGGTGAACTGCACCGCAAAAGTACACTGCTGCCCCTTGACGAAAGAGTTATTGGAACAGGTATCGCTCACCACTTCAAAATAAGCCGCATCCGTGCCGTCAATGGTGATGAGGCTGTCAACCCCATTGGCAATTTGCAGCGGCGCGTCCTGCAGGAAGTCCAGGGTGAAGGTGATCCACACCGGCTGCCCCACGGAGGTATAGAAATCACCGGAGCTGGGCTGGATGTTCGGGCTGCCGACATATTCACCCTGATCGCGGACATAAATCTGGAGTGAACTGGTCTGGTCGCCATAGTGACCGGGCCGCAGGTCGGCATAGCTGGTGAATGCAGCATACCGCCCCACCCCGCTGATGGATGGCAGCGCCGAGTTGTACCACGGCTGCTCGCCGTCATTGGTCACCGAAACCCGCCAGGTCTGTTTGACGTCAAAATTGCGCACAAACACGTCCGGACAATTGGTGCGGGTCTGTCCGTCAATGGAAAACTCGCAGAAATAATTGGTATCGCCTTTGATCAGGTTGGTGGCATAGGAGGTAAAAGCAATCACCTGGCCGTTGCTGGAAATAGCCGGGGAAAGCGAGTGGAAGTTACCCTGCACCCCATGCAGTCCGGAAGCGCGGGACACCATATACATTGAATGCTTGTTGGTGGCGCCCTCGCTCAGGTTCGGCAGGAGGGTGTACAGGAATACATCCACTGCGTTGTTTAAATCCGCCTGGTCGTCAAACACATCGATAAAATTACTGGCAAAAGATTGGAAAGATACATACACCGCATCGGACACCGTGCCGGGAGCGTCCACAAAGGTGATGGAAGGGTTCCAGGATTCGTCATTTCCCGCCGCCCCCTGTGCCGCGCCGTTCGAACTGGCAACCCGCGAAACCATGTAAATGCGGGTATCCCACCCGTCATCCGGCGTATCGCCTGTGCCGGGGAGGTTGTTGGCAAGGCCAAACTCATCGAAAATGCCGTCGCCATCCGCGTCACGGTCCAGCAGATAAATCTGCGGCAGGCCGCCGGTATTCACACCGGGCACAAGATTGGTGGCGTAAGATACAAAAGCCACAAAGCGTCCATCTGGAGAGACCGAAGGATGGGTTGAATCGCCGTTAGCCTCGGTGCCGGAAGGCGTTCGTGTCAGCAGGGTGGTAGTGGGCGGCGAGCCCAGTACGTCACGGGTGAAAATGTGGCGGGTTCCACTGGAAGTGCCCGGCGAGACCAGGTTGGTGGCATTCGATTCAAAAACGACCACGGGCTGCGGAATCGTCAGCGAGGAGGACGGTACCCGGGTATACACGGCCACGCCCGCGTGAACCGTGTTGGCAGCAATATGCCCCAGATGATCGGAATCCAGAAACGATGACAGCACGCCTACATTACCGGAGTTCGCGTCCGCATCCTGTTCGGAATCATAGGCCACGGAGACCGGGTAAATCTGGGGAACCTCTTCAAAGGCCCCGCATTCCAGATCATTGCAGCCCCGATCATACAGAAAAATATCCCAGTAGGGGCTGGGATCGGACAGGGACATCTCGTCAAAGTGAGTGGATTTGGACTGAAAAGCAACATAGCGTCCATCCCAATCCTCAATATCCTTCCATTCAGTTGGATTGGATGTAGACCAGGTGATATACCGGTCATAGTTATCGGGGAATCGATTGGTGGCCGGATAAAGCGAATTACCGTCTGAGCCAATCGTCAGTTCCTGCATCAGGATATCACCGTTATTGGTGGTGTCATACATAAAGATATCGGAATACCCATCCGGGTCGCTCTGGCTGCCGGGGAAACCCGAGTCGTAATCCATCAGGTTGGTCGCATAAGAATCAAATGCTACCCGTTCGCCAAGGTTGGATAAGCTGGAGATCACGGAAGTCCCATTTCCATAATCATCCGAGTCAATCGGGCTGGTGATCAACGTCGTCAGATCCAGATAGCTGGCCAGAACGGCATAACCTCCCAGTAAAAGGGCTATCAGAACAAACACACTTCCCAGGATTTGGCTCAGTTTGAGATTAAATATTTCCTTCAGTCCCCTCATGGACATAAGTCCCTCCAGTGATATCCAATTTTACGGCGCGGGCTTTCACGAATATGGAATAATGACACAGGCAAAACTGACGGCAGTTTTGCCTCCTTTACATTCTAAACGAAAATCCTTTTCCACGACTTTACAGAGTTGTTAGCTTTTCAGGCTAACCCCAAAAAAAAGTGTTTGGAATGTCCAACGGACAGGTCGGGAAAGCAGCAGAACAGGCCCGGGGACGGTGCCGGTCAGGCCAAAACAAAAGATCACCTCAGTCCGAGGATTGAGGGAAAAGAATACTTAGGGATGGAGCGGACCGAATATTCCACCCCGGAGAGGATCGCTTCCGCAGCCCGCAGACCGCTCTGGATGGCAGGGCTGATCCCTTCTCCCATGTCAACCGTTGCCAGCCCGGCGGCATCTCCGACAATAAAAGCATTGCCGCGCCGCAGCACGGGGGCCTTCCCGCGCAGATGGTAGGAATGCCCGACCGGTTGATAGGCATGGCCCCTGACCAATCCCATTTCATCCAGCTTTTCCTCCAGCAGCATCCAGTGCCGCCGCAGGATATCTCCCCTTGCTTTCAATCCGGCCTCGCTGCCCCCCACTCCCACGTTCACATATCCGTTGGCCTTCGGAACGTACCAGGCATAGCCCGGCAGCCCATTTTGCAGGAACCACAGATAACAACGCGCATCGGAGTAATCATAAATAAATTCTTCCTCCTGTGCAACAATCAACGGCCCGCTTTTCCGCTCCGGATCATTTCCGAAGAAGGTCCGGTTGACCGGGCAGTGCGTCCCGCCCGCGCCGATAATGTATTTTGCCGAAAAGACATCATCCACAATGTAGCGGTTATCCTCAAAGCGAATTTTCTTCACCGCGTGATTCACCATTCTGGATTTGGAGCGCTGCAATATCCAGTTGTCAAACTCAAACCTGCGGATGGCATACTGGTTGGTGCGCGGTTTAAAGTGAAAATTCTTAATGAAAACCTCAAACCGGGTGAAATGTGTCAGGCTGTGTGGGTAGGTTGCGGGGTTAAGCTCCAAGTCTTTCAGGACTTGCGGGGTGATCCAGCCCGCGCAGGGTTTAAACCGCGGGAAAACCGCTTTGTCCAGCAGCAGGAAGTCCGCCCGGTGCTGTCCCAATTTCCAGGCGCAGGCCGCGCCCGCCGGACCGCCGCCCACAATGAGGGCATCCACTTGCTCCATCACACGGCCTCAACTGAACCGGCAGTCCGGCTGCGGTGTTCCGATGCGGGTGAAAACGATCTGCCACAACTGCTGGCTCCGGGCGCGGAAACCGCCCGCGCTGCTCAACAGGTAGTAACGCCACATTCTGTAAAAACGGTCTCCATATTTCTGCTTCAGAGCGGGCCAGGCCTTTTCAAAATTGTCGTGCCAGGCCATCAGCGTGCGGTCGTAGTCAGGGCCAAAGTTATGCCAGTCTTCCATCACGAACAGGTTTTCCATGGCCGCCCCAAGCTGGGCAATGGAAGGCAGCATCCCGTTCGGGAAGATATACCGGTCGGTCCACGGCTCGCCGTGGGTAATATTTTTGTTCCCCCCAATCGTGTGCACAAAGCCAATGCCGTCTTCTTTCAGACAGCGGTTGACCACCTCCATGTAGGTGCGGTAATTTTTATACCCCACATGCTCCATGATGCCAATCGAAATCACCGCGTCAAACTTCCCCTGCACTTCCCGGTAATCCTGCAATCTCAATTCCACGGGCAGACCTTTACACAATTCCATGCCCAGAGCTACCTGTTCTTTTGAGACTGTCACCCCCACCACCGAGACGCCGTACTTCTCCGCCGCGTATTTCGCAAAACTTCCCCATCCGCAGCCCAACTCCAGGATCTTCATACCGGGCTTCGCGCCGATCTTTTTACACACCAGTTCCAGTTTGGCTTCCTGGGCTTCGTTCAGGTCTCCGGCATTCTTCCAGTAGGCGCAGGTGTAATTCAGGCGCCGGTCGAGCATTGCCCGGTAGAGGTCGTTGCCCAGATCATAATGTCTGATTCCCACTTCGTAAGCCCTGGAAGAAGACTGCCGGTTCATCAATTTCGCCCGAATGGACTGGTAGAGGTACCGGGTATCGCTCCTTACTTTTTCATCCAGATGTGCTTTGAGCGCCCGGCTGATGAATTCATCCATCGCGGGGCAATCCCACCACCCATCCATATAGGATTCTCCCAGGCCAAGGGACGAGTTGCTCAAAACCCGGTCGTAAAACCGTTCATCATGGACTTGAACATCCCACGGGGCGCTGCCGTTCACCTCCACATTCGCCAGCGACAGCAGTTCACGGAGCACTTTCTCGGATTTTTGCACATTTGCCTCCTCTCCACGGAGCTTATCTCCATAATAATAAGAACACCACCCCGCTTCAAGAGTGATGCCCGTCAGGTATAAGGAGTTTAAAGCAGCAGAGCGGCATTGCGCCGCCCTGCTGCTTTGTTGGTTACAATACGATTATTGGTTCCAGCGTCCGCGTCCCATCCCGGCCTGTCCCAGAGTTCCGTCATTGTTCAGATACAACGGCTCATCGCAGTCTTCCAGGTTGTAGCGGGGCGCTTCATTCTGCCCGTTGAAACCCATTCCACCGGTCCAGCCGGGGATTTCCACACCACTTGCCAGAACCTGATCGCGGGCATAATCACGGGCTGCTTCTACAAAAGATACGTAGTCTTCCACACCCATCGATACCGCAATACCTGCCAGGGTTTCACCTGCATCCAGCCGGGCTTCAATCTCTTCTTCCGAGAGGCCCAGTTCCTGGGCGGCATAAGCAATCTGCCCGTCTTCCAGCAGCCCCAGGCCTTCCACATCGGGATCGCCCATGCGACCAATCGGGTCGGCATACTGCCGCAGACCCACACCGCGTCCGCCAACACCCACACCCGTACCGGGAACAACGGGATCGGTATTCGGTCCCTGAGCAAACACCACATCAGCCGTACCAAGCGCAGCCACCGCAACCATAACCAATAAACCTGCTAAAATTGTCTTTTTCATTTCTAAGCTCCTTCCTCATACAGAGGTCCTATTTGTTTTATATCAGTAGCTATAGGATACAACAGCGATATGAAGAAGCTGTGAACAGCCTGTG
>JAHDQE010000020.1 GCA_018433975.1 Ornatilinea sp. | reverse complement strand
TTTCCGGAATCATCTCTTCCAGATTCGGCGGCAACAACATGGGTTGATTCTGTGTGTATGGTTTGAAGATTTGTGTTTTCATCCCCTCTATTATATTAAATTTTTTGGGGGCTGTCCCAATTACTTTTGGGACAGCCCCTTGTCAAGACCGTTCAAACTCTCAGAAGCGCCGGTAACCCTGGTTATTGTTTTGTCCTGAGCCGTCGGATTTTGAACTCATTTGCAGACTGTGATAGGTGGGCTCAGGATGCGAAGGACCTGTATCAACAGAAACGGATGGACGCACAGAAGGGCGAGAGGCGGAACGGTTGGAGGATGCAGACAGCCCGACCGGCCGGGATACCCGGGAGGAGGCTCCGGTGGCGGCGGACCGCTGTGACAAATTTTTGGGCTGATAGGAAGATCTTGAAGGCTGGCGGTTGTGCCAGATCAGACGATCTCCGGCGATGGAAAGCGAGCCGATGATCAGAATGCGGATCACCCAGACCATGATCGCGACGAATACCGGCACCACCTTGGTGATGGTTTCACTATCCATGACGGCCGCGCTTTCGACATTATGGGTCAGGATGGCCATGGAAACGCCCCACCAGGTGAGCATGGCATTCATTGTAGCTGCCAGCAGCCAGGCGCCAAAGAGATACCAGACTTCTTTGGGTTCTTCATTACCCTGCTCCGGGGTAAACAGCCGCGCGATACCTGCGAAGTCAATGCCGCAAAAGGCAATGGTGAGGATGGTTGCCCAGCGGATCCCGGCAAACTTTAAATTGCCCAACAGATCGCGCAGAGCAAAGTCGGTGGTGCTGTAATTGAACATTTCAAAGGCGGCCAGGGCGGTCAGGATGATGATGCCGAATAAGGTTCCGGGTTGGATAGAAATCCTTTTGAGTGATTTGAAAGGACTCCGGATGGATGAACGAGCGCTTGAGAGGTTCATTTTATGCTCCTTTAGAACAAATAAACAACCTAATTTATAACTTTTCTCTATTATAGAACAAATATTCTATTAAGTCAATAGGTTGTGTGGGAAGTTTATTCACTTTGATCGAACCGTTTAAAGTAGCATTTTGCCCTGCCGGAAGACATCCCCGGAGACGGGCTTTGGTCCGGTTGTTTTTATCCTGAAGCTGTTCTACAATAGTTTTGTTGGGAGAAATGAGGCGGAGCTGATCAAAATAATGTGCTTCTGCATTTAACGTATTTCTGAACAATTTTGATTGGTTTTTTCACTGCAATGAAAACACATGAAAAAATTACATCGAAGGCATATATTTATCAGTTCTTTGGTTATATCGTGCTTTTCCGTATTGTTTTGGCTCTGGACTCCATCTGATTTATCCGACCCCGATTGTAAATTCGAACAAAATGCTGCCTGGGTAAGCGTAGATTGGGTTTCCGATCCTGTTGATGAAACAGCAGTCAGACACTTTGCTGAAAGTGCGGATTCTCGCGGTTTGCAGTATCTTTTTTTGTATGTGTCCTACCTTAAACCGGACGGTTCGTTCAATTCATCCTACAATTATGCCGGTGAGTTTATAAAGGCATTTCGAAGATTTAACAAAAATACTCACTTGTTGGCCTGGGTTGGTTTGCCACTCACCAATAACCGGTCGATCGGTGTTCAGGGTTGGGTTGATTTATCTGAACCGGGTACCCGCCAACAAATTGTTCGATTCATGGGTGATTTAACGGAAGAATTTGGCTTTGATGGTGTGCATATCAATGCTGAAACGGTCCAGAACAATGATAATGATTTTTTAAATTTATTGGATGAAGTCCGGCAAAAAATTGGAAAAGATAAGATCTTAAGTATTGCCGGTAGTCACTGGGTTCCACAGAGTCTGAATGTCTTACCGCTTCTCAGGGATTTCCGCTGGACGGGGCCGTACTATCGAGAAATTGGCCAGCGAGTGCAGCAAATTGTCACAATGTCTTATGATAGTTACACTTTCCACCCTGCTTTATACCGATTCTGGGTACGTGAGCAGGCCAAAGGAATCAGCAATAGTTTGGAAAATGTTGATGTAGAATTACTTATTGGCATTTCAGTTTCGCAGGAAAAGACCCGCTCACATTGGCCTGCTGTAGAGAACCTCGAAAATGGCCTGGCAGGAGTGTGCAGCGGATTAACGGATGACAGTACCATTCAAGGTGTTGCGATTTATGCGGATTGGGATTTCTCGAAATCCGATTGGGAGGTTTGGCAATTATGGCAGAGGTAGATGCGTCCTGCTGCAATTACTGCCATAATTGGGTTAATTGCCGGTACGATTATTATCCAGGCCCCTACTTCCGTGGCGTCAGATCAAATCATCTTGCTGACCTGCTCCTTCATTAACGCAAGTTGTTAAGAGCTATTCTTATCCCGATTCAGGCTTCAGGAGGCTACAAATGAACAGTCCTTCACCGGCTGATTGTCTGGTGTGCCGCAAGCACCGCGGCGAGGCCGCCCTGTCCGGCGGGGCTATCTATGAGGATGCGCTGCTCTTTATCTCGCATGCCCAGCTTTACGGGGATGAGCAGGACCACTATCTGGGGCATGTCTTTATCGAACCCAAACGGCATGTGCCGGAGCTGGCGGACCTGACCGAAGCGGAGGCCCAGGCTATCGGGCTGTATACCAGCCGGGTCGCGCGGGCCCTGATGCACACCGAGGGAATGGAACACGTTTATGCCTTTGTGATCGGGGACGGCGTGCCGCATGTGCATGTCCATGTGATCGGCAGGTACCCCGGAGCGCCGCGGGAATATTGGGGGCCCAGAGTGGATGATTGGCCGGACGCGCCCAGGGGCCGGGAAGCCGAGATCGCGAAAGTGGCGGTCCGCGTCCGGGCGTTTCTTCGCCAGGGCAATGGTTCAATTTCCAATGCCCGGGAGCCGGAAAGCGGGGTATGATGGCAGATGCAGGTACGCATTCTTTGGAGGGGGCCGGCCGATCCGGTTCTCTTTAAAGCAGGTATATTATGAACCCCAACAACCCGGTTGTAAAACTCTGCGTTGAAGGCACTCAGGCTGAATTTAAGGGCCGGATTGACGAAGCCAAAGCCCTCTACCGGCAGGCCTGGGAAGCCGCACAAGATGATTTTGAGGCCTGCGTGGCTGCTCACTATGTTGCCCGCCATCAGGAGGATCCGGAAGAAAGGCTCCGCTGGAATCAGATTGCTCTGGAGCGGGCGAATGCCGCTGCCGATGACCAAGTCCGGGCGTTTTACCCATCGCTGTTCCTGAATATGGGGCAATCCCACCAACTGCTGGGTCATCCGGAGGAAGCCAAACGGTATTACGACCTAGCTGCAAGATTGGGTGCGATCCATCAGGAAGATTAGGTTCCCGGTATTCAAAACTGCCGGGAACCAATCCACTCCATCCGGCGTCAGAATAACAGAACGTTTCTTATCGACCTTACATTTTTAGAGGTTTACCATGAAAACGACCGTTTTAAAGAAATTTTGTTTACTGGCCCTTGCTCTGGGACTGACCGCATGCGGCTCATCGGCCGGGAAGAGCACTCTTGAGCCTACCCTTGAGCCTGCCCTTCCAACCGCCATCCCGGAAACAGCTACCCTCCCACCAAGCACTCCCACAAATCCCCCCCTCCCAACCCATACTTCCGAACCAACACAACCGCCGATTTCTTTCGATGCAGCAACCTACCGGGATGAAGCGGCCGGTTTTGAGTTTGATTATCCTGCCGGCTGGGCTTTTGATGGTGGTGAGAGGCAATCCCGCGGATATTATGTCCAGTTTTATTCCTGGAACTGGCAGCCGGGGGATGGTGTTGAAGGCATCCCCACCGGAGAGACCGTTTTATCCCTCATCGTGAACCTGTGGGACCCAAAGAATGACCTGGAAGCTTATCTTGACCAGCGCAAGCTGGCCTGGGATTCTTCGGGGATCGAAATTCTCTCCGAAGAACGTGTTAACCTGAATGGAGAATGGCCTGCCGCGCAGTTTATTGTCCAGGGCGCCGATGGTTTGCAAAGCTTCTCCCTGTTCACGACCATTGGAGACCAATACCTGACCCTCAGCGGCAGCGGAGATCTGGACCTGCTGACGGAAATTGCCCACACCCTGCGGCTTATTCCGTAAACGGTTCCTGCCCGTAAATTTTAAAGATCCATCAGAATAGGAGGAGGCCGGCGGATTTCCGCCGGCCTCTTTTCCGTCTGCGGAATGCTCCGGAGGGCTACCCGGTTTCATTAATCCCAGCCGTCAGACCAAAATGGATGAATTTCCTTTAATTCCGGAACTTTTTAACCACCTGTGGCGTATATATAGATGTAAGGGTTCGTTTTGGAAAAAAGGAAATCTGGCAACCCGGGGTACGATCCGGATTGGAACCTTTCACAACTGTTTGGTGATTTAGAAGCATACTGCGTTATAATGTATTTAATGAAACAATGTTTAGAATCACCGCTGGGGGAACATCCATTACCGGGACCCAGGTTACAACGGTAACGCTTTTTTCCCCACAAATTAATCGAGATTGACCCCACGCCGGGCAGTCACTATTGGGACTGTCTGGGGTTATATCTTATATAGAGTATCCATTCGGTGTGATTTTTTCACACAATGGAGCACAGGATGGTTAAGGAGGTCCACCATGGCTCTCATCTTATATGTCGTAGTTGGAATTATTGTCTCGATGTTCGTCGCGATCAGCTTTGTCGGACTGCAATCTGAACATTAGTATGCCGGACGATCTATTTATGGATGACACTTCAGGTTTTAGCCTGCGCTTCTGAGCAGCAATCTGCCAGCGGGCTCTGCCCACGCGCCTGGTCTTTGGCGCCTGTTTCATATTCATTCAACCCACAGACAGTGTTCTGTGGGTTTTTTATCTTAAAAGGGATATTTTATTGTTTGCTGTGCTTGTTATAATAGATTCAACGACGGTCCAGTAGTTAAATCACCCTACACGGTATGAGCCTTCCCGAGTGCGAGCGAGAAGCAAAAAATCTTTTATTTGTAAGGAGCTGTAATGCAAACCTATCCGATCCCCATGGTACCCGGCCCTGTAAAGGTGGCCCAAGAAGTTCTGGAAGCGTATCAGATCAATTATGGTTCTTCAGACCTGGAGCCTGAATTTCTGGATCTGTATAACCGGACGGAGGCCAATCTGCAAAAGATTTTTGGCACGAAGAATCGCGTCGTGATTCAGACCGGGGAAGGTATGCTGGCACTGTGGGGGGCCATGAAGAGCTGTATTGTTCCCGGCGACCGCGTTCTGGCGGTGGCGACCGGTGTTTTCGGCTTTGGGATGGGGGATCTGGCGAAAAGCATTGGCGCGGAAGTGGAAGTGGTCGGGTTTGGGTATGATGAGACCCTCCATGACTGGGAGCGGGTTGAGCAAGCTATTGTCGAATTCAAGCCCAAGATGATCACGGTAGTGCATTGCGAAACACCTTCGGGCACGTTGAACCCCATTGCGGAGCTGGGGCGGTTAAAGGAAAAGCACGGCGTGCCGCTGTTATATATGGATTCGGTCGCCAGTGCCGCAGGCACGCCGGTCCTGACGGATGAATGGCATGTTGATCTTGCTTTGGGCGGGTCCCAGAAGTGCCTGGCCGTGCCGCCCAGCATGGCTTATGTGGCCGTCAGCGAACGCGCCTGGGAGATCATTCAGGAAGTGAACTATGCCGGTTATGATGCCTTGCTGCCTTTCCAGACCGCGCAGGAGCAGTTCTACTTTCCGTATACACCAAACTGGGCAGGGGTGGCGGCAACTTATGCGGGCACCGAAAAAGTTCTGCGGGAAGGTCTGGCAAATGGTTTTGCCCGGCACGAAAAAGTGGCCGCAATGTGCCGCGAGGGAGTCCAGGGAATGGGGCTGGAGCTTTTCCCCAGACCCGAGGCGGTCTCTTCACCGACCGTGACCGCAGTGAACATTCCCGAAGGGCTCTCCTGGCAGGAACTGGATACCCGCCTGCGCCGGCAAGGCATGGTAGTGGGCGGCAGCTATGGCCCGCTGGCCGGTAAGATTTTCCGGTTGGGGCACATGGGCTCTCAGGCGGACCCGGACTTGATGGAGAAAGCCCTAGCAGCGTTAAAAGAAGCTGTCAAAGAATTTGTGTAAATCCTAGCCCCTGAGATGCAACTTGAGTCATTTGCGATCCCCCCGCAGGCCAATCCGGCTGGGGGATTTTCTTTTGCTGAAGTTCTCCCTATAATCGAAGTATCAGGCCATTGCCGCCGTATGGTTTTACCTGAACAAAATCATGCTTCAAGGAAAAGGGAAGGGCAAAAGATGAGATCGAAAGTATGGTCAGCAGCGGTTGTTATTTTGGTCTTGCTGGGTGTTGTGACATCCTGGGAGCACGTTACAGCGGCTCCTGCGCCGCCTAAAGTGGTGGTCAATCACGAGACCCAGCAGTGCGCCGAGATTTTTGGCGGGGATGAGTGCATGGACTGTAACCCGCCAGAGGGTTGGGAGGTGTTGGGGTATTCTCCATCCGCGGTATGCCCGGCCGATTACACTCTGGTGGAAATTGAACCCATCTGCACCCATTTTAAGAATGAATTCTGCTGCACCGAAGGGCACAGCGGAGTCCATGGAGACTGCAGCGATATGGTCATCAACAAAGTGGCCCGGCGCTGCGCGTTTGTGGAAGATGTTGATTCCTGCATCCTGCCGGCACGCTGGAAGGCAAAACCCGATGATGTTGAGGAGAAGGATTGGGAATGCCCTTATGATCCGGACCGCTGGACGGATGAAGTGTATTGTGAGGAGGAGGAAGAGACCACTTCTTCTCCCAATGGGTTGATTTGCGGCAGCGGGGCGGTGCTGATGGTCGGGTTGGGGGCGGCAGCTGCGCTCATGCGTCTGCTTCGGCGGTGATTTTTATATCCGGGGAGAGGAGGAAGGGCAGGGGCAAAGCAGAGTTTGGCTAATGCCTTGTGCAGGTCCGGGGAAGATGCAGATGAACGGAAAGAAATCGGAAAAACGTCCGCTGTATGAACGAATTTACAGCATTGTGCGGCAGATCCCACCCGGCAGGGTCGCTTCGTATGGACAGATTGCCCGCATTGTGGGAGGCTGCACGCCGCGGATGGTGGGGTATGCCATGTCGGCGCTCAGGTCCGGATCGGATGTCCCCTGGCAGCGGGTCATCAACAGTCAGGGAAAGATCAGTGTGCATGGAGATGGAATCGGCACATCTCTTCAGCGCCAACTTCTGGAGGAAGAAGGCGTTAAATTCAACGCCTCCGGCCGGGTGGATTGGGATGAAGTGGGGTGGTTGGTGTAGATTGGGGCCAGGCACGGGTGTGCCTGGCCGTTTATATGCTTCGACTGAAAATATGTGCAGACAGATTTTGTTTCGAAAATGACTTTCTGAGCTTATAATGTACTTATGGATTGTCCTGGTTTCGCAATTTGAAAAGAGAGGTAATATCCAAATGCAAAATGAAGGAGAAAATAGGAGGAGAGTGATGAATTTTCCAAGTCCTTTTTATCGTTGGAGACCCCATCCCTGGCACGGTCTGGGAGTAGGCCCAAACCCGCCAAGCGTTGTACATGCTTATATTGAGATCACCCCCTTTGATCTGGTGAAGTATGAAGTTGATAAAGAAACCGGTTACTTACGAGTCGATCGCCCGCAAAGAACCTCTTCCCAGCCGCCGGTTTTGTACGGATTTATTCCCCAGACTTATTGTGGCGATGAGATCAAGAGATTATCTCCTAAGTCGGAGCGGGGCGACGGAGATCCGCTGGATATCTGCGTGATCAGCGAACGGCCAATTTCCAAATCGGAAATCATCCTTCAGGCACGCGTAGTGGGGGGGATTCAGGCAATTGACGGCGGAGAAGCGGACGACAAGATCATCGCAGTTCTCAAGAACGACAGTTTCTGGGGAAACGTGAACGATATTGAGGATTTGCCGACTTTAATGATTGAACGCATCCGGCACTATTTTGCAACCTATAAGCTGGTGTTCGGCAAAGATAACCCGATGACCATTGAGGGAATCTACGGCTGCGAGCACGCTGAAAAGGTTGTCCAGGCCTCGATTACCGATTATGACAATATGTACGGTCGTTAGATCGTAAAGATCGATATTTTCGACAGACAAGAGGAGCTGCTTCACCGCAGCTTCTCTTTTTTAAACTGCGCGGGGTAAATTCCTTTGACGCCGGATCGGTCCCTGACCCCAACCGGCCATCGTTTTGAGAGGGGAAGTTCATCAAACCTTTATCAGGAGGCTTTTATTTATTGCTATATAAGATATAATTTGTCTTATATAGCAATAAAAGTATATTTCAGACGGCGTTAAAAAGCTATCGGTTCATGGTGCCGGTTGTAAGGAGATTACGGTGTCACGCAAGAAGAAACATAGAAGCCAAAATAAAAAAAGGATCTGGCCGATCTGGATCATTGCTTTGGGCGTGGTGATTGTCGCCGCAGTAATGGTCCTGTCTTTTTGGAAACCTCCTTCCGACAATTCGACGGGGCCCAAATTGGTGACCGTTCTGGGGGAAACCTCGGATATCAAGCGGGTTACCCTTAAGGACGCAAAAACTGCCTATGATATGGGTACGGCGGTGTTTGTGGATGTCCGCAGCGCCGGTTCTTATCAGGCCGCGCATATCACCGGCGCTTTATCCATCCCGCTGACGGAGCTGGACAGCCGGGTGGATGAACTGGAGCCTTCGGATTGGATTATCCCCTACTGTACCTGACCGGCTGAAGAATCGAGCGCCCGTGCGGCGCAAATCCTTAAAGACAATGGCTTTGATAATGTGACCCCTATTCTGGGCGGTTTTCAGCCCTGGCAGGAGGCCGGCTATCCGGTGGAGAGTTCAAACTGAGATTTGAAAAACACAACGATTCCCTGTGTGCTGCTCTAAGCGGCTGCAGGGAAAGAAGAATCTCTGCGCTGCTTTCGGGCTGCCGGAGATTTTTTGCTGCGTTCAGGGGAATTGGGGGGAAGTGAAATCTTTTTTGAAAAATCAACACCGCTCCGGATCCTCCGGGCGGTGTTTTTGGACTCTGCACAGGGAATGATCCGGATATTCCCTTTTCATTTCAGGAATCCTATAATGAATGTATCGAGAAAGTTTTTTTCCGACCGGGCGGCCGCCCGGCATTCGCAGGCACAGGAGGAAAAATGGGAAACCTTAAGATTACCAGTTGGAATGTGGAACACCTGGAACGCTTGTTGAAAGAGGCTCCCAGTGCGGCGGAAGAAGCCCGCCGTGATGCGGTCGTGAAAGAGATCGAATGGATGGATCCAGATATTTTGTGTCTGGTGGAAGGGCCGTGCGGAGAGGAGAGCATTGATTCGTTTGCGAATGACCTGCTGGGTGGGAAATGGCAGGCGGTTAAGGCAGGCGATGGCCGTTATGGGATAAGCGGCAGCCAATGGATGTGGTTCCTGGTGCGCAAAAACCTCTCCGGGATGGCTTCCCTGCTGCCCGTAGATACCTGGGATGCTTTCACCAGCACCAGCTGGGATGTTCACTTCTGGGGAGAATTTGAGCAGGTGCGCCACCGCCATTACCGGCATCCGCAGGTGCTGGTGCTGGATTGGAACGGTTTCCGGGTGGAATTCATTGGGCTGCACCTCAAAAGCAAATTTGTTAACCGCGGGGAAAGCATGTGGAACGCGGGGGGAACCGAGCGGGAGGAATTCATCCGTGATGCGCTGAAAGCCCGGATCAAGATGACCACCGAGGCCGCCAATGTGCGCCAGTATATCGATGCCAAGTTCCAACAGTTGGAGAAACCGGCCATCTTCGTGATGGGAGACCTCAATGATGGGCCGGGAAAAGAATATTTTGAGCAGCTCTATCTTTTCTTTGACCTGATCTCGAACGTTCAGGGGGATATCTTTGCGGCCAGCAAATACCTGAACCATGCCCTTTTCGATTTCCCGGATGATTTGCGCTGGACGGTGGATTTTAAAGATTTTGTGGATCCCGACAGGCCGACCCATATCCTGCTGGACCACATCCTGTTCACTCAGGGGCTGGTGGATGATTCTCTGCCCTGGCGGATCGATTCCCAGGCGGGAATGGTGGAGCATGAGATCCACGACCTGATTAACGCGCCGCTCAATAAGAAGGAAAAGACGAGTGACCACAAACCGGTTTCGGTGAAGGTGGTGACGAAGGAGGGGTGAGGTCAGGCTGGTCCGGAATGAGGCCACCGGGTTGGTCGCTGTAGTTACGGAATCACACGGAAATATAGAGAAATGCGCTTTCTATGCGTAGTTCTTTAAATCTTCCCAGCCCGGAAGTTGTGCGTCGCTACTATGGTGAAACAAGGAGGGAAATCACAGAATAGAAGAAAGTAAAGTGATTTTTATATAAGATAATAGACAAAAAGTGTCTATTATCCTGTTTAAAAGCATAGTGTAAATTGAAAAAAGTAGGTAACCACGATAAGTTTTACACTCCCCGTTGGGATGTCTTTGCACTGACCTGATATACTTAATCCATGATTGAGATTACATCCTCCGTGAAGATTGATGAAAGCGAGATTCAATACGACTTTGTCCGCGCGTCCGGCCCAGGAGGGCAGAACGTGAATAAGGTCGCGTCCGCTGTCCAGCTCCGGTTTGATGTCCGTAATTCATCCTCCCTTGCGCCGGATGTAAAAGAACGTTTGATCCGGCTGGCAGGCAGCCGCGCGACGGAGGATGGGGTTTTAATCATTGAAGCCAAACGCTACCGCACGCAGGAACAGAACCGGTTTGATGCCACCCAGCGGCTTATCACATTGGTCCAGAAAGCACTCGAAAAGCCAAAGAAACGAAGGCCTACCCGACCATCCGTGTCTTCAAAAGCGCGCCGGCTGGCCGAGAAAAAGCAGCGCGGGCAGGTCAAGCGTCTGCGGCATTATTCTTCCGTGGATTGGGAATAGTTTATCTCTTTCAATAATCCGTCCGGCTGCCACCGGAATTCGCGGGTCTTATGACGGATTCCTTTTGTTTAAATATAACAATCGCAAAACCTTCAGTTCATCATAGTTGATCGTTCCCCCCAGTTGATCAAAGACCGGCTTAAGATAGTCCGTGCCGAGTTCCTCAAAAGCCTGCATAACCGCCTGCCGTTCACCGGGGGATACGGATGTGAGTGTGCTTAACTCCCCGCTGTTTTGAAGCGAGTTCCCGGCTGTGACGAATTTCAACAGGTGGTTGAGGATGGTGCGCCTGCGGACCTGATATTGTTCCATCAGATCCTGGATGCTTTCACCGGAATTGAAGGCTTCACCAATCAGGGTCGTGCGTCCTCCTGAGCCATTTTTCGGGCGCGGCTGCGGCCGCGGCGAACCTTTTTCCTTTTCCCGGAGGTTGTGTTTCTGGCAGTAGTTTCTGATGACCTCTAAAAATGGTTCGCCGAACTTTTCCAGTTTGATCTGTCCAACGCCGCTGATGTTAAGCAGGCTTTCGGGAGACTGCGGGTAATAAGCGCACATTTCTACCAGTGTCCGGTCCGAAAAGATGACATAGGGCGGCACCTCGAGGGCATCGGCCAGTTCCTTGCGTTTCCGGCGCAGGAGGGCGAAAAGGGCGTGGTTGTATTTCACCTCTGTTTTGCTGGCCTTTCCGCTGCCGGCAGCGGCATCGGCTTCCTGCAGCTGCCCCATGATGGTGGTGCGTTTCTTGAGCACATCCCGGCCCCTGGGCGTCAGACTCAACGTCCGGAAGGAACCGCCCTGCTGGTCGAGGTAGCCGAGCTGCACCAACTGGCGGGAAAGGTGCATCCACTGTTTTTGGGTCAGTTCGGTGCCGATACCGTAGGTGGATAGCTTTTCGTGTTCATGAGAGAGCACTTTTTTGGCTCCGGAACCGAGCAGCACAGCAGCAATATGCCCCGCGCCGAACCTCTCTCCGGTGCGGACGACGCAGGAAAGGAATTTTTGGGCGGGGATGGTGATGTCGCTCAGTTCAGGGGGCGCGGCGGTGCAGTTGTCGCAGTTCTTGCAGTTCTCTGCGGTGTAGTCCTCGCCGAAGTAAGCCAGCAGGGGCTTGCGGCGGCAAGTGAGCTGATCTTCCGCGTACCGTACCATGGCGTCCAGATGCTGCGAGGCTATGAGGCGTTCCTGACCTTCTTTTTGATCAATAAAGTAATTCAGTTTGGCAACATCCGAGTAGCTGTATAACAGCAGGCAGTGCGCGGGCAGGCCATCCCGCCCGGCGCGGCCGATTTCCTGATAGTAGCCTTCAATGCTCTTGGGCAGATCATAATGGATCACAAAACGGACGTTAGGTTTGTTGATCCCCATGCCGAAAGCGATGGTCGCCACAATGATCTGGACATCATCCCGGATGAAGGCCTCCTGGTTGGCGCGGCGCTCGGCATCCTCCAGACCGGCATGGTAGGGGCGCACAGAGAACCCTTTGGATGTGAGATACGCGGATAACTCATCCACCTGCCTGCGGGAGAAACAATAGATAATCCCGGATTGATCTTTGAAACGCTTCAGAAACTGGGTGGTCTGTGTGATGGGATCGGTTTTGGGAACCACTTCGAGGTACAGATTTCCCCGGTTGAAGCTGGCAACGAACTCGTTCGATTGGGAGAAATTGAGGCTGTTTTTGATGTCGCTGCGCACGCGCGGGGTGGCGGTGGCAGTCAGTGCCAGACAAACGGCCTCAGGGTAGCGCTGGCGCACACTGACCAGCTGGCGGTATTCGGGACGGAAATCGTGACCCCACTCGGAGATGCAGTGTGCTTCATCGATGGTCAGCAAAGAAAGTTTGAGACCGGAAAGCAGTTCAAAAATACGCGGGGTCAGAAGGGTTTCGGGGGCCAGATAAAGCAATTTAACGAAACCGTCCCGGACCCATTCCATATTTTCCCGGTAGGACTCCGGCGAAAGGGAACTGTTCAGATAGACGGCCGGCACCCCATTGGCGCGCAGCTGCTCCACCTGGTCTTTCATCAGTGCAATGAGTGGGGAGACAACCAGAGTCAGGCCGTCCAGAAGGAGGGCGGGGATCTGGTAACACAGGGACTTGCCACCGCCGGTTGGCATGATGGCGAGGGTGTCACGGCCGGCAAGTACATTTTCAATTACTTCGCGTTGTAAAGGGAGAAAAGTATTGTAGCCGAAGGTATCTTTGAGGATGCGTGCAGGAGTCGACATGAATAAATTATATCGCCAACAACAAACAATTATCCCGCCGATTCAACGGTTCTTGTGTAACTGCAAGATGGAGGCGGTCAAGTTTCCACTATGGGACAGATTCCGCTGTTTTGATCCTATTCATAAGACCGGTCCGGTATTTTGGACCTTCTTTTCTTAAAAGCCGGAAGCGAACCGGAAAGAATTTCTGCTTTGAAATTCTGAAAAGCAGGAGTGTATGAGGTGGCTGATTATGAGAGTATGTGTTGAATTTCCTGCAATTCGGGCTATACTGATATAAATTAATGATTTTTTAATAATTTTAGTTTTTAATGGATTTAGATTGTTATTTCTCCTCTATTGGTAGTTTGGAGGGGGTTACTCATCAGGAATAACTGGATTCCAGTTTTATAGATCAGAATTGGCATTAATGTCTAACTGCAAGGTAGATGTAAATCGGGTTGTGCTGATTTAAATTTGTTTTGCCAGCCAGAGAGATGTTTTTCAAAATGAAAGAAAGGCTGAACGGTTTTTTATCAGGCCATGATTGAGTCGGAAAGAGATTGGTTGCAGATGAGAAAACTTTCGGATTTTGCCAGGGGGGTAATATCTTGAAAGAAGTTCGTCAAAAGGTTGATTCTTTAAACGCACTGGCATGGGATTTGGAGCTGGTGGATCCGGAACGGGCTATCCTGCTCAGTGAGCAGGCTTTTCATCTTTCGTCGACGGATGGATTTGCAAAGGAGCCGTATTTAAAGGGGAAAGCGGACAGTCTGTGCAATCTTGCCCATGTCAATCTGGATATTGGGAATTATTCACTGGCGTTAAACCAATCTTTTGATGCGCTTTCTCTTTACAGAAAAATCGCTGATGCGGAAAAAGAAGCCATTATGCTGCGGAATATTGGGGGAATCTACTGTGCGATTAATGAATATGCCAGCGCAATGGATACTCTGTTAGAGGCGCTTACCCTGTCCGAAAGTTTGAAATTCTTGGATGTTAAGGGCGAAGTTCTACTCAATATTGGCACGGTATATTTATTAATTGGTAATTATTCCCATGCGCTGAAAGAATATGAAAAGGTTCTGGAAATTGCTCTGGGTACAAAAAATAAAACATTGGAAGCTTTTGTCCTGTGCAATATGACCAGTGTTTACGTCGGGCTTTCAGATCATGAAAACACGAAAAAGACTTTTGAGCGGTGTTTGAAGATCAGCCGGGAGACTCAAAATAAACTGATCCAGATGAATGTACTGACACAGATGGGACATGAATATCTGAACCAGGAGGATAGCGTTCGGGCGGAAGAGTGTTTCCGGCAAAGTTTTGAACTGTCCAAAAATGCCGGATTTAAAAACGAAGAAGCCAGTTCATTAGTTGGTCTGGGGAAAATCTACCTGCAAAAAAGAGAATATGAAAAGTCGCAGGAGATATTTCAAACCGCAAAGCAACTTTCTGAGCAGCTAAAAGATAAAAACCTGTTGATAGAATGTTATAAAGGGTTTTCACAAATTTATCAGGCGCTTGGGAATTTTGAAAACGCTTTGGATCAGTGTAAGAGGTATTATGACACCCGGCAGTCTCTTTCCGACAGAATCAATGATCAGAAGATTCGGACACTTGAAGTCGCTTACCGGACAGAAAGGGCGCAGAAGGAAGCTGAAATTGCCCGGTTGAAAAATATTGAACTGGAAAAAGAAATTGCCGAGCGGAAACGCATTGAAAAAGCTTTGCGAAAGAGTGAAGAACAGTATCGCTTGCTGGCGGCCATTGATCCTCTGACGGGGATTAACAACCGGAGGCACTTCTTTGAACTGGCCCAGCGCGAGGTCAGCCGTGCCCGCCGCTTTAACCACCCGCTTACCGCGATCATGGTGGATATTGATCATTTCAAAAAAATTAATGATACATTCGGCCATCACCGGGGGGATGAGGTATTAAAACAATGTACTGATCTGATCAAAGACTGTTTGCGGGAAATGGATATTGTGGGGCGATATGGCGGGGAAGAGTTTTCAATTTTGCTGCCCGAAACGAACTTGCAGCAGGGCATAAGAGTTGCGAAACGCCTGGTACAGATATTGCGTGAGACCCCGCTGCAGGTGGGAACGGATGTAGCTTTCGTGACTTTGAGTGTGGGCGTTACGGAACTTCGCGGGGAGATGGACCTGGACACCCTGATCGATGAAGCGGACCACGCCATGTATTCGGCTAAAAATGCCGGGCGGAACCGGTTTGTGGTTTGGAGCCGGCCATAAATCTGGTACTGATGAAAGTGAATGCAAGGTTTTTTAGCGTCCCATGAGCTATTAAAAATCAAAAATGGTGAGAGATGACACCGAAATAAGATCTCAACCCTGGCCGAGCCCTTTTTGACAGGTTGGGGAATTTGGATTAGAATGCCTCTTTGATTTACAGGTAAAAACCAACTTTAATGTTTTAAAGAGGTATTTTGAACAAGATATTCATTATCGGTGCCGGCGGTTTTATGGGGGCGGTTGCGCGGTACGCAGTCAGTGGCTTTTTTCAGAATTGGTCAAAGAGTGTAGGGTTTCCTTTTGGAACGATGGCGGTGAATTTGTTAGGGTGCCTGTTGATTGGTTTTATAGCGGCTCTGGTGGATACATCCTATTCTCTATCGACCGAACTCCGCACTTTTATTCTGATCGGTTTTTTAGGTGCTTTCACAACTTTTTCAACATTTGGAAATGAGACGCTGAATCTGATGCGTGATGGTGAATTTTTTCTGGCATTGACCAATGCCACAGTCAACCTGGTTTTAGGCCTGGCGCTGGTCTGGACCGGCCGGGTCATGGTAGGTTGGATCTGGAAGTGAAAATATGGATTTACTGAGGCAGGGTTACATTCTCCGGATTTATATTGGGGAAAGCGATAAACATGAGGGAAAACCGCTGTTTGAATGGATTGTCCGCAAAGCCCGCGAACAGGAACTGGCAGGCGCAACCGTCCTGCGGGGATTGATGGGTTTTGGCCCATCGAGCCGGATTTACACTTCAAAAATCCTGCGCTTATCCGAGGACATGCCGCTGGTCATTGAAATTGTCGATACGGAAGACCGGCTGGAAGCATTCCTGGAGACGATTGACAGTGCCATTCAGGAAGGCATGGCCACGCTGGATCAAACCCGGGTGCGGTTTTATCGCGGCAGGAAATAACCAGATTCCCGTAATAAACTCATTTGGATAGAGTTAGTTTATTGGCACGCCTCCGGTCCGGGGAAGGCGGCGTTGTCAGGTTTTAATCCCATGGACGAAAGCTGAAAGACAGGGAACGCAACGTTTTTTGATTGTACAACGTATATATATTGAGAAAATTTGTGGAACTTCGTTTAATAAAAGTATAAAGGAGAATAATAATGGACGACCGTCCGGGATGTTTATCAGGTTTATTGAAGTTGTTCTTGCTGGATAAAGTTTTTGATTGGCTTCAAGACCGTTTCGGATATGGGAATGGATGTATGGGCTGCGGGTGTGGGCTGATCCTGACGGTGATTTTTTTGGGTCTGGCAGCTTCAATTTTGTTTGGAACAAACTGGTTTCATATTAGCTTTTAAAAATGTGATATTGGGTAGTTATTGAGGAGGTGCTGGATGAATGAAGATCAGGTGCTGCGCGAACAGCTATTAGATCTTTTAAAGGGCGGGCACGCCCACATGTCCCTGGAAGACGCGGTGGCGGACTTCCCGGCCAAAGATTTTAATCATCGACCGCGGCAGGTCAAATATACTTTTTGGCATCTTCTGGAACATATCCGCAGGACACAACATGATATCCTGGAGTTCATCCGTGATCCGGATTATGTCTCTCCGAAGTGGCCGGAAGGTTATTGGCCCGGGGAAAACGAACTGGCAAATACGGACTGCTGGGACCAGACGCTCCGTGAGATAAAAGAAGATCTGGAAGAGATCCGGAAAATGGTGGAAGATCCCCACAGTGACCTCACCGCGCCGCTGACCCACGCACCGGGTTATACCCTCTTGCGGGAGGTGCTGCTGGTCGTGGACCATACAGCTTATCACCTGGGAGAGTTTGCCATTTTACGGCAAGTGGTTGGCAATTGGCCGGGGAACCGGAAATATTGATCCCTATTTTGAAACTCAAAAACGACTCGCGATTTTCAGAGCGAGTCGTTTTTATGTTGTATGGAAAACAAACAGAATGAATCCCGGCAATGAGAGGAATTAAACATTCTCCGGAGGGAGCAGCAGCCCGCGATCCAGAGCATCCTGGATAATCCCGGTCACGAGCCGGTGGAGCGTCTGCGAGCCTTCCTTCACGGGCAGGTTGCGCTTCAGGACCTGATCGCTGTGGATGTTGTGCTCCTTCCACGAAAGGCCGCCGCTGTGAACATTCTGAAGCAGAGGCAGCAACCGGTCCAATGCGTTTGCGAATTGGGCTTCCGGCGTGTCGCTGTCTTCAAACTCTTCCCAGAGCCGGATCATCTCGCCGGCCTGATCTTCCGGAAGCAGGCCAAAGAGGTTCCTGGCGGCTTTCTGCTCTCGTTCCGCCTTATCCTGATAGCCCTTCTCGTCATAGGCAAAAGTGTCTCCCGCTTCCACTTCAATAATGTCGTGAATCAGCACCATCTTTACCACTTTGGCGGTATCGATCGGCTGGTTGGCGTGCTCTGCCAGAATCATTGCCATTACACCCAGGTGCCAGCTGTGTTCAGCCGTGTTCTCAAACCGGCTGGCGTCTACGAGATAATTACGCCGTACAATTTGTTTCAGCCGGTCGATGGTGAGCAAGAATTCGATTTGTTTTTCAAGACGTGAGTCCATCGGGTACTTCTCCTTATTGCCGGATACGGGAATGCGCCCGGGCCCCGGCAAGGTAATGAGTCAATGATCTATCTTACCACTTCAGGCAAATAGGTTTGCGCCCATGTTTTTATAAGATCAAGAGAGGCCGGTGAGGGCGTTTGCCCTGTGCTTTTAAAAAGGGATAAGAAATCCATTTTTTCCGCAGCGTGATGGTCCGGGCGCCCGGATAGCAGGCACGGACACAGGCAAAGCAGCGCAGACAGGCCGATTCGTCGATCTGCAAACTTTCCGGATCAATTGCCCCCGTGGGACAGGCCCGTACGCAGGCATTGCACTGCGTACATACTTCCGGGTCCAGTTCAGGGAGGCGAGCGAAAAGGGTCGAGCTGTTCGGCGGCAGGATGCGCGTCATCCATGGAAGTTTCCCGGGCATGACCGGGCTGTCATCGGGCAAAAGCTCCGGCGAACGATTTAATTTGACGGCAACGCGTGCTCCAAAACTCCGTGCAGTTTGCAGGTCCTGTTTGTCGGGCCGTCCGGCAGCCAGAGGAAGCTGATCGTGAGAGAACGAATGCTCGCCGATGAAGGCGGCCCCGGCAACCACACGAAACCCGCGTGCAGTGAGCACGGCTGCCATTTCCTGCAGGGCAATGCCAAAGCCCACGTTCCCGTATACTGCGACCACCACAGCGGGCCGGTTATGGCCTTCCAACCGGTTCAGGAGAGGAAGGACCATGGAGGGGATCCGTTCCTCGTAAACGGGCATCCCCAGCAGCAGAAGGTCGGATGGGGGCGGCGGGAGGAAGTTGGACCTGGAGGTCGGGGAGGTCAGATTCACTTCGGTGGTCTGGTCCAGGTTCATCCCTGCGGCGACAGCGCGCAAAACTTTCCGGGTTGTATGGGTTGGTGAAAAGTACATTAGTGTGGCGGATTGAATTTGGGTTGGATTCATTGCGTACTCTGAGAAGAATTAATGGATGCTGCCGGATGGTTGAATTATACAGCCAGTTTAACGCTTCAAAGGCTCTACAGTGTTTGGATGATTGGTGAGGTTGTTTCTTATAATCTTAATAAGAAGAGCAAAACGGAAAGTTTTGAAAGGAAGTACGATTATGGCAGAAAAAATTAAAAAATCTGATGAGGAGTGGCGTAAAATCCTGACTCCTGAACAGTATCACATTACCCGTCAAAAAGGTACAGAACCGGCTTTCACCGGAAAATATTACAAGAATAAAGAGAAGGGAAAGTATTTATGCGTCGCCTGCCACAATGAATTGTTCAGCTCCGAGGAAAAATATGACTCCCATTCGGGTTGGCCCAGCTATTGGGCCCCGGTTGAGGAAGACCATGTGGCAGTTTCCACGGACCTGAGCCATGGGATGGTCCGCAAAGAAGTGGTCTGCAACCGGTGCGGCGCGCATCTGGGGCACGTTTTTGAAGACGGCCCTCAACCGACAGGGCTGCGGTACTGCATCAATTCCGCTGCGCTGGAATTTGTCCCGGAAGAGACCGATACGACATCGGAAGAATCCTGAGGTTAAAGCAGGACTTGAATGTCAATAAGACGGGCACGTCCCGTCTTATTTTGATTTACAATAGCGTTAATATTTAACTCGTCTTTGTAGGGAAAGGTGGATCAACGACCATGCGAATTTTAATTCTTGGCGGAACCATTTTTGTAGGCCGGGCAATGGTGAACGCCGCGCAGCAAAGAGGCCATGAAGTTACGCTGTTCAATCGAGGAAAATCCGGCCCTGACCTTTTCCCGGAAGTGGAAACGCTGCACGGCAACCGGGACGGCGGTCTGGATGCTTTAAAAGGCCGGGAATGGGATGCCGTGATCGACACCAGCGGATATGTGCCCCGAATTGTGCGCCAGTCCGCGGAGCTGTTGAAGGACCGGGTGAAACACTACACCTTTATCTCAACAATTTCAGTGTATCAGGAGCCCATTACTCCCGGGGCGGACGAGGATGCCCCGCTCAGCAGCCTTCCGGATGAAACCATTGAAGACCCGCGGGGAGAATATTACGGTCCACTGAAAGTGATGTGTGAACGCGTGGTTCAGGAGATTTACCCTGAAAACAGTTTTATCCCGCGCCCGTGCATTGTTGTAGGGCCGGAGGACCGCTGGGACCGGTTTGCATACTGGCTGCACCGGATTAACCAGGGCGGTGAAGTACTGGCACCCGGAAAACCGGAACGCAAGATTCAATTCATTGATGCCCGTGACCTGGCCGACTGGGTGATTAAGATGGTGGAAGCAAAAGCAACGGGAATCTACAATGCGGCGGGGCCGCAAGAACCGCTGGCGATGGGAGATTTTCTGGCCATCTGTAAACAGGCCAGCGGCAGTAATGCGCAGTTGATTTGGGTGGACGATGGCTTTCTGGAAGCAAACGGGGTAGGCCCGATGTGGGAAATGCCGTTCTGGATGCCTGAATCGGACCCTTCCGCGCAGGGTACATTCGCATTGGATAATTCCAAAGCACGACAGGCTGGTTTGATCTTCCGGCCTGTGGAAGAAATTGTGGCCGATACCCTGAAGTGGGACCACGGACGACCGGAACACAGGTGGCGGGCGGGTCTTTCACCGGACAGGGAACGAGAGCTGCTGGAGAAGTGGAAGTCTATCCATCCATCCCATTGAAATGGGAATTCGTTTAGCTTTTCAGGAGGGTTTGAGCCGTGAGAGAATTTATTCATCAATTGCCCAAGGCAGAGCTTCATCTGCATATTGAGGGGACGTTTGAACCGGAGTTGATGTTCGAGATTGGCCGCCGGAATGGGGTCAAGCTGCGTTTCAAGTCGGTGGACGAGGTACGAAAGGCATACGCTTTCACCGATTTACAGTCGTTTCTGGATATTTATTATGAAGGGGCGCAGGTACTGCTGAAAGAACAGGATTTCTATGACCTCACCTGGGCTTATCTCAAAAAAGCCAGCGAGCAGAATGTGTGCCACACGGAGATCTTTTTCGATCCGCAAACCCATACGGACCGCGGGGTGCCCTTTGAGACCGTGATAAAGGGGATCCACGGCGCAATGGCGGACGCCGAAGCCAAACTGGGAATCACTTCAAAATTGATCTTATGCTTCCTGCGGCATCTCAGCGCGGAGGCGGCCATGGAAACTCTGGAACAGGCGCTGCCTTATAAGGAATGGATTATCGGCGTGGGGCTGGATTCCTCGGAAGTGGGTCATCCGCCCAAAAAATTTGCCGCGGTTTTTAAGCGCGCCGAAGAGGAAGGCTTTTTGATTGTCGCCCACGCGGGGGAAGAAGGTCCACCGGAATATATCTGGCAGGCTTTGAAGACCCTGAATGTACGGCGGATTGACCACGGCGTGCGCAGCCCGGAAGATCCGGAGCTGGTGAAATATCTGGTGGAGCATCAAATTCCGCTGACCGTTTGCCCGCTTTCCAATATCAAATTGTGCGTATTCGACCGGATTGAGGATCATAATATTAAAGAGATGCTGGATATGGGAATCAAAGTCACGGTGAACTCGGATGACCCGGCCTATTTTGGCGGCTATATGGACGAGAATTTCATCGCCATTCAGGAAGGTCTCCATTTAAGCCGCGAGGACCTGTACCAATTGTCCAAAAATGCTTTTGAAGCTTCTTTTTTGACTCCGGATGAGAAACAAAAACGGATTGATGAACTGGACACGTTTATGAAGGCCCATTCGTAGTCTTTCCTTATTTTCTATCGCTGAAGAATCAACAAGCACAACCGGCCCACAAAATAAGGCCGGTTGTGTATTTTAAACCCGGTTTCACAAAAAATACCCGGTGAACCGAATAAAATCTTAATAATTTCTTTAACGAAAATGAACATTCGCATGCTATTCTTTCCGCATGATCCGACATCAAAAGAAAACCTTCCTGTTACTATTGTTGGCGTTGGTATTGGCAGGGTGCAACGCTGCATCCAACACGGATGAGCAAACATCTCCTGATCAGCTCTTAACCGCTGCTTATGAAACCGTGGGAGCAGAATTAACTGCATCGGCGATAGCACAGCCAACAGCTACTTCGACTCCGGTTCCATCCAGCACACCCACACTGACACCTTTTGCGACGGTGACGGGTCTGCCTACAATGGCTCCCCAGAGTAATACTTCTTACACCGGGCAAACCGGCTCCAGCTCGGTTGCATCGGGAGATATCGCTACTTTTGTTTCGGATGTGACCATTCCGGATGGAACATCAATGGACCCGGGCGAGGAGTTCACCAAAACCTGGGAGTTACAGAACAGCGGTACCACTACCTGGACTTCATCTTATGAACTGGTGTTCTACAGCGGAAAGGCGATGAGCGGTCCCTCCTCGCAGCAACTGACGGATGAAGATGTTGCCCCTGGTGCAACGCTCTATGTATCCGTGGATCTGACCGCGCCCAGCGCAGAAGGAGATTATGTGGGATACTGGATCCTGCGAAATGCGTCAGGAGAAAACTTTGGGATCGGCAGCTACGGGAATCCTTTTTATGTGGAGATCACCGTGGTGGATCCGGATGGGACGGACACTCCCACCCCCACTGCCACCAGCACCAGTGACGGCAGCTCCACATCAACCCCGACCAGCACCACCGCGGCAACTGCGACAACGGCCCCGACCGCAACCGCAACAACAGCCCCAACCGCAACAGATACGCCGGTCCCGACCGAAACACCCGTTCCAACAACGGCCAGCTCTGACGATGGGGGCGGAAGCGAATAACACCTCTGTTGGATGACACCAAAATATCCGATCTTTATCTAACCGCTTGAAACTTCAAGCGGTTCTTTGTAGTATTCAGGCAGGGTTAATCAGTTTACCCAATACGTTTTGAAAGGAAAAAATATCGGATGGATCAACAGCAAGTCAATACGGATGTCGTGGTGGTTGGCGCCGGGCCAATTGGGTTGGAGATGGCGGTCGCGCTCCAACAGGCGGGGGTCGAGTATGTGCTGCTGGAGGCGCATCAATTGGGACATACGATTTCCTGGTGGCCGCGCGGCACGCATTTCTTCAGCACACCGGAGCGGATTGCCATCGCGGGGGTCCCGCTCCAGACCACAGAGCAGATTCAGGTTACCAATGAACAATACCTGGCCTATCTGCGCGGCGTGGCACAGCAGTTTCACATCCGGGTGAACGCTTATGAACCGGTCACAAAAGTAGAGCGGGTTGAAGGCGGTTTTCGGGTTTATACCCACAGGATGACAGGGGATTGGGTGTATTCCTGCAAGCAGGTGATCCTGGCGACGGGCGGCATGGATGCGCCCAACCGGTTAGGAATCCCCGGCGAGGACCTGCCGCAAGTGACCCATTACCTTGATGACCCTCATCTCTATTTTCAACAGAAGCTGCTGGTTGTGGGTGGAAGGAACTCGGCGTTAGAGGCGGTAATGCGCTGCTGGCGGGTCGGCGCGGAGGTAACCCTCAGCCACCGCCAGCCGGAGTTGGAGCGGGACCGGGTGAAAAAGGCCCTGCTGGAAGACATCGATACGGTCCTCCGCGAGAATAAGATTGATTATTTGCCGGGAACAGAGCTGGTGGAAATTGAGCCGGGCCGGGTTACACTGGTCTCAAATCAGGGCGAACGCATCCGCCGGGAAGCAGATTTTGTGCTGCTGTGCACCGGATTTATCGCCGATATGAGCCTGTTTGCAGAGGCCGGCGTGCGGCTGCACGGTGATCTTCAGGTACCCGAGTATAACCCGGACACCATGGAAACCAATGTTCCCGGATTGTTTGTAGCCGGCACGGCGGCGGGTGGCACTCAGGGGAAATACACACACTTTATTGAGACCTCGCATGTCCATGTGGGAAGAATAATCAAGCGCATCATGCAGAAAGAGTGAGCCCCGGGTTCCCCGGTCTGGAAAGATGCGGGATGTTCGCGGCTTGCGAAGAGAAAGTAGAGACCGGGTAAAAACTCGAATCCGCTGGTACAATCTCCCGGAGGAGAAAACAAAACACATGGAAAACCAAAATATGCTGTCCCGCTTTGTTCACGACATGCCCAAGGCAGAACTTCATGTGCATCTGGAAGGAGCGATCCAGCCGGGCACGGTTCTGGAACTGGCGCGCCGCCACAATATGCAGGATACCTTGCCGGCCGGTGATCTGGAGGGATTAAAGCGCTGGTATGCTTTCACGGATTTTGATCACTTTCTGGAAGTTTATCTGGTGATCCAGGACCTGATCCGGACCTCGGAGGATTTTGCTCTGATCGCTTACGAGCTCGGCGCAGATATGGCCGCGCAGAACATCCGCTATCGTGAAGCGACGGTGACGCCTTTTACGCATACGGATTATCTCCAGAAAAATATGACCATAACGGACATTCTGGAAGGATTGGAAACGGGCCGGCAGCGCGCCAAAGAAGAATTTGGCGTGGAAATCCGTTGGGTGTTCGACTGCCCGCGCCAGTTGAGCTTCCGCAATGAAGATCAGCATTATGACCGGTACCCTGCCGAACGTACGCTGGAATATGCCCTGCTGGGACGCGACCGGGGTGTAGTGGGGTTTGGACTGGGCGGTAATGAGGTCGGCGCACCGCCGCATCCCTTCGCGCACGCCTTTTCCGCGGCTAAGGAAGCCGGTTTGCTGTGCGTCCCGCATGCCGGAGAGGTGGACGGGGCGGTAAGCGTGTGGGGCGCGTTAAACGAACTCCAGGCGGACCGGATCGGGCACGGGGTGCGCGCGATAGAAGACCCCGAACTGCTGGCCGTGCTCAAGGCGCGCCGGATTCCCCTGGAAGTGAACCCAACCAGTAATATTTGTCTGCATGTTTACCGCAGTTTGGGGGAACATCCTTTCCCACACCTCGACCGGATGGGGCTGCTGGTTACGGTTAACAGTGATGATCCACCGCTTTTTAACACAACCCTTTCTCAGGAATACGAGGCCATTGCCAATACGTTTGGCTATGGAAAGAAAGACCTGGCACGGATCGCACGAAACGCTTTTACGGCCTGTGGTGCCGAAGAGCCGGTCAAAACCCGGCTGCTGGCCGAGTTTGACACCTGGGCAGCGGAGGCGCTGGAAACACCACTTTGAAATATTCGCCCCGCAAACTTTCTCCCGCTAGATTCAAAATGATGAAGAATTTGTTATCATTAAAGAAACGCAGTACGGGGCCGAGCCGGAAAGACTGACCAAGGAGAAAGGATTGAAAATATGAAAGGTGCCTGGATATTTCAAATCAATGCGGGCCAGGGTATGCCCAAACCGGCATTTAACCAGGCTGTGGTGACGGAAGACGGCCTGGTGGGAGATGGACAGCGCAACCGGGATTTGCATGGCGGTGAAGAACGCGCGCTGTGTTTGTTTTCGCTGGACCGGATCCTCGCATTTCAGGAAGAAGGACACCCTATTTTTCCGGGTGCGATGGGAGAAAATTTGACGTTGGCGGGGCTGGATTGGGATCAGGCGGTGCCGGGGGCGCAGCTGAAATTGGGAGCGGAAGTGGTGATTGAAATTACAGGTTATACTTCCCCCTGCTCCACGGTGCAGGATTATTTTAAGGATAAAGTATTTACCCGAACCTCTCAGAAAAAATATCCGGGCTGGTCGCGGCTTTATGCCCGCGTACTGCAAACCGGGGATGTCCGGGTGGGTGATCCGGTGGAGCTGGTAAAGTAGAAGTTAAACAAAAACAGAGCTTGCATCAAAGTTTAAGGTTTTAGTTTGTACTTTTTTGAAAGAACCTGTAGAATCGAATCAAGTAATCGTTGATGAATACGATGAACCCACTGTAATAAATAAGGAGATAAAAATGGAATACAAAGTTTCGGGCGAGATTCTTCAAATGCTGGAAGTTCACCTTGCGCAGGGCGAGTCAATGTACACCGAATCCGGCGGAATGGCCTGGATGAGCGCGGGAATTGGCATGACTACCAATACCAAGGGCGGCCTGATGTCGGGGTTGGGGAGAGCCCTGGCCGGTGAATCTTTATTTATGACCACCTATACCTGTCAGGTCAGCCAGGGTTTTGTGGTATTTACACCCGAAGCCCCTGGAAAAGTTGTGGATATGAAGCTGGCACCCGGACAGAGCCTGATCTGCCAGAAAGATGCTTTCATGTGCGCAGAAGATGGTGTGAAACTGGAAATGCACTTCCGCAAGAAGCTGGGCGCCGGCCTGTTCGGTGGAGAGGGCTTCATTTTGCAGAAAGTAACCGGCCCGGGAGCCGTCTTTTTTGAAATTCCCGGCGAAGTGCGCGGCTATACCCTCAAAGAAGGTCAAACCATCAAGGTAGATCCGGGCCACATTGCCATGTTTGAACCCAGTGTTCAATATGACATTACCATGGTCAAAGGTGTAACCAATGTTTTATTCAGCGGAGAAGGCCTGTTCCTTGCCACTTTGAGCGGCCCCGGGAGGGTCTGGCTGCAAACCATGCCGATTTCCAACCTGGCGAGTAAGATTGCCAAGTATATTCCATCCAAAGGTTGATCCCGTATCCAAAGACAGAGCTTCCGAAGCGGTAGCCGCTTCGGAAGCTATTTTTTTATGGAAATGAAGCGTATTTTATGCTGGTAAAATGAAAAGACTTGCCGGCGGAGGTAAAACCCCGGCAGCAAAATTAAATCATCAAGGAATCTTTGCCGTGAGCATCTCACAACAACCAACCGGAAACATCGAAGAAGAAAAACTTGTCAACCAGGAAGAGCCTTTTCAAACAGACCGTGTATTAACGGTTTCCGCCGGACATGCGGTGCATGATACTTTTGCCGGGTTCCTGCCGCCGATGCTGCCGGAACTGATCCAAACGCTTTCGCTGACCAACACACAGGCCGGGCTGCTGGCGGTCTTTTTGCAGGCCCCTTCATTAATCCAACCCTGGATTGGACGAATTGCGGGCAGAATCAACCTGCGGAATGTTGTCTTTCTTGCTCCGGCAGTGACGGCGATCCTGATGAGTTTGTTGGGCGTGACGCCTTCTTATTATCTGATGATCTTGCTGCTGGTAGGAGCAGGAGTCAGTTCGGCGTTTTTTCATTCTGTGGCTCCGGTGATTGCCGGGAAATTATCCGGGAACCGCCTCGGACGTGGCATGAGCTTTTTCATGGTAGCCGGAGAGGTGGGACGGGTGCTGGGTCCGCTGGTGGTGGTCACCATGATCACCTATCTGGGGCTGCGGAAAATGCCCTGGCTGATCATTTTGGGGCTGTTGGCGTCAACGGTTTTATATATCCGCTTGAAAGATGTACCGGATATCCCCGCCGACAGCGGCGGAGAGGATCATTGGATGGAAGCTCTCCGGCATATGATCCCTGTGCTGGCTCCCATGCTGGGGATTGTGGTTGTACGGGGATTTTCCATGGCCGTCCTTTCGACTTACCTGCCGGTATTTCTGACAGAAGAAGGGGCCGGTTTATGGCTGGCCGGGGCCGCTCTTTCGGTGTATGAATTATCGGGAGTGGTTGGCGCCTTTTTAGGCGGCTCGCTGAGCGACCGCCTGGGCAGACGGCGGGTGCTGTTGTTTTCCCTGTCCGCGACCCCGGTCTTTATGCTGCTGTTTCTCTATCTGCTGGTGCACCAGATCACGGTTGTTCCGGTGCTGTTAATTCTGGGCTTCCTTATCCTTTCGGTTAACCCGGTGCTGATGGCGATTGTCCAGGAACGATTTGTCGAGAACCGGGCTTTTGCCAATGGAGTCTTTTTGGCGATGAATTTCCTGGTCCGGTCGGGTGTGGTGATGTTTGTCGGTATTTTAGCGGATCGAGTGGGGCTGCGGAGCACATTCCTGATATCCACGCTGGTGGTCTTTCTGGGTGTGCCGTTCGTGTTTTTGATTCCCAAGGGCAGTCCATCTAATTAATCTATACGCAATTCATTTAAATCAATTAAAGTTCTGGCAGAGATAAAAAGGCGGATGGTGAAATGGATTTGGTCCGGATAGAACCGGCAACGATTGCAGATGCTGAGGAGATTTCTTCGGTCAAGCAGCGGGTATGGCCTGAAGAAATAACGGATCCCAGGAACATCCGGGCCACGCTCACCCACTTTGAGCACGCGGTAATCACGGCGCGATGGAATGGAAATTTGGTGGGTTTTGTGGATGGGTTTATGACGAAATCCGCAGCAGGCCTGAAGCGCTGGGAGGTGGACCTGCTGGCAGTCCACCCCGATTATCGGGGACGTCGATTGGGAACCCGGCTGGTGGAAGCCAGCCTGGCAGCCGGGGCAGAAAAAGGTGCGCAGATTGCCCGCGGATTGGTGCGTCTGGATAATGCAGCCAGCCAGCGGGTATTTGCCGGATGTGGATTTTCACTGCGTCCACAGGAATTGGCCTTGTATGTCTCGACGGGGAATGATGAACCGAAGGAGCGGGAACCGGTTGAGGGTTGTCTGATCGAAGTCCAGACCTTCAGTTATCAAGGTCTGTGGCTGGAAGAGAACTTTACAATGTTTTCCCTGGCTGCTGCCGGTTTTGCCTGCCGCTTGCGTAAGCTGGACCTGGCGGGCGCTTTGATTGCCAGCGGGGATGCGGCAGCAACCGAGGCGGCACAGAGCCTGGGTTATGAGCGGGTTGGAAATTATCAATGGTGGGTTAAAGACCTGGTTTAAGAGGTGTGATTTGCGAACAATATTGTTTGACCTTTCTGAAGTGTTTATTTCCGGGGTCTATGGTGTGGATGGGCCGATTGCCGAACTGGCAGGCTGCACGGAACCGGAGGTGAACCGGGCCCTGAACGAGCAGTTTCAGGATATTTTGTGCGGCAGGATCACCGAGCAGGAGTACCTCTCCAGCGCAATTGGCAGAAATGGGTGGAAAGTCTCGGTGAACGATTTGAAGCAGATCATTCGCCGGAATTTCCACCGCGAAGTGCCGGGGATGATGGACCTGCTACCCGTGCTCAAGCCAAATTATGAATTGGCGCTGCTTTCGGACCATGCGGTGGAATGGGTGGAATATATTGAAGCCCGTTTTGAATTTCTGAAATATTTTGAACCTCGTTTTTATTCTTACCAGCTTGGGCAAACCAAATCCGTTCCGACGACATTTGAACGTGTGCTGAACGAATTGGGCAGGACCCCGGAGGAATGCATTTTTGTGGACGATAACCCGGCCAATATTGCGTCGGCAGCTTCAATTGGGCTGCCCGGAATTCATTTCCAATCCGTTGAACAGTTATCCATGGCTCTGACTGAACGGGGTGTTTTGCTTTCCGACTGATTCTTGTACATTTTGGGGCGTCCGGTCCGCATATTCCTATAATTAAAACAGGAAGCTTTTGATCGTCCAAAATAATCCTGGAAAGGGGATTTAAAAATGTGGAAAGAGTTTAAAGAGTTCGCGATGCGCGGCAATGTGATTGACCTGGCGGTCGGTGTGATTATCGGCGGCGCTTTTGGAACCATTGTGAAATCGCTGGTGGATGACGTAATCATGCCGCCGATCGGGCTGCTGCTGGGGAATGTGGATTTTTCCGATCTTTTCTTCCTGCTCCAGAACGGGGACCCGTCCGGGCCTTACACCACACTGAGCGCCGCGAAGGAAGCGGGGGCAGTGACTCTGAATTATGGGCTCTTCCTGAACACGGTGATTACCTTTTTGATTGTGGCCTTTGTGGTGTTCTTACTCATCCGGGGTATAAACCGGCTGAAGAAGGAAGAAGAAGTCCCCCCGGCAGAACCCACCACCAAAGCATGCCCGTACTGCTATACGGAGATTCCGCTTCAGGCGACCCGCTGCCCGAACTGCACCTCTGCTCTGGAGCAGGCGGAAGTCTAATTTATGGGGGCCGATCGACTCATTGATGAAACCGGCAGCAGAATTTCAAGCACACGACAGCTATGTGATCCGGGTTTTGTTCACCCGAGACGGCAAAACTCTGGTTTCCGCCGGGATGGATAACCTGATCAAGCTGTGGTCGGTGCCGGATTGGCAGTTAAAAAATACTTTTCGGGGACATGGGAACAGCGTCAACTCGATTTCACTGACACCGGATGAGACCCGCCTGGTCAGTGCCTCTTCGGATAAGACCATTCGGGTGTGGCGTTTTCCCTCCGGAGAGCCGGAGAGAGTCCTTACCGGCCACCGCAAAACCGTTTCGGACGCTATCGTCGCGCCGGATGGGGATACGCTGGTCTCGATCTCCTATGACAACCGGGTTAAACTGTGGTCGTTATCCGACGGTTCGGAAACCGGTGCGCTGGAGGGACCACAGAAAAAGGTTTGCGCGGTAGATTTTTCTCCGGATGGACGTTTGTTGGCCACAGCAGACGCGGCCGGAGGGGTGATCCTGTGGAATGCCGCGGATCGAAAAATGGTGGGTTCGTTCTTCGCAAATCCAGCCGGAGCGGTGCGGGTGGGCTTCACACCGGATGGGCGACACCTGGTGTGGATTGATCTATCCGGAAGACTGCGCGTGCAGGCAACGGAAGATTTGAAAGAACCGGGAGAGCTGGCGTTTCATTCCGGAGGGGTGTTTCCGCTGGCTTTTTCGCCCGGCCAGCGGGTCCTGGCGGTGGGGATGGACCATCAGGTCGCGCTGGTCTCAACGATGAACTGGAAGCTGGCGGAGACACTCTCTGTTAAACCCAAAGGAGTGTATGGGCTGGCTTTCTCCCCGGACGGGAAGCTGCTGGCGATGGGCGCGGCGGATAAACGCATCCGGGTGTGGCAAGTTGAATAAGAGCGGGGCGTAGAATTTTGCCCTTTAATTCTTTTTAAAGGAGTGTTTATCACATGGAAAAACAAGAACTGCTGGCACTGTTTGACCGTGAACAGCGTATTGAAGTGACTTATCCGGATATTATCCGGCAGGCTCTGCCCAACATTGTCCGCCATATCCCCCAAAGCTCGGGCAATGAGGGGTATATTATTTATTCCAATCTGGATGAAGACACGGTGGAAGATGCAATTCAGGAACAAATCGCCTTTTTTAAAGCGCAGGGATTGAGCTTTGAGTGGAAGGTGTATGACCACGATACTCCTGAAGATTTGAAGGAGCGTCTGGCTGCTCATGGATTGATGGAGGATGCCCCGGAGGCGCTGGTGGTACTGGATCTGGAAGATGCTCTGCCCGTGCTGCTTGAACCGGTACGGCATGATATCCGCCGCCTGACCCGTGTGGAAGAACTGGCGGATATACGGGCGGTGCAGGAAGCGGTCTGGGATGAAAATTTTGATTCTCTCATCGCTTATCTGGCGGATACAATGCAGCGTTCTCCTGACCAGATCAGTGTTTATGCAGCCTATGTGGATGGACACCCGGCAGCAACTGCCTGGATCGTGTTCCACCCGGGGAGCTCGTTTGCGAGTCTGTGGGGTGGATCTACATTGGCTGCATACCGGGGAAGAGGGTGTTATACGGCGCTTCTGGCAACACGGGTTCAGGAAGCACAAAGCCGGGGCGTGCAGTTTTTGACCGTGGACGCCAGCCCGATGAGCCGGCCGATCCTGGAAAAATATCACTTCCAATTTTTGGGATTTTCTACGCCTTTCAAATGGCAGCCAGAATCTTCGTGATTCATTGCGTACCAACCTGGGCCGGTGAATCCCTCTCAGGATTACCGGCCGTCTCTGTTTAGTTTCTTGTAAGCATGTCGGGAACCGGGGGCGTGATAGAATCCCGCTTTGGAAAAGAAAAAATTTTAATCAACATTGGATTCCCGGGGGAGAGGGGAATTTCAATGTGAGGAGTAAGAATGAATCGTCTTTATCTGGTACGGCACGGGGAAAACCCGGCAAATATTAACAAACAATTTTCTTATCGGTTGGTGGATTACCCATTAAATAAAAAGGGAGTACTGCAGGCCCGTCAGACTGCGGAGTATTTTAAGGATAAACAGATTGACGAAATTTATGCTTCACCACTGCGCCGGACGGTGGAGACGGCGGAAATCATCGGCGCACCATTGGGTTTGACCCCTCACATCGTTGAAAACTTCCGTGAAATGAACGTTGGAGAAATCGAAAAATTCCCGCCATCTGCCGAGAATTGGGCGCTCCATATTCGAATTACGGATGCCTGGCATCACGGTGAGAAAGAAGCCCGCTTCCCGGGTGGAGAGAACTATATTGAATTGTGGACCCGGTATGAAGCAGGGCTTAAATCGGTGCTGGAGGGAAAGGATGAGAAGAATATATTGATCGCGGGACATGGCGGATTGTTTGTGCATACGCTGGCAGACCTTTGCGGAAATACGACCACCTGGGAGGAAGATTTGAGCATCAATCACAACTGCTCCATTACCGAAGTGCTGGTTTCTTACTCCGGCAATCGTTTGAACGGCGAGCTGGTACGCTGGGCGGATCACCGCCATCTGTGGGGCGAGGCTGCCGATCTGGTCTCGGGACTACCGGAGGATGGTTCGCTTAATTGATTGCGGTTTATATTAACGCAAAAAGTTCGCATTTGTACAAATTTTTGAGGGGTTTAACGCTTTCGGTTTGCTACATTAATGCTACAATCATTGTATAAATTACTAGATTTTCACTTATCAAAGTGGAACTGTCAAAAAATTTGGGTGGAAAGTCCGGTGACGAATACGAGAATTATGACCACCCATCCGTAATTTTCAGGAAAAAATTTATAAAAAAGGAGAATCAGTATGGCAAAGTTAGCTTATGTGGAAGGAATTGGGGAAGTCTATGCTGAGAAGCTGAAGGCAGCCGGTGTGGCCTCAACGGATGCGCTGTTGAAACAGGGTTCTACCGCAAAGGGCCGTCAGGAAATTGCAGAGAAGGCCGGCATCAGTGAGAAACTGGTTTTAGAGTGGGTTAACCATGTGGATCTCTTCCGAATCAAGGGCGTTGGTCAGGAATATGCCGATTTATTGGAAGAGGCCGGCGTGGATACTGTTCCCGAACTGGCGCAGCGCAACCCGGAGAATCTCTATCAGAAGGTCGTGGAAGTGAATGCGGCCAAGAAGCTTGTCCGCGCTCTGCCCAGCCAGAAACAGGTTGCGGACTGGGTTGCCCAGGCCAAACAGCTTCCCCGCGTGATTAATTACTAAATTTAAAGCTGCTTTTAGCTGTGCAGAAACCAGGTTTCTGCATGGATGAACAATGATGCGAACAGAACAATCCCAAGAGCTGCGCAAAGCCTCCTGTTGGATTGTTCTGTTTATCATCTGAACCCAAAACGACAGAAAAGAAAATGGAGTTGAACATGTTAAGTCTATTGTCCGTACCCATGCAGGCAAGCGCAGGAATTGGTGTGCCCTGGTGGGTTTGGCTGATCATTTTAATCATCGCTTTTATCATCATGGCTATGCTCGCCCCCAAACCCCAAACAGCAATTGTAAAAGCGCCGGAAATGGAAATAACCCTGGAAGATGAACCGGAAGATTTAACCCGGATCGAAGGGATTGGCCCTAAAATCCAGGCAGGGATGTACCGGAACGGCATCCGAACTTTTTCTCAGCTTGCTGAAAAAGATGTGGAAGCCTTGCGGGCATTGCTCCGGGAAATCGACATTGCGGCCGATCCCACTACCTGGCCGGTACAGGCAGGACTGGCGGCGGCAGGAAGCTGGGAGGCTCTGCAAAAACTTCAGGATGAGCTTCAGGGTGGACGAAGCGTCTGACACAACACAACCACACATAGACAGGAGAATTTAGAAATGGATGAACTGGTCAAACTGGTTTCTAAAAAGACCGGACTTTCGGAGGAAATGTCCAAAACAGCAGTTGAAACCGTTTTGAAATATCTCAAGCAGAAGCTTCCGGCTCCTATCGCCGGCCAATTGGATACGGTTCTATCCGGCGGAGGGGTCGCAGACGTCGGAGACCTTGCCAAGGGGTTAGGCGGTTTGTTAGGCAAAAAGTAAATCTACACTGGAAAACAAAGAAGACAGGGTTCTCAGAAGTCTGCACGCTGAGTTGGAAGATGACAGTTTGCCGGCGGAGGATGGGAACCCTGTTTTTGATCGACTGGACTACCGATAGAAAGGATAATTTGATGAAGAAAACAGATCGCAATGCGTTGCTTGCTTTCCCCATTCTGGTGCTGGTGGGTCTGGGGGTGGCTTTTGCCGGCAGTCAGGGCGGGTTTATCGTTTTCGGGTTTCCACTCTTTATGCTATCGGTCGGGTTGATCTTTTTAGTTCAGTGGCTGGCTTTTATCCCCGCTTATTTGGGGCAAACAGAGAAATTCTTTGATATCACCGGCAGCCTGACTTACATCACCGTGACCTTTCTGGCAGTCCTGCTGGGTCCGGCAGCCGATGGCCGTTCGCTTCTTTTGCTGCTGGTAGTGGGACTGTGGGCGGTCCGTCTGGGAACTTTTTTGTTTCTCCGGATCCAAAAAGCGGGGAAGGACGACCGTTTTGACGAGATCAAACCCTCTTTTATTCGCTTTCTCAATGCCTGGACCCTCCAGGCGCTGTGGATCACCCTGACATTGTCTGCCGCGCTGGTGGGTATCACAACAACCTACCGGAAAGCGTTGGGTGTGTTTGCCGTAGTTGGTTTTCTTGTCTGGATTTTTGGGTTCGCTTTTGAAGTCGCGGCGGATGCCCAAAAAAGCCGTTTCAAAGCTGATCCGGAGAATAAAGGAAAATTCATCCGGACAGGTCTTTGGGCCCGGTCGCGCCACCCCAATTATTTTGGCGAGATTGTGCTGTGGGTGGGCGTGATGATCATTGTACTGCCTGTGCTGCGGGGCTGGCAGTGGGTCGCGTTGATTTCACCGGTTTTCGTCACGCTGCTGCTGACCCGGGTCAGCGGAATCCCGATGCTGGAGGAAAAGGCGGATAGGAAATGGGGCGGGCAGGAAGATTATGAAGCTTATAAAAAGAACACGCCGGTGTTGATTCCCAAACTTTGAGGTTTTTTAAAGAAATTGTGGCTTTATCTGTTGTGGAATCGGGAAAACAGATAAAGCCATCGTTTTTATAATTTGTTTTTCTTTATAACTCCCGCTCCCGGAGGGGCAGCCCTGCGGTGGGTTCAGCCTTGCTTCCGGGAGTGATGGTTGGCGTCAAGAACCAGATTAGAGTTACACCCCCATTTTGGGAATATTTTTCCAAAGCCAGACTGCGTTAAATGGACCCTTTCGGGGCTGGGAGGTCGGCTTACATTTTGATGAGGCCGTGCTCGTATCCTTTACTATTTTCGGAACATAGACAACGATCCCTGAAGGTCTTGAAATCTTCACTGGCTGATCCCGTTGATATCAGGCCATTGAAATACAAGCACCACAACCAGGATCACCAGGTTGATCAGAATACCGATCCATCCCTGATTATCCAGATGCTGTAAGCCGCCGTTCCAGAACAGGATGAAGATCAGACTGGACAACGTTGCCGTGACGACAACAGCCGTATGCCACCAGGTTTGCTTCACGAATATCCCAACTCCGCTGATTACGAAACCCAATGCTGCCAGCACCAACAGGACGCCAGCCAGAGTTCGTATGGTCTCGTTTCCAAGAAACCTGGAGAACATCCACGACCCGTCGGGCCAGGTCATCCCGGGTTGAAGCTCAAAATATCGGGCGCTTTGCCCAAAGTACAACAGATGAACCATTCCGTGCAATATCAGGAATATGGCGAATAGAATTTTGATCATTAGATTTTTCCTCTTTCTCCAGAAAATTTATAGGGCGGCCGGAGCATTTTGTTCTATTTTGTTAAGCCTGTGACCGAACCCGGCGATGAACGAAACCACATTCAGAACAGCGGATGCCAGAATGAAGGAGAGAGCGGTGTCTTGAATCGTTTCGGGATCCGTCATCCCGGGGACAAAGCCGAAAATCGCTATCTCTAACCCGATCAGCAGGGCAATCGCAGCCAGCACAAGTGCGGCTACCCAGGATCTGGAAAGGAATGCCCAAGAACTGCGCGGCAGTATTTTCTTCCACCCGGTCAACGGTTTGTTCATCCGGGTTGCGAAGGCCCAAGTGGGGATGAAGAATGCGACCTGACCGATCCCCCCACCGACTAAAAATGAGAGGATAAATAAACCCAGGAATACAGTTGGCCCGTGTTTATGCGGCAGGAACCACAGGGACCAGATGATAATAGCCAGCCCTACCAGTATTGAAAGAATTCCAGTGGCTATGAAGTTGGGAAGGATGGTAAATGCATCTTCGGTGCCCAGTTCCCAAAACATTTGCGCTTCACCGATGGCATGGATAACAAAACCGTTGGTGGGGGTATTCCCCTGTAGAATTTCAAAGAATCCATGGTTTATCCCGGAAAACAGGCCAAAGAGGACTCCCATGGTTGTGGCGGTTACCCGGGTTGCATTCAGGTTGTCAAAAGATGATGTTTCTTTCATTTTTTACAAGTTCTCCTTATTCAAATACGGATTTACAGACAAGAGTATGAATCCCTGCTGGTGTAAGTAGCGCAACAACCCGATGAGCCCCGACTGGTCGGTGTTGATAATGAAGGATGTAGCTTCTGGCTCCGTTCGGATGATCTTTATCCGGAGCGGGCCGGCGGCGTTGAAGGCATTTTCATCCATCTGCCCTTTTACCTCGATTTGGTAAATCGACACATTGTGCATATCTGCTCCTTACATCCAGAGATCTTTCAGTGACCATCTTACATAAATTAAACGACCCGCAGACCACATTTTCATGTGGTCTGCGGTGAAAAAAGATGTGGATTCCTGGAAAATTTTGGTTACAAAATGTCGAGCCGGCGGGCCTTTTGTATGGCCTGTGTGCGGTTATTTACATTCAGTTTGCCATAAACGGCCTTGACGTGGTAGCGGACGGTATTCAGCGAGATAAACAGCTTTGCGGCAATTTCTTTGTATTTCAGCCCCTCCACCATGCACCGCAGCACATCCAGTTCGCGGTCGGTTAAGGATTCAGGCAGAACCTGCAGCGCGGTCTCGGCCTCCAGACCTTGATCTTGTGATTGGGATTGAGAAATTGCTGCGAGAATCCGTTTTACATGGTCTGGTCGGATATTCCCCAACCGGTCCTGTTTTAACAGATCAGAGAGCGCTTCTTTGACAGGTAACCCTTGCTCGACAAACACCCCAATGAACCCTTCCGGCCCGGCCAATTCCAATGCGGCCAGATAATCTTTCCGGCTGGCAGCCGGACTGCCCATCAAAGCGTGCATTTGGGCGCGCAGTAAGAGCGCTTCTATTGCGATCACCACGTGCTTTCTCTTGAAGGCTCCGGCGATTAATTGATCGGCCAGGTTGATTCCCTGTTTTAAGCTGCTCGGTTCGTGACCGGCGCAGACCCGATGAAGAAGGATATGCAGGCTGCAGTTGTACATCAGGCCGACTGAATAGGAGACCTCCAATTCGGGAGGAAGAGAGGGAAAAGAGAATTGGTCACGGAAGGAGAAGCCCAGCTCCTGAAGCGCCAATTCAGCCGCATCCGGGCGATTGCGAGCCAGAAAGATGCGGGACTGTTGGGAAATGACTTCCTGCCGCACATAATCGGCGATTTCCACATTCAGTTGATTAGCCGCTTCCTGGATTTCAGCAGCGGCAGTTTCCAGATTTCCTTCTATTCCGGATAGACGGGAGAGGAGCGCCTGGCAATTCACGATACCGGATTTGTAACCACCCAAGGTGCTTAATTGGAGCGCTTGCCGGTAAAATTGCCGTGCTTCTCTGGTTAGGTACCATTGGTAATGGATTTCGCCGAGGATACCAAACACGACCGTGCTGATTGGGGGGAGCGAGCCGGATTGTTCCAATTGAATACGTACCGGATCAGCAATTTCGAAAGCCAGGTGTAATTGACCATGTTCAAACGCCAGTAGAGCCAGGCCGGATGTACTCAGCATTTCCGTGACGAGATTGTTCGCTGCCCGACCATGTCGAATCGCTTTCTGATAAGCATCGACGACCCGATCGTAATTCTGCACTGGCTCATAAGCGCTTGCCAGGCCATAATAGGCCAGACTGCGCACGCGGTGGTGATCTTCCGTTGTGATAGACAGCGCCTTTTCGGCCAGGGCGATGCTTTCATTCATTTTCCCATATTTGTTCATGAGCAAAGACTGCATGGCAAACCATTCCGCCTTGAGGGATTGCTTATCTTCTTCACTCAATTGGGATCCGGAAATAATTTCTTCCATTTGAGTCAGGTATCGAACAATTTCTGAATGGGCTCCACGCAGCAGATGCATCCAGGCAAAAGCCAGATGAGTCCTGGGGCTTTGGGATAACCAGTTCTCCGGTATTGCCTGAACCCAGGAGTTCACTGTTTTTGCATATCCCTGCATGATCATTTCCATCGCATAATTTTCCAACAGTTCTACAGCCGCGGCATAGTCTTCCGCGGCCAAAGCGTGCCGGATGGCCTCACTGCCCATTCCTGTCTGTGCGTACCAATGACTGGCACGCCGGTGCAATTCGGCCGTTTTCTCCCTCTGGTGCGTGTTCTGCAGGTTGCGCAGCAAGTCGGCAAAAAGATGGTGATAGCGAAACCACTGCTGCTCATCATCCAGCGGAACCAGGAATAAATTAGCATTGAGCACCCTTTTCAATAAAGCATCGCTGTCTGAATGGCAGGTGACCGCGTTGCACAGCGAAGCGTTCAATTTATCAAGGATAGAAGTCCGGAGCAGGAACTGCTGAATTTCTTCCGGCTGCTGGTTAAGGACCTGTTCCGTAAGGTAGCTCAAGATAAAGCGGTGACTACCGCTTAAACCGGAAATAAATCCGGACGGGTCGACCTGGTCACGGATGGACAGGCCGGCAAGCTGTAATCCTACGATCCACCCTTCGGTTTTGTTTTCCAAAAAGGATATATCCGCTTTTGAAAGTGAAAGACCCATCGCCTCATTTAGAAAGCGCTCAATGTCGTCACCTGTGAAGCGTAAATCTCTGGCCCGGATCTCGGTCAGTTGATTGTTGGCGCGGATTCGGCCTAAAGGCAGGGAGGGGTCTTCGCGTGTGATCAACACCAGGTGCAGGGCAGGGGGAAAATTGGACAGTAAGTGCTCGAAAACCTGAAGAATGAATTGGTCCTGGATGAGATGAAAATCGTCCAGGATCACCAGAGAAGGTTTAACCATTTTCAAGCAGTCGATCATCAGCTTTGTGCTGATGACCTCGGCCGGGGGGAGCTGCCCGGAGAGCATGACACCTTCAATTTCCTTCCCCAGGTTTTCATCGATTTGCTGGAGCGCAGCGATAAAATAAGCGAAAAAACGCCTGGGGTCATCATCGGAAGCATCCAGAGAAAGCCAGGAATACGGCAGCGTGGTCTTCTCCAACCATTCACTGACACAGGTTGTTTTCCCAAATCCGGCAGGCGCTGAAATGAGGGTGATCGGCCGCCCGAGTTCCAGTCCTTCGTTCAACCGTTGACCGAGCTGAGGTCGTTTTATCCATTTGGCAGGGAGGGAGGGGCGGTGTAATTTTGTGACAAGCAGGTTGGCTTTTAACATGTCTTTAAAAATGTTGTTTTACAGCCTGGTAGAAGCAACAATCGTATTATATACTCATTCTGATTCACTTTCCGATAATGGAATGATTGAATTCTTCGGGAAGCAAGCCAGTTAAGTGTACACGGTTCACTATTTCCGGTATCAGGAAAATCTCTCCGGTTTTAGTCGCAGGCACTGGCTTCCTGATAGAGTGATTGCTATAATTCCTGATACGATTTTTTGCTGTTATTTAATCTTTGTTAGATATTTGAGGTGACACATGGTACTGCTGCACATTACACATCCGGATGCGTTTAGTACGGATTGGAAAGACTACGCGCCGGAGAGTCTGGCGCAGGAAGGTTTTATTCACTGTTCTACCGTTGAACAGATTCTGGATACGGCGAACCGGTTTTATCCGAATGATCCCAATTTACAGGTGTTGGTGATTGATCCCGGGAAATTGAAAGCGGAAGTCCGGTATGAGAACCTGGAGGGCGGCAAGATGTTGTTCCCGCATATTTATGGAACGCTGAACCGGGAGGCTGTTTTGAAAATTGTACGATTGAAACCGGATGCAGACGGCCGTTTCGTGCAGCTTCCCGCGGAACTGGTGAAATATGCAGGGCAGTAAGGCCACTCCGTTTTGAGGTTCGACAACCCGGAGAAGATTGTATGGGGTGATGATATAATCCCAATTCAGAAAAATAACTTTTCTTGTGATGAAAGGAAGAATTGATGGCACAGAAACAATGGCAGCATGCCCCAGAAATGAAAATTGATCCCGAGAAACAATATACGGTCAAAATGGAGACGGACAAAGGAAGCATCGAAATCGAACTGTTCCCGAAATACGCTCCGGTGACCGTAAATAATTTTGTTTTCCTGGTCCGGGAGGGATTCTATGATGGTATAACCTTCCACCGGGTCATTTCGAACTTTATGATTCAGGGCGGCGACCCCACCGGGACAGGCCGGGGTGGTCCGGGCTATCGCTTTGAGGATGAGTTCCGGAATAATCCATTGAAACATGAAACCGGGTCGCTTTCCATGGCGAATGCGGGCCCTAATACCAACGGCAGCCAGTTCTTTATCACCCATTCCCCGCAACCACACCTCAACGGACACCATACCGTTTTCGGCAAGGTGGTAAAAGGGCAGGATGTGGTCAATGCTATCCGGCAGGGCGATAAGATGACCAAAGTTGAAGTTGTTGAAAGTTAAATGTTTTGAATGAAAATGCATTAAAGAGGCCACTTTTGCATGTGGCCTCTTTTGATTCTATTGGGTAATGCGTTGTATCGGCTATAATTGGGTTCCGGAAAGTGACGGAGAGAAATGAAAAACAAAGATTATATTCAAGCCAACCGGATCGCCTGGAACCAGACTGCCCCGATACACCGCAAACAAACTTTTGAGCAGTTGTTTCTGGATTTTGAAAAAGCCGGATATACCTGTCTGGATAACATTGAGAAGGGAATCCTGAAGGAGATTGGGGTCTCCGGAAAAGATGTGGCCCAATTGTGCTGCAACAACGGCAGGGAACTGCTCTCTCTCAAAAACCTGGGAGCATCGCGCTGCGTGGGGTTTGACATCTCCGACGCGTTCATTGAACAGGCTAAAGAACTGGCATCGGTTGCAGATCTGGCGTGTGATTTTATGTGTACCGACATTTACGAGATCCCGCGTCACTATGATGAAAGCTTTGATCTGGTTTACATCACGGTGGGTGTTCTGGGCTGGATGCCCGACCTGAAAGATTTTTTTGCAGTGGTGAAAAGACTGCTCCGGCCGGGCGGCTGGTTGTTCATTTATGAGATGCATCCCATGCTGGATATGTTTGATGAAGAGGCGGAAGAGTTCGGCAAGCTTCGTCACTCTTATTTTAAGCAAGAGCCTTACGCGGAAGAGGGCGGGCTGGATTATTATGGGAATACAGAGTATGAAGCCTCGGTTTCGTACTGGTTTCATCATAAGGTATCGGATATTATCCAAAGCTGTTTGAACAATGGACTCCGAATCCTATCTTTTCATGAATATGACCATGATGTATCCAGTGTGTTCAAGGATATGGAGAAACAGGAGATCCGGCCGCCGTTGAGCTATACCCTGACGGCCCGTCTTCTGGATTGAGTCAGTGGAAAGGATAGGTGATTGGAACCATCGGATCGAGTTTTAGCTCTGGTGCCGGCTTACAATGAGGCGGAAAGAGTGGCGCGGGTTGTGGAACAAAGCCGTGCTTTCTTACCGGTATTGGTTGTGGATGATGGGTCAGTCGATGAGACTGTGCAGAGATCGGAAGCTGCCGGTGCGGAAGTGCTGCGCCAACAACCTAACCAGGGGAAAGGAGCAGCGCTGAAAGCGGGATTTAAATGGGCTTTGGAACATGGCTATGCGGCTGTGATCACACTGGACGCGGATGGACAGCATGATCCGACAGAGATTCCCCGGTTTCTGGAAGTTTTCACGGCCCGCAAACCGGACCTGATCATTGGCGCCCGTGATTTCAGCCGGATGCCTTTTATCCGCCGGATGGCAAACTCGTTCGGCACGTGGGCATTCTCGTGGGCTATGGGCCAGCATATTCGGGATAACCAATCCGGCTACCGGCTGATCGGCCGCCGGATGATGGGAGCGGTGCTGGAAAGCGGCGAATCAGGATTTGAGTTTGAGGTGGAAATGATTGTGGAATGCACCCGGCGGGGATTTGTGCTGGATTGGGTTCCCATCCGGACAATTTATGCCGGAGAACACAGCCATATCCAGCCATTGGGGCATACCCTCAAGTTCTTTCAAATGGTGTGGCGCACCCGGCAAAGGATCAGGAAAGGATAAATTGCCTCAGGCAGGTGGAGCGAGGAGGAAAATATGGGCTCGTATTTGGATAGGGTATCGCTTCGGCCAGCTTTGAAATCAGACTACGATTTTTTATATGACTTACACTGCATGGTGTTGAAAGAATACATCATGCAGACCTGGAGTTGGGACAGCGACTGGCAGGAAGCTTATTTCGCAGATCATTTCCACCCCGAAGATCGTGAAATTATCCTGGTTGACGGCGAACCGGCCGGGGTGATCTCCATAGAAGAGCGCGATTCGGAAGTCTTTCTGGCAAATATCGGGCTTCTGACGGATTTCCAGAACAGGGGGATTGGCACCATGTTGATCCGGAAGGTTCTGCAAAGCGCTTTTTCTGTTGGAAAGCCGGTTACCCTGCACGTGCTGCGCGTCAATCCGGCGCGCCGGTTGTATGAGCGACTGGGTTTTAAAGTGGTCAAAGAAACTCCCGAACGATTCTATATGCGGGCTGACCCGCCGCAGGGTCTCTCAAAAGGAGGAAGTCGTGACCAGGACGATTGAAGTCGCCCCTTATGACCCGGGCTGGGCAGATCAATACCGGGCAGAGGAGGAGAAGCTCCGGCGAGTCTTTGGGGATGAAACCGTTGCGATTCATCATATCGGGAGCACTTCTATTCCCGGAATCAAAGCCAAGCCGATCATTGACATCCTCGTGGAAGTACGGGATATTGGAAGGGTAGATGCCTGTAATGCGGCGATGACCGCGTTGGGCTATGAACCGAAAGGGGAATTCGGCATCCCGGGGCGCCGGTTTTTCATTAAAGGCGGAGAAGAACATCGTTCGCACCATGTCCACGTTTATGGGAGCGGACATCCGGAGATTGCCCGCCACCTGGATTTCTGTGATTATTTACGGGCCCATCCGGAGGATGCCAGGCGGTACAGCGTGTTGAAAGAAGAATTGGCGCAGCAATTCAGGCATGACCCTACGCTTTACACAGAGGGTAAGACCGAAATGATCTGGGAGATGGAAGAAAAAGCACGGACGTGGATCAGGGCAAACGGATTGACGGGTGAACCCGGGTAAGTTTTTCTTAAAACAGTCGATCTAACTCTAACAAGCATTTGAGAATTTGAAGGAGCGTGTATTCCATGAAGTCATTTCCGAAGGGACAGGTTATCTATGAAAGCCAGGAATTCAGCGGAATATCCGCTGCGAGAGAGGAAATCTCCGGGATATCCTTTCAGGATTGTTCTTTTAAGAATTGTGATTTCATGGAGGTTCAATTTCTCAACTGTAAATTTCATGAATGCCTGTTCAGTCACTGCGATTTGAGTCTGGCTTCTGTGAAAGGCAGCCAGTTTAAAGGCGTCCGGTTTGAGGAAAGCAAAGCCATTGGCATCACCTGGGTGGAGGCTTCCTGGCCGAAGTTGGGAGGGTTGGAGAGCATTGATTTCACCGGTTGTGTGCTGAACTATGCTTCTTTCTTTGGACTGCGTCTGAAAGCACGGAAGCTGGTTGACTGCACGGCTCTGGAGGTGGATTTTGCGGAGGCTGATTTGACAGATGCAAACTGCACGGGAACGGATTTTCAGCGGAGCCGCTTCTTGAACACGAATCTGACCCGCGCTGATTTCACAAACGCAAAGAACTATTCCATTTCTCCTCTATTGAACCAGATCAAACACGCGAAATTCTCTTTGCCGGAAGCCATGGCTCTGCTTTACAATTTGGATATTACATTGGTCGATTGATATTGGTATTTTTGGCCCGAATGGTGTAAAGTATTTAATAAGAAGACTTTGCAGGGTCTGACGCATGGGGAAAATAAACGTTGTCAGGAGGATATCGGTGCACATACTGCAAACACAACGTTTGAGGTTGATTGCTTTAAATATGAATCAACTGCGGGCTTATTTAAATACCCCCGAAAAGCTGGAGACAGAACTGGGGGTGGCAGTTTCCCGCGAGATCCTCACCGATACTGTTCGAGGGGCAATTGCCCTTAAGCTGGCCCGAATGGAGAGGGTGGATGCCCGCAGCCATTCCTGGCTGACTTATTGGCTAATTCTGGTGGAATCCGCTTCATTTGGGGCGGGATTGGTGGGGTATAAAGGAATTCCTGACCACAATGGCGCGGTTGAGATTGGATACGGAATCGATCCGGATTATCAAAACCAGGGATATACCACAGAAGCTGTTCAGGCGTTGATCCGCTGGGCTTTTCACCAGCCGAACTGCCTGGCGGTCACTGCTCACGCTGTGCGGAATCCGGCTTCGGGCCGGGTGTTGGAGAAGGTTGGCATGCAGGTCTTTCGGAGGGAGGGGGAGGATAATTTCTGGCGCATCACAAAAAAGGAATGGCGGGAGTTATCGTGAGATAGACCGCAAGGGGAAAATTCGGATAAAGCGCAGGAGTGTGACACGGTTTATGGGGGCCTAAAAAATGGGAAGAGCGAAATTCAAAATTCTGGCAAGCTAATTGCAACAATAGGATATGTTCGGGATAATCTTTGTGTTGAGGACCTGTCCGGAAGGAGCAGTGCCTGTTTTTTGGCACGATCCGGTTGGGAAATAACACATTGATTTGAGAAATTGGTCTTTTATAAGGAAAGGGATGTCTCCTTTTTGTATTTTTTTTACTGCTGCTTTCATGGTACTGACTCATTCGGGGTAATTGAAGAGACTGTTTTTTTCCGGATTGACCGGTCCATGTTAGCGTGAAAGATATTGTTGAAATAATTATGATCGGAATAATCTATTTTCAAAGATTGGTGTGTGAACCCTTTTAAGGGGGTAGTAAATGCCATTTTTATACCGCAGAAATCATCGATTGTATTATCGCGAGCAGGGGGAAGGCCCGCTGTTGATCATTTTCCCGGGAAACACAGCCTCTTCGGTGTGTTATACCCGCGAGATGAACCATTTTAGCCAATATTTTCATACCATTGCGCTGGATCTTCCGGGAACGGGGAAATCCGATCGCATGGAAACCTGGCCAGACACCTGGTGGGAAGACGGCGCTCATGCCGCTGCCGAACTGGTGGAGCACTTTGGTGAGCAAACCTGCTTTGTGATGGGAAGCAGTGGTGGCGGCATCTGTGCGCTGATGACGGCAATTCTGTATCCTGACCTGGTCATTGCTGCGGTGGCAGATAGCTGCGTACCGAAACAATCCCCGGAGCAGATCCGGAATATCCTCATGGATCGGGAGGAGCCTTCTGATGCGCTGATTTCTTTCTGGAAATATGCTCACGGCCCGGATTGGCAACAGGTTATTCGTGCCGACAGTGACTTACTGCGCCGGTTCAGCGACCGGGGTGGGGATTGGTTTAGCAAGGGCCTTTCCGAGATTTGCTGCCCGGTGTTATTCACCGCATCGTTGGGAGACTCTCTGCTTCCGGATATCGGGACACAGGTGTTTGACATGTCCCGACAGATCCGGCGCAGCCATATTTTCCTGATCCGGGAGGGTGATCATCCATTGATGTGGACCTGTCCGGAAGACTTCCGCTGTGCCTGTAATTCATTCTTTGAGTCGGTCTGGGTCAGTGCGGGAGCTGTTTTGTTTTAGCGCTTTGATCGGTTTGAATTTGTGAGTTTCTGATAAAGAGAAAGGCGATTGCGCCTTTCTCTTTGCTATTCCCAGAAGAAAATTATAAGATATCATTGTGTGGGAAAATAATGAGATACACCAGAGAATTTTGAGGAGATTTTGAATGACCGATCCGATACTGCATGATATTACAGGCGGCACATGGGATGTATATTCTTTTTTGAACGAGACCGGGCAATTGGTGGTGGTCAGCTTTAATATCGAAGCTGCGCTGGAAGAACGTCCGGTGAATCTCAACACGAATGCGCGGGTGATTGTGCGCCTGCCCATCAATGCTGTTGGCAAGAATGGGTTGCCCGCCGAAACTGCTTTTGAGCAATTGCGACGGATAGAAAAGCATCTCATCCGCTCGTTGGAAGAGAACACCGTGGAATGCCGTCTGCTTGGGCGAAAAACGTGGGATGGCAAGCAGGAGTTTGTCTTTCAGACGGCAGAATTACAGAGCTTCTCGGACGCGATCCGGCCCATGCTGGAAAAGGATTCTGCTTATCGCATGGAACTTGAATCTCAGGCAGGTTGGGATTATTTTGAGCAGAACATCAAGCCTTCTCCGAAAAACTGGCAGGTGATCCAGGACCGCAAAACAATGGGGGAACTGTTGAGAGCCGGCGCGGACCCAAGCGCAAAACAGATCTTGCGATTTACGTTTCTGGGAGAGCCCAAGCCGCTGAAACGGATTGAGGAACTGCTGCTTGAAAAGGGCTTTGCCAGGCTGGAAGGCGAGAAGGGGCGTCTGGTCATGGGAAAAGAATCTATGCTCTATCCGGATCTGATTTTTTCGATGAGTGGAGAGCTGTTTGACTTAAGTGTGTCCGTAGGGGCACGGTATGCAGGGTGGCAGGCTGTGCCGCTGGAGTAATTTGAAAGCTTATGATGGAAAAGAAAATTTGTTGTCTCTTTATTTGGCTCTTTGAGAAGGGTGGATGATGAAGGGACGGCATTTTCGGTCTTTATTGTTCGTTATCTTCCTGGAAGGCGTGTGGGCGTGGATTGCGTTGTTTCGAGTCCCTTCCATGGAGCGAAACAGCGTCTTGTGGGGGTATTCGACCGCACGCCTGGGGCTGGGAGCATTTCTCTTATTGGTGTTGACCGGCATCGCAGTGGAGTTGGTCTTTTCTTTTGCCAGCCGGCGCGGTTTGGAAAAGATCCTCTCTGGGCTGGACGATCTGCTGCTGAACAGGTATTTCCTGCTGCCAATCGTCTTGCTACTCCTTCTTGGGGCGCTGACCGGCAGCGTGTACGCGGTTTTGTCCGGGGCTGTGCTGCCGGAAAAAGTGCCTTTTCTTGCGGCGGTGTACAGGCGTGTTCAACCGCTGGTTTTGTGGGCTGTCGCGGTTTGCATTCAAAGTCTGGCTGTTCTGGCTGCCGGTTATCGGGATGCCTTTGACGACAGAGAGTTTCGGCAGGCATCCTGGCATGGGTTACGTGTGTTTCTGCAAAGGATGCGGATGCCGTTGGCGCTGGTTATTCTTTGTGTGGCTGTTATGCTGCCCAACTTGCCGGAGCTTGCTGTGGTCCCTGCCCATGATTCAGGCATATTTCTCTATTTCGGTTCCCATATCCTGAAAGGGAAGCTGCCTTACCGGGATTTATGGGACCATAAACCACCATTGATCTTTTATACCGATTCGCTGGGGCTGTGGCTGGGACACGGTTCTCGGATGGGTGTGTGGTTCTTGGAACTGGCAGCGCTGGTTACGGCCGGTTTGCTGGCTTTTTACTTCCTGAAGAGATATTTTGGGGATTGGCCCGCGGGGATCGCCACAGCCGGCTCGGTGGTGAATCTGGTGTTTCTGCTGGAAGGCGGGAATCTGACCGAAGAATTTGCCCTGCCTTTCCAGTTTTTTGCGCTTTTCCTGTTTGCAAGCAATAAAAGGACGGCAAAGCCCTGGAAAGGATGGGTCATCGGGGCTGCTGCCGGAGCCGCTTTTCTGTTCAAGCAAACGATGATCGGCATCTGGGCGACTCTGGGTCTGGTGATCCTGCTGGAAAGCGCCGCAAAGCGCGATTGGCGCGGCGCTGCCCGCCAACTGCTGTCGATTGGCGCGGGTGCGGGGGTGGTCTGCTTTGCGGCCGGGTTGTACTTCGCGCTTCAGCACACGCTGTATGATTTTTGGGATGTTGCGTTCCGATATAACTTCATCTATTCCGATGTGGAAACCACACAGAGATTTACGGCTTTTAAAGAGATTCTGGAGTGGCTGTTGACGCTTTCACCCTACACCCTGTTGGGGTTGGTCTGCTGGGGGATTGGCGTTGGATATTTGATTCTGTACCGCCGAAAGAGCATTCAGGAACAGGGATGGAGACGTTTCGGTTGGGCTATTGCGCTGATTCTGAGCGGGTTGATGATGGGAAGCACCAGTGCAGCCTTTGCGCCGCACGGGAAGGAGTGGGTTCGTTTCTTCCTGGGGCTGGCGTTCGGCGTTATTTTGTTTCTGGCGTTCGTAATCTATCCAGGAGGGCAGCACGGAGAAGCCCGGAATGATTCTTCGAGGGAGGACGGGGCGCGGGAAGCTGTTCCCTGGCCGCTATGGGTCGCCGTGCTGGATATCCCGATTGAAATTTTGCTGATCAGCACTTCTACCAAAAATTACACCCATTATTTCATGGTTCTGCTGCCTTCTTTCAGCATCCTGATCGCCTTTTTGCTCTCTGAGACGGCCCATTTTCAGAAGAAAATCCTGTCAACGGTCTTTATCATCCTCCTTACTACTGCTCTTTTCCTGCCGGCAGTAAGTTCAATCATTGAACAGATAAAACCACAGCCTAACCTTCAGGTCTCCCAGACGGTGGATTATATTCTGGAAAACACCGGGCCGGAGGACCCTGTACTGGTGTGGGGGACGCAAACCGTTGTCAATTATCTTTCCGGCAGGGAATCGCCGACTCGATTTGTACACCAGAAGCCACTGTTCCGGATGGGGTATGCTTCTGCTTCGCTGTCCGCGGAGTTTCTGGCGGGTCTTGAGGCCAACCCGCCGAAGCTGATTATCAATACCTGGCTGCCTTCCACCCCGTTTGTGGAGATATCCCCGGATGGGACATGCGGCCCGCCGGAGGCGAAATACCCGGAAAGCATGGGCGCGGTGTTTAATTATATTTGTCAGCATTACCGGTTAGCCGAGGTTTTGGGAAAGGACCAGTGGCCGATTCTGGAATACACCGACGGGATTAATGGGATAGAATAGAGGAAAAATTTTTTAATGGGGTGCAATGATGACAGATGAATTGAGTAAAAACGCACAGAAGGTTCAGGAAGTATTGTCGGGTATGGGACTGGAATGCCATGTGGTCGAACTGGCCGATTCCACCCGGACTGCCCAGGAAGCCGCCGATGCGATTGGCTGTGAGGTGGCGCAGATTGCGAAATCATTGATTTTCCGGGGGAAAGAAACCGACAAGGGCATTCTGGTGATTGCCAGCGGTGTGAACCGGGTTCACGAGAAGCGGCTTGGCAGGTTGATCGGCGAAAAGATTGGCAAAGCAGACGCGGATTTTGTCCGACAGCAGACCGGCTTCCCGATTGGCGGGGTGCCCCCGGTGGGGCATGTCCAGCCTATGCTGACCATTATTGATGAAGACCTGCTGCAATACGAAGAGATCTGGGCGGCGGCCGGTACCCCACACGCGGTGTTCAAACTCACGCCGCAGCATTTGCAGGAGATGACCGGCGGGCAAGTGGCAACGGTCAAGTAAGAAGGGCAGGGCATTCCCAAGTCCGGCAGCTTATTGGTATGGTTAAATAAATGATCTGGAAGAACTCAGGGGTGAATAGAATGGATAACCAAAGTATCAACAATCGATCAGGGAGGTGGTTTGTGCTGCTTGCCCTGATCGCTGTTTTGAGTCTGATGATAAGTTGTCAGTTTTGGTTGGATAACCGCAATGAATCGGTGTAAAGCTTTGAGTCTCGATATTATACGATCGACCCGGCGAACATTTTCGAGATGCTTAATCGAGGAGACACGGATATTTTTACGCTGCTTGATCCTACCCCTGAGGCAATCCCCACTCCTTCAGGGTCGGTATTCTGGAGCCAGGCAGATTACTTCCGCGTAGCGCAAGCCCTGTACCAACAAATCTGGCAGGATCCTTTCGAAGCGCAGAATATTATACGTCATGGACTTTACGATGGATTGTGAAGAGATTGAACAAGGTCTATTTAGCGAAGGAGAAATATATTCCTTTAAAGTGATTCAAACAGGGAAGGAAGAAACCCGCGTAGAATATCGTAATTTCATCTTACCATCAGATCATAGCGTGAAAACATCAAGAGGAGAATATACCCCTAACATCCAAAAAAAGGAACCGCTTGATCTGACACGTTATCGAATTTCGGCTGAAGAAGCGATACAGATTGCAGAAAAGAACGGCGGAGTTGAAAGACGACTACAATATGGGAATGATTGTAAAATCAATGCTTTTGCGTCAGGATTAAAGGACACAGGTTGGGAAGTTTATTATAAAAATAATCGCGACAACTGGTGGCATACAATCTTTATGGTCACCATTGATCCACAGACTGGATCATTCGAGGTCTTGCATCCTAAGCCGTAAAGAATGGGATTGGACGAGTTCGCCGGGTGTGTGGCCCGCGGCGTACCGATGATATATTCCTGCCCGAATATATCAGTGGGAGTGGGCGCGGGATGTTGGCCAAAGGTTAATAAAAAACAGGATCCGCCCCTGATTTAATCAAGAAAAGGGGGGATCCTGTTTAAAAAGATGTATCTAATCCGTTTCCTTCCAGACCGGGTCGCGCAGGAGCAGCAGGATGACCAGCGCACACAGCACCAGCGCGGGGATGCCGATGTTAAAGGACATGACCATGCTGACCGGCGTCACCACCGCGGCCACGAAAAAGCTCATTGCCTGGTTGTTGAGCGCGTGCAGGTAAGCCGCTGTCCACACGCCCTTCGATTTAAACACGGCGTAGGCCAGGAAGTACGACAGCACCACCGTGTAACCCGTCATCAGCAGTGAGCCGAGCACCGGCTGACCGGGGTAGTTGTAGCCCATCCAGATGACCGGCCAGTGCCAGACGCCCCAGATAATGCCCAACAGCCCCACCCCGCGGACGCGTCCCAAGTGGACCAGTTCGCCCTGCAGGTAACCGCGCCAGCCGTATTCCTCGCCAAAGGTGATGATCAGCCCCAGGAACGGGCCAATGATGACCGCGTTGAGAAAGGTCGAGGCGAGCAGGGCCAACGGCGGGATAGAGTCTGCTGTTCCGGGTGGGTACATCTTGGTAATGTCGGCCAGCGTGCCGAACTTAAAGACATAGTTTAGCAGCGTCTCCAGGCCGTAAAACAGGACCATGGCCAGGCCATAAAGCAGCCAGATGCGGATTTTCCCGAAGGCCATACCCGCTCCGGCGAAGGACTGCGGCCCGCCACGCCAGCGCAATACCGCCAGCAACACCAGCCCGAGCACGCTGAAGATCAGCAGATAACCGCTGAGTGTTGTGGACAGCGCCGGTTGGATTGACCCAATGACCGCCGCGGCAAGGTAAGCGAAGGTCATCAAGAAATAATAATAGATGAACCAGCGTGAGGCGGCGTCGTTGGTCTTGTAATAAATCGGGCTCTCTTTGAAGAAGAACATGCCCAGCAGCAGGGCTGCGAAGGCTGGCATCAGCATCTGAAACTGCAGCATCAGCATGGCTGACGGGTGGGTCAGGCCGCCGTTCAGATACAGTACCAAGTCGACCAGCCAGGCCAGCCCAAACGACAACCCGATGTAAGCCCAGACATGCGGCCAATTGACCGTCCGCCGCGCGGCTGCCTCGGGAACAGACACCGGCTCAGGGATCACCTGGTCCGGCTGAGAAGAAAAAGATTGTGCCATACGAAACTCCATCCGAAGAGACACGGTAATGATCTTATGAAAAAGCGAATTTAATTTCCATCCAACCCGACTTGCGCGCCTTGGACATAATGATCGCGCCGATCTGACCGGGCCGACGAGGTGGTTTGCCTGGCAGCGCAGGCGTCTGGTCAGCGTGCCCAATAGGGAACGATCCGTTTGCCAGCACTGATCCAAAGATGGATTATACACCCCGCTCATTAAATTCAGAGTTGACATTTTTATTTGTTCCCGTTTTATTTTACATTGACGTAGGGGGTCAGTTCATCGATTGTTCTTTGAACGGAATCGGCGTCCACGGTTATCTCAATTGCGTTGTTGGGGCAGACCTCCACGCAGTGACCGCAGCCGCGGCAGGTCTCGCTGATCACCGCCCGGCGGTCTTCGATATGGATGGCGTTGACGAAACACACCCCTTCCTGGGCGCATTGACCGCAGCCAATGCAGTTCTCATTGATAAGGATTTCCACGCCGGGCATCTTGTGGACTTTACAACTGATGGAATCGTCCAGGTTGGGCAGCACCTTGTAGAGGCAGCAGCACGGGCAGCAGTTGCAGATGGTGAGCAGACGGCTGCCGGGTTTGACGCCCATCCAGACCGTATCCAGCTTGTTGCGCCCGATCATGTGGAACAGGCCGGCTTCCCGGCAGCGCCGGACGTGTTCCAGGGCTTCTTCCATGGTGACCGGACAGCCGAGTTTGGGGTTGATCTGCTCCGCGGGTTTGCCGAGGAACAGGCAGCCCAGGTTGATGGGGTAATCCTCGCATCCGCTGGAAGAGCGGCAGATGCATTCGTTCATAATGTAGTGGTAATTGGCTTCACGAATGAAGTGCTCGACGACCTGCGAAGGGAGGAGGATGCTTTCCGGCGCGGCGATCCATTCCTGAACCTGGATGGTTTCATTCCGGATGGGTGTGCCGTCGGGCGCCGTGCCGACGGGCTGCCGGACCCGGGCCCGAGTAAAAGCAGGCTGCTCTAACGAGATTTTGGGACTTACCGTGTGGTCTTTAGGCAGATAAATGACATTATCGCCTTTGAAGAGCAAATCATCTACAAATTTTTTGAAAAGGGGGATCTTTTTTGTGAGATTGGCGATTGCAAACCGGTTCTTAAAGTTTTTCTTCAAAATGCTCACAAACCACATCGGTCGGCTCAAAGCTGCACCACCTTTTAACGATAAATGGATGCACCCATGCGTTTCGGGCGCTTTTTCATGCCGGAAACCGGGAATTCCCCGGCTGAGTAATCATACCAAAACCAGTGGAATTGTCAATTTGAAGAAGGTCATTCTTTGAAGGGAGTAAAGGGGAGCATTATCCCACGCAATGCTTAATCTGACAAAAGAGCCAGTTTGAGCGCTTCCCGCAGGGAGCGCGCCTCGACGATCTCAATTTTGTCGGTCAAAAGCCCATCGCGACGGACTCTTTTGGGGACAACGGCCGTCTTGAAGCCCAGTTTGGCCGCCTCACGCAGGCGGGCATCCATCTGGCCTACCCAGCGAAGTTCACCCGATAAACCTACCTCGCCAATTAATACGGCGTTGGCCTTGACCGGGACATCCTGCATGGAAGATGCGATGGCAGCCGCCACGGCCAGATCGGCAGCCGGCTCGCTGATGCGCATCCCGCCCACTACGTTGACGAAAACATCCTGTTCCCCCAGACGCATGCGCATGCGGCGGGTCAGGACCGCGGTGATCAGCAGCAGACGGTTAAAGTCAATCCCGTTGGGCGTCCGGCGGGGGTTGCCGTAGCTGGTATGGCTGGTGAGACCCTGGATTTCGACCAGCAGAGGGCGGGTACCTTCCATGGTAACGGCGATGGCCGAGCCGGGCGCGCTGACCATGCGCTCCGCCAGGAAAGCTTCCGAAGGATTGGATACTTCAATCATCCCGCGCTCGCTCATTTCAAAAACCCCCACTTCCGAGGTCGCGCCGAAACGGTTCTTGATGGAGCGCAGCAGGCGGAAGAACTGGTAGCGTTCGCCTTCCAGATACAGGACGGTATCCACAATGTGTTCCAGCACCCGGGGGCCCGCAATGGTACCCTCTTTGGTGACGTGACCGATGATAAACACGGTGATCCCGGAGGATTTCGCCAGCTCGCGCAACTGCGCGGCACACTGCCGGATCTGGCTTACGGAACCGGCCGCGGATTCCAGCTCCGGGAGATACATGGTCTGGATTGAATCGATGACCAGCAGGGCAGGCTGGGTGGAGCGGACATGCTCCAGGATGGCGTTAAGGTTGGTCTCGGTGACCAGGAGGAGGTTGTCGGGCAGATCGGTTTCGGTTTTGCCTTCTTGGCGGGCCAGCCGCAGTGCGCGCATTTTGATCTGGCGCTCAGATTCCTCTCCGGAGGCATACAGCACAGTGCCTTCGCCGGCCATGGCCAGAGCGGTCTGGAGCATCAGGGTGGATTTGCCGATGCCGGGGTCGCCGCTGATCAATACGACAGAACCGGGGACGATGCCGCCTCCCAGGACACGGGAAAACTCCCCGATGGGAAGGTACATCCTTTCTTCGACATCCCCTTCGATCTCCGAAATGCGCCGGGGCGTGGACTGGGACAACAGCCCCGATACGGCCTTCTTTTTGATATCCGGGAGCGGAGTCAGGATCTCTTCGACAAAGCTGTCCCAATGCCCGCAAGACGGGCATTTCCCCAACTTGCGGGGAGAAGTACGCCCGCAGTTTTGGCAGACATAATGGGTTTGTGTTTTGCTCATAGTGTGCCCCACTGGTTTTGTGTTGATTTATGTTGAAATTCTATCATGAAGCCCGGTTCCGGAGGCACTGTGAAAGCGGCTTCCGGGTTTCTACTCTTTCGAATAAAAATATGGGGCAGCTCATCCGCTGCCCCATATTGTGTTTCTAAGAATTCGCCGTTCCGGCTTTTAGATATTCAGAGCGGGTTCTTTCTGCTCTTCGGTGACATTCTGCTTGGTCAGGATAATTTCATCCTTTTCGTCTACATCTACCAGAATGTGGTCTCCGTCTTCGAATTTGTGCGCCAGCAGGGCATCCGACAGCGGGTCTTCCACTTTCTGCTGGAGAATCCGGCGCAGCGGGCGGGCACCCATATCGGGATCGTAGCCCTGTTTTGCCAGGAGTTCAAGCGCAGCATCGCTGGCGGTCAGTTCCATTTCGTAATCTTCCAGCCGTTCGGCGATCTTATTGAGCTCAAGGGTAACGATCTGCCGGATATCGGACTGGTTGAGAGAACGGAAGACGACCACGCCGTCTACACGGTTGATAAACTCGGGACGGAAGACACGCTTCAGCGATTCCATCAGCTTTTTGCGCATCTCATCATAGGCTTCCTGTTCTTCGGTGACTTCATCTTTGACCAGGTTGAAGCCGAGGGAGGTCTGGCGTTTGATGTCTTCCGCGCCAATATTGGAGGTCATCACAATGATGGCATTGCGGAAATCCACTTTACGGCCTTTCGCGTCGGACAAATGACCTTCTTCCATAATTTGAAGCATCATATTGTGTGCTTCGGGGTGAGCCTTTTCGATTTCATCAAAGACCACAATGGAATAAGGCCGCCGCCGGATGGCTTCGGTGAGCTGGCCAGCTTCTTCGTAGCCGATGTATCCGGGAGGCGCACCGACCAGACGGCTAACGCTGTGGCGTTCCATGAATTCGGACATGTCGAGCTGGATCACAGCATCTTCACTGCCGAACAGGAAACGGGCCAGCGCTTTGGTCAACTCAGTTTTACCTACCCCGGTTGGGCCGAGGAAGACAAAGGAACCAATCGGGCGCCGCGGGTCTTTGAGCCCGGAGCGGCCGCGCCGGACGGCCTTGGAGATGGCCTCGATAGCCTCATTCTGGCCGATAATGCGGCTGGAGAGTTCTTCTTCCATTTGCAGCAAGCGCTGAGACTCTTCCTGTGCCATCTGCATCACCGGAACTCCGGTCCACATGGAAACCACTTCGGCAATGTCGTCCACAGAAACCACCGGACTGTTATCGCGGTTCCATTCGTTGCGAATTTTATCCAGCTGGTTTTCGAAATCTTCTTCTTCCTGAAGCAGCCGTTCGGCTTCTTCAAGCAGTTCGTTTTCTTCCGCCGCAGTCCGCTTCTGGCGCAGCTCGCGCAGTTCGGCCATCAGGCGTTTGCTTTCCTGCGCAGCCGGGCTTTTGTACATGCGCACCCGGGAGGCGGCTTCATCGATCAGGTCGATGGCTTTATCGGGCAGGAAGCGGTCGGAAACATAGCGTGCGGAAAGCCGCGCCGCGGATTCCAACGCTTCATCCGAGATATTCAATTGGTGATGCTCTTCGTATGCACTGCGAATTCCCTGAAGGATGTCAATGGTTTCATCCACACTGGGCTCTTCCACCACAATGGGCTGGAAGCGGCGCTCCAGGGCAGCATCGCTTTCGATATGCTTGCGGTACTCTTCAATAGTGGTCGCGCCGATTACCTGAAGTTCGCCGCGGGATAAGGCGGGTTTCAGGATGTTGGCGGCATCGACCGATGATCCGGCCGAACCAGCGCCCACCAGCATGTGGACTTCATCAATGAACAGGATGGCGCCGGAGGCTTTGAGTTCGTCGATAACCCGTTTCAGGCGTTCTTCGAACTGTCCACGGTACATGGTACCGGCGATCAAAGAGCCAACATCCAACTGCAGCACCTGTTTGTCCAGCAGAAGCGCGGGGACATCCCCTTCGATGATGCGCTGCGCCAGGCCTTCCACGATGGCCGTCTTTCCTACACCCGGTTCACCGATCAGGGCCGGATTGTTCTTGTTCCTGCGGGCCAGAATCTGGATGACCCGTTCGATCTCCATCTGGCGGCCGATGACCGGGTCCAGCTTCCCTTCTTCCGCTTTCAGCGTCAGGTCTGTGGCGAGCTGGTCAATCAACGGGGTTTTTCCGCTGCTTTTCTCTTTATCCTTCTCTTTTTGAGAGGATGCGGTCGAGGAAGTCCGCGGTCCGCCGATGGCGGAGCCTGAGGAGCTGCCTTCGGAGAGTACCCGCCGGGTCTGGCGGCGTATCTGTTCGGGTGTGACGCCCAATTTTCGCAATACTTCTGTTGCGATACCATCCGTAGAACGGATCAGGCCCAGCAAAAGGTGCTCGGTGCCGATGTAATGATGACCCATTCGTCGTGCTTCTTCAATAGCATATTCCAATACCTGCTGGACGCCGGGCGAAAGGTCGATCCGGTCAATGGATTCTTCGCCTTCGCTGCTCAATCGGGCGATCATTTCGCGCATTCGATTGAGTTCCAATCCCAGTTCTCTCAGGACGCGTCCTGCGACGCCTCCATCTTCTTCCAGCAGGGCAAGCAGTAGATGTTCGGTTTCAATTGTGCTTCTATGCGTGCGTTCGGCTTCCTGGTGGGCCAGGCTAAGCACTCGGCGCGCTCTTTGTGTAAATCTTTCCATGCCAGCCATGGTGAATACCTCCTTGTTGTGCCGAAACCCTCTTCCAAAAAATCAGAAAAGAGCTGTGATAAACAACCGGGGTGGCACTTCCCCCGAATTTTGGTACTACCAATAAATTATTCGTAAAGAATAGTTTTTATTTTGATTCTACCAGAGTTTACCCTTCTTCAAGGTTTTCTGTATTTGAAATATATAAACATTCCGATAAGAGTTTTATTAATATCCGGATGAGATAAGCGATTTTCAACTTTTCCCATCCGTGTATCCGTCTGGTAGTCCCTTTATAAGGGATTGGCTTTTGAAAAACAAGAGGTGTAGATAAGGATGGGGGAACCAAACGGTAATTTTCTGGTTAATTCCAGGTGTTTATCCGGACTCAATTCTATCACAATATAGAACTTTTGGTCTATTAATGATTGGGTTTTATCAGAGAGACGGCCTTGTTCTGGTAAACATCGTTGATCAACGTTGTGTCAAGATATGAATTTCAAAGAACTAAAAACGCCATCCCTTCAAAGGATGGCGTTTCATTTTCTAACTCTGATGGTTCTCGGATTACTTCTTTTTTAATACCGGCAAACCATTTGCGGTTTCAGAAACCTGGTATCCATCCGGAACTGCGTTCAGCGCGCCATCCTTTTCTTCTTTAGAAAAGAAATACAAGGTAGTTTTCTTCCCCGTGGATGTTACACGGTCTTTTCCGTGCAGAATGTAGGTTACACCTTTTGAGTTTGTATATTTATATGCCATTGTATTCACCTATCTATATTTGAGTGTTTTCTGTTTTTACCGATGAACAATCATACCACAAAGCTTTGAAGAATTTTATCCCTGTATAGAGATGCGGTTTGCGCTTCCGGGGAAGGCATCTTTCTGTAGAATGCTGCCTGTCCGGGAAATAAGAATCTAACCTGCCGCTGGGGCAGATTAAACCGCTTACAGGTTGCTGCAGTGTTTCTAATGGGGCAACCCGGCGCGGAGCAGGTAGAGGACATAATCAAGGGTTTCATCGATCAGGAAGGCCAGCCGGGTGCGCAGACTTCGATAGCGGGAAGTCGGTGTGGGTGAAGGGTATGCTTCCAGACCCAGATCGCGGGCCATGGTAACTGCCCGCTTCATGTGCAGAGGATCGCTGACCACCAGCACACAACACACGCCGTGCTGCCCGGCCAGTTTTGCTGCTTCGGCCAGATTGCCGTAGGTGGTGGTGGAAGTGGTTTCGATGTAGATTGCGTTTTCGGGGATGCCCTGCCGGACGGCATACTGCCGGGCAACTTCCGATTCGGCCTGGTCGTCTCTCAGGCCAATGCCGCCGGTAAAGATGATCGATTGGACCTGCCTTTCCTGATAGAGCCGGATGGCGTGGTTGATGCGCTCCTGAAAGACCGGAGAGGGCTGGCCCCGCCAGACCGCAGCGCCCAGCACGACCGCTGCATCGGCTTTAACCGGGGCACTTAACGTGCTGAAGGCCTGGATGCTGCCCATCACCGCAGCGGTCTGTATCACGATCAGGGCTGCCAGCAGCCAGCAGATCCACCTCCATAAGGCGTGCTTTTTGCAGTGCAGTGCGCTCATTAGGGTTTTTCTTTCCAGGGGGTGTTTCTATCGGGGATCAGCCGGAACAACTCTCCGAGGAGCACGCCAAACAGCATCCCGCCGATCAGGGTGGAATCATGCCAGGCGAAAATCTTCAGGTACATCACCTGGAGGAAGATCAGGGCGGCCGTGATCCGTGCCGGCCAACTGTGGGTGGTGAGGAGCGCATACATCAAAAACAGGGCATGTCCGGAGATGATGGGGAGCGGGTAGAAAGCGCGGACCAGGCTGAAGCCCACCACCAGAAGGTCGATCAGCCAGTGAACGATACGTCTGTTCCCGAAGCGTTCGGCGCGGTCCAGCAGGAAAGCGACAAAGGGCACGCCGATTGGGGTGACGTAGTACAGCACAAAGAACTGCCGGTCTCCGTCGTAGCGCAGGATTGCCAGGCCGGCAAAAACCAGGGCGGCAAACAGCGAAATGCCCAGCACGGAGAGCGGGTGAAAGATTTTCTCGCGGATGGAAGAAAGGGAGTCGTTCAAGCAGCAGTGTGCTTTCCCTCGCGCCGCCACAGCCAGATCAGCCCGAGCAGCGTGAGCGTGGTCACCGCGGCGCCGACGCCCAGCAGCGTGGAGTAGGCCGGGTCGGGATGATTGGCGACCACTTTGATGGAAAGGTCGACCCGGGCCACATCGAAGGCCGAAACCGCGTTGGTGACCTGCCAGACCTTGGCATGCTGCCACAGGTCGTGCCCCATGACCAGCAGCAGGCCCAATCCGGTGAGCTGGACGATCCAGGAGGGCTGGCGGTTTTGGAGCCAGCGCTGGAACTCAATCGCGGCCAGGATCAGCAGGAAGACCACCGGGAGGATGATCATGCGGATGCTGGCGCGCTCGCCGGAAAGGAGGGGCACCGGGATCAGCCGTACCAGGCGGTAGATGCGTCCTACCGAAAGCAGGGTCATAATGCTGATCGGCAGGAGCAGCGCGGGGAACCCGGATTCCGGGCGGCGGTTTTTTGCCCAGGAATAGATGCCGAAGACTAGCAGGAAGGCCGCTCCGACCAGTCCAAGATAAAGATCGTATTCCCACCAGGCCAGCGAGCTGAGCATGTTCCGGATGCCGATGGCTTCTGCCGGATACTTGAAATGCACCATCGAGTCCAGGATGCCCATCAGGGTGGGATAGCCGCCCAGGAATTCATCGTCGAACTGGCCCAGCAGCAGGGTGGGCGGCAGCATGCGCACCATACTGAGCAGACAGGCACTGACCAGGGCTTTGAGGGCCGGCCAGAAGCGTTCCCAGGAGGTCAGTCCGAGCAATCCCAGGAACATCAGCCCCCAGATGAACTGGTGGAAAGCGCCCTGCAGGTAGATGAAAAACAGCACCAGCGCGGTCAGGGTCACCCAGCGCCAGCTTTTTTCACCCTGCAGCAGACGGAAAACCATCACCGCGAACCAGGGGAAGAGCAGATAACCGGCCCAGGTGGTGTGGCCGACGCTGTAATGGGCCAGGATATGGCCGTTGAAGTTGAACAGCAGGAACAGGGCGGAGAAGGAAACCAGCGAGAGCGAGAACCGCCGCCGGAACCACAGCAGCCCAAACATGCCAATGGTATACAGGAGGAGGGTATCGACGAGGAAGAAGGTGCCGACTTCCATGAAGCGCAGCAGAAAGATCTGCGGCGAGAGCAGGACGTCGGGGAGGGACATAAAGCGGTCCGTGACCCCGCGCAATGCGGAGGAATCCGGCATGTGGAGGGGCAGCACGCCTTTGGTCACCGCGTCTTTCAGGAAGGCGGTGCGGGGGGCGTTGATCTCGGCCCAGTCCAGCCAGTCGAAGGGGATGCTGCCCCAGTTAAGGAACTTTCCCCACAGGAACGCGCCGATGGCCCACAGCGCGAGCAGCCACAGCCAGCCCAGCCAGCGGTGCTGTTTCTCGGCGTTGGGGTCGAACGCGGCGGCCAGCAGATTTTTAAAATACGACAGGATGCGGTTGAGTGTGTTTATGGGGAGCCTCCTGGATAGGACAGTTTAGCCTGATTTTACCAGAAATCGGGGGGCAGGATTCTTTGATTGGCGCAGGGGAGGTTTTCTTCTTAATCGCGCAAAACTGCAAGGTGTGCCCGGCTTACTTTGTTGGGTTTCGCTTTTATCCCTGCCGGGGTTGGACCAGCAACGCGCCGCTCAACCCAACCTGCTGCTGCAAGTGCTGAGGCCGCAAAGAAATTCCTTTTTTTGTTTATTCGCCTTCGAGGAGACCAGAGATTCTTCGCTCCCTCTGGTCGCTCAGAATGACATTTGAAGGGACATCAAGGGTTTTTTCAAGAAATTCCTTTTTTGTGTATTTATCTCTGAGGGGTACCAGAAGGAGGCAGAGATTCTTTGCTGTTTGGAATGGCGTTTAAATCTCACGCCAAGGCGCAAAGACCGCAAAGAAATTCTTTTTTTTGTTTATTCGCTTTCGAGGAACTCAGAGATTCTTCGGCCTTCCGATTTTAAAATGACAGTATGAGTGCGCCTGGCTTATTTTGTTGGGTTTTGCTTTTACCCTTGCCGGGGTTGGACCAGCAATGCGCTGCTCAACCCAGCCTACTGCTGCTGCAAGTGCTGAGGCTGGCAAAGAAATTCCTTTTTTTTGTTTATTCGCCTTCGAGGAGACCAGAGATTCTTCGCTCCCTCTGGTCGCTCAGAATGACATTTGAAGGGACACTCAAGGGTTTTTGTAGGAAATTCTTTGTCTCACGCTAAGGCGCAAAGACCGCCAAGAAATTCTTTTGCTCTGTAATTATTTTTGGGGTGCTTAGGAGAGAGGCAGAGATTCTTTGGCCTTTCGGTTTCAAAATGACTGGATGAGTGTGCCCGGTTTATTTTGTTGGGTTTCGCTTTTATCCTTGCCGTGGTCAGGCCAGTAACGCGCCGCTCAACCCAACCTACCGCTGTACTCGATTCGTCATCCTGAACGGAGTGAAGGATCTCTGGCTCGCCCGGCAGCGGGTGAAATATATGGGTAGCCCATGGAGTGTAATAATCGGTTGTCGGTAAGGGCTGCAGAAGTCCTTCGCTGTTTGGGAGGACGTTTAAATCTCACGCCAAGGCGCAAAGACCGCTAAGAAATTCTTTTTTTTGTTTATTCGGCTTCAAGGAGCCCAGAGATTCTTCGCTCCCTCTGGTCGCTCAGAATGACATTTGAAGGGGCATCACGGGTTTTGCAGGAAATTCTTTGTCTCGGGCTAAGGCGTAAGGTATGCCTGGCTTATCTTGTTGGGTTTCGCTTTTATCCATGCCGGAGTCAGGCCAGCAACACGCCGCTCAACCCAACCTACCGCTGTACTAGATTCGTCATCCTGAACGGAGTGAAGGATCTCTGGCTCGCCGGGCAGCGGGTGAAATATATGGGTAACCCATGGAGTGTAATAATCGGTTGTCGGTAAGGGCTGCAGAAGTCCTTCGCTGTTTGGAAGGATGTTTAAATCTCACGCCAAGGCGCAAAGACCGCAAAAAAATTCTTTTTTTTGTTTATTCGCCTTCGAGGAAACCAGAGATTCTTCGCTCCCTCTGGTCGCTCAGAATGACATTTGAAGGGACATCAAGGATTTTTGCAGGAAATTCTTTGTCTCACGCTAAGGCGCACAAGGTATGCCCGGCTTATTTTGTTGGGTTTCGCTTTATCCTTGCCGGGGTCGGATCAGTAATGCGCCGCTCAACTCAACCTACCGCTACGGCTGCTGTAAGTACAGGTGAGGCCCGCAAAGGAATTCCTTTTTTGTTTATTCGCCTTCGAGGAGCCCAGAGATTCTTCGCTCCCTCTGGTCGCTCAGAATGACATTTGAAGGGGCATCACGGGTTTTGCAGGAAATTCTTTGTCTCACGCTAAGGCGCAAAGGCCGCAAAGAAATTCCTTTTTTGTTGTATTTATCTCTGAGGGGTACCGGAAGTAGGCAGAGATTCTTTGCTGTTTGGTGCTTAAATCTCACGCAAAGGCGCAAAGACCGCTAAGAAATTCTTTTGATTTGTAATTATTTCCGGGGTGCTGGGGAGAGAGGCTGAGATTCTTTGGCTTTACGGCTTTGAAAAAATATATTGGGAGGATAAAACAAAAGAGATCCTCGGTTTTTTTGAAAAACCGAGGATCTTAAGATTGTTGGGCTTTGGGTGATTCTCAGTTCAACAAATACGCCAGGATCAACCGGGTGGTGTCTATCAGGGCGTCGATGTGGGTGCGCTCGTAACTGTGTGAGGCATCCACGCCGGGGCCGATCAGGGCTACGGCGATATCCGCGCCGGCCCGCAGCAGGGCTCCACCGTCCGAGCCGTAATGGGGGTAGATATCGACCTTGAAATCGATGCCGTTGTCCTTCGCCAGTTTGCGCAGGTGCTGGCTGAGGCCGTGATGGTAAGGCCCGCCGGAATCTTTGACGCAGATTGTGGTGTAAAATTCGTCCGAGGTCTGCCCGTCACCAATGGCCGCCATATCCACCGCGACCAGTTCGGTGACGTCCTGCGGGAACCCGCTGGATGCGCCGTGGCCGACTTCTTCGTAGTTGGTAATCAGGGCCTGGGTGGTCTGGACCGGTTTCAGCCCGGCATCGTGCAGAGCTTTCAGCGCGGCAGCGATGCAGGCCACACAGGCTTTATCGTCCAGGTGGCGCGAGCGGACAAACCCGTTGACGATCTCTACGCGGGGGTCGAGGGCCACGAAATCGCCGACCTCGATGCCGAGGGCACGGGTGTCCTCCTCGCCGGAGGTGCGGGCATCCACACGGACTTCAATGCTGCTCTCCTCACGTTTTGTATCGGCAGTCTCCTGACCGTACACATGGATGGCCGTCTGGTGGATCAGGATTGAGCCGCGGTACTGCTCCCCGTTTGCGGCGAAGATGGTACAGCCTTCTCCCTCAATGGTGTTCCAGGCGTACCAGCCCAATTGGGTCAGCTTGAGCCGCCCGTTGGGTTTAATTTCCTTGACCATCGCTCCCAGGGTGTCCACGTGGGCGGCCAGGCCGCGAATCCGGTCGGATTTTTGCCCCGGAACGGTCACCAGCAGGCCCCCTTTGCGATTGAGGTTCAGCTCAAGTTCCGGAAATTGGGCCAGAGCTTTTTCGGTGAAGCGAATCCCCGCCTCGGTGTAGCCGGTGGGGCTGGGGGTATTCAGCAATCCGGACAGGAAGTCCAGCAGATAAGTTTGATCAATGGGAGGAAGCGGCATGGGTGAGCCTCTTAGCAGGGGGATAAATTACTTTTCAGGTGGAAAAGCGGGAATTCCTTCATAGGCGGCAATTGCATTCCGGACATTTTCCGGAACGGGGATGCTTTTCAGGGCATGATAATCGTAGGCCACCATGATATTCTCTACGGTAGCCAAGCCCTGCCCGCTGTCCTGATCTTCAATGCGGTATTCAAACTTTACGCTCTTGTTGCCGAGCCTGGCAGTCCGCATTCCCACCTGAATGTTCTGGAGCAGGGTGATCGGTGCCAGATAAACGATATGGATATCCGCCACAATGAAAGGCAGGTCATGATAGGATTTGCCGTCAAACAAACCCAGCTCTACCAGATATGCAAAGCGGGCCTGTTCGATATAGGTCAGAAAGCGGGCGTTGTTAACGTGCCACTGCGGGTCAAGGTCGCCGTAACGCACCTGGATGGGGAGGGTAAATTTGAAGTTTTCCATAAGGTAGATTATACCAGTTGGGACCTTATGCGATTGGAAAAACGCTTTCAATCCGGATGCCTGAAACAATTAATCGGATATTCTTGTCCGATTACAACGAACATTGTCATTACAGAGGAATGACCTCTGTCACTTGCTAATTAATAAATATTTGGTTAGACTAAAAGTGTTAACTGGAGAATTCTTACCCTTATTACCAAAGAGGAATACCGAAATGCAGATTACGCGACAGGCTGATTATGCCCTGCGAGCAATGCTTTTTCTGGCATCAATGGAACCTTCCCAGCGGGCCGCAACCCGGCATATTGCCGAACAAAAAGATATTCCACCCTCATTTTTAGCGAAGATCATTTCACAGCTTTCGATCGCCGGGTTAATTCACACTTCACGCGGCGCCCGGGGTGGGGTCACTCTGGCCCGAGAACCCGGAGAAATCACCGTGCTGGAAGTGGTGGAAGCAATTGACGGACCGATTTCTCTGAATGAATGCACCCTCAATGCAGGAGCCTGCCCGTTTGGCGAAAAATGCCCCTTACGGCCCATGTGGTGTGATGCCCAGGCGGAACTGATTGAGCGCCTTCGTACTACCACTTTTGCAGATATCTCCTTATAGGAATACTTTTGTAGATTTTCCGGTAGAGCAGGGTTTATTCAAAGAAGTTTCCCATAAAGAGAGAAGAACGCGAGTGGGGTAAACACAATGCGATAAAAATCGCACGAGTTTTGATTCCAAAAGAAAAAATTTTGCATGGGGTCTGCCGGCCTTGCGGCCCAGCCAATTTCTAAAACTTACCCCGTAAAAAACCTTATGGGGTATTTTGTTTTTTAATGTAAGGTAAAATAAACTCTGACCGCCACGGCACACGGGGAAATAGGTGACCCGGGCTGTTGAATTTATATATCGGGTCGTCACAGGAGATTTATGAAGCGAACCTTTTCGCTGCGATTGCAGGTTGCTGTTTTTACGTTTATCCGGATGACTATGAATATCAGCATGCGCATGATTTATCCATTCCTGTCGGTCTTCGCGCGCGGGGTAGGAGTGGATCTGGTGGGAATCTCGCGGGCTATCTCTATCCGCTCTCTGGCAGGGATCTTCTCTCCTTTGCTGACAACCATTGCGGACCGCCGCGGTCGAAAGACGGGAATGCTGGTGGCGACCCTGCTGTTTTTCTGCGGAGCTTCACTCCTGTTTTTCTGGCGCAGCTATACGGTGTTTGTGATCGCACTGTGTTTGACCGCACTGGGGCTTTTTCTGTATTTCCCTTCCATGCAGGCTTACGTCAGCGACCATGTGACGTATGAACGGCGCGGGCGCGTGCTGGCGATCATCGAGATGGGCTGGGCGCTGAGTTTTATCCTGGGGATGCCGTTGATCGCTTTTGTGATCGAGCATTTTGGCTGGTATGCCCCGTTTTTCATGCTTTCCGGATTGGGATTCATTTCTATGATCCTGTTGTGGTGGATGATCCCTTCTACAGCACCCCAACCCGGGAACAACAACCGGAAAGCTTTACAGAATATCGGCGTAGTATTGACCAGCAAGCCCGCGGTAGCCGCGTTGTTAATGGGGATGCTTTTCTCGGCCAGCAACGAAGTGATCTCGTTGGTTTTTGGGTACTGGCTGGAAGATTCTTTTGGACTGCGGCTTGGGGCGTTGGGGGCCGCCTCGGCAGTGATTGGCTTCGCGGAGCTGAGCGGCGAGACACTGACCGCGGGACTGGTGGACCGTCTGGGGAAAAAACGTTCGATATGGATCGGCTTGATGCTGAACGCAGCCTTTTGCCTGGTGCTGCCGTGGGCCGGACAGACCCTGCCCGGCGCGCTGGTGGGGCTTTTTTTGTTTTATCTGAGCTTTGAATTTACCATTGTCAGCAGTCTCCCGATGATGACCGAAATTCTGCCTTCGGCACGGGCCACGCTGTTGGGCATCAATGCAGCCGCGTTCTCGATGGGCCGCGGGTTGGGGGCCTTGCTTTCGCCTATCTTATTTGTTTCGGGAATATGGGCCAACGGGATTGGCTCGCTGGTGTTGAATCTGGCCGCGATGCTTGCGCTTTCGCAGGTTCGAATCCATAAATCCGGCGAGGCGCGGACCGATTGACCGGGCGTGCTTTTGAAAAAGTAGTTTTTGCTGTTTTTCTGCAGGACAGGAGGGACTTATGCTAATTCATTCCGCGTCGCAATTGTTGACACTGGCAGGAGGTCCGCAGCGCGGACAATCGCTGGGAAGTTTGGGTCTGATTGAAGATGGCGCAGTGCTGATCCATGGTTCCGAGATTGCCGCGGTGGGAAAGACCGAGGAACTGCGCAGAGCCCATCCTTTTGAGCCGGAACTGAACGCTAAAGGCCAGGTAGTTTTGCCGGGTTTTGTAGACCCGCATACTCACCTGATTTGGGCCGGAGACCGGGCGGCAGAATTTGAAATGCGTCTGGAAGGCAAAACCTATATGGAAATCATGGCCGCAGGCGGAGGAATCCTTTCCACGGTGCGGGCCACCCGACAGGCAAGCCGGGATGAGCTGCTGGTCCAGACCCGCGCGCGGGCAAAGAGCGTGTTCCGGCACGGCACCACCACCATTGAGGCTAAAACCGGCTACGGGCTGGATACCGACAGCGAGCTGCGCCAGTTGCAAGCCCTGCTCGCACTGGATGATGAAGACCCGCTGGAGATCCTGCCGACCTTCATGGGGGCACATGCCATCGGGCCGGAGTACGAAGGCAACCCGGACGGATACACCCGGATGGTTTGCCGGGAGATGCTGCCGGCGGTGTTGGAATGGTGGGGACTGCATGCCCGGAATCGTCCCCTGCCCTTTGTCGATGTGTTCTGCGAGACGGGCGCGTTCAGCCTGGAGCAATCGCGGGTTATTCTGGAAACCGCCCACAACCTGGGCTTCCCTTTAAAGATCCATGTGGATGAGTTTGACAACCTGGGCGGTGCCAGCCTGGCGGCAGAGCTGGGCGCAGTTTCGGCGGACCATCTGGTCAAGACCTCGCCGGAGGATATTCGTAACCTGGCAAAAAGCGACACGGTCGCGGTGGCGCTGCCCTGCACCCCGTTTGGGTTGGGGGATGCGCACTACACGCCGGCGCGCGAGATCCTGGCAGCGGATGGACTGCTGGCAATCGCCTCGGATATGAACCCCGGCCCGGCCTGGTGCGAGAGCATGCAGTTTGTGATTGCCCTGGCCTGCCGTTACCTTCACCTGACCCCGGCCCAGGCCATTGCAGCGGCAACGATCAACGCAGCGGCGGCCGTTAACCGCGCGGACCAGTTAGGTTCCATTGAACCGGGAAAACAGGCCGATCTTCTGATCCTTTCCGTTTCGGATTACCGCCACCTGGGTTACCGATTTGGCACCAATCTGGTCAAGAAGGTAATCAAGAAGGGCGAGGTTTACAAGATCTAGCCCCGGATAGAAATCAGAATCAAGGAGTTAACAGGATATGCCTACGATTGAACAGGCCCGGAAGTGGTATGTTGAATCAGATACCGTTCATGATTTTGAACATGTGATGCGGGTTTACCGCATGGCGGGACGTCTGTCGCAGGAGGAAGCGGCCGACCTGGAAATTGTACGTGCGGCGGCGCTGCTGCATGATGTGACCGGCAGCATGCCGGGTTCGGCGGAACGCGCGGAACACCATATTGCTTCGGCGGCATTCGCCGGTGAAGTGCTGGCGGCAGAAGGCTGGCCGCAGGAACGCATTGAGGCGGTGCAGCACTGCATCCGCGCGCATCGTTACCGCGCCAAACTGGAACGCCCGGAAACGCTGGAGGCAAAAGTGCTGTTTGACGCGGACAAGCTGGACGTATTGGGCGCGATTGGCGTGGCCCGTACGGTGGCTTACGCCGCTCTGGCCGGGCAGCCGTTCTATGCCGAGCCCAGCGAGCAGTTCCTCGAGACCGGCAAGGAAGCTGCGGGGGAGCCGCACAGCGCTTACCACGAGTTTTTGTTCAAGCTGAGGAAGATCAAGGATATCCTTTTCACCCGGACAGGCCGCCTGATTGCGCAGGAGCGCCACCGGTATCTCCAGGAATATTTTGAACGCATGGGCGCGGAAATCCGCGGCGAACGGTAAATTGCTTTACAGATACTTTGCAGGTCGTTCAAACTTATCCTTTGCCCGTTGATTTGTGGCTTTTAAACCGATAAAATGATGACATGAACGTTCCATACGGTCCGATTTTAGTTGTTGAAGATACCCCGAACCTGCTTGAGCTGCTGGAAGTGACCCTGCGGTTCAAAGGGTATCCGGTGATTGGCGCGACCAATGGGGAAGAAGCGCTGGAAGTTGTAGAGAAAGTGCGCCCGGCGCTGGTGATCACCGATATTTTAATGCCCAAGATGGATGGGTACGCTCTGGTGTACCATCTGCGCAAGAATCCGCCCACCAGCCAGATCCCGGTGATTTTTATCTCTGCGACCTATTTGACCAAAGAGGATAAGTCTTTTGCGTTGAGCCTGGGAGGAGTGCGCTTCATCGAAAAGCCGATTGACACCGAGGATTTCCTGCTGACCGTCGCGGAGATCCTCACGCAGGGCGTTTCCAAAGCGCCGGAATTGATGGGCGAGAAGGAGTTTTACCAGGGGTACCGGGAGCGGCTGGAGAATAAGCTGATGCACAAGAACACGCAGATCTCCAGAACCAAACGCTTGCTGGAAACCCTCCCGGAAAACCAAAAACCAGCTTTTGAGACTTTGCTGGCCCAGGTAATTGAAGATCGTGATAAGATTCAGGAAGAACTGAATGATCTGTTTCGAACGCTGGAAGAGCTGCGCGTGACGGGCAAAGTGGATTCAAACCTTTAATCCCGGCTTTTGGCCTGCTCCGTCACCAGGCTTCTGTTTTTTCACCAATTCGATTCCCCCTCTCCGCTATTCGGGAGAGGGGGAACCTTGTGAGAAGCGGACGCGGAATGGAATTTATCGGGTAAGGAAGGAAAGATGCAACCAACATTAAATGATGTAAAAGAAATCGCCCTGCAGGCCGGGGTGATCCTGAAGCAGGGTTTTGGCAAACGGCATGATATCCGCCATAAAGGCGTGATCGATCTGGTGACGGAAATAGACCGCCGTTCCGAGGCGTTTATTCTGGCACAGGTTGAGAAAAAATTCCCCGGACATGAAATTATGGCGGAAGAGAGCGGCGCACGCAAAGGCGACGGTGGATACTGCTGGTATATCGACCCGGTGGACGGCACGACCAACTACGCGCACGGTTTACCGTTTTTTAGTGTGTCGATCGGTGTGGCGGATGAAGCGGGGATGCTGCTGGGGGTGGTATATGACCCCATGCTGGATGAATGCTTCAGCGCCGTGCGGGGAGAAGGTGCCTGGCTGAACGGGACCCCCATTCACGTCTCCGAAGTGACCACGCTGGTGGACAGCGTGATCGGGACCGGGTTCCCCAGCAACGCGCATACTTCGCCAAATAATAACCTGGCGGAATTTGAACGGTTTACCCTGCGGGTCCAGGCGGTGCGGCGGCTGGGGTCGGCCGCGCTGAACCTGAGCTACGTAGCGGCAGGCCGCCTGGACGGGTGCTGGGCGCTGGGAATGCAGTCCTGGGATATCGCGGCGGGCGGTTTGATCATCCAGGAAGCGGGCGGGGTTATAACTGCCCTGGATGGAGACGCGAATTACATGCAGCCCCCCTATTCGCTGGTGACGGCAAACCCGTTTGTTTATCCCCTGATGATGGATGTGCTGCAGAAAAAGGATGCTTAAAGTTTGGGCTTGGAGAGAAAAGTAAAAAAGCTGTCTTTTGGGACAGCTTTTTTTATGCCAAAGTATAAGGGGACAGTTTTTTGGAGCGCATTGCTCCGGCAGTGCTTTCAAATCTTGCGGCAGACCAGTTCGCCCTTGCCGATTGGGACGACCAATGCATCCACCCGCTCATCGGTTAACGCCCGATCCAACATTGGCATTAGGGTTTCCCGGTGGTTTATGGCGTTATCCGCAACCAGCAAGCCGCCCCTGACCAGCCGGGGGATAACGGCCTCGTAACATTCAGCGTAGACTTCCTTCTCGGCGTCCAGGAAGCAGAAGGCAATGTCTTTGAACTGCGAGAAATAATCCCGGACATCTCCTTCGACCAGGGTTATTCCCTTTTCCACCTGAGCGGCCTGAAAGGTCTCGCGTGCCAGTTGCGCTTTTTCCGGCAGCACTTCAAAGGTATGAAGCGTTCGTCCCGACATTTCACAGGCGAGAGCAATCCAGAGGGCGGAATAGCCCGCGCTTGTGCCAATTTCAAGATACATGCCTTCAGGAGCACTGGCGGCTAATAGAGCAAGAAATTTGCCCGTTTCTGGCGGGATCTGGCGCAAACGCCGGAGCCGGGAGGTGCCATCTTCCCGATCTTGTGCGTCAATTTGTTCCAGGTACTTCATCCGGTCTAAAATGGGTTGGGGTATTGAATGAAACATGATAGGGACCGCTCCTGAAAATGGAATGGGCTGAACGATAAGTACCTATAGTATATTCCCCGGCGGGCCAAATGCAAGTGGCGCTCAGTGGCACAACCCCACCCGCGCTGCTTTAAAACCAGCCATCAGCAAAGACGCCCCGAAAGACCGCCTCAAAAGCCTTGCTGCGTCCCGCCCTTTCTGCTGCTGGGAAAACCGCCCAGCGTTCGACTGTGGTTTTTGAGACTTGGGGGCTGCGGCTGGCTAAAACCAACACCACAAACACAACCCACACCGGAGAACCCAAACCCGCCATCATCGGTATTTAAAATCAAAGAGGCGCATCCGAGCTGGGTGCTCCTCTAATACAAATCCTACTCGAACTGGACGCAAATCTAGAACCAAGTAGATTTGGTCACAAGTCCAACTCGTCTACAATTTTACCTTTGCCAGGAAGTAGCCGCAAACCAGTGGATACTTCCTCAATGTCGATACCTATTATATCGATAACCCGATTTCCGATTCCTCCCTGGTAATACAGGGGATATATCTGCAATAAAACTACGTAGTTTATCAAGATACGATAAAATATCACCTGATGGGCCAGAGTAATTAGATGACAAAACCTGATTAATCCAGTTGTTCATCGGTTCAAGTTTATACCATTTTACTCCATGAGTATTGGCATAAGATGCTGCGTTTCCCGATAAGCCTGGCGAACAGAATATATATCCTGTTGTAGCACCATGAATCATCATAAGGGATACTAACTTCTTTACATAAGTGATATTTGTAGCAATGCCAGAACGGTGACGAAAACGGATTAGTATTTTTTCTTCCCCATCAGAAAATAGAAGGGTTCGATTTTCACGGTCATATTGAAGGGGAACATAACCCATTAGAAAGAAAGATGCTGTTAGGCGCCGTGCCACTTGTTCTTCGCTATCGTCGAATGTGGAAGAGCGAAGAAGTAACTCAGTAAGATTTGCTAATGAAGCAAAGTGGCGGTCAAGTTTTTTCGTATCTTTCGCACAGCTTTCTCGTGCCATATTATTTGCATGCTCTTTTATTTTTTCTTGTGATCTAGAATCAAAAATGGAGAAAGAACCACCTTCAATTATCACCCCACTAAGGTTTGAGATTAATCTTCCACCAAACAACAAAACACCAACCCCCAATAGTATGGATTTAAGCTGAATAGCAAAAATTATTAGAATCGTCACGACACCAAATAAGGCAAAAGTTTCATTGCGTTTATTAGAATATTCTCGCATACAATTGATTAAGTTTTTACAGGTTCGATTATTAAGCTCTTCCCAAATCTTTTTCTTCTCCTCTTCAACTTTTTTATGTACTCTGTTTTTTAAACCAGAGAGAGGTTCGCTGCGTGGTGGAGTAGTTCGGGCTGATCTCGGTTCTTGTTGTGATTCTTTTGGTCTGTTAGGTGAATATTGAGTCCTATATTGATATGTGGATTTGGGTCGCACAAATGAGTCTTGTTGGTTTCTAAGCCAATAAGTATCATGAGAAAGCCGATCAAGTGGGTTTTTTAAAATTTCAAAGGCCAGATTTAATTTTACTTGTGCCTCGTGCGTCCCCCCACTATCTGGATGGTATATTTTGCAGAGTCGGTAATAGGCTGCTCTTATTTCTGGCAATGAAGCAGTTGACGGTATTTCTAAAACTTTGTAACAATTAAACTGGTTATATTTTTTGTCTTGCATTTAGATAGACTCATCAATAGCAGGATTATCGTTCTGATAAAAACCAATCTCTACTGAGGGCATAATCCAAGCGTTCGTTGGCTCAGCGATAGGGTGGGTGATGGAGCGAGCGGCACCTTTGGGTCCTTCAGGTTCCCCCGCTGCCCCGCAACCCACCAACTCAGAAAACCCCAAGCCGCGCTCACTGCCACAAACAAACCGCGCCGCCCGCACTTGTCCGGTGCACGCAGTGTTGGGCCGCATTTGACTTCAAAAGGCCGTTTTAGAAATAGCCAATTTTCATGTTTGTGGTGTCAAGCAAGCATGTTGTCTCTTTTGCCAATTAAATATAATTGTCCAGATTTTTAAATCTTTCGACATCTCTTGCTCTCGGAAAAACGGCTTCTTTTGATGAAAATTCGAAATAATCCTTAAAGTTTTTGCCTGGGTGCATATCTCCGTCAGATATACAAATAAGGAAATCATACATAAAGTTTTCTAAATACAAAGCTATTTTTGAATAGTCGTTTAATTTTTCATAGTCAAATTCTTCATCTTCTAATTCGAAATGGAAATTTTTATTTTTATGATACAGCATTCTGTATTTATGTTGTCCAGGCTCTCCTTCCCAGAATTTCTCAACCCATACGGAGTGCATTATTTTGTTCCGTACACTTTTGAGCTTTTCCATTTGACAACGTATTTGTTTTCTAATTAATGACAATTGACCGGGATCAATATGATTGCAGCTAGAACCGTATTCCGTTGCAAGAGTCAAGAAAATATCTTCTAACTGATTTATCATCATTTTATGCATAAACCTGCGTACCATATCGTCATCTGTGTCATGTAACTTCGCAGACAGCACATAAATTCCTTCTTGCATAATATTTTGTGTCTTAGAAAAGCAAACCACAAACCTGCCAAGGGCCATCAAGAATTTAGGTTTTGGGTTGTTTGTATTATTCACATTTTATCCTTTGGTAAATTTTCGTATGGACAGGCATTATGCGACCCAACTATTAGATATACTGTAATTATTCTGTATAACAAACCCATGAAGGATATTAAACAGATCATCTTCAAAGGAAAAACAAAAATGGCAAGCCCAAAGCTCACCATTCACCAGTAAATAACCCTATAAATAAGTAATCACATTATATGACTCTGGCTATCCAAACGCAAGCCGCCAGCAATACCACCGGCCGCTTGCAACCCCAAACCCAAGCCGCGGCCACTGCCACAAACAAACCGCGCCACCCAAATTCACAACCACAATTCCTATGGATGGCTCCCTGGCTTGTCCAGTACATGCTTGTTAGCTCAGTTTTGATTTAGAGGGCTCATTCCATCCAGGGTTCGCATAGGTAGAGTGCATCGTTGATATCTATGTAAGGAACGCCTACGCTAGATTTAAGCACTTTACCTTCGGCAGCAACACAATCCCCTGGATCTACAACATAATAATATCTTCCTGCTGCTAAGAAGAACGAATGCTCATCGTTGGAAAACAAGATTTGATATGTGCTTTCACCTACGAATCGAGTTTTATACACATTGCCGTAAACACAAACCTCCTCGCCAATAAGAGCAGTTGTAACTTCTTCCCAGTAGATGCAATTAGAGGTTACTGTTGGTGTTTTAACCTTGGTGGGAACGCGTGTCGGTTTTGTTGCGGTGGCTGTTTTAACTTTTGTAGGAACATAGGCGGAAATTGGCGCAGTTGTTGGGAATGAAGAATATATGGATGGTGTGAATGCAGAGGAGAAGACTGAAAAGAGATAGATGCCAATCAGAAGGAAGCCACTTATTGCAGAAAACAACCAAAACAGTGAAGGTTCAGGAACAATCTTAACCGGTGGTTTTTTCATTCCGGCTGTAAAAATAAACCGTAAGAGGTTATTGAGAAGAATAAAAGGTGTAATGATGAAGGAAATTGTTCCCCACCATCCGAGAAGCATAGTTTTGCCGGTTAAATTCCAGAAATAATAATTTATACAGTGTTTACAAAGATTACCTTTTACGGATCTGTGTTGGCGCCTGAAAAGCATTCCAACATTTTCATGAAATTCAATGTGTTTTGTTTCTGCGGGTAAGTGACAATTATCACAATAGCGTTTGGGCTTTTTGTGCGATTGATTATTTTGTGTTGGTTTTGAATGTGATTGCTGTTCCGGTAGTGGTGAAGGTGAATAAGAATGTAATAAAATATGATCGTAAATTTCGCGCTTTGCAGGGTCACAAAGAATGCTATACGCTTCGTTAATTTCCTTTAGTTTTTCTCCAGCTTTCGTCTTTAATTCTTCGTTGGGAAATTTGTCAGGATGCCAAGCGTGAAGCAAGAATCGATATTGTGTCTTTATTTGATCAATTGTTGCTGTTGGTTCTACTTCAAGTATTGTGTAGTAATTTTTCATTTTTTGTCCCCTAAATTAATATTTGCTTGGAGCGAGTTACTCTTTCAAGTTCTGTAGTTTTCTATATACCGCTTCAACAAAAGGGTTTGTCCAAATGCCGAAAAATTGGTATTCAATTTGTTTGTTGATTGAGATGGGTGAAAATTTTGATATTTACCTCTATCCTTAAACACAAAATGGCAAGCCCGCCTCTCACCATCAACCAATAAACTACCCCACAAATAAGTAATCACAGTATATGACTCTGCGTTCCCAAACGCAAGCCGCCGCCAAAAACTGCGGCCGCTTGCCAACCCACCCCTAACCCGCGCTCACTGCCACAAACAAACTGTCGCCTATCCCTCGGAGCAAAACCCCGCCCTTGTCCGCCTGCGCGTACTGTCAGCCCGTTTCCTGCTTCTCAGACGCCTTTTTTGATCATTGAAACGACTTCATCCAATTTACCGTTCATTGTTCCTGAGGTGAAATGACCGGTGAGCGATGTATTCACAATTTATCCTTATTCTCGAAGGGGCGGGCTGCCGCCAGCTTCACCTGCCGCCCGGTCAGGCGAAAGCCCGGTCAGGCGACGCTATGACGAGCCTCTGCTTGTCCGAAGCGTTCGGGTGTTTATTCCTCCATATTTATTTCCCTGCGCAGAATCCTGATAATACGGTTATATACGATCTCCGATAAATTCCAGGTATATCCATCAAAATTCGTTGTATTCACAAATTGGATCACAACCGTATCCATGTCCTGGTGGTATTTGGCAATACTCTGATAGCCCGGGATCAATCCCGTATGGTCATACTTGTAAATTGAAGAATAGATTTCCTGTTCGCCTTCCTCAAACAATGACCCGTCGTTTAATGCCCGTAAAAATATCCCCACATCTTCTGCTGTCGCTATCATTGAGCCGTAATCCGCCGTCTTGATATCGTCCTCAATGCCAACGTAGTAACCACTCATCACATCGTCCATATTCACATCCTGAATCGAACCGAAAGTATTTTTCAGTCCGAGAGGAGTCAAAATTTCCTCCTTGATGTATTGGAATTTGCTGTACCCCAACACCTTTTCAATGATTTCAGATATCAATAAATAATTGGTGTTTGAATATTCATAGCGTTTATCCGGTTCAAAGTCAGCCGGTAAATCAAGTACTCGTTCAAGCGCTTCTTTATTATTTTCCGGTGGGTCTGTCCAAAAATTTGGAGTGTCGGTCAAATTGGGAATGCCACTCCGGTGCTGCACTATCATTCGCAAGGTGATTCTTTCTGCATTTTCAATTCTTCCCACAAGTTCCGGCATGTAATAGGCAAGTGTACTATCCAAAGACAAACGCCCGTCATTTACCAATTTGGTGACAGCAACAGCATCATATAACTTGCCGATACTTGCAATCTTGAATAAGGAATGCGGATCGGCAGGTATTTTGTTTTCCCTGTTTTTCCAACCCGCAGCGTAAAAAGCAGGTTCTTTTCCTCCCTGGTCTACATAAACAATTATCCCATCCAACCCAAGCCCAATGGCTTCATTGACCTGTTCCTGAACTGTGTTGGGCAGCGGCGCCAACAACGCTTTTACCAAAATCCATGGTACGAAGAACAAGGAGGTTATGGTTCCAACAAGCAATACGATTCTGAATATTTTTACTATTCGTTTCTTTTCCGGCATTTGCGATTCCCTTTCCGAGCTGCCTGACTATGGGATCACCTGCAATTATCCGGTGTAAAAAACCTGTGAAGGATATTGTGCAGATTCTCCTCAAATCAAAAAACAAAAATGGCAAGCCCGCCTCTTACCATTCACTCATAGAAAACCTCATTAATAAGTAATCCAATTATATGACTTTGCAAACCCAAAGCCCAACCGGTTGTAACGGTTTTTCCGTAAATTCTATCGGTACCCTTTGTAAAAGCGCGGCATTTTTAAAACTTATTCAACTTCAGCTGGCAGGTAAACCCGGATAGTCTGCCAGCCGGGAAGCATTTTTGGGATATTTCTCAACTTTGATTTGGAGGAACGGAAATTGAAAAAGAGCCGTGCTGGTTTTTTACCCTACGGCTCTTTTTAGAAAATCAAAACGTGAACAGAGGCATCATGCGGCGGCCACTTCCGGCAGGGGCGGTTCTTGCGGGGCATCGTCCGCCGGGGTGCTTGTTTCGCCGGCTTCGCGCCCGGTGAGGCGGCGGAAGACGAGGGTCCAGGCCGTGCTGAGATAGGTCCCCACCACACTATAGAATAAGAGGGACAGCGGGATGGAGATAAGGAAGCCCAATCCGCTGATAAGCAGCCCGGTCGTCAGTGCCGCCTTTGTGCCGATCAGGATCCCAATGAAGCCAGGAGCGAGGACCAATAAAGTGAGGGGTGTAAAGATGAGGTTTGCGAGAAGCGCCTGGCCAACGAAGAGAAACCCGGTCATCAGGGCTACAGCCCCCAGGTTCCCCGTCAGGATCCCCCAGGCCCGCTTAACCGCGGGGATGATTTCCAGATCTTCGCCCACCATAGCGACGATGATTAATTCCACCAACGCCTGAAGGAACCAGATGAGTGCGATGAACAACGGCATCAGACACTGCAACCCGCAACCCATGGTGATGAAGAATACCGGGAGCAAAAGAAGAAAAAGAACCATCCCCACCACAGCCCCCGCTACGGACAGGGCAACAGCGAAAAGCAGGACGCGCCAAAAATAATGCTTTACCTGGTCCAGTAAACCGGAGAATGTAATCTTTTCCTCCGGTTGTCCTTCATCGATCATCCAGGCGCCGCGCATCAGGCCAATACTTCCTGCCGTTTGCACCAGGAGGAACACGACCGAAAACAGCAGCCAGAGCAGTGTGAAGGTCAGGAGGATCGGAATGAGGAGGGTCGAGTTGGTGCCCTCCATGAAGCCATGTTGAAATTGGAAAGAGAGATTTTGCAGCCGGAGCGGGGAATTCTGTCCCGGGGGTGTTCCCGTGTTTCCCGTGGAAAGGGCGATAAACGCCCCTATCATTCCCATAATCCCTCTCCAGCTACCGGCACCTACCGCGCCGAAAATAGCCAGTAAGCTGAACAGCCACAGGACTTTATGTTTCCAGGTGATTTTCCATGCGCTTGAAAGAATCTCTTCAAAATTCATGTGTTTTTCCCCTTTCTTTTCAGGAACCGGCAGATAATCCTGTTACCAGCAGGTCCTGTTCTGATATTATTTTCAGGCTTTATAAGATATCCCCCACGTGCCCGGAGAGATGCAAGCAGGATATTTTCTATTATATCTGATCTTCAAACGAGTTGTTCCTGTTTTGATCTGAAAGGGAGGCAAATTTTTGCCTCAGCAGGCGCGCTGCCCGAAATATTCCGGCGGATAAGACAAGCGTTCTCTGTTCTGCCGGGTCCAGCCTCCGGGATGCTTTGTGAGGGATGAGGATTGAAAAAGAGCCGTGACGGTTATTCAACCGCCCGGCTCTTTTTGGAAAATCGAAGTATGAATGGGTGCATCACGCGGCAGGCTCGTCCGGTAAAGACGGCGCCGGAGGGGTTTCAGGAGAAGGCTCAAGGAGGGTGTCCGCTTCCCGCCCGGTGAGGCGGCGGAAGACCAGGGTCCAGGCCGCGCCGAAGTAGGCCTGCACGCCGCTGCTCAAGACGATTGCCAGCAGGATGTAAATGATGAACCCCAGGCCGCTGACGGCCAGCCCGATGATGGTGGCGATCCGTGTATCCGCAAGGATGCCCAGTACCGCGGGGGTGATCACCAGCAGAAGCGGCGCGATGGTGATGGCAGTGATGATGAACCGGCCCACATACAGGATCAGAGTTATCAATGCCACGGAACCCAGGTTCCCGGTCAGCAGCTCCCAGGCCCGCTCAATTGCTTTGAGGATGTCCAGGTCCTCGCCGACCATGGCGGCAACCGTCAATTCCACGAAGGCCTGGATGGACCAGTTGATTGCAATGAGCAGTGGGATCAGGCACAGCAGCCCGCAGCCCAGGGTGAAGACGGTTACCAAAATCACCGGCAGGATCAGGATGAACCCCAGAATCATGCCCAGTATGCCCAGCACTACCGAGAACAACAGCACGCGCCAGAAGTAATGCCAGCTTTCGTTTAACAGGTCAGAGAAAGTGATTTTTTCCTGCCCCTCGTCGGCCCGCCAGGTACCGCGTATCAGAGCGGTCTTGCCGACCGTGCGCAGCACCAGGAATAGGGCCGAAAGCAGCAGAGAGAACAGGATCAGACCCAGGACAATCAGAACGATATAGATCCAGATCGTGCCGTCCTCAAAACCCCGCTGAATTTGGAAGAAGAAATTCTGCATCCAGAGGGGAAGGTTTCGCGTGAAATCTCCTCCGGAGCCGTTCCCCGGGGCGCCGTTGAATCTGCTGCCTCCTCCTCCGCCTCCACCGCCCCCGCTGTTTCCGGCGCCGCAGGAAGCCAGCAATCCAAAAATCCACAGCACTTTATGCTTCCAGATGATCTTCCATGCCTTTGAAAGAATTTCACCAAAGTCCATGCGTTTCTCCTTTTAGAAATCGGCAGCCGACATTCCGGACTCTGCCCTGCCGCTGTCGTTCATTTTCCTATAAAAATCCCCTGATGGCCCGGAGCGACACATCAGGGAATTCACTTCAGGTTATTTTTATTATACGATATTCGGACTTATTACTCCCATTCGATTGTAGAGGGCGGCTTGCTGGTGATATCGTAGACCACCCGGTTCACGCCGTGCACCTCATTGACAATGCGGTTGGCTACTTTTGCCAGCAGTTCATAGGGGATGCGCGCCCAGTCCGCGGTCATGAAATCTTCCGTGGTGACGGCGCGGAGGGCGATGGCTTCCTGGTAAGTGCGCTGGTCCCCCATTACCCCTACGGAACGCACCGGCAGGAGGGCGGCGAAGGCCTGAGAGATTTTGAGACCGCTCTGGGAAGAGCGCAGGTTAAGCAATCCGGCTGCGGTCAGTTCGCTGGTGAAGATGGCGTCCGCGGCACGCAGACTGGCTACCCGTTCGCGGGTGATTTCGCCCAGGCAGCGCACTGCGAGACCCGGGCCGGGGAAGGGCTGGCGCCAGACCAGTTCGGTCGGAAGTCCGAGCGCTTCTCCTACGGCGCGTACTTCATCTTTAAAAAGATAGCGCAGCGGTTCTACCAGTTTGAAGGTCATATCGGAGGGCAGCCCGCCGACATTGTGGTGCGATTTGATCCGCCGGGCTTTGGAACGTTCCGGACCGGAAGATTCGACCACATCGGGGTAAATGGTTCCCTGAACCAGGAAGGGCGGCTCGCCGACCTGGTGGGCCTGCTCTTCAAAGATGCGGATGAAGCTTTCGCCAATGATGCGGCGTTTGGTTTCGGGGTCGGTGACCCCTTTTAGTTTTGTGAGGTAGGTCTCTTCGGCGTCCACAACCACCAGATGGGGGCCCATATTGGCGCGGAAGGCTTTTTCTACCTGTTCGCGCTCTCCCAGGCGGAGCAGACCGGTATCCACAAACACCGCCGAGAGCTGGTCGCCGATTGCCCGGTGCACCAGAGCGGTGGCTACGCTGGAATCCACCCCGCCGCTGACGGCGGACAGGACGCGCTCTTTGCCAACCTGGGCGCGGATCTGTTCCACGGACTGGTGAATGATGGAATCGGGAGTCCATTCCGGGGCGGCCCGGCAGATCTCCACCACAAAGCGCCGCAGGATCTCCATCCCACCGGGCGTGTGGTGCACTTCCGGATGGAATTGAAGTCCATAATAATTCCGGCTTAAATCTCCCATCGCGGCGATTGGGCTGTTGGAGGAAGACCCCAGAATCCGGAATCCCGGCGGGACAGCTTCAATCCGGTCGCCGTGCGACATCCATACGGATTGAGTCCCGGCGGATAAAAGCGGGTTGGACGAGGTAATTTCTACTTCGGCAGGGCCGTATTCCCGGTGAGAACTGGCGCCCACGCGGCCATTCAGGGCGTACGTCAGGGCCTGCATGCCATAGCAGATGCCCAAAACGGGAAGTCCGCTTTCCAGGACATAACCGGGGATGGTTGGGGCGCCATCTTCATAAATGGAAGTCGGGCCGCCGGAAAGAATAAAACCTTTGGGATTCAATGCCTGAACCTTCTCGGCAGGGGCATCCCAGGGGAAAAGTTCGCAGTAGACCTGTGCCTCTCTGACCCGGCGGGCAATGAGCTGCGTGTATTGCGAGCCAAAATCCAATATCGCGATGGAATCAGTCATATTGATTTTTTCCGTATTTGTTTTGTGATGATCTTAAGATCAGGCGAATTCGATAATTCCTTCTTCCATGCGGGTGATCGGAGCGAGGGATTCAACCGGAATATTCAGGTGCGCCAGCGCGTCCCGTCCGCCTTCAAAGGATTTTTCAATCAACGTGCCGATGCCAACCAGGGTTGCACCGGCCGCGTCCACCAGCCGTACCAGGCCCTGGATGGTATGCCCGGAAGCCAGGAAATCGTCAATGATGAGGATCCGCTCGCCGCGCGGCAGGTATTCCGGGGAAACGATCAGCTCGACCATCTTCCCTTTGGTGTGGGACTGGGCGAGAGTCAGATAGACGGTGTCGGCCATGGTGACGGGCTTGGTTTTGCGGGCATACACAACCGGAAGGTTGAGGTACTTGGCGGTCATAATGGCCGGGGCAATCCCTGAGATTTCCGCGGTCAGGATGCGCTGCGCGCCAACATTTGCGAAACGACGGGCCAACTCCTGGCCGCAGGCGTCCATCAACACCGGGTCTACCTGATGGTTGATAAATCCATCGACTTTCAATATTCCGTTTCCTAAATATTTTCCATCTTTAAGGATTCTTTCCTTTAAAGCTTGCATACTTCCTCCTGGGGATACAGTTTACAAATTTTTATCAAATGGCTTCTACCGGACAGCCATTTCTAATTCGGGATTCAAAAAGGGAAGCGATGAGGTTAATATACGAAAAAAGGGCAACGGTCTGCCCCTTGCTGTCTCGCTTAATTTTCTCCCTATTTTACACCATCCTGGCCGTTCGTGGTGTTTCAGATTGTGATAGAATCGATGTTCAATGGATGCAGTGAAAATCCTGTTAGCTTCTAATTCCCCTCGACGCCGGCAAATGCTTCAATGGATAGGCGTACCCTTCCGGGTCTCCCCGGTTGACATCGATGAAACGCCGTGGTCCGGAGAAGCCCCTGAACCTTATGTGCGTCGTCTGGCCGAGACCAAAGCGCTGGCCGCGCGGGGATTGGTGCGGGACGAAACGCTTATACTGGCAGCGGATACCATCGTTGCGGATGGGAACAGGCTGCTTGGAAAGCCTTCCGGACCGGAAGAAGCCGGAGAGATGCTCCGCGCGCTGCGCGGCAGAGTCCACCGGGTTTGCACGGCGCTGGCAGTGCTGCTCCCCGGGGCGGAAAGCCCTGTGGTGGATCTGTGTATTTCTCAGGTTCCCATGCGGAACTATTCGGACCCGGAAATAGACCGGTATATTGCCACCGGCGACCCGCTGGATAAGGCCGGGGCCTATGCCATTCAACATCCGGAATTCCGTCCGGTGGTTGAATTTCAGGGCTGTTTTGCCAGCGTGATGGGTTTGCCGTTGTGTCATTTACTGCGTGTGTTGAAAAAGGCCGGCGCAGAATTTGAACTGGATATGGTGCAGATTTGCCGGGAGAACCTGGAATACCCCTGCATGATTTCAGAACGCGTTAAAGCCGGAGAAAATATTGGCTAAGAGAAGTTTTTCTTGCCAGGAGGTTTGAAAACAAGATGAAAAAAATTCACTATTGGTTATTGTTGCTGGTGATGTTGGTTACGGCTTGCAATCCCTCCAGTGGTCGTGTAACACCTACGCCCGAGGCTTCCCCGACGCCGCTGCCGGCTCCACAAGTGAATCTGACTTCCGTACCGGACTCACAGTCCGCCGCGGAAGCGTATCTTGCTGCCTGGCAGGCAGAAGATTTTGAAACGATGTACGGTATGCTGACTAAAATCACCCAGGATGCGATTTCACTGGAGGATTTTAAACAGCGCTACCAGGATACAGCCGTTAATTTGAGTTTATATTCCCTCGAAAGCGAGGTCCTCTCGGTGCTGACCAACCCGCATTCCGCTCAGGTGGCGTACCGGGTTAATTTCCACACTGCATTGGTCGGCGATTTGCAGCGAGATATGGTGATGAACCTGTCGCTGGACCAGGGTACATGGCAGGTACAGTGGGAAGAGAGCATGATTATGCCGGAACTGAGCGGCGGAAACCATCTGGCGTTGGATGTGAAGATTCCCACCCGGGGAAATATCTATGACCGGAACGGTGAAGTGGTCGTGGCACAATCGGATGCAGTGGCTTTGGGCATTATTCCCAGCCAGATGGAAGATGATCAGCAGGGGCGCCTGGTTACCGAGCTTGCCCGGCTGACGAACCGGACAACGCAGTCCATTGTTGAACTGTACGACAAGGACAACCCGGATTGGTATATCCCTGTGGGAGAAGCTTCAGCCGATGCGGTGAACGCACGCTATGATGTGCTTTCCGGACTCAGCGGGTTGGTAATGAATGGTTTCACTTCCCGATATTACTATGACGGCGGGATCGCCCCACATGCGACCGGATATGTCCTTTCGATCTCTCCGGAAGAGCTTGACGCTTATAAACGGAAGGGCTATCTGGGTGATGAAAAGATCGGCGCGGCCGGTCTGGAGAAATGGGGTGAAGATTATTTAACCGGCTCCCGCGGAGCTTCGTTGTATGTTATGGATTCGCAGGGGCAGATTGTAACCCGAGTTTCACAGACCGATGCCAGCCCGGCGGAATCGATCTATATGACGATCGAAGCGGATTTTCAGGAAGAAGTTCAGAAGGCTATTGCCGGTTTCAGAGGGGCGGTTGTGGTGCTGGAGCGGGATACCGGACGGGTCCTTGCCATGGCATCTTCGCCGGGCTTTGACCCAAATGCTTTTGAACCCTCTAATTACAACAGCAGCCTGGATCTGGGTACGTTGTATGACTCGGGCGAACAGCCTTTCCTGAACCGAGCTACCCAGGGACGGTACCCTTTGGGTTCCGTCTTTAAGATCATTACCATGGCAGCGGCACTGGAGAGCGGCTTATATACTGCGGATTCCATATATGAATGTGGTTATGAATTTACCGAACTGCCCAATTTGACTCTATATGACTGGACTTATGAACATGAAGTTGCTGCCAGCGGAACGCTGACCCTGTCCGAAGGGCTGATGCGGTCCTGTAACCCCTGGTTCTGGCATCTGGGTCTCGATTTATATCGTCAGAACCGCCCTAACGATGTTTCCAATATGGCACGTTCGTTCGGTCTGGGGAAAGAGACCGGTATCGGGCAGGTTGCTGAAGATACCGGGAATATTCCGGACCCCGCCAATGAAGGGGATGCGGTACAACTGGCAATCGGTCAGGGAACCATGGAAGTTACCCCGCTGCAGGTGGCGAATTTTATTGCGGCAATGGGGAATGGCGGCACACTTTACCGGCCTCAGGTGGTTGAAAAAGTTACCTCTCCGAATGGAGATGCGGTGATGTCGTTTGAGCCAGAAGTGATCGGCACGCTGCCAATTTCGGATAAAAACCTGGAGATCATCCAGGATGCCATGTGGACCGTGGTCAATGAGCCGCGGGGAACAGCTTACCGCACGTTTGTAAACCTGGGTATTCCGGTTTATGGAAAGACGGGAACAGCGCAGAATCCAATGGGTGACTCACACGCCTGGTTTGCCGGGTATACCGACGCCGGCAATGAGGACCGGCCGGATATCGCTATCGCAGTGATCGCGGAGAATGCCGGAGAGGGCTCGGATATTGCAGCGCCTATTTTCCGCCGGGTTGTTGAACTGTACTACTTTGGCAAACCGCTGCGGTTGTACTGGTGGGAAGATACTTATTATGTAACCATTACCCCTACGCCGCTGTATACCAATACACCGATACCGACCATTACACCGACACCGGATCCAAACGCGACTCCGGAACCATGAGCCAGGAAACCCTCGCGGGAAGCATCACACGCTCGCAATCCGGTTTTTTCAATGTGCACACGGATCAAGGTGATTTTGTTTGCCGCCTGCGCGGGCGTTTGAAACGCGGACCAAAAACCGGGGATATCGCCGCGGTCGGGGATGTGGTACAAATCTCCGACCAGGGCAACCGGACCGGGATGATTGAGCGCATTGAACCGCGTGAAAGTGCGCTGGTCCGTCTGGCCCCCACCCCCCGCGGCATGTACCGTCAGGTGCTGGTTGCCAATCCGGATCAGATTGTGCTGGTTTTTGCCTGTGCCGATCCAAAACCCAAGCGGCGGCTGCTGGACCGGTTCCTGGTGGTGTGCGAAAAACAACAGATCCCGGTGTTGATCGTGGCAAACAAGGTGGACCTGGTGGGTTTGCAGGCCGCCGAGGAAATTTTTTCCCTTTATACCGACATCGGTTATGACGTCCTTTACACCTCTGCCGAGGGCGGCCGGGGTGTTGCGGAACTGAAAGAACGCTTGTTGGGTAAGCTCTCGTGTTTAGCCGGGCCGTCCGGGGTAGGAAAATCCAGTTTATTGAATGCGATCCAACCCGAATTGGGGCTGCGGGTGCGGGCGGTAAGCAATCAGACGGCTAAAGGCCGCCATACTACCGTGGTCCGCGAGATGTTCCCACTGGATGAGGGCGGCTTTGTGGTGGATCTGCCGGGGCTGCGGATGCTGGCCATGTGGGATATGGAGCCGGAAGAACTGGACGGGTACTTCCCGGAGCTGAGCCCGCTGGTCAGGAATTGCCAGTTCAGCAACTGCACACACGTGCATGAACCGGGCTGCGCTGTCCGGGAAGCGGTTGAAAAAGGTCAGGTGCATGAAGCGCGTTATCAATCGTATCTCCGGATGCGGTACGGAGACGAGCTGGAAGAATTGCAGGAGTAAGAAAGCAAGACGGGTGAACGGTTAAGTTTTTTAATATTTGTGCTGGCGCAAAAGATGATGAACAGGGTGGATGATCCGATTGGCACAGAGTCGTGTTTAATTCCAGACCTTCTGCACGCGGGTAAGTTTGGAGTTGGCAATGAGTAAATGGTCCCTACGGATAAACGAGCAAATTGAGCGAATTCTCCCATCAGGTATTTTGCTGGTTGGCGATATCCTGACATTGGTATTCTTCTCCATTTTTTTCGGGTTTGGTTCCATTCCGCCCGAGTGGAAAACGACCGGTCTTGTTTTTGCAGTTAAGGCTTTTCTGGTGCTGGCCTGGCTGTTGGGGGGCTGGTTTCTCAAGCTGTTTGAGATCAAAAACGATTTCCGCAGTTTGGTTTTAAAGCCTGCTCTGTTGTGGCCGGCCGTCTTGCTGCTGGCAAGTGTTTTTCGTTTTTTTATTTTCAGGTTGTTCCCTGCTGTTATTGGCGGCAGAGTAAGCTTTTCAATTCTCGCCTTGCTGGTCTACTGGCTGGGGGGATTGGTCTTTGTTTTAGGATGGAGAAGTTTCTTCTGGTTATTTTACCGCCTGATGACGGGACACCCCACAACATGGGCGGGGAAATTATTAAAAACTTTTCCGTTCGTGTTGATCCTTCTGGCAGTTCTGGTCCTGATCCTAGAGGCGGCAACCCTGGCGGCTGCAAGGGGGCGAATCTATACTCTTGACGAGGTCCCGCAGCAATCGTACGGCATTGTTTTTGGCTCCGGGTTGACCGCAAACGGCGAACCCTCCGCAGTGCTTCGCGACCGTGTCATTACGGCTTCTCTTCTATACCGGCAGGGGAAAATCAAAACGATCGTTCTAAGCGGCGCGGTTGAGGAAAACGGTTGGGATGAAGTGGATGTCATGCGGGATCTGGCAGTGCAGCAAGGGGTACCGGACACTGCTCTGGTGCCGGACCATTCGGGAAGCAGTACCTTCGCTACCTGCACCGCTGCTTCTAAGGAATATAACCTTTCCAAAGCGGTCCTGATTACCCAGAAGTATCACGCGCCTAGAGCTTTATTTATTTGCCGGAAAATGGGTGTGGACAGCGTTGCGGTGAGCGCGGATCGGACGGATTATCCTCTGAACGGGAAAGTTTACTGGTGGCTGCGGGAGTTATTGGCTACGTCAAAAGCCTGGCTGGATGTGTTCATCCTCCATCGTGGATAGAGAAATTTACCGGAAAAAGTGCGCTTTCCGGCCACGCTGCAAGAAAGCGGATACCCCAAAGCAGGGAAAGTTCCAAAATTGGTGCGGCTTTTCTGCTGTACCCGGATTAGAATATCCTTGTAAGGACAGTGCTCCAAAAGAATGGGCGGTTTCTGTTTTGAGTGGATTGTGCCTGAGCGCCGACCGGTTTGGATTGATAACATCGACAGCGCGAAATAACTCGGGTAAACTGTTTTTTAAAAGGCATTCTGGCAGTATAAGGAAGGAAAGCGGATGGAATCAGGGAAGCGTTTATCATGGAAAAAGGTGACTCTTAAGCTCCGGGTCCCTTTTCGGGTTTCGTATGGGGTCAGTCCCACCCGGGAGGCTTATTGGGTCCGCCTGGCCGGAGATGAAGGGTGGGGAGAAGGTACTATTCCGCCTTATTATGGCGTAGCCTCGGCAGATATGGCGGCTTATTGGGAGAAAGCTTCTCGAAAGGACAAGCCTTTTCCGGATGAGCCGGAGGGGATTGCGGAGTGGGTGGGGCAGGATGGCCCGGCTCCGGCACGCTGTGCACTGGACCTGGCGCTTTATGACCGGATCGGCCGCCAGCGCAATGTGCCGCTTTACCGGCTGCTGGATGTCCCTGCACCTGCTCCAATGGCTTCTTCTTTCACGGTGGTGATCGACACGCCGGAAGAGATGGCAAGGATGGCCGGTGAGATGAAAGATTATGGGATTCTTAAAATCAAACTGGGCAGCGAGGATGATATTGCCCGCTTGGCGGCAGTCCGCGAAGCGCGCCCGGATGCGAAGCTCCGTATTGATGCCAACGCGGGCTGGACGCTGGAGGAATCACTCCGGTATATCGAGAAACTGGAGAAGTTTGACCTGGAGATGATTGAACAGCCGCTTCCAAAAGATCAGATTGAGGCCATGGGCGAAATTCAGAAGCATACGGATATCCCGGTGGTGGCGGATGAATCGGTGCAGACCCTGCAAGATGTTGAACGGCTGGCCGCGGCGGGGGTGCAGGGCATCAACCTGAAGCTGATGAAAGTCGGCGGACTGACACCAGGGTTGAAGATGCTGCGGCGGGCCCAGGAATTGGGGCTTCGCATTATGCTGGGCCAGATGGTGGAGACTTCATTAGGGACAACTGCCATGGCACACCTGACCGGATTTGCGGAGTGGGTGGATCTGGACGGGCCGCTGCTGATCACCAATGATCCTTTTGACGGGGTTCAATATGACCGGCATGCCGTTTTGACCGTCGGTGAACGGCCGGGGATTGGCGTTGTGCTCAAAGAGCGGGCCGAAATTGAGGATTAATTTAAGAAATAAATTCAGGAGGAGCAATGCTGGAGAAAATTCAGGCGGTGCTGGATGAATTAAAGACGCGGCATCGTGATACCCGTGTACAGTTGTTTGATGTTGGGCTTGTGTCCTGCGTTGAGGACAGGCTGTCGTTGGAAGGCCGGGTGCTGGACCCGCAAACTTTTGATGCTCTTGAGACAGCGATGCAGTCGGAGTTCCCGACGCTCAAGCTGGACACCAGCGCGGTAAAAGTTCTGCATGGCGAATCGCCGCTTTACTTAACTGTGGCGACAAACCTGACCGGCCTTTACTCGCAGCCCACTTTTCATTGTGATTTACTCAGCGAACTGCTTTTCGGCTGGCCGCTGGAGGTTTTGGAAACCACAGGAGACTGGTGTTTGGTGCGCCAAATGGACGGCTATATCGGCTGGGCCTATCGCGGTTATCTCAGTGAAAAACCCGCGCCGGCCCCAACCCATATTGTGTCTGCTCCGGAGAGCCTGCTGCGCGCGGAGGCCGATCCGGGCTCAAAACTGCTGACCCGCATCCTAGGTGGGACCTCACTGAAAATTGAGAAGGTTGAGGGGGATTGGGCACTGGTCCATGCCAATAAATCGGGATGGATTCCCCTGGCGGATTTGAGGGCGTTTCAGGATATGCCCCAAACGGCAGCGGCACAGCGTGCGATGATGACGGAAGACGCACTGAAATGGATGGGAGTGCAGTACCTGTGGGGCGGGTGCACGGCGCATGGGATTGACTGCTCCGGGCTGGCGCAGCTGCTTTACCGCCTGGTGGGGGTCACTTTACCTCGAGATGCGGGCATGCAGTACGACGTTGGCCGCGCGGTTGAGCCGCCCTTCCTGCCGGGAGACCTGATCTTTTTCGGCGAAGATGGCGTGGATATCACCCATGTGGGGATCATTATGGGGGGCTGGGATACCATCCACTCCTCGGGCAAGCGCAACGGGGTCTATATTGACAATGTGCAGGCGGAAGAAGATTATTTAAAGAAGATCTATATTGGCACCTGCCGGTATCTGGATTGATCCAGCCAGGGATGGTGACCTGAACGCGGTACAGCCTGGAGCGGTATCGGCGCACCCACAAAAAATCGTTCGATAAAAACAAGAAAGCACTCGGTTCTTCCAAAAACCGAGTGCTTTAATTATAGAGCGGTTTATTTTCAGAGCAAATCCTGAACGGCCATGTGGCCGAATTCGCCAAAAAACCGGATCATTTGGGCCTCATCGGCCACCTCGTTGGTCAGCAGGAAGAGCTGGCGGTCTCTGGTGTAGCCCCAATCGTGCATCACCCCGGGAATCGATCCAATTTTGTGATGAAAAGTGATGGTGTCGAAGGGGATATCCCGCATGAGGAGGTGATCTCCGGCAACGCGCAGCATGGGTTCAACCCAATCTTTTTCCTGCGGTGTCAGTTCTGCGATCCGGTCATAAAACCGGATGCAATCCTGGGCAGAGATCCAGTTATCGAGTCCCTTTTCGCGCGCGGCAAAATCCATCATTTTTCGCTGCAGCTCGGTGCCTTTCAAACCGAGCTCATCGCGGAAGATCCGGTTGGCTCTTTCGATGCCGATCTTCTGAATGATGAGATTGGTGCACAGGTTGTCGGACAGGGCGATCATCATCATCAATACGTCCTGATAAGGAAGCCGGCGGGCGCGCAGCAGCCAGGAGAATCCGGCTCCGTGCACTTGGGGCTCGTCATCGAGGCAGCACAACGCGGTCCGATCCACTTCACCGGCCCGTTCCAGATGTACCCACGCCAGCAGGAGAGGAACTTTGATGACGGAAGCTGAGGAGAATTTTTCGCAATTCGCTTCGAAAAGGGCTGATTCTCCGTTTCGCTTTAAATACAGGGCGTATTTACAGTTAGAATTTTGTAATTTTGTTGTAAAATCCTTGATCATAATGACATTATTATATATAATTTTTATCCACATTGTTTAAAGGATTTTTTTTCTGCCGTGTTTGACTTTGTATTTGAATCAAGGTATACTCATTCATGTCCAAAAGCTTGTCTTAGGGGCGCGTAATGAGGTCTGTTTTGTTAATTTTTCCCCAATTCTCTAACACAACGAGGGTATATTTGCATGGCTGATTTGTTGAAAGTCCAGGGCCTTGAAACACAATTCCAGACGAGAGAAGGTATCGTTCATGCGGTGAATGGGGTTTCTTTTCATCTCAAAGAGGGCGAAACTCTTGGAATTGTGGGTGAGAGCGGCTGTGGCAAAAGCGTAACTGTGATGTCGATGCTGAGGTTGATTCCCAGCCCCCCTGGTGAAGTAGTTGCAGGCCAGGCAATTTATCAGGGAAAAGATCTGTTGAAGATGACGAATGATGAAATCCGTCATATTCGCGGATCACAGATCAGTATGGTTTTCCAGGATCCGATGACTTCTTTTAACCCCGTTCTGACCATTGGCAGGCAGGTAGCGGAACCGCTGGAAATTCATAATGGTGCCAACCGGCAGCAATCTGCCGAACGTGCCGCTGAAATGTTGGAAATGGTGGGCATTCCGAAGGCGAAAGATCGTCTGAACGATTACCCGCATCAATTTTCTGGCGGTATGCGCCAGCGTGTGATGATCGCGATGTCTTTGATCTGCACACCACAGGTGCTGATTGCAGATGAACCAACCACTGCTCTGGACGTAACTATTCAGGCCCAGATCGTTGAGTTGGTGAAGCGGCTGCGGGACGAATTGGGGATGGCAATTATCTGGATTACTCATGATTTAGGGATTATTGCCGGGCTGGCAGATCGCGTAATGGTGATGTATGCCGGTTTGGTGATTGAAGAAGCCCAGGTCAAGGAACTGTATTCTGACCCGGAGCATCCTTATACGCTTGGTTTGCTGGACAGCCTTCCCAGAGTCGATGAGTCACGGGAACGACGGCTGGCTTCCATTGACGGTCTCCCTCCAGTACTGTTGGAAAAGCCGAATTTTTGTCCTTTTGCACCGCGATGTAAGTATGCCATCGATCACTGTTGGAATGAAAACCCGGTTTTGCGACCGGTGAATGGCAACAGCGAGCATCGAGCTGCCTGCTGGGTTGATCCTAAGACTGGGAGAGAGCGTGCATGACCGAGAATAATCAAAAAGAAGTATTGCTTCATGTTGACAATCTTGTCAAACATTTTCCAATAACACAGGGAATTATTATCCAAAAACAAGTTGGCGCAGTTCACGCGGTGGATGGCGTCAGCTTTGACATTTATAAAGGTGAGACATTGGGTCTGGTAGGTGAGTCCGGTTGTGGTAAATCCACGACGGGGCGAACGATCCTTCAACTTTATCGTCCGACCTCGGGCAGCGTTTATTTTGAAGGAAAAGACCTGGTCGCGATGAAGGGGGAAGAGCTCCGGAAGACTCGCAAGCGGATGCAGATGATTTTCCAGGACCCCTACGCGAGTTTGAATCCACGTATGACGGTGGGCGAAATTGTCGGGGAACCGATGCTCATCCACAAGACTTACAGTGGAAAAGAGCTGGAAGACCGTGTTGCAGATTTATTGGCTCTGGTGGGTCTCAACCCGGCTTTTTCAAACCGTTATCCTCACGAATTTTCCGGCGGTCAGCGCCAGAGGATTGGTGTGGCCCGTGCTCTGGCACTGGATCCTTCATTGATCGTTTGCGATGAACCAATTTCGGCGCTGGATGTTTCGATTCAGGCTCAGGTGGTAAACCTGCTGGAAGACCTGCAGGCCGAACTGGGACTGACTTATTTGTTTATTGCGCACGATCTTTCGATGGTGCGTCATATTAGTGACCGTGTGGCGGTGATGTATCTGGGCATTATCATGGAACTCGCGGAGCGTGAGGAACTCTACAACAACCCGCTTCACCCGTATACACAGGCTCTCCTGTCGGCAGTGCCGATTCCCGATCCGTACGCTGAGGAAAAAAGACAGCGGATCATTCTGGAGGGCGATGTCCCATCTCCGGTAAACCCACCTTCCGGCTGCCGTTTCCGCACGCGCTGCCCGTTGGCCGTCGATATTTGCGCACAAGAAAAACCGGAATTCAGAGAAATCAAGCAGGGTCACTTTGTGGCCTGTCACTTGGTGTAGTCCTTATTGAAAGGAGGCGGTGGCGAAAGCTTAAAGCTGTGTAGGTTTGCCCTATCTCTGTACAATAATGATAAATTACTCAATTTTAGTCTCAATTTAAGTAAGGAGGAGAAAGAATGCGTTCAAAAATTTTTGTTTTTGCAGCATTATTGATTGTTGCCAGCATGGTATTGGCTGCCTGTCAGCCAGCTGCACCTGCTGCGCCTGAAGTTGAAAAAGTCATCAACTTTGTTCTGGGCCCTGGCGACATTCCTGGTCTTGATCCCTCTCTGGCGGAAGATACTTCTTCCATCCAGGTTGCGATGGAGACCTTCGGTGGTCTGACTCGTTTGAATGAATTAACCAACGAGACTCAACCCGGAATGGCGACCAGCTGGGATATTAGCGACGATGGCACGGTTTACACCTTCCACCTGCGTGACAATATCAGTTGGGTAACATACGATGCTGAAACCAGTTCTGTCGTTCAGGTAAAGGATGGAGATGGTAACGTCCGTATGGTAAACGCCAATGATTTCTATTATGGCTTCATGCGCACCCTGAATCCTGAAACCGGCAGCCCCTACGCTTATGTTCTGGCCGGTGTTGTCTCTGGTGCGGAAGACTATCTCTATACCGATGTTTCTGATCCTGAAACCGTTGGCATTAAAGTCATTGATGACTATACCCTTGAGATCACCTTTAATAATCCGGCAGCCTTCAACGCCGCAATCGCCGGTATGTGGATGGGCTACGCTGAGCCTTCCTGGTTGATCGAAGAACAGGGTGATCGCTGGACCGATACCGGTTTCTTCCAGGGTTATGGCCCCTTCGTAATGAAAGAATGGGTACATGATGCTTCCCTCGATATGGTGAAGAATCCTTTCTGGCCCGGCACCGATGAAATTCCATCCCCCACAATTGATCGTGTCCATTTCCTGTTCCTGGATGATGGCCCTGGCCTGTCAGAATACGAAGCAGGCAACGCCGATGTCACCAAAGTGCCGTTGTCCGATCTGGACCGCGTGAAGGTCGACCCCGTTTTGTCTGAAGAGCTGGTGATCGCACCTTACTTCTGCAGCTACTACTACGGTTTCAACACCGCTGCTGAGTTCACCGATGATGTCCGTGTACGCCGTGCATTGTCTTACGCAATTGACCGCCAGGCTTTGATTGACAATGTTACCAAAGCGGATCAGATTCCTGCCCAGTGGCTCTCTAACCCCGGTCTGGCCGGTGCGCCAACTCTTGAAGAATACCCCGATCTGGGTATCAAGACCGATATCGAAGCGGGTAAAGCCGAACTCCAGTCCTACCTGGATGAGAAAGGCCTGACCGTTGACGATGTGCATATCACCCTGATGTTCAACACCAATGAAGGCCATCAGAAGATTGCTGAAGCTATTCAGCAAATGTGGAAAGACAACCTTGGCTTGACCGTGGAACTGACCAACCAGGAATGGAAAGTCTTCCTGGAGACCACCGATGGTCCTAATGCTCCTCAGGTCTTCCGACTTGGTTGGTGTTTGGACTATCCGGATGCCAACAACTTCATTGGCGATGTGTTCAAAGAAGGTGGAAACTCCAACACAATTGTTGAAACCGATGATGCCGGTAATGTAATACAACGTGGTGGCATCCAGTGGTACAACGAAGAATTTGAGACCCTTATTGCTGACGCAGCCAAAGAGCTTGACAACGCCAAGCGTACTGAAATGTATGCTCGTGCCGAAGAGATCGCGGCTTACGAGGACGCAGTCTTCGCCCCGATTTACTGGTACAGCCGCGTTGTTGTGACCAAACCATATGTAACGCGCACTTTCAGTGTGAGCGGCCAGGAATACTTTGAGAAATGGGATATTGATATGTCCGCTAAATCAGCGGCAGAGTAATTCCTGAAGCAAGAAAAGTTCCTGAGAGGGGGGGATTCTCCCCCCCTCATATTCCCAACAGGATACGCCGCTGCCGTGGCATGTTTGGAGGCTTGAATGGGTCGATATATCATCCGCCGTTTGTTGTATCTGGTTGTAGTCTTACTGGTGGTTTCCGCGATCACCTTTGGATTGATGCATGCTGTTCCGGGGGGACCATTTGATCGAGAAAAGGCATTGCCGCCTGAAATTATGGCAAACCTTGAGAAGCGCTATCATTTAGATGATCCTTTAGTTGTTCAATATTTTCATTATTTATCCGATGTGGCTTTGCCCCAATTTTCTACCGAGCCACCGTCCAATGCTCTGGAAGATGATGCTTTAATAAAATTCCAGGTGGGTGGTATTTACGTGAGGTGGATGAATTTCGGGCCTTCGTACAGCTCTCGCAGCCGTACTGTCAATGACATTTTCCGCCAGCAACTTCCCATTTCGGGTCAGTTGGGTTTAATGGCGTTACTTGTGGCCCTTTTTATTGGTATGCCGCTGGGTATTCTCAGCGCGTTGAAGCAGAATACCATCTTCGATTATCTGGGGATGAGCATCGCCATTTTTGGCGTTTCGGTGCCGGTAATCGTTTTGGGCCCTTTGATGATCTGGGTTTTTGGTGTAGTTTTGGGTTGGTTCCCCCCCACCGGATGGGGGTCGAAACCCCCTTACCTGCTTGGCGTGTTTCCCACCGACTTAAGCTGGAATGGTTATTGGAAATATGCCGTTATGCCATCTGTGGCGTTAGGATTGGGAAGCTCCGCAATTATTGCCCGTCTGACGCGTGCCAGTTTGCTACAGGTAATTCGGGAGGATTACATCCGAACCGCGCGGGCCAAAGGCTTAAAAGAACGGATGGTTACTACCCGGCATGCTTTGAAGAACTCATTGATCCCGGTTGTGACAATCCTTGGGCCGATGTTTGCTGCACTGGTCACCGGGACATTTGTCACTGAACTGACCTTTGGTATTCCCGGTATGGGACGTTATTTTGTGACCAGTATTACCAATCGCGATTATCCGGTGATCATGGGTACTATTTTGCTGTACGCATTTTTCCTGGTGGTTGCCAATTTGGTGGTGGATATCATTTACGCTTATCTCGATCCTCGCATTCGCTACGATTAGCAGGTTTTGCGGAGCAGGATTGTTTTTTTGAGTAAGATGTTTTAGCCAGGAATAATAAAACGGTTATTTCTCTGGTGAATCATTAAGTGCAGGAGGATCCATGACTGCAGAATTAAAAGTAGATCCTAGAAAAATAGAGCAAATGGGTGGCGGCACTCCGTTGACCCAGAAGCGGGAAAGTCTTTTTGCCGATGCAATGCGGCGGCTGGTTCGGAATAAAGCTGCTGTTTTGGGCGGTAGTATTATCATCGTTTTGATCCTGGTGGCAATCTTCGCAGATCAGGTGGCTTTAAAGCCTTTTGCGGAACAGGTGTTGACGGATCAAAATGTTGCTCCTTCATGGGTGGTCTCTTTATTCTCTACGATGAAACCTTATACCCGTATCTCAGAGGTTTATCCCCTAGGAGCGGATTATGTGGGACGTGATTTGTTGAGCCGGATTATTTACGGTTCCCGAGTTTCTCTAACAGTGGCTTTCATCGGACCCATCATCAGTCTGTTGATCGGTGTAACCTACGGCAGTATTTCCGGTTTCTTTGGTGGCAGAATCGATAATTTTATGATGCGGATCGTGGATGTGCTGTACGCTTTTCCCAGTCTGCTGTTTATTATCCTGTTGATGGCTTTTTTCAAAACCACTTTTACCAAGCTGGAACCTGGAACTCTTGCTTATGCGATCAGCCAGTTAGACCAGAAAATGGGAGGTCTGCTGTTCATCTTTGTGGGAATCGGCCTTACCGCCTGGGAAACCATGGCACGTCTTTCCCGTGGGCAGGTGCTCTCCGTACGGGAGAAAGAATATATTGAGGCGGCGCGCACTCTGGGTGCTAAAAATGGACGCATTATGTTCAACCATATTCTTCCCAACATCGTCGGCCCCCTGATCGTTGCCGAAACACTGGCTATCCCTTCCTATATTTCTACAGAGGCTTTCCTGTCCTTCATTGGGATCGGGGTGAACCCACCGACGCCTTCATGGGGTGCGATGATTTCGGATGGTGCACAGGTGGTGCGGACTTATCCGAATCAGACTATTTTCCCGGCGTTGGCGCTGGCAATTACGATGTTTGCCTTCAACTTCCTGGGAGACGGTCTTCGTGATGCGTTTGACCCACGTCTGCGGGGCACTCAGTAACTCAGCATTTCGATAAGGATCAACTCCCCTTTCCGGTCCGGAAAGGGGAGTTTTTTAAACTCGTATTTGTAACAGGGAATACCGGTTCGTCCATAACGCAGCATGTTCGTTCAGGTTTTTGGTTATAATACACGTATTACTGTTTGGCTAAGGAGAAAATATGACTTCCAGGAAACCAGGAACCTTCTGGAGATATTTATTAGGAATTAGTTTGCTGCTGGCGGCCTGCCAGCCGACCCGCACATCACCCACCGTTGAGGTGATTGAAGAAACTCCGGCTGAACCGACTGTCCAGCCGACGCCGACTTTACCGCCTTCCCGCTCGCTGGTGGTGTGTTTGTCCCAGGAACCGAGCACACTTTATTTGTATGGTGGTAACTCCCGGAGCATGTGGAGTGTGTTGGAGGCTTTGTATGACGGCCCATACGATAAAGTACAGTATGCCGCGCAGCCGGTCATCCTGGAGAAAATGCCCTCTCTGGCAGATGGAGATGCGTATTTTGAACCGGTTGAGGTTCAGCGCGGAGCAGAGGTAGTGGATGCCGATGGGAACCTGGTGGTTTTGGATCAAGGTGTTCGAGTCCGCCCGAGTGGATGCACCGGGGCAGATTGTGTCGTTTCCTGGGATGGAACCAGCCCTTTCAACATGGATCGATTGTCGGCTGATTTTGAACTGCTGCCCGGTATCACCTGGTCGGATGGGGAGCCGTTGAAGGCGGAAGATTCGGTTTTTTCGTTCCAGATTGCAGCAGATGAAAACACGCCGGTTTCAAAACAATGGATTGACCTTACGGAAAGTTACGAAGCAGTGGATGAGCGTACCGTGCGCTGGACCGGAAAGCCGGGCGCATACCCACTTGAATATGAAACGCTGTTCTGGACACCACTTCCGAAGCATGTCTTGCAAAATTATTCGGCCGCGGACCTGCTCCAAACGGCTGAAGCAACAGATGCCCCGCTGGGTTGGGGACCTTACATTATGAAGGAGTGGGTAAAAGGTGATCATATTGAACTGGAGAAAAACCCATTGTATTTCCGTGCGGAAGAAGGATTACCGGCCTTTGATAAGCTGGTTTACCGCTTTTTGGGGCAGGAAAACGATGATAATCTGGCCGCGCTGTTGAGCGGAGAATGTGATGTTGTGGATCAAAATACCTTTACCGATGAGGAGCTTGAGGTTTTGCTTGACTTGGAAAAGAGCGGAAAGGTGAATGCTTTTATCGGCGTTGGACCGGAATGGGAGCATATTGATTTTGGCATCAAGCCAGCCTCCTATGATGATGGTTTTAATCTTTTTCAGGATGCCCGCCAGGATTTATTCACGGATCTGCGGGTGCGCCAGGCTTTTGCGATGTGCATGGACCGCCAGCAAATCATTGACCGCTGGATGCTTGGCCAATCGGTAGTTCCTGCCACGTACCTGCCGCCCAGCCACCCGCTTTATGCTGCGGATTTACCTCCCCTGACCTATGATCCCGAGGAAGGCTCGCGCCTGCTGGATGAGGTGGGTTGGAAGAATGTGACGGGCGATCCGCGGTCTCCGCGCCAGGCATTTGGGGTGCCTAATGTGTTGGATGGGACTGAACTGATTGTGAATTACGCTACCACGAAAGCTCCTCTGCGGGTGAAAATTGCTGAACTGATGGCCGAATCCATGGCAGAGTGTGGTATCCAGCTGAATGTACAGTATCTGGATCCGGGGCAGCTGTATGCGCCGGGGCCGGAAGGAGTGATGTTTGGACGTCAATTTGATCTGGTGCAGTTCGGCTGGGAATCCGGCACGCAGCCACCCTGTTTGCTTTATGAAAGTGATCAAATTCCTTCCGCGGAGAACGATTGGATTGGCGTGAATATTACGGGATACAGCAACCAGCAATATGATGAAGCCTGTCTTGCAGCCCGGCAGACTTATCCCGATCAGGCGGAGGTCTATCAGGAAAGGCAGCAGGCCGTTCAGCGTTTGTTCTCTGAAGAGCTGCCCGTCGTTCCGCTTTATTACCGGCTGCGGGTGGCTGCAGGCAGACCGGACCTATGCGGCTTTGACATGGATGTCTCTGCAAGATCCGCGCTTTGGAATCTTGAGACGTTGAATTATGGGGAAGGATGCCAGTAAAACTGAAGCATCCCAGGGGTCAGGTTTAAGATGAAAAGAGTTTTGATTGTTGATGATGCATTGGAGTTGGGGCGTTTCCTCCAGGCCGCGCTGCGAACGATGGAGCCCCCTATTGAAAGTGTGGTGGTTCCCTCTGCTGAAGAAGCTATGCTGGAGTCGAGTCAGACCCGGCCGGATCTGCTGGTCACGGATATCCGCTTGCCGGGGATATCCGGCCTGGAATTGGTACGAAAAATCCGAAAGCGATACCCGGATCTGAAAGTGATTTTGATTACGGGGATGGATGTGGAAGACCTTAAAGACCAGGTCCGACAGTTAGAGGTTGATGCGCTGCTGGAAAAACCGATGTCTCTGGATGGTTTTCTGTCAGTGGTGGCCTGCACATTAGGAATTGACATGCCAGAGAAAAACGATGCTGGCGCTCTGCCTCCGGATGACTCAAAAGAAGTGGAAAAACAGAAAGAAGAGACTCTTTCCAGTGTACTGACGGGACTTCGCCAGGACCTTGCCGGAAAATCTGCATTCCTTCTGGATGGTATGGGGCGGGTACGAGCTCAGGCGGGTGAACTGCCAAATGGTTCTTTTGAGACATACTGGATTCCCGCGATTGTAGATTTGCTCGGCACAGCGCATAATGTTTCTACGTTGTTGGGTGGGAGCGAAGCGAGCAGCATACTGACCTTTAAAGGCGATGAATATGATGTGGTGATCGCGCCCGTGAAGAAATATGCCCTGGTATTGGTTATGGAAAATGGGTTCAATGCATGTAGGATGCGGGAAGCCTATGAGAAGACGGTAAAGGCACAGGAAAAACTGGGCGAAATCCTCAAATTTAAAACTGTAACCGGCGCGTTGGATCCGGATTCATTGCAGCCTTTAGAGGAAACGCTCCTTCCCGAATTGCACCAGGAGGAATTATTTGAAGAGGAGTCCCCTGAGGAATTTCCGGAAGAGAATCTAAAAGATTTTGAGGCTTTGTTTAAGAAATCCAAGCAAGCGGCAAATGACAAAACCCCCGATGATTTTTGGGAAGAGCAATTGGAAGTATTTGATGGGGCCGGAATGCCAAACCCGGATTTGATTTCCTATGACCAGGCTAATAAATTGGGGTTAATCCCCGAGGATGAAGATTAACTGTAGGGGAGTTGAAATTTAAAGAAATCAATGGGAGCCAATTGGCTCCCATTGATTGTTTAAAGCTCAGAGTATAGCGGCAAATTTACTCGACAACCTGCCATTTTTCGAACCGTTCGTAGCCGGATTTCGAGACTTCCATCTTGAATTGGGGGCGGCGCAGTTCAAAAGAGGAGTACCAGTACAACGGGGCAACGATTGCTTCTTCCTCTACCAGGATCTGTTCTGCCTGAGCATAGAGTTCCATACGCTTTTCGGGATCGGCTTCGCCGGTGGCCTGATTCGCCAGGGCTTCAAATCGCTCAAAAGCTTCGCCTTCTGTCCAATCGACGACATCAGAGTAAGCTCCACCGGTAGCAAAGACTTCCTTGATGAAGTTGTTGGCATCCGGATAATCCTGCACCCAGCTGCTACGGTATATGTTCTCCAGACCAGTCTGGCGGGAGACTTTGTAGACCTTCCATTCCTGATTGCTGATCTCGACGGTTACACCCAGGGTGTCTCTCCACATTTGCTGAATGACTTCGGCAGCCATTTTCTTCTCTTCGCTGGTGTTGAACATGAGCGTGAGGCCCAGCTCTTCAGCGGTGATACCCTTCTCGGTAAGGTATTCATCCAGCAAAGCTTTTGCACCTTCGGGATCATAGTAGATACCCAGATCGGTGTATTTAGCAGGGTCGGGCGCGCCGGCTGCGCCTGGATTGGCGAACCAATGCGCGGGCATGCCGGTTTTAAGCGTTTGTACCAAGGTGTCGCGGTCAATAGCTTTGGAAAGTGCCAGACGAACACGGACATCATCGGTCGGTGCAAGCTGGGTGTTGAACGCGTAGAACTCGGTTCCCAATGTGGCGACAGGGAACATCATTTCTTTGTAGACCGGATCGGTGCTGATGCGGTCGTAGTCGCCTGTGGGGATAGCCACTACATCGGTGTTGTCAGCCTCAAATTCGGCCAGACAGGAACTGAAGCTGAGGGTGGTCCATTTGACTTTATCGATTTGTGATTCGGGGACGACTTCATTACCGGGCCAGAAGGGATTCTTGGCAAGGGTCAATGAGGAGTCGTGAATCCATTCTTCCATAACATACGGGCCGTAACCTTGAAAGAAACCGGTTTCAATCCATTTATCACCTACACCATCGGTGCATTCATCGCCATCGATTAACCAGGATGGGGTAGCATGCATGAACCACAGGCCGGCGATGCTCAGGTTAACCACAGAGGGCTCGAGGAAAGTGATTTCCAGGGTGTAGTCGTCCAGTGCTTTCACACCGACGGCGTCCCATTCAGCTTCTTTGGCATTGAAGGCTTTCGCGCCATCAACGAACGAGTTGACCACGTAAGCATAATCCGCAGCAGTATCGGGATCAGTGGTGCGCCGGATTCCGTATTCAAAATCTTGAGCGGTAACCATGCGAGGGTTGCCTTCGCAATCCAATACCTGGACGACCTGGTCATTTAATTTATCATATTTAACCCAGGGTACATCGTCCCGGAGTTTGAAGGTAAACGTGCGCCCGTCTTCCGAGAGGGAGTAATCTGTGGCCATTGCCAGTTCGTTTTCAGCAGTTGCTTCGTTCTGACGGGTGAGTCCCACTGTGGTTTCATCGATGATCTGGATGGAAATGACATCCCAGGCCAAAGCGGGGTCTATGGTAGGAATATCGCCAGATGTTCCCCGACAGATATTGAGGACAACCGGCTCATCTCCCGTCATCGTTTCCTGTGGCTCAGCGGTCACCTCAACGATAACAGTTTCACCTTCTTTTTCGACAATTTGAGTGATGACTATGGTTTCTGCAGGGGCTGCCGGTTGACAGGCTGTCAGAACCATTGCGGCAATAATGATTAAACTAACAACAAACCAGGTTTTTTGGTGCTTCATCTTTTGTTCTCCTCCTTGTGTTTCTAGTTCTGAATTGAATATACAAATGCATCTCTTGCATCTCTTCTTTTATATCAATTATGAATGGGGTAATTTATCTCCTTTCTGAACTGAGTTTTTCCTATGACTCCCCCTCATGGTTGCACTTAAGATCGTGCAATCAGTAAAGATGTCCGGATTTAAATAACAATAAGGTGATCTATCGAAAGGACTGCCGTCAGGGGGTAAGCAGGTAAACGATAAACGCGATAAAACAAGCGTGAGCGTTCAGTTCTTTTAGAGCGGATTTGAGTATAGATTTAATATACTACTAATCTTAATTCATCACATTATACCTGAATATTTTGTAATGTGTTAATAAAATCACTAATTCTTTATTGAGAATTAGTGGATATTCCCTTAATAAACAAAAATGATCCTGGTATATGAAAAGAAAAACTCCCGCTGGTCTCTTCCAGCGGGAGAAAGGTTGTTGAATATTCTTAGCGATTCCAGCGTCCACTGCGACCGGCACCACTGCCATCCAAAAGATTCAGGTTGAGAGGTTGCGGTTCACCATCCACCAAACAGGTACCATCCTGATAGAAAGACTGTGTATTTTCCTGCATCTGGAAACGGGGAGCGGTTTCTACATCGACACGCCCGTAATTCATTTGTCCGGCAGCCTGCACCCCGTAGCCACCCATTGGGAGAACGGCGTAGAAATCTTCGGGGGACACGTTCTGGGAAATAGCGATTTCATAAGCGGTTTCGCCAGCAGCGATGCGTTCTTCTATTTCTGTTGCACTTAGACCGGTCAGGTCGACCAATGCGTTGATCATTTCATCATGGTTAAGGTAAAGAGGATCCGTATTGACCAATGCAGCGCCGGCCATTCGACCACGACCTGCACCGGCAGGTGCGGTTGGGGGAACTTCAGCCTGGGCAAAAACGCTGGTGGTGGAAGCAAACACGCTCACTAAAACAACTGCTAATGCAATGCCAATAAATGTCTTTTTCATGTCAAATCTCCTATAAGCAAATTTATGTAATATTTTTGTTTTTGTTTGATGCTGAGACTATGATAGCGGATGGATGTGAAGAAGTGATGAACAAGGCGTGCAGATTTGATGGAAAACAGATCAATTTGAAGTGATTTACACTCTGCCGTACAAATTAAGGTCTTTAACAGGTGGTCAGTTATCAGCCGGGTTGAGGGTGGGAGAATAAAAATTTCCGAATCGGAATTTAAGCATCACAAATCGGTCGATTTTTATTGAGAATCGGCCGATTGATTGTTGACAGGGTGTGGATAATCATTACAATTAAAAATGTAAATATCGGAATTGTACAGTTCCGATTCGGAACCAAAATGTCGAAAACAAACCCTTTTCTCCCTTTTGATGATCTGGATTACCGGATCGTTTGCGAGCTTCGAAAGAATGCCCGGGCATCGGCTTCTGATATTGCCCGCAATGTAAATGCCCATGAGCGAAATGTGCGCAAAAGGATTGACCGGTTGGTGGAATTAGGTGCCATTCGCCTGACAGCAGTGGTCGACCCGAAAGTGTTTGGGTATGGAATTTCGGTGGATATCTTTTTAGAAATTGCGCCGGATAATGAAGAAGAGATCCTGGCATCATTGATGGCCATGCCGAAGATCACTTATCTGGCTTATGGACAGGGGACCAGTGATATTTCCATCGAGGCCCGGTTTAAAGATAATGAGGAAATGCATACTTTTTTGCGGCATACCCTGCCTGGTATACCGGGTGTAAAGGTAACCGGTTATGCGCTTGTGCCAGGAATTTTACGCAATATTGATGAGTGGATGCCGCCACCGGAAGATTTTGGTATGTCCAGGGATTCGGATTGAATCCCTGTTTTATTAACTAGCCATCTTATCGTTTAAATCATTTGAATCAAGCAACATTCCCACATTCCCGGAGTGGTCTGTGAGGTGTGTTCAGTGTTGCCAGAATTCAAATGATCAAGCAGAAAAGACTAATTTTGGAGGTTGCTGGTATGAGTTTAAAACATTTTATTGAGACCCAGGATTTTACCAAGGCAGAGCTTCTGGATATTATCCAAACCGTTCAACTAATCAAAGCCGCTGATAAGCAGGGCTGCACGCCAAAATTGCTGCAGGACGCTTCGCTGGCGATGATTTTTGAGGAGCCTTCCACACGCACACGGGTTTCCTTTGAGGTCGCTATGACCGAATTGGGTGGACATGCCCTGTACCTGAAGCCCGGTGAGATCCATCTGGGTGTGCGTGAATCGCTAGCGGATACTGCGCAGGTGCTTTCGCGGATGGTGGATGTGGTTATGATCCGTGCGCTGAAGCACGAGACAGTAACCGGTTTTGCCGAATACGCAAAAGTGCCGGTGATCAACGGCCTGACCGATTTCAATCACCCCACACAGGTCGTATGTGATGTGTTGACCATGATGGAGCATATGCCTGAAGGTAAGAAGCTGGAAGACCTGAATGTAACCTTTGTGGGAGATGCCACTAATGTGCTCAGTTCTTTGATGTTTATCTGCACCCGCATGGGCATGCATTTCACCCACGCGGCTCCAAAGAAATACCAGGCCAAACCGGAATGGGTCCGGATTGCCGAAGAGAACTGCAAAGTCTCCGGTGGTTCTTTCCGGATGACGGAAGACCCCGTTGGGGCGGTCCGTGATGCAGATTTCATTTACACGGATCTGTGGTGGTGGGTAGGCCAGGAAGCCGAGATTCCCGAGCGAGAAAAAGCATTTATGCCCAGGTATCAGGTAAATATGGACCTGCTCAAGAAAGCCCCGGCAACCTGTAAGGTGATGCACTGTCTGCCGGCGTCTCGTGGTGTCGAAGCCACAGATGAAGTGCTGGACTCTCCGCAATCGATCATTTATGACCAGTCTGAAAACCGCCTGCACACCGAGAAAGGTCTGCTGGTGTGGTTTGTTTATCCGCGTTTGAAACGGCCTTCGGAAGAGTTGAAGGCGTTTCATAAAGGGAAAATCGAAGCTTTTTTAGAAAAAAAGCTTGGTTAGTGATTTAATTTTTTCTCAAATTTTTCATTTTCAGAAGGAGCGTTCCATGTCTGAAACAGCTGTCGCAGTAAAAACTACCGGAAAAGGCTTCAAGAAGGTCATGCGTGGCCTGGATATGACCCTGTTCACCGTGTGTGCGATTTTGGTGATGGATACCCTGGCACCTTCGGCTGCAATTGGGCCTTCCAGCATTTCCTGGTGGTTGATCACGTTGGTGTTGTTTTTTATCCCTTACGGTCTGATCACGGCCGAACTGGGAACAGCCTATCCTGAACAGGGTGGCCTGTACATCTGGATTAAAAAAGCTTTCGGCGAGAAGTGGGCAGCCCGTACGACCTGGCTGTACTGGATCAATGTGGCTTTATGGATGCCGGCGGTTTATGTTTTGTTCGCCGGCATGTTCTCTCAGCTCTTTGCGCCCGATCTGGGCCTGTGGGGTCAGATCCTGATTGGGGTGATTATGACCTGGGTTACAGTGTGGATCGGCATTAAGACTCTGGAGACCTCCATGTGGGTTCCCAACATCGGCGCGATTTTCAAGGCCCTGATCATGGTAGTGATCGGAGTTGCTGCTTTCATTTACGCCGGAAAGAACGGTCTGGCCAATGATCTTTCGTTTGACAACATTTTGCCCACCTGGGATGCCGGCCTGTTCTTCCTGCCGGTGATCGTCTATAACTTCATGGGCTTTGAGCTGATGTCCGGCGCTGGTGATGAAATGAAGAACCCCGGCAAGGATATTCCCCGGGCGATTATCATTTCCGGTATTCTGATTACGGTCTTTTACCTGTTGGGCACGATCGGTATGTTGATGGCACTGCCCGTAGACGATCTGGGTCTGGTGGAAGGTATCATTGACACCCTGCGCCTTCTGATCGGTGACAGCGGTCTGGGTGGTTTTGTGGTCACATTGTTGGGGATTGGTGCGCTGTACAGTTTCCTGGCGAACATGGTTACCTGGACTACCGGGGCCAACAAGACCGCGGCCGAAGCAGCCGATGAAGGTGAACTCCCTGCAATTTTTGGCAAACTGCATCCGGTAAATAAATCGCCAGTCAGTGCCTTTGTGCTGACAGGTATCATTTCTACATTCGTTATCGTGATTTACGGCTTTATGGCCGGAAGCAATGAGGATCTGTTCTGGACGCTGTTCGCTTTCAGTTCCATGGTCTTTTTGCTGCCTTATCTGGCGCTGTTCCCCGCTTTCCTGAAGCTGCGCAAGATCGACCCCGACCGCGAACGCCCTTACCGGGTTCCAGGCGGCGATGGCCTGGCCTGGGTCATGGTTGTGTTGTGCATGCTCTTCATCATCCAGGCGATTGTATTCTTCATCTGGGTTCCGGGTGAGCCCATCGATTGGGCATACGCCGCACCGGTGTTGGTTGGTGTCGTGATCACGCTGGTGGTGGGTGAAATCCTGCTGTGGGTTGCGAAAAACAATAAAAAAGCCTGATATCTGAAGTGGAAGGAGGATGGTGCCAGAAAGACGGCACTTCATCCTCCTTCCGTACTAAAATTGGAGAAATCGGATGTCTAAGTTAATGGATCGAACGCCGCGGCAGGACGGCTACCGGATGCCGGGTGAATTTGAAACGCACACCCAAACCTGGATGCTGTGGCCGGAGCGTACCGACAATTGGCGTCTGGGAGCGAAACCTGCCCAGGCAGTATTCACTGCGGTGGCGAAAGCCATTGCGCAGTTCGAGCCGGTTACCATGGGGGTTTCGGCGGGACAATTTTTGAATGCGCGTTTTCAATTGCCGGAACACGTCCGGGTAGTTGAAATGTCTTACAATGATTCCTGGATCCGCGACTGCGGCCCGACCTTTGTGATCAATGACCACAGCGGCGTACGCGGCGTGGATTGGGATTTCAACGCCTGGGGTGGTCTGGAGGGAGGGTTGTATTTTCCCTGGGATCAGGATGATCTGGTGCCGCAAAAGGTGTTGAATATTGAGCGCAAGGATCGCTATAAGGCTCCTCTGGTTCTGGAGGGTGGGTCCATCCATGTGGATGGGGAAGGCACATTGATGGTTACAGAAGAATGCCTGCTCAACGCCAACCGCAACCCGCAGCTTTCCAGAGAAGAGATTGAAAATTATCTCAAAGAATATTTGAATGTAGAGAAAATCATCTGGCTGGGCCGGGGTGTTTACAACGACGAGACCAATGGGCATGTGGATAATTTATGCTGTTTCCTGCGACCAAGTGAAGTGGCTCTCACCTGGACGGATGACCAGAATGATCCCCAGTATGAAATTTCACTGGACGCTTTTCAGCGTTTGAGCCAGGCTATCGATGCCCGCGGCCGCCGGCTGATAGTACACAAGATCCACCAGCCCGATCCGATCCTGATCACCGCAGAAGAAAGCGGTGGTGTGGATTCGGTAGACGGCACCATGCCACGCCTTGAAGGCGACCGTATGGCGGCTTCTTATATCAATTTCCTGATGGTCAATGGCGGAGCAATCGTGCCGGTTTTCAACGATCCCCACGATGAAATTGCTTTGACGAAATTGCAGGAATTGCTGCCGGAGCGCCGTGTGGTGGGTGTATATGCCCGTGAAATCCTGTTGGGAGGTGGCAATATCCACTGCATCACCCAGCAACAGCCGCGTGGTTAGTCTCTGACGTCCCTGAAATCAACACAGCGTGCCGGTATTTATCCGGCACGTTTTTCATTAACGGTCTGTTGGTATGAGTTTGCTTCATCCAGAGTTGGCACTATTGATGTATTCCGAGTCGATGGGTTTACTGAAAAAATTAACGGATAACATTCGTGAGAGAGACGGGGTATACTCTTTCTAGCATTAACAACAAGGAGCATGGGTATCGGATGGAATGGTATGTTTATCCTTTGATTGTGGCGGCCGGGACATTATGCGGTTTTATTAATACTCTGGCCGGCAGCGGCTCTTTGATTACGCTGCCGCTGCTGATTTTTTTGGGATTGCCTGCCAATGTAGCCAATGGTACCAACCGGGTGGCAATTGTGTTCCAGAATGTGATTGGAGCCGGCAGTTTTTACCAGCGTAAAGTGCTGGATTTACGCGGGGTGCTGTGGCTGGGAATTCCGGCGGTGGTCGGATCGGTGATCGGCGCAAAGATTGCCATCAGCCTGAATGAAGCTTTGATGCGCCAGGCGATCGGTGTAATCATGGTGGTGATGCTGGCGGTCATTCTGGTGCGTCCAAATCGCTGGCTGCGGGGTGAAATTGAGGATATCCGTGGACATTTCAAGTGGACACAACTCCTGATCTTTTTTGCGATCGGAATCTACGGTGGTTTCATTCAGGCCGGAGTTGGGATATTCCTTCTGGCGGGATTGGTGCTGGGGGTGGGATACGATCTGGTGCGGGCCAATGCGGTAAAAGTAGGGATTGTATTGTTTTTTACGGTCTTCGCACTGGGTGTTTTTGTAATCAATGGTCAGGTGAACTGGCTGATTGGGTTGGTGTTGGCGCTGGGCAACATGCTGGGGGCATGGTTAGGGGCCAGAGTGGCAGTTGAAAAAGGTTCAGTATGGGTCCGGCGGCTGCTGATTGCTGTGGTGGTAATCTCTGCGGCAAATTTGTTGGGCGTTTTCAAACTGGTGGCCGGTTTATTTTCATAATGCGGCAGGGCGAAACGGTGAAATTTTCGGAAGGAATTGGCTGCCCGTTATATTTGCGAAGGATTGTAATATAATTAGGCATTCTTAAAAACTTTTACAGGTATAGGATCTTATTGGAGAGGGAGTAGCGCCGCAGCATCTGGGCATTCTCTCTTTTATTATGTCAGGGTTAAGCAGGGGAAATATTTATGAAGCGTTTGGAGGGATTTCAATTTCCGGTCTGGACTGTGCCGGTTATGCTTCTACTGTTGGGAATTTTATGCTTTGGGTTATTGGTTTCCGAGCTGGGTTTTTATTGGGATGACTGGGCAAAGACACTGGTCAATGTGCTTTACGGGATGTCCGGTTATCTTGAATATTACGCGGAAGACCGGCCCTATTCCGGCTGGACGCATGTCCTCTTTGTCAGTTTGTTGGGAAATGACCGGGTATTGTGGCAGATTCTGAATCTGGTGCTGCGGTGGGGAGCAGCCTGGGGAATGGTCTGGTGTTTTAATGTATTGTGGCCTCAGGCCCGGCGGGAGGTCACCCTGGCGGCGGTAATCTTCATGGTGGCTCCTGTTTTTACCCAGCAGCCGATCGCGGTCACATTCCACCAGCAGTGGCTGCAGTATGTTCTTTATTTTATATCCTTGGGTCTGATGATCCGGGGTGTCCGTAAAAAGAAATTCTACTGGGTTTATACTTTGCTCTCGCTGTTTCTGATGGCAGTGCAATTGACCGTTACGGAATACTTCATCGGAGTAGAACTGCTCCGTCCATTGGTGATCTGGTTTTTATGTGGAGAGGAACAGACCGATTGGAAGCAGCGGATCATAGAGACCCTGAAACGGTATCTGCCTTACCTGATATTCTCCGTGGGATACATCCTCTGGCGCATGTTTTTGATGCCTCTGTCGGGAGAAGACCCATACCGCGCCACCACACTTTTTGATTTCTTCCAGTCTCCCGTTCAAACCGTATTGAAATGGAGCCGGATTGTGATCATGGATATGGGGGAAATTCTGTTTGGAAGCTGGAAAGAGGTTGTTGGGATCGGCGTGGGAGAGCACTCCACCCCGATCTTACTGTTTTCGTGGGGTGTAGGGCTCGCCAGCATGATTCTTCTGGCCGTCTATTTTCTGAAATTGAAAATGCCACACACTTCACAAGAGGGAAAGCAAACTTTTCTGCCTCAGGCCGCCCTGCTGGGTATCGCCGCAATTGTTCTGGGAACTTTGCCAGGTTGGTTAATTGGACGTTCCGTTCTGGATGATTTTCACTCAAACCGGTACGCTTTACCGGGGATGTTCGGGATGGGGCTGCTGGCTGTAGTGATCAGCGACTGGTTGAGTGAGGATTGGCGGAAACAGGTGGTGATGTTGAGCGTGCTGGCCGGGATGGCAGTGGGGTTTCAGGTCCGTACTGTTAATGATTTTCGATGGGCGTGGAAAGACCAGCAGCAACTTTACTGGCAGTTGAACTGGCGGGCGCCTTATCTCAAACCCGGCACGGCCGTATTTTTTGAAAATGAGCCTTTTCCCAATCAGGGTTTGTTTTCAACTTCTTCTGCGCTCAACCTGCTGTATCCGCAGGATGAGAACCCGCACCCTTTGGGCTATTGGGCGTATACTTTGCTCCCTCGCTATGTGGACCAAAAACCGAATTTCTCAGCACACAGCCTGAACTCAAGTTTTCGCTCTCTGAATTTCGAAGGGAAAGTGGAGGATAGTATCCTGCTGCATTTTGATCCGCAACGTTCGAACTGCTGGTGGCTGCTGGGACCACAGGATGCGTTAAACCCTTATCTCTCCGATCTGGAGAAGGATTGGCTGGTGATCTCAAATTCCGACCGGATTGAGCCGGATCAGAAATCTTCCATGTACCCACCCCGGGAGCTTTTTGGCGCAGAGCCGGAACATGGATGGTGCTATCTTTATCAGAAAGCCGAGCTGGCTTCTCAGTTTGAAGATTGGGAAACCGTGGTGGATCTGAATGATCAGGCGCAGGCCGCGGGGTACAGCCCGGATACCCGGGCTTCTAATGTTCCACGGGAATGGATGCCGTTTATTAAAGGCCTGCTCGCGGCGGAAAACTGGCAGGAAGCCAAAGACCTTACCCTGGAAAGCTACCGGCAGGACCGGAAGTATGGAGGGATGTTATGCGACATCTGGAGCACTGTGCGTGCCGGGGATGAGGGACCGGCAGATGTGAAGGATGAAATTATGAATGAACTGGGGTGTATGAATTAATCGACTCCGGCAAAATATTCCAGACCCGTTTTCTGGATAGGTCAGATAAAAAGAAGGTGTCCCCGATTCCAAAATTGAAATCGGGGACTGATCCGGGGGAGGGAATTTGTTCTTCAGTCATCATTCAGTAAACTTAGCCAGACGGTTCGGATACCAGGGTGTATTCGGAGCGCCGGTCGGCGTGCCTGCCACGCCGGAAGCCAAATCCATTGGATAATGATTCCGACGCCCATTCTTTATAAGTATCTTCTTTCACTCGTTGATGACTTTTAAGCTTTGTATAGAATAGCAGAGAATTGTTCAAAAGTTGTTTAGAAAATATTGCGAATTAATTAGGCTATGGAGACCTAAGCCGGGGAAGACCCGTTGAAGTTCTTCACTTTTGGAATCGTTCAACCGCAAATTTCCATTTTGCATTGTAGAAAGATCGTTCCGTGATCTGTTGCGAAAATCCCGGTTTGTGCTAAAATTGCTCTGTAGATATTTTGAAAGGGATGGTGTGCGAAGACCCATGAAAATCAGCAATCTCTAACCCAGATCCTGTTTGGCGGATAGCCGGTCTGCTTTGCTGCTCCGAAGGCATCTGCTTTCGGTTTTTTTATTTAATTTCTCGAGGTTGCTTTTTTTATGTTGTCTGCGCGTAATATCTCAAAATCATTCGGCGATTTTGCCGTACTCCAAGACATATCTTTCAACTTAAATGCCGGAGAACGTGTGGGGCTGTTGGGACCCAACGGCTGCGGCAAGTCGACTCTGCTCCGCATATTGGTGGGACTCGAACAACCCGATTCGGGAGGGATGAGCAAAAACCCGCCGGAAGCGCGGGTAGGTTATCTGCCGCAGGGAGATGCTTTTCTGGAGGGGGAAACGATCCGCGGTTTTTTGGCCCGCATGGCCGGGGATGTGGATATACTGGCAGCCCAATTGGGCGGGCTGGCTTCGGCACTCTCGGACCATCCTGATGAGGGAGGGCTGCAAACGGAATATGACCGGGTGCTGCTGGAGTTATCCCTGGCCGCAGAAAACGCGGGACGCGTCCCCGCAACGCTGGCCGCTCTGGGTTTGCAGGATATCTCACCGGAAACCCCTGCCGCGATCCTGAGCGGAGGCCAGAAAACCCGTCTGGTGCTGGCGGGTGTGCTGCTTTCCAACCCGGATATCCTTTTGCTGGACGAACCGACCAATCACCTGGACCTGGAGATGCTGGCCTGGCTGGAGGATTGGCTGGTGAGTTTTCCCCATGCGGTGCTGGTGGTCTCACATGACCGGGCTTTTCTGGACCGGACAGCAACCGGTATTCTGGAACTGGATCCGGGGACTCACAGGGTGCAGTATTATGCGGGCAGTTATTCGGATTACGCGGAGCGGAAAGCGGTTGAATATGAAAAGCAGTGGCAACGCTACAAAGATCAGCAGGAAGAAGTTGAACGTATCCGACAGGCTGCTCAGTTAATGCGCGCGCAGGCCCAGTTTAAAAAAGGCGGGAAGGCTGACCAGCGTAACCGCTTCGCAAAAAGTTTTTACAGCAACCGTTCGGTGGGGAAAATGCGGACCGCAACCCGCTATGAAGAAAAACTCGATCATCTGCAGGGCGAGGGCGCGCTGGAAAAGCCTAAAGCCGGCTGGCAGATCAAAATGGAATTCTCCGAACTGCCCGCCAGCGGGCGGGATGTGCTCTACCTGGAACGGGCTTCCGTCGGGTATGATTCGGTGCTGCTTACGGGGATTAACCTGAGTTTACGACAGGGCGAACGGGCGGCATTAATCGGGATGAACGGCAGCGGCAAGACCACCCTGCTGCGCACCATTGCCGGAGATCTGCCGCTGTTGGCGGGCCAACTGCGCCTGGGCAGCGGTGTGCGGGTGGGCTATATGACTCAGGAACAGGAAAGCCTGGACCCCGAGCTGGATGTGCTGACCACGATGCAGCGGGAAGCCGCTCTCTCGGAAACCGACGCCCGGACTTATCTGCACAAATATTTGTTTTCCGGGGATGAGGTTTTCCGCCGGGTAGGGCTGCTGTCGTACGGGGAGCGCTCGCTGTTGATGCTGGCACTGCTCACGGCTGGGGGCTGCAACTTCCTGCTGTTGGATGAGCCGGTTAACCACCTGGATATCCCTTCGCGAGCCCGGTTTGAACAGGCCCTGACGGGGTATGAGGGTACCGTGCTGGCCGTATCACATGACCGCTACTTTATTGAAGGATTCGCAACCACCATCTGGGAAGTGGAAGATGGGAGCATCCGGGATTGGGGGTATGCAGGAGAGTTGTTTTAAGGCAGATCGGGGGACCGATCCTGTTAGATAAAAAGTGCGGCCTCATCCGGAATGTAGACGGCCGGGTGAGTCGCGAAGAGGATTACTTGCGCCGGACGCGGAGCAGGGCGATCTTGGTGGGATGGTTAAAGGGAGACGGGTCCGCGGGCAGTGCGCTGTGGTTGGAAGGGCCGGGCCCGGTGATGTCTTCGGGTACCGGGATCCGGCTTTCGATGGAGAGATAACCGTCGGAACACAGTGTCTCCAGTTCTGCCAGGTAATCCTTCCCGCTCAGGTAGAGCGCATTGTTGACGGCCACCAGCCAGCCGCCATCGGCCACCAGCGGACGCAGTTTGTTGAGCAGGCGCGAGCCATCGGCGGCCATATCCACCCGCCCGGCAGCGGTGGTTGAGAAAAAGGGCGGATCGGCGATGACGATATCAAACAGCTCTCCGCGCCGCCGCAGCCCAGCGGTGATCTTGAAAAAATCACCGGAGAGGTAATCGCTTTTGATAATGGGCAAGCTGTTCAGGGTGCAGGAATCTTTGGCTACATTGAGAAAATTGCGGTTGAGGTCGGTCTGGAGGACCCGTTTCGCGCCGCCGGCCAGGGCGGCCACTCCCAGGCTG
>JAHDQE010000124.1 GCA_018433975.1 Ornatilinea sp. | reverse complement strand
TGCTGGATTACTTCAAGAAGTTGTGTTCGGCAAATGGTGAAGTGTTATATGACCTGGTGAAAATTTTCAACCAGGAGACCGATGACGGCAAGGATATGAGTGTTTATTCTGAGTTGTTGAGCCAGGCGATAGACAATATTTTAGGAAAGAAGGAAGAGGTTGGCGTTGCCAGCCTGTTCTCAAAAGGGGGAACCACGCTGAAGCTGAGCACATCTTCAGGAATGGAAAATTTTGAACTGGTTTCCTTTTTGATCATTCGTGATCTGAGGAATGAATGACCTGTATATTACTTGAAAAACTCGATCTGCCCAAAAGCTGCTGGTTGGGTTCAACCATATACAAGAAACAATTCCTCACTGCAGGGGATTTGTCATCTGTTGACAAGAAATTGATTTCACAGCATATTGACAAGGTGATTTGGCACGCCAGCCTGAAACCCAATACGATCAATATTCGACCCTATCGGGATGATGTGCGGGAATATGACGAGGTGGAAGTCATTGAAGTGAAACTCAATGAGATTTCAAAGGTGCGGCGGATTGCAGAAATTGTAATGCGCACCATCCCCTACCCGATCCTGCTTCAATTGACCTTTGAAGATCAGATAATGATTGTGGTGGGACATTCACGCATCAATTTGAGTGACAGCAGCAAGAATACGATTGAAGAATTTTTGTTTACGGAATGGATTGCCCCCGGCGCATTGACGGCGTTTCAAGTACAGTTTTTCAAGAATATTCATTCATCAAAACTTTCTTTTTTCAATTTCTACCGGTTTTATGACAGTTTTGTAGGTCAGGTGATCCTGCTGAACGCTTCAAAATGGGCAGATTGTTATTTCGAGGATAAAGATGCCAAAGAGATTAAGCAAATTACAGACCGCATTGCGAATTTGGAACGCAAGATGGAAGAACTGCGGACGGCATTGAAACAGGAGTCGCAATTCAATCGACAAGTCGAGTTGAATGTATCTCTCAAGCGTATACAAAAAGAAAAAGAATGTCTGGTTCGAGATTTTTTGACTGTGAGAGGAGTTGGTAATGAATAGGAATTCAGTAGTTTCAAGTAATATTGTGTCCATCGGTTACGATCCAACAAGAATGATATTGGAAATTGAATTCAAAGGGGGAAGTGTTTACGAATATAGTAACGTTCCATTGGATGAATATGAAAGATTAATGGCTGTTGGCTCTCACGGAAGGTATTTTGCTGCCCACATAAAAAATGGTGGTTATCCTTGCAAGAAAATTGGTTAAGGGAAAATTAGAATGAAATTAAGATATATCAAAGCACAAGGGTTTCGTTCTTTTTGCGAGCCGGTCGAAATTGATTTTTGTGATTTGACAATGTTGATTGGCAACAACGATGTTGGAAAAAGTTCAATATTGGATATTCTTGAACTCGCATTAAGTTCCAGCAAAAGCCCAGACGCAAAAAAGGATTTTTATACTTGCCAAGCTGGTGAAAATGCTGAAGAAATAACTGTCATTCTTCAATTCCAGGTTGATACTGACGAAGAGGATACACTTCGTTTGGCTATTGGTGATACGATTACTTACAAAGTTGTATACACAACAGATAATGTGGTAAGGCAAATTCTTTCGTTAGTGCCAGTGGAAGAGGATTTGCGTTGTGATTTTCAAAATTTATTGGCTCAACCTCAAAAAGATTTGATTGAAAAATTCGATCCTGAAGCCCTGCAAGAAGCTACCAATGCCTCCAAGCGTTATGAATGGTTTCAAGAGTTTACTGCTAATATTGAAAAGGGGGAGGGTTGGAGTGATATCCCTCCTGGCTTTTTGAGACTTCTGCCACGTATCCAGCGTTATAGTGCGATGGATTATAGTGAACCAGAAAAATTAATTGAGCGTACAGTGCGGCAAGTTTTTGAATCTGTCTTATATGAAGAAATGAATGTAAATGAACAGGGTGATCGGAAGTTGCGTAGCGATCTCCAAGATTTGGAAAAAGAGGCTGAACAGAAGATTAATCAGAAGGTATCTGAACTGCAAGAATACATTCAGAAGTATGCCCCAATGGTAAGAAATATTTCATACGAACCACAGATTGATTTCGCAAGGGGGTTTCAATCAGGAGCTTTTAAGGTGGATGAAGGACGCGGTGAACATTATCTAAACAAGTCAGGCGATGGCACAAAGCGAAAGATTTTTATGGCAACTACGGATTGGGATCGGGAAGTTACACTTTCGATGCAATCTGAAGGCGGTTCCCTACCTGATGTTATTCGTGCTTACGATGAACCTGACACGAATTTGGATTATCAAGCACAGCACCATCTTTATCGATCCATTGTTGATATTGTGTCTGGAGAAGATTCAAATATTCAAGCAATTATATGTACTCATTCACCCCGGATGATTGATCGTGCACCAGCACAGAATATCCGTATGCTGAAAGCGGATGAAGGGAAGACTGTGGTTGAGAAAATTGATACAAGTAATGATACTGAAGTTGAAGCTTTCTTGACTGAAATAGCAAGGGAGTTGGGAATTACAAATACACTAATGTTTTATGAAAATTGCTTTATTTTGGTTGAGGGAGAAACCGAGGAGAATGCTCTTCCGCTTTTCTATCGCACAATTTATGGACGGAGTTTATTGGAAGACGGCATAAACATAATAAATGTGAAAGGCAAAGGGGCGTTTAAAGAATTCTTGCGATTACTGAGTCGAAATAAACAAGAATTAGCTGTGTTTTTTATGGATACAGATTGTGCAGAAACTAATGATGATAAAATGACCAAACAAGTATTAAGGGAAAACGGCTTTCCTGAAGAAACTTGTGGGGCGAGAATTATACTTGTTGGTCAGCAGGAATTTGAAGATCGGTTTTCACCGCAAGTATTGGTTAAGGCATTTAATAAAAGGTGGCCAAAACCAGAGGGAGAATGGGTAGAAGATGATATTCCAGAATATGATCCGGATAAAAAGTATTCAAAACTATTGTCTTCATCTGTACATAATTTGTGTAAAAAAACTGGAGAAAGATGGAGCAAGCCAGATTTGGGACTGGTTTTGGGAAGGGTATGTTTGGAGTCGGAAATTCCCGAAAAAGTGAAAGAGCTATTTGAACTTGCCAGAGAAGTTGCTAATATTAGTCAGTAAGGAACCCAACTATGAACGAAACCACACTCAACGGACAATCCGCAGACATCGTGTCTGAGAATATTCAAAAGTTAAAGCAAATCTTTCCCGAAGTATTTTGTGAAGACAGCATTGATTTTGAAAAGCTGCAAGCGGTGCTGGGGGAATACACGGATGACAGTGAGGATCGTTATAACTTCACCTGGTGGGGAAAGAGCCGGGCATTGAGGCTGGCGCAAACACCTTCAATGGGTACTTTGCGTCCGTGCAAAGAAGAAAGCAAGGATTGGGACACGACGGAAAACCTGTATATTGAGGGTGACAATCTTGAAGTGCTAAAGCTTTTGCAGAAGTCTTACCACGGCAAAGTCAAGATGATCTATATTGATCCACCGTATAACACGGGTAAGGATTTTGTGTACCCGGATGATTACACAGACCCATTGCAAAATTATCTTGCAATGACTGGACAGGTGGATGAAGAGGGAAAACGGATTAGCACAAACAGCGAAGCTAGTGGGCGTTATCATACCAATTGGTTGAATATGATGTATCCACGCTTGCGCCTTGCTAGAAATCTCTTGAGTGATGATGGTGTAATCTTTATCAGTATTGATGATAATGAAGTAAATAACCTTCGAAAAATATGTGATGAAATATTTGGGGAAGAAAATTTATTATCAATTCATCATATACAAGTAAGGTATGGGCAAAAATCTTTGAATGAAAGAAAAGATTTTCAGGAGCTTTTGGAATATGTTCTTATTTATTCAAAAACTAACATGCCCATCAATTTCAACAAACCAAAAAAAGATTATCCAATCGAGAAATTCAATCTTGAAATAACTCATGACGAATTGCCATCCAAACAGATTATTTCAAATGGTAGAAAAGTTGATGTATGGTTACCAGGAGGTTTTTTAATAACACCTCAAGAGAAAGGAAGTATTGATTTTTTCAAGGAGACTTGGATTTCTGGCAGCATATTGTCTGGAACTGGTCATGGATTGATGTATACCAAGGTTGTTGATAGTAGACGGGAAGAGGATGGGAATGGATGTCTATATAGAATCCACGGCATTGGAGAAGATGGTTTGGGTTTTAGATATTATACAAATCCGAAGAATGACGATTCTTCAAGAGGGAAGATGTATACAAAAGTTCCTATAAAAATCCTGGATTCGGTAAAAAAGAGAGAAGCCAAAAAAGAATCACCAATTATCAACTTCTATGATTATAGTGGTGATATTGGGAATATTCGACATGAGGGAGGAATTGCATTTAATGCTGGGAAAAAACCAGTAAAAATGCTTTCTCGGTTCACAAATTATTTTCCTAATAAGGATTTCATCGTTTTAGATTTCTTTTCTGGTTCTGCAAGTACAGCCCATGCTGTTATGCAATTGAATGCAGAAGATGATGGTAAGCGGAAATTTATAATGGTACAGTTACAGGAACCAACTGATGAAAAATCAGAAGCGCGTAAAGAAGGTCATGAAAATATTTGTGAGATTGGCAAGGAGCGTATCCGCCGGGCTGGTGAAACAATTAAGGCGGAATTGCAGGAAACACAGAGCCAGCAGCCTTCGATATTGGAAGAAAATGTCTCTGTGCATCTTGGTGATCTAGATGTTGGTTTTAAGGTTTTCAAGCTAGATAGGTCGAACCTGAAGAAATGGAACCCGGATCACGAGAATATTGAGGCCAGCTTGCTGGATACGATTGAGAATTATGTTGACGGGCGCAGTGAGCTGGACGTGGTCTATGAGATCATGCTCAAATATGGCATTGATTTGACCTTGCCGCTTGAAGAATATGAGATTGGCGGGAAGAAGATTTTCTCCATTGGTTATGGGGCGTTGATGATCTGTCTGGATCGGGAGATCACCACGGATGTCGCCAATGAGATTGTGCGCCTGAAGGATGAATTAAAGCCGGAAGTGATGCGAGTGGTCTTCAAAGATAATGGTTTCAAGGATGACAGTGTGAAAACCAATACCAAAGAGATCCTGCGTAATGCGGACATTGAAGAGATTGTGAGTATTTAATCCTATGAAACTTCAATTCGACCCAAATCTTGAATATCAACAACACGCAATTGCTTCGGTGAAAGACCTATTTCTAGGGCAAACACCAAAACAGTCCAATTTCACCGTATCTTATATGATTGGTCAAATTGGTTTGCAGGATACCCAGAATGGTATTGGCAACCGGCTTGAATTGGATGCAGAGGATATATTCAAAAACCTGCAAGCCATTCAGCTGCGTAACGGTCTGCCTCAAACAAAGAAGCTTGTTGCCGGTCAATATGATTTTGATGTGGAGATGGAAACAGGCACAGGGAAAACCTATGTTTATCTGCGCTCGATATATGAATTGAACAAGGCTTATGGTTTTACCAAGTTCGTAATCGTTGTCCCCTCTTTGGCGATCAAGGAAGGCGTACTGAAGTCGCTGCAAATTACCGAAGCACATTTCAAAAATCTTTTCGACAACACCATTTGTGAATTCTTTGTTTATGACAGTTCCAAGCTGGACCAGGTGCGCAATTTTGCGGTAAGCGACAACATTCAAATTATGATCATCAATATTGACGCTTTCCGCCGGAGCTTTACGGATCCCAGCAAGGAAACCAAAGCCAATATTATTCACCGACCTAATGACAAGTTGAATGGGATGCGTCCGATTGAGTTGATCCAGGAAACCCGCCCTTTCGTGATCATTGATGAGCCGCAATCCGTAGATACAACAAAAAAGGCAAGAGAGGCTATTGAATCGCTGCATCCATTGTGCATTTTCCGCTACTCTGCCACTCACGTGCAGAAGCACGATCCGATTTATAAACTGGATGCAGTGGATGCGTATGAGCTGGAACTGGTAAAGCAAATCGAGGTGGCCGGGTTTGAAGCCACGAATGCGCACAATGATGCCTATATGCGCCTTGTTTCGGTGAACAACAAGAAGTCCCCCATTACTGCGCGCTTAGAAATTGATGTGCAGGGGAAGAAGGGAATTCAGAAGAAGACAGTTACCGTTAAACATGGCGATGACCTGTATGAAAAGTCTGGGCGTCGAGATGTGTATGACGGGTACGTGGTTAAAGATATTTACTGCGAGCCAAGTCAGGAGTACATTGATTTCACTAGCAAGCAGGATATCCTCAGGTTGGGTGAGACCATTGGGGCTTTTGATCAACTGCTTCTGAAAAAAATGCAGATCCACAAGACGATCGAAGAACATCTTGATAAGGAATTGATCCTCAATAAGAAAGGTGTCAAGGTACTGAGCCTGTTCTTCATTGACCGCGTTTCAAATTATCGATCTTATGATGAAAAAGGTAACCAGCAAAAGGGTATTTATGCGGAAATATTTGAAAAAGCTTATCGTGAGTTGATCCGCAAACCTAAATATCACACCCTTTTCGAAAGCATTGATTTTGATGAGGAAGTTGAGCGGGTGCACGATGGTTATTTTTCTATTGATAAACGCACGAAAACTTTCAAGGATACCAGCGGTCAGACCCAGGATGATGAAGATGCCTATACCCTGATTATGCGGGACAAGGAAAGGCTGCTCAGTTTTGACAGCCGCCTGCGCTTCATTTTTTCCCACTCTGCCCTGCGGGAAGGTTGGGACAATCCCAACGTCTTCCAAATTTGCACGCTTAACGAAACCAAGTCTGATGTGAAACGCCGTCAGGAAATTGGCCGTGGGATGCGCCTGTGCGTCAACCAGGACGGTGAACGCCTGCACGGTTTTGGCGTCAATACTCTGACAGTGATGGCAAATGAAAGTTATGAGGATTTTGCTGAAGGTTTGCAGAAGGAAATCGAGCAGGAAGAGGGTATCCGCTTTGGGGTGATTGAAGCGCACACCTTTGCCAATATTCCTGTTGAGCAGGAAGATGGTACTGTAGCCTATCTGGGTCAGGAAGCCTCTGAAGAGTTGTTTGCGTTCTTCCAGGAAAAGGAATATATTGACGCGCGCGGGAAGGTCACCGATAAGCTGAAACTTGACCTGAAGCAAGATCGTTTTGAAATCCCGGAGAAGTTCACGGCCAACAAAGACCAAATTACTGCCTTGACGCGCAAGGTCAGCGGCAAGTTGAATATCAAGAATAGCGATGACAAACGCAAAGTCAAATTGAACAAACAGGTGTTCTTAAGCCCTGAATTCAAGGGGCTTTGGGACAGGATCAAATACAAAACTACGTATTCCGTGCAATTTGACAGCGATGAGCTGGTCAGAAAATGCAGCCGGGTGATTGCCCAGGAAATCGATGTGCGTGCACCCAAATGGATGTACCACAAGGGCGGATTGGATATAACTGCTGCTGGTGTGATTGCCGAAGAGCGCGACGGCTATTCAGTAGGAGCGGTGGACGAAAATGTTTTCCTGCCGGATATCATTACCTTCCTGCAGAACAAGACGTTCCTAAAGCGTAAAACCATTGTTGATATTTTGATTGAGAGCGGGACTTTGTCTCTTTTCAAGAAGAATCCGCAAAAGTATATGGATGAGGTTGCCAAAATTATATCTAGTGAATTGCGAATGATGATTGTGGACGGCGTGAAATATACCAAGGTTGGTGATGACGCTTACTATACTCAGGAACTGTTCCAGGACGAAGAATTGTTTGGTTATATTTCCAAGAATATGGTTGAGAGCCAAAAATCCATTTATGAATATGTGGTTTATGATTCGGACGCTGAAGCCAATTTTGCGCAGCGATTTGAGAGCAATGCCAGCGTGAAGACGTATGCCAAGCTGCCGGATTGGTTCAAGATCAATACACCGATTGGTTCCTATAATCCCGACTGGGCGGTTTTGGTCGAGGATGATGGAGATCAAAAGCTGTACTTTGTTCTGGAAACCAAAGGCAATATCCTGACTGAGGCACTTCGTCCCACAGAGCACGCGAAGATCCAGTGTGGGTATGAGCACTTTAAGGCATTGGGCGATGAGGTGGTTTTCAAGTCGGTAGATAGCTTTGATAGGTTTATTGAGGGGATTTGAACGAAATTTTTGGGAGATTACTATGGCATATACGATAGCGACTTCATTTAATGTTTTTAGAGAAAATATTGAGCCGCCAACTTATGATCGAGAAACATCAATAAATAGAAAAAATCATTTAATTTCTTTGTTAGAAGATGAATTTAGTATTTTGGATTCATTCGCTATCGGTTCATTGCCCAGATATACTGCGGTTAAGGGACACGCTGATCTTGATATTATGGTTGTTTTACATTTTGGTAAACACATTGAAAATAAACAGCCGTCGGAAGTTTTGCAGAGCGTAAGAGATTGTCTGGGTGAAAAATACACTAATGTGAGAAAGAACGGCCAAGCTGTTACTCTTTATTATAAAACTTGGCCTAATGTAGATGTTGTTCCTGTTTCTCGCACGAAAAATAGTGATGGCACTGTAAGTCACTACAACGTTCCAAATATGAATACAGAAGAATGGATAAAATCTCAACCCGTTCTTCATTCTAACAATTTATCCGATAGGAATAAATCATTTGGAGTTGAATTTAAAAGAATAATAAAAATGATAAAGTGGTGGAATCACCAACATAGCTCTTTTCTCCAATCTTATCATATAGAAGTACTTGCTTTAAAGATAATGACGGGGTCATTTAGTGATTATCCTTGGGATATTTACCAATTTTTTGATAAAGCAATCCCGCTTGTAGAAACCTCTCTTTGGCATAATATAGGTTTTGCAGATGAATACTTGACATATGATAATCGTCAAAAAGCAGTAGATAGATTGAAGACTGCTAGAGATAAAGCTAGTAGTGCTTGGTATAAAACTTATGGCGATAATAATGATGATGAAGAGGCAATCAGGCTTTGGCGGCAAATATTTGGTGACCAATTTCCTGCGTATGGATAAATATGAAAATTTCAAAAAAACAAAACCAAGCAGAAAATCTAAAGTTATTAGTCGCGCAAGCAACGCTCTATCGCAAAGCTAAAACTCTTCAGAGTGTTAGAACTATTGGGTCAATAGGTCTAGCCGCAGTTTCACCATTTATGCTTTTGTTATTGCCATCAACGAAATCTTTAATGGCCTCTATAGGTGGAATTTGGCTTTTGGTTTCAAAACTTGTTTTTGAAACAGTAGAAAAAAAACGTAGTAAAGAAGCCGCAATTATACAGGAAGAATTTGATACAAATATTTTTGGACTCCCTTGGAATGAATATATCGTTGCTAATAAAATCAGCCCTGAGATAATCGCTGCCCTTAGTAGAAATAGCAAATTGGATCAATCTGTTTTTATGAATTGGTACCCAAATACGGATATTATTTCATACCCAGGAAATATATTCTTTTGTCAAAGAGCCAATTTAGTATGGGATTGGCGATTGAGGAAAAAGTACTCAAATTTTGTTGCGGGAACAACAGTAGGAATCTTCGTTGTTGGGATTATCATTTCTTTAATTACACAACAAACTTTGTTAGATTATCTTCTTGCTATTTTGTTACCGTCATTATCGGCTTTGCTAAAGGGAGTGGAAATTTCGCATAAACACAAAGAAATTGCAGAAAAGAAAGAACAATTATCCGAAAAGGCTTTGACGCTGTTGAAGGATTTTCAGCAAAGAGAGGGGGCTATTAGTAAAAAAACTTGTAGGCAATTCCAAGATATTATTTTCTTGCAACGTTATGGCTGTCCAATCATTCCTGATTGGTGGTATAGAATGCACAAAAATGAATTTCAAATAGATACAAATGAAACTATGGAATGTTTATGTTTAGACCATTAAATCAATAAAAGCAGTTTTTGATAAATTCTGACCATTGCCCAAGTATCCAGTTCGCAGTATTTCAGCAAGGCCTTTTGGGTCTTCTCTACTTCAGCTTTTGACAAATTATTATTGATGATCTCCCACCAGGCCATCATTGCCTGGTCGCCTTTGCCGATTTCCATTTCTTTATAGCTCAACTCAGGAACCATAACGGGCAAAACGCATTTAATTGACCAACTTCCCTTGAAGTCTGGGTGCAGATAAAACCCGAAATTAATGAAGTCTCCGAGGTCATAAATCTGTTCGTTGAGATTGGTGAGAAAATCCGCATACTCAGGGTAGATGATTGCCAATTCTTTATTTCTGGTCATTTCAAAAGGTTTGAACCAAACAAAAACGGTGCCGGTGTCGCCGATGTCTTCTCGCAATTGTTTGACCAATGATTTAGAAGGATCATCTTTGGTGATTGCTAAATGTTCGGTATGACGGATCTCTCCATTCAGCGATTCCATTTTGTGAAGCGAATATTGAAAGACCATTTGTTGCTGTGGCTTGTAACCATCAAACATTGGAATTGCAGCCAGATAGCTCTCATAGTCAAGAAAATACAGTGGGAAAACAAAATGCTGAAATTCTTTCCTGATTGCTTCCTGATTGATTAGTTCCTTGTTCGATTGAGCAACATCCACGATTAAACGCTGCTTGGCATTTAATGGGAATGTAGGTGGGACGTCTCTGATGTCGCGAGCACCTTGATTTATTAACTCTATTTTCTTCTTCTTTGACAACTTGGGAATATCAAAAATAGATACTTCCGGTAATCCAGGATGACAGATATTGGGGCACGGACAAGTTTTCGGATTGAGGCAAAGCGGGCGAATATCTTCTGGCGATCTTTCAGAAGCAACATTGAGCGCAAATTCTCTTTGGATGTCTGCTTCTTCTTTTAATTCGTGAACCTTTTGCGTCACGTCCTCAGCCACGAACAATTCTGCAAGATTCAAACGTGAATACCGAATGTATTCGCTATTCAAATGTAAAATGAACACACGGTCAATTTTGATTTGTTTGTTAACGATCAGGAATTGGTAGGTAACATCATAGATATTTTCTTTTTTGACGTTTGTGCCACTTTTAACTTCATAGAGATCATAAGAATCAGTTGCAGATTTATGAATGAGAATATCCGTCCTGGCGGTGAATTGTTTGTCAGTGAAAGTTTTTTGAAAGATTAGATTTTCATCTGGTTTAAGTACGAATTTTTCAAGATATTCTTTGGCAAGGGCTTCAACTTCATATCCTTGATTCATTACGTTGATGTCAAAAACGGATGGCGTTTTATCAATGAGACCGTGTTTATCAGCCCAAAGATGACGAGGAGAATCTAGGAAAAGCAGAAAGTCGGATTTGGTTAATAACATATTATTTTCTTTCAACCATATAATTCCAAATACTATGATCCAATAACGAGAGGCTAATGTCGAGATGATTCGCTGCTTTTGTAATCACATTCTTGATTTCATCATAATCGGAAAATTCTATACCAGCCATCTTTACAAAACGTTTTAGATGAACATCTACTGCTATAGTTTCTTTGCCTAAAAGACTATTGAAATAGTCAATAGTCTTGGGGCCAATTCCTTTTATAGTCCTGAGTTTATGAATGTTTTGCTCTTGGTCGAGCCAGATTGAAAATTGTTGACACGTCTCAACATTCTCCGTTTTTAAAAATGAAAGAAGAAGCATTATAAGATTTGGCTTTTTGTCGTTATTCCAAGAGATAATATTCTTAATCCCCTTTTCTTCGCATACTGCTTGAAAAGAAGAAGTTGTTGTGTGGCTTGGAAAATTAGCCAGAACGGAAACAACTCTTGGTTTTACAACAGTCTCGTAGTTTAAACCCGACTGCAAAATGCCATCAACTATTGTTGCTCCTATATGTTGATAGTTGCCATCAATGTTTGTTACAAATTCAAAACCGTCCAAAGATTCAATGAAATCAATTAACTTCTGAGTATTATCTGTCATAAGAGATATTTTATACCAAAAAGCGAATTGGAGATAATCCCTGGCATATGGCGCGAGTTACCTTCCCAGATGATCCCTGGTGCAACCGTGGTGCAACCCGTGTAGAAATGATAGAAAAAGTGGACAAAATAGACGTTTTTAACCGCCGCAGGTGGTGGTCGTAGACGAAATAACCCCCACAGATACGGTGTAGACAAAATCTTAGTCGTCTTCGAATCAGTTGGTTGCGCGTTCGAGTCGCGCCGGGGGCGCCTGAATGTGGCGGTGTTCAGTAATGAGTCCGCCACATTTGGCGTTAAAATACCTGCTTTGCAAGCAGACCTATCATTTCTAGTGCAATCGGGTGCAATTAATTTTCAATTTTGATTTGAATTGGGGTGAGAAGCTCATTCATAAGTAAGGCAGCTTCTTGTTGTTTGGATTTTGGTTTCTTGATTAGTATTGAGAATTTTATGTTATGCTGCTGGCGTTCAAAGAAACATGCTAGAAGCTGAACATTATTTTCTTGATTTACAAAATATTCTTGATGACCACATATATGCTCGGACTTGTTATCATAAAGGGGTGATAATTGGGTATTATGGATATTCTTTATTTAGGTATGGAAAATTAGAACAGGCTAAGTCATTATTCCTTACGTCTCTTCAAATAAAACGTAAGGAAGGGGATGTGCTTGGCATACCAGAAACAATTTGTTGGCTTGGAGAAGTGCATGAAATGTTAGCAAAAAGACACAAGAAAAAGATAGAATTAGATAATGCGGAATCATATTATCTAAATCGTATTGGTAAGGTATGGGGGGATCGACCATATTTTGAGTGTAAGGCATTAATTGGTCTTGTTCGAATAAAGTATGCTAAAGGTGAAATTTTTAATATCTCGCAATTAATCGATGAAGCAGAAAAAATAGCCTGTACGTATGAATATAATAACCAATTAGCTTCCTTGCGATTGGTTCAAGGTTACCTTGCTAAAGAAAACAGCAACTTAGCTGAAGCAATTGAATACGGGAGTGGCTAATTAATGGGTTTACACGAACTGAAAAACATGAGTCTGGTAGTTGGGGTAACGTTGTTTGAGAAGCTGCCGCTTGTTGAAACAGGAGATAAATATTTTGATCGCACAATACAATGCCTCTGGACAGCGTGAAAAACATCGTGACCGGCGTGCCAGACGAGCCAGATAATGACGTAACTCAGCATTATCGCCTTCAACTGAATAGGTATCGGCCTTTCCAACAGAAACCTCATAGCGCCCGCCGTGATACCACAAGCGATTGTATGCATCGAAGGCATCCCTGTAATACCATTTTGCTTTGGCTGCTTGATCCACCACACCTTGAATAGCTTGTTTTGTGCGCTCTTCAACCACCGTAAAGCCTAAAAAGCACCGCGTGCGCCGATCTACCAGGGTTATGACGTAGACCCTGTTTTTTTATCCCCAATGAAAGTGAAAAGCTCATCCATCTCCGCTTCTTTCACTTCCTCCGGTACAGGAGGTTCTCCTACATTTTCTGCGTAGGCTTTCACCCAAAGTGAGACGGTGCGATGATGAATACCCAGGTGCCGTGCTATACGACGCAAGTTCATCCCGTCTACATACATCTGCACAGCTTTTCGACGAAATTCTGGATCATATGCCCAGGGTTTGGGGTTCGGTGTGTATTTGATCCCACAATGCATGCAGCGATAACGTTGGCTGCCGCTTTCTGTTTTCCCGGCTCGGTTTTGCCGGTCCGTTCTGTGACATTTTGGACAGGTTTGCATTCTTCTATTTTAACCCAGCTTTTAGCCACTCCCGAAAGTAGGGATAAACAAAAATTTCGTTCAGGGTTTGTGGTAAAACAATACGTATGAAATGGATTTATCTTTCTCCACATCTGGATGATGTGATTTACTCCTGTGGCGGTTTGATCTGGGAACAGGTTCAATCGGGGACACAGGTAGAAATCTGGACTATCTGCGCAGGAAATGTGAAGAGCCCGCTTTCTCCTTTTGCGCAAAGCTTACACGAGCGCTGGCAAACGGGCCCCGAGGCGGTGACTGTACGCCGTGCTGAAGATCTGAACGCCTGTCAAAGATTGGGCGTTCCGGCGAAGCATTTTGATATTCCGGATTGTATCTACCGGCGGCTGCCAGAATCCGGAGTGTCGGTTGTAAATTACGAGGAGGACCTCTTCTCTCCTTCGAATTTCGGGGAGACCCTTCTGGTTGGAGAACTGGCAGACAAGCTTGCGAAAAATTTACCTGGAGCGGCAAATCTGGTATCTCCTCTGGCCGTTGGAGGGCATATAGACCACCATCTGACGCGGGCTGCTGCCGAAACGCTCCGACGACCGTTGTGGTATTATGCGGATTTCCCTTATGCTGCGCAGGAAGGGGAAATTTTGAGCGATTATATCCATCCGGACTGCTGCCCCCATTCGTTTCCGATCTCGGAATCCGCTTTAGAAGCCTGGCAGGAAGGTGTCGCTGCTTATACCACGCAGATCAGTACTTTTTGGGGCGGGCTGGAAGAAATGAAATCTGCGATCCGGGAATATTGGCAGGGTCCGAAAAGCGGTTTGTTGTGGCATTGCACAAGTTCTGAAGTGGTTTGACAGGGTATATAAATAGGTTATTTGTGCTATACTGATATCATGTTGAGCTATCCATTCTGGGGTAATTGGGCGCATTTCTTGCAACGTTCCAAACTGGATCGTGCCGTGGCTGTGCTATTGGAAGCGGCTGATCCTGTTAAAATTTTGCTGGCGCAAACCGTCTACTTCGGACGGCCATTATTGACCCTGGCAATGCCGGAAGAAGAATGTAATGCTATTGCCCATTTACTGGAGAATACAGCGGAGAGTCGTTCTTTTGTGAGCTTTCTGCGTGAGGAGGGGCGCGATTGATTAGTGAAAACCTGATTGGATTGTTTGTTGTCTTATTGGGTGCAGGATTGATTTTTGGGTTTGGAATTCTGCGTAAAGACCGCACAGTTCGTTCGCTGCGTCCTATTCGTGCAGTCCAACAGCTCCGGCGTGCGATTGGTCTGGCTGTTGAAGATGGGAAAGGACTGCATGTTTCGTTGGGAAAAGCAAGTTTACTGGACCCGAACAATGCTTCCGCACTAGCAGGGCTTGGTACCCTTGAGCGGTTGGGGCAGATCAGTATGGTCAGTGACCATCCCCCGGTTGCAACCAGCGGCGAGGGAGCTCTATCTATTCTGAGTAAAGATACTTTGAGGGCGGTTTATCGTTCCGGAAATGCACTGGATCAGTTTGACCCCGATCAGGGACAGTTGGCGGGGCCAACTTCATTTTCCTATATTGCCGGTACGATCCCGGTGGTACGCAACAAACAGGTCTTTACCAATATCTTTATAGGCAATTTTGGGCCGGAAGTGGCTTTGTTATGTGATGCGGCGGATCAGGGAAAAACCTTTTCTCTGGCTGCGAGCGATTCTCTTCCGGCTCAATCGGTGTTATATGCTACAGCGCAGGAACCTTTGATTGGAGAAGAGTTATTTGCGCTCCCGGCGTATTTGCAGGCCGGACAATTTCACCAGGCCAGTGTGCGGGCTCAGGACCTGCTGCGATGGGTGGTTATGATCCTGATGGTCCTGGGGGTACTCTATAAGTTAGTGGAACAGTTATTGGGGATTTCGTTCTTATGAGAATGCGCGCGCCGGTTTCAACTGCTATAGCCATAGCCGTGGGAACGATTATCCTGCTGGGCTATTTCGTTCCTCTTGCTTTGCTTCAAAATATTCGTGTTTTGCTGCTGGGTTGGGCGGTGGCTTTATTGGGCGTTGCTACGCTGGTAGGAATATTAAATATGGTAGGCGTCCATTGGCGCAGAATCCGCAGTGAAGAAAAGCGGGATTATTACAGTGTGATTTTCCTGTTGGCTTTTATGGTTACCCTCATATTTGGGTTGTGGCGGTCCCCATCTGACCCTACATTTCAAAAAGCGGTTACTTCTATTCAGGCGCCAGTGGCAACTACATTGATGGCATTGCTGGCTGTCAGCCTGGCTTACTCGAGCCTGCGCTTGCTTCAAAAACAGCAGGGCGTTATGGCGGTTATTTTTTTGATCAGCGCGCTGGTTTTTTTGGTGCTCTTAAGCGGTTATCTACCCCTGTCCAGCGATGTGCCTGTTTTAAACAGCGCACTGGGCTTTTTGAACCGTCTTCCGTTAGCGGGAGCGCGGGGTATTTTACTGGGTGTGGCGTTGGGAAGCCTGACAACAGGCCTTCGTATCTTACTTGGCGCCGATCGTCCCTATAGTGGGTAATTATGTCTGATATTCGTTGTCCGATGTGTGGAAAATCCAATCCGGCAGATTCTGATATCTGCCAGCATTGTGGCGCTCAAATTCGGCCGAAGCACATTAACAGCTTCGAGGAAGAACTTCCCGGTTCGGAAGACCAGATTTCCTGGCTGAGGGATCTGCAAGAAAGTTCAGAGGAACTTCAGGAGTCCGGGGAGGCAGAGGAACAATGGAATGCCCCGGAGGAATCGGATGAGGGTATGCCCGATTGGTTGACGCGCATTCGGGAGCGGAGCCGTTTTGAAGAACAAGCGGCAGCTCGCGCGGCTGTTGAACAGAATGACCCGGCTGAAGACCAGGCGGAAGAGGATATTCCGGACTGGATGCAGGACCTTCACCAGCAGGAACAGAGCAAACCGAAACCGGATTCTGCTTTGGGAGGCGATGATTGGTTGGGCAGTCTGAGAAGTGTGGAGATGTCCAACGAAGAACAAGATGTTCAGGGCATGGAACAATCCGATTCGGACCGGGAACTTCCTTTGGAAGACCAGGGGGAAGGTCAGGTAATGGACCGGTTAAGCGCGCTGGCGCCGGAACCTTTAGATGCGGCAGACTCCGACTCACTGGTTGAATCTATCGATAATGAAGAGTCATTTTCCGAGACTCCACAAAATGATCTGCAAGATTGGTTGAATAAACTGGATGCGGCCCGGCCTTCTCAGGATGCGGAAGACCATGAAGCTTCAGTCCCGGATTGGTTGAATGCATCTTCCCTGGAAGAAGAAACTCCGGATTCAAGGGATGTCTCGGCAGGTGAGGGTGTTCCGGATTGGCTGAAATGGGATCAGGAAACTTCTCCCGAAGAGATCTCGCAGAGTGAGGATTTCATTCCTGAAGCTTCTCAGTCAGAACAAATCGAATCCGAGTCTGCTGAAGATGTTCCCGATTGGCTGCGTACACCGGAATCACAATCTCCGGAGGAACCCGAAGCCCAGAGCGAAGATTTGCAGGTTGAGGAAAAACAGGACTGGCTTAGTGAGATTGAGGATGAAGTTTTTGAAGAGACGTTCTCTGAAGAGGCAAGTGAAGGCGGAACTCCGGACTGGATCAATTTGATGGGATCAGAACCGGACTCGCCGGTTGAAACTGCTGCGGTATGGCAGGAAGAAGCACAAAAACAGATCCCTCCGGGAGAAGTTTCTTTTGAGAGAAAAGACAGTGCGCCTGGTTTTGAAGGCGATCTGGAAGAAGATTTGCTGGCAGGAGCAGCGTCATTATCCGGATTGGGCAGCGAAAACGTGGTTTCCGAACCGCTTTTTGGTGAAAGCAGTCAGGAAATTTCCGGTGATGAAGCTGGAGAAATAGAGGCGCCGGTTCCGACTGAAGAAAGTCTTTTTGGAAGCGATGAAGAGTTAACGAAAACAGAAGCAGTGTCACCTTTCCTGGATGAAGATTTGCCGGACTGGCTTTTAGAAGCTCATGAAGAAGATGAACCGGAACTTCCAGGCGAGGAGACAGTTCAGGCGTTTACGCTGGAAGAACCGAAGGAATTAAAGCCAGAATCTTCTTCTTATCCCTTTGCAGGTGAGGATGCACCGGACTGGTTATCCGAAGAAGCAGACCTGACCGACATGGAAGGGGCAATTAAAGAAGTTCAGGAAGAAGATGAAATTGCTCCGGCTCAAATGCCCAGCTGGCTGCAAGCCATGCGCCCGGTTGAGGCAGTCGCACCTGGAAAAGCTCATCCCCGGAAACCATCCGCGGTTGAAAAAGCCGGTCCCCTGGCGGGATTACAGGGAGTCCTGCCCGCCGAAGATCTGGCCACGCGATATCGGAAGCCTCCCGTATACTCGACCAAACTGCGGGTAACGGAGAGCCAAAAGACGCATGCCGGGCTGTTCGAGAATATTCTGGAACAGGAGAGCCAGCCTAAAGCAGCTCGCAGTGAGCGGATTCAGGCCTCACAGTGGGTGGTACGTTTAATCATTGCCGCGTTGTTGATTGGAGTGCTTGTTCTGCCTATGCTGGTTACCCCTATTAACAAACCGCTGGCGCTGACTTTCCCCGCCGAATCGGTGGTTAATTTTTACCAGCAATTGGAAGCCTTGCCGGATGGTGCGCCGGTTCTGGTGGCCTTTGACTATGATCCGGGTTTTGCAGGAGAAATGCGGTTTTCTGCTGCAGGAACTCTTGAACGCTTGATTTCAAAACATGCCCGGATCGCAGCAATTTCTACGGTGGCTCAAGGTCCCGTTCTGGGAGAAAATCTGATGCAGAAGGCTTTGCAACAAGCTTCTGCCGTGCAGCCCGAATTGACGACGGGATATGTCCTTAACGAACAAACCATTAATCTGGGGTATCTTGCCGGAGGGCTTGCTTCTTTGCAGGAGTTCTCCATTCGTCCTCAGCAGACAATTCAATATGGTTTCGATTCAGGTGCTGACGGAGAATCTGTCTGGAGTAAACCCGCGCTGCGGGGTGTCAACCAACCCGATGATTTTGCAATGGTCATTGTCATTACCGATAATGTTGATACCGGCCGTTCCTGGATTGAACAGGTTCAACCGGTCTTAGGAACCACGCCGATGCTGTTGGTTACCAGTGCGCAGGCATCCCCGATGCTGCTACCTTATTTGCAATCCGGCCAGGTGAAGGGGTTGCTTTCAGGGATGAGTGGTGGAATGGCCTATGAGAAACTGGCTGGCCTTACCAAAGGGTCCGCTTCTTATTTCAATGCTTATCAATACGCAATGATCCTGGGAGTGGCTTTTGTGTTGCTGGGCCTGTTCTTTAAAATTCTGGTGAGCTTGTTTGCCCGGCGCAAAGCGAAAAGTGAGGCTTAGCACTTATGCAATCGATGGATTTAATCTGGACACTTGTCAGTTTTATCCTGACTCTGCTGATCTTCAGCTATCTGGTTGGAGATAACCCGCTGTTTCGTGTGGCTTCTTACCTGTTTGTAGGCGTTACGGCAGGGTATGTGGCGGTAATCGTGATTTACCAGGTTATCCTCCCTAAACTTATCTGGCCATTGTTGGAAGGTTCTCTTCTGGAAAAAGGACTTGCCCTGATTCCCCTGGTTTTAAGCGTAATGCTTCTTGCTAAGTTATCCCCAAAATTATCCTCTGTGGGCAGTATTCCCATGGCTTATTTGGTGGGCTCAGGGGCGGCTGTAGCAATTGGTGGAGCCGTCATGGGTACGCTGATCAAACAAGTTCTGACATCAATCAATGTGTTTGATCTGCAGACGGCCGGTTTAAACGTGAATCCCTTCTTTCAGTTAACTGAAGGTGTGGTGATGGTGTTGGGTACACTGGCAACAATGGCTTACTTCCAATTCAGTGCACGCGTGCAGCCGGATCAGACGGTTAATCGTTCCCCCTTTATTGAAACATTAGCCCGGATTGGTCAGATTTTCATTGCAATTACGCTTGGGGCATTGTTCGCTGGTGTGTACGCGGCAGCGATTACGGCTTTGATCGATCGCCTTGATTTTGTGCTGCAAGTTTTTAAAGATTTTATTCTCAGTTAATTTGGATAGCGAACATCATGACAACTTCTCTTGTAGACGCTGAGTCAGTACTGGCAATAGACCTTGGATCTGTTCAAACCCGGGTTTCCCTGTTTGATGTGGTTGAAGGCCAATATCATTTTATTGCAAAAGGGGCAGCCCCAAGTACTGTAAACGCGCCTTTCAGGGATGTGGGTGAAAGCGTTCATCAGGCGTTGGATTCCCTGCAGGAAGTGACCGGACGGGTGCTGGTTGATTCGGATGCAAATATTATCCTGCCCACCCAGACCAACGGCACGGGAGTTGACCGGTTGGTTGTAACTTTTTCCGCAGGACCGGAAATTCGGGTCGTGATTGCAGGTTTATTGACCGATGTTTCCATTGGCAGTGCTCAAAATCTGGTGCGGACAACTTATGGAAGGATTGTTGAAACCATTGGGTTGAATGATCACCGCAGTTCGGAATTGAAAATAGATGCTGTTTTAACGGCAAAACCGGATTTGATTATCTTATCCGGGGGCACCGAATCGGGCGCGAACCGTTCTGTGCTGCGTCTTGCGGAATTAATCTTGATGATCTGTCGTATTCTTCCACAGGATAAGCGGCCGGATTTGCTGTACGCCGGGAATACTGCACTGGCAAAGAAAATCAAAGGTGTCATGGAAAAATGGACCCATGTGCATGTCGCACCCAATGTCCGCCCCAATGTGGATGTTGAAGATTTGGGTCCCGCAGAAGAAATCTTGAATGAAGTGGTTGGAAAAATTCGTTCCCGTCAAATTGGCGGGTTGCAGTCTTTGGCAAAGGTAAGCAGCGCTCCTCCTATACCAGCTTCCAATGCTTTTGGCAGAGTTGTGCAATTTCTGAGCAAAGTCTATGATCCGGTTAAAGGTGTTTTAGGCGTTGACCTGGGCGCCAGCCATACCACTGTTGCTGCCGCATTTTCCGGGGACCTGTCGGTAAATGTTTTGCCGGTGGGAATGGGACAGAATATCAAGTCTGCGCTGGTTGAGGATGGACTTTCGGAAATCATGCGGTGGCTCCCGCTGCATGTGGAAGAATCGGTTGTGCGCGATTATATCTGGCAGAAAAGCACGCAGCCTGGCATGGTTCCCTACACGGCTGAAGCCCTGGCTATTGAACAGGCTGTAGCGCGTTGGCTACTGCAAATCAGTATTCGACGGACACGTGATACCTGGCCGCAAAAAAGGATTTCGTTTGAACCTATTCTTGCCAGCGGTGCAGTTCTCACCAATGTTGCCTCTATACCGCAATCCTTATTAATGTTGTTGGATGGTATTCAACCTCTTGGGATAACCACCTTTATTTTGGACCAAAATGGATTGACTTCCAGCCTGGGTGCGATTGGAAAAACAAATTCTATTCTGCCCGTTCAGGTTCTGGAGTCAAAAGCTTTTATGAATTTAGGCACTGTGATCAGCCCGATCAGCCGCGCAAAATATGGCACGCATATTTTGCAGGTCCGCCTGGAGTACGAAGATGGCAATGAGTCTCAATTTAAGGTCCAACAGGGGACGATTGTTTCTTTGCCGCTTCAGCCCGGCCAGGCTGCCCGTATTCATCTTAATCCTTTGAGAAGGACCGAAATTGATGCTCTTGGAAAACGAGGAGCGAACAGTTTCAGAATTGTGGGCGGGGCGTGTGGCGCGGTGATTGATGCACGGGGCCGTCCGATCGCACTTCCGAGCGATGCTTCCCGGCGTCGTGAGTTGATGAAGAAGTGGCGCCTTTCGTTAGGAAGCTGATACCTTTCATGTTGTGAGGATTGGTATAGTATTTGCATCCTTTTAATCAGGAATAAGTTATGCAAGCACCCATCAGTCATGTCCTACCTCTTACAATGATACGTCGGGCCAGAATGTTACCGGTGAATGGCCGCGTATTGGCACGCGTTGGACAGAAAGTGAACGCAACAGATGTGGTTGCGGATGCCGATGTATCCAACAAACACATCCTGTTGAATATTCGCCGTGCGCTGAATCTCTCTGCGTTCGAGGATTTTCGAAAAGTCATTGAGCATCGGGTAGGGGATAAAGTACAGGAGGGAGACGTCATCGCGGAAACCAGCGGCATATTTAAGCGTGTTGTATATGCCCCGGCTGCCGGACAGATTGTTTCAATCAGTGGAGGG
>JAHDQE010000017.1 GCA_018433975.1 Ornatilinea sp. | reverse complement strand
TTCCGTAAAGGTCGCCGTAATGCTGGTGTTGCCTTCAATGGTGATGTCTTTGGAACTCTCCGTTCCACTCAGATCGCCGCTCCAGCCGCTGAACTCCCAGCCAACCGCTGGGCTGGCACTCAGGGTCACCACGTCACCATAGTGATAGCTGGTCTGGGCCGGGTCCTTGCTCACTGTGCCGCTGCCTTCAACTTCCACCGTCAATGTATATTCAATCTGGGTATATGTGACGGTTGCACTGTGCGCACTGGCAGGCATGGTCAGGGTGTTGCTGCCCGACCCACTCGTTCCCGTCCAGCTTCCAACCTCCCAGCCGGTCGCCGGGTTCGCACTCAGGGTGATCGCTTCCCCTGCTACATATTCTCCATTGGCTGCACAGGCTGCCGATTTCACTGGGCTGGCCGTCGGGTCGCTGCCCTGGCCCTCATGGCTCAAGGTCAATGTGTAGCACGGTATCGTGGTAAAGGTTGCCGTAACGCTGGCATTGCCTTCAATGATAATCTCTTTAGAATTTTCCGTTCCACTCAGGTTGCCGCTCCAGCCGCTGAATTCCCAACCCACTGCCGGGCTGGCACTTAGGGTTACCACATCTCCATAGTGGTAGCTGGTCTGGTCCGGGCTCTTGCTCACCGTGCCGCTGCCTTCTACAACCACCGTCAATGTGTATTCAATCTGGGTGAAAGTAGCTGTGACACTGGTGTTACCCTGGATGGTGACATCCTTGGAACTTTCTATTCCGCTCAGATCACCGCTCCAGCCGCTAAACTCCCAACCCACTGCCGGGCTGGCACTCAAGGTCACTACGTCTCCGTAGTGGTAGCTGGTCTGGTCCGGGCTCTTGCTCACCGTGCCGCTGTCTTCTACAGCCACCGTCAATGTGTATTCAATCTGGGTGAAGGTCGCTGTGACACTGGCATTGCCTTCAATAGTGATGTCTTTTGAGCTCTCCGTTCCGCTCAAGTCACCACTCCAGCCACTGAACTCCCAGCCAACCGCCGGGCTGGCGCCCAGGGTTACCACATCTCCATAGTAGTAGCTAGCCTGATCCGGAACCTTGCTCACCGTACCACTGCCCTCCACGTTCACCGTCAGGGTGTATTCGATCTGGATGAAGGTGGCTGTGACGCTGGTGTTGCCTTCAATAGTGACATCTTTGGAACTTTCCGTTCCACTCAGATCATCGCTCCAGCCGCTGAACTCCCAGCCCACTGCCGGGCTGGCACTCAGGGTCACCACGTCACCATAGTGATAGCTGGTCTGATCCGGATCCTTGTTCACCGTACCACTGCCCTCCACATTCACCGTCAGGGTGTATTCGATCTGGCTATATGTGACGGCTGCACTGTGCGCACTGGCGGGCATGGTCAAGGTGTTGCTGCTCGCCCCATCCGTTCCCGCCCAACTTCCGACCTCCCAGCCGGTTGCCGGGCTGGCGCTCAGGGTGATCACTTCCCCAACTACATATTCTCCGTCCGCAGTACAGGCTGCCGACTTCGCCGGGTTAGCCGTCGGGTCGCTGCCTTCGCCTTCATGGCTCAGGGTCAGCGCATAACAGGTAGGCAGTATCTCAGTGAAAATCGCCGTAATACTCATGTTGCTCTGAATGGTAACATCTTTGGGGTTATCCACTCCGAACAATTCACCATACTGCCATTTGCTAAATTCCCAACCCGTTTCCGGGTTGGCGCTCAAGGTCACCACATCTCCATAGTGGTAGCTGGTCTGATCCGGGTTTTTGCTCACTGTGCCGCTGCCCTCAATATCCACCGTCAGGGTATATTCGATCTGGGCGTAAGTAACGGCTGCGCTGTGTGCACAGGTGGGCATGATCAAAATGTTGCTGCCCGCCCCACTCGTTCCCGTCCAGCTTTCAATTTGCCAACCTGTCGCCGGGCTCGCACTCAGGGTGATCGCTTCCCCAACTACATATTGCCCATTGGCTGCACAGGCTGCCGATTTCACCGGGCTGGCCGTCGGGTCGCTGCCCTGACCCGCATGGCTCAAGGTAAGCGCATAACAGGTGGGGGATGTCTCGGTAAAGGTGGCTGTAACACTGGCGTTGCCTTCAATGGTGACATCCTTGGGGTTTTCTGTTCCACTCAGGTTGCCGCTCCAGCCGCTGAACTCCCAGCCAACCGCCGGGCTGGCACTCAGGGTCACCACGTCACCATAATGGTAGCTCGCCTGATCTGGACTCTTGCTCACCGTGCCGCTGCCCTCAATATCCATCGTCAGGGTGTACTCGATCTGGGCGTAAGTAACGGCTGCACTGTGCACACTGGCAGGCATGGTCAGGGTGTTGCTGCCCGACCCACTCGTTCCCGTCCAGCTTCCAACCTCCCAGCCGGTCTCCGGGCTCGCACTCAGGGTGATCGCCTCCCCGGCTACATATTCCCCATTGGCTGCACAGGCTGCCGATTTCATCGGGCTGGCCGTCGGGTCACAGCCCTGGCCCTCATGGCTCAGGGTAAGCGCATAACAGGTGGGGGATATTTCCGTAAAGGTCGCCGTAATGCTGGTGTTGCCTTCAATGGTGATGTCTTTGGAACTCTCCGTTCCACTCAGATCGCCGCTCCAGCCGCTGAACTCCCAGCCAACCGCTGGGCTGGCACCCAGGGTTACCACGTCGCCATAGTGATAGCTGGTCTGATCCGGGTCTTTGCTTACCGTACCGCTGCCCTCCACGTTCACTGTCAGGGCGTATTCGATCTGGCTATATGTGATGGCTGCACTGTGCGCACTGGCGGGCATGGTCAGGGTGTTGCTGCTTGCTCCATTCGTTCCCGTCCAGCTCCCGATTTCCCAACCGGTCGCCGGGCTGGCGCTCAGGGTGATCTCTTCCCCGGCTACATATTCCCCATTGGCTGCACAGGCTGCCGATTTCGCCGGGCTGGCCGTCGGGTCGCTGCCTTGGCCCGCATGGCTCAAAGTCAGCGCGTAACAGGTGGGTAAATTGGCAGCAGTAGTAAATGACCAGGTTGGCCCGGTCACTGTTTCTACATCATCTGAAACAGTAACATACCATTCATATTCAGTTTCTTGTGCCAATCCGTCCCAGGAGATTGAAGCATTCGTGCCATTGTCAACCTCATTCACGGTATCAATCAACGTGTACGAGGGGGTCGTCCCAGCCGTCATATCATACGTCATCTCCATTTGATCGGGAGAGGTTGTAATGAATGTATCAAGAGATGGCGAGTAGGTAGTGGCATAAATCATGTCATCCGTTGGCGAGAAGCGCAAAATACGCAAATAGCCATTGCCACCACTTGGGAAATCCTGATAATCTGCCATCATTACATGGATGGTTTGCCCGAAATCACCTACCTCCTCGCGGTATGCGGCACCATCCCCGCTGCTGTGCATGTGTCCACATAACATCAAAAACAGATTGGGATTATCTTTGAGAGCAGTAAAGGTTGCCTGGTTTTGCCACGTATTATCCGTATTGAGGATATTATGCTGGACAACAATCCCGCGTCGGGTTGGATTAGCCTTGAGCAAAGCATCCGCCCAGTCCAAATGATCCGAAGTGGCACTGTATTGCAAGTTGATGAGAATAAAATCCATGCCCGATGCGCTGAACAACGAATAGTTATTGTAATTATCGCTGCCATAATAGCCTCCGTACCAAGGCTGCCCGCTGAAACGTGAGATACCAAAAAAATCGTTATACAAACTGGTACCGGTATATAAGGGAAGGTCATGATTACCCGGCCCCACGCTATATGGAACTCCGGCCACATCCAACAGACTCATTGAATTATCTGCATTGGTCCACTGGGATTCGCTGTTTGCTGTGTTGACAATATCCCCAACATGTGTCACAAAAACAATATTCTCTGCATCTTGCTCATTCACAACCCACTGTGTCATGGATGTAAAAACTTCCGGATAATACTGCGACGCATTTTGGGTATCCGGGAACACCACAAGTGTGAAATCCTCACCAGTTGATGATGTTTCACCCTTTACCCGGCCATAGAAACCGACGTCCAGTGTATCCGTTGAGTCATCATCGCTAACGGTCACCGCCAGGGTTGGCGCGGTGGAAATACCCATAGCAGCATCGGCTGGCTGTACCAGCACCGGCTGGTTGGGCGCATGGTTAACCGGAATTTCTGTAAAGTTAGCTACAACCGTTTTGTCATCATCCATGGTAATGGACCAGGTGCCATCGCCATTATAGACGAGGTCGAAAGCGCTCGCACCACTCCAGGCAGAAAACGCATAATCACTGTCTGGAACCGGGGTCAAAGTTACCGTTGTTCCTTCATTGTATTGGCCGCCCACCGGGTTCAGTGTGACCGTTCCATGCCCATCATTACCCACCGTCAGAGTGTACCGGGTTACCGAACCGGTCAGATACTCCACCGACAGGGATGGACGGTATTCCACAGTGGCATACTCACTTGAATAAATGGTAACGCCGTCGCTATCTGTCGGATAGAAAATCCAGCCCAGATTCTCCCCGGGATTGTCTGACCAACGCTGCAGACTTTCGGTGACATCGATTGAATATACTGTAGATTTTTCATCTGCAGAGGCTGAAACAACCGGTGAGGCCCGGTACTCATCACTTTGCACACCGGCATCTTCACCGAAATTGTTATAAGTGACCGTTGACCCTGCCCAGGGTACAATCACCTCATAGACATTTGCAGGATCCCCCTCTGCCGTAGACCCTGAGCTCAGGTCCGTGGTCATGTAATTTAATGTCGCGGATGAAATGACAGCCCCATCAGGAATTGGTCCACCCTCGGAGTTAAACAGATTCGCAAAGCGAATCAGAGTGAACTCATCCGTGGTCGAACCGCTATTTTCATCCCACTCCAACACGGTTTCTGAACTAAAATTGGTAGCCCCGGCCGTCGAACCACGAATAAAGACATCGTCCACCCCTGTATACTCCGAAACACCGGCCTGGAAAGTTACGGTAACTTCATTTTGTATGATGTAATTTGCAGTAACCGTCTTATCCCCATCCATCGTGATGGTAACAGGGTTATCACTGCCGGTCAGGTCTCCCGACCAACTGCTGAAAGCGTATCCGGAATCGGCTACCGCCGTTAACATAACCTCAGTTCCACTAAAATAACTGCCGCCGGCCGGATCAAGAGTCACCGAACCATCGGCGCTGATAATTGTTAACGTGTAAATGGGTAACACTGTTCCACTGACGGCTACATCTGCTTCAGTTGCATCCGTACTGGTATGAACAATATTGCCGCTGAAAAAGCCTTCACTCACACTGTAGAGACGCACGTAAATTGTCGTTTCATCCACCACACCTGCATCCTGCTCCAGCGTCAGAGTAGTACTATAAATGATCCCATCCGTCGAAAGCTCAAAACCGGCAGGCGCTGTGAGCTCAATATCATCTATCAGATCGCTGCCTGTTACCTGATAGATCTGTGCCTCTGAAGCCACCCCCGGCGAACTGCTGAATGCTGTCAACTCGCCGCTGGTGCTGATAAACGGACCACTTGGTTGCTCACAAAAGGTAATATTCAATAGTGGAGGATTATCTCCCTCTGAGGATGAGAAAATCAGATAATCCGCAGAAGAAGCTCCTGAATAGTTTTGGAGGGTCAATCCGTAATTATCAGATGATCCCGTAATCCAACTCTGTAAGGTGGCAATACCTTCGCTGTTCAAATCACGCGTTTGGGTTCCGGTTGATGAAATAACCGTTTCATCCCATAAGTTTATATTAGCCCGGTCCCCTGCACCGGCTGCCCCTTCTGTATCCCAGGGTTGTGTGCCATCATAAGTGTTCCAGGTTGCAGTGTCTTCTTCCCAGCTCTGGAACATCTGGTACAAGGAGAAAGAATATGCTGTGCTATCTGATACTTCAAGTGTGATACTGGCATCACTGATCGTCGCGTTAAAGGGTATTGTGCTAATATCCCACAGTAGCAGCGTTCCCTGAGGGTATGAAGTAAAATTACTGACCTGAACTGTTGCTTCAGCTCCATAATTTTCCGAAGGTTGAGAACTCCGCAACCGCGTATCCGCCGTTGCGGCTAGGCTCACTGTAGAACACAGACTGACCACATAGTTCGCCGTGACTGTTTTATTTCCATCCATTACAAGGGTGGCAGGGTTATCGCTGCCGGTCAGATCACCCGACCAATTACTGAAAGCATATTCAGAATCGGCTACTACTGTCACACTGACAGCAGTCCCCTCGGCATAGCTGCCACCTGTGGGATCAAGCGTTACCGTGCCGTGATCACTATAGATCGTCAATGTGTAATAATGGATCGCCGTACCGCTCACTGTCACATCTTCCTGGGCAGCGTCGGCACTGGCATGGGTAATATTCTCGTTGAAAGTTCCGGCTGTGTCGCTCTTGAAGCGCACATAAATCGGGGTGCTTGACACAACGCCATTGTCGGGCACCAGAGTAAGCACAGATGGATAGGAAACAAAATCGCTGCCACTGGTCAAAGAAATCTCAAAATTAGCAGGTGGGGCAATCACTAGGTCTGAGGTCAGATTGATTGCGGAGACCGTATAGCTCTGTTCCACCGAGTAAGTCCCCACAGCCGCATCGAATTCCTCCATCGTACTGCTGGTGAAGATGGTTGGATCACTACTGGATTCTTCTTCGGCCAGCATGAACACAGCCATCGCATAAACTTTAGTCACGGAGGTATCCGGTTGAGCACGAATAACGATCACCCCATCAGCTCCTGGCTGGATTCCTACCCAGCGGGCCACATAACCATTTGCTGTGTTCTCACCTGTGGCAAATGCTACGGAATGATCATTTAAGACGTCAACACCAGAAGTGCTGGCATTGATCGCTCCCTCATCCCCCGAAAGGGTAAATCGGGTAATCCTGTTGGAATAATCGGATCCACCCGCTCGATTGGCTGTAGTCGCAAAAGTGTAAGTTTTCGATGGGTCCAGTCCGCTTAGGGTAAGATCTTCCCACCAGTCATTACTACTGCTGCTGACATTATATTGAATTACCCCCACCATACTCGCGGAATCATGGAAAGTTGTGTAAGCATCTGTTGCCGTATCCGACTCTGTACCACTGGAGCTTTGAGTGGTTAACGTCTGTGATGCAGTAAATTGCGCGGTGACCGAAGTATCACTTCCTGTATCAAAATTCTTTAAAGTTCCACTCGTCCCGGTTGTTGAACTTCCAATCGTAATCGTTGTGGTATTAGAATATGAATTCGTCCCGGCGCAATCATTAAAGGCATGCCAGACATATGAGAGATCTAGTGCTTCGACAGTCTCATCCCCTTCCGGCACTACATCCGCTTCAATTGATGAAAGCGCTTCAGCCTCCGCCTCTATGACTTCATCGTCCGGTAAGTCAGTTTTCTCGACCTGCGGGGTTTCTTCAGGAGGTAATTGCTCCTGTGGCTCTTCAGTAGGTTCAACTACTTCTTGCGGCTTTTCAGTGGGTTCGACCACCTCCTCCGGCTCTTCAGTAGATTCGACTATCTCTTCATCTAAAGGTTCACTGATTTCAGTTGGCGTGGGTTCCGGCTCCGGGCCATCCTCTGCACGGACTGTCATCGGTGTGGTTAAGAGATTCCCGAACACCAGCATGAAAATCATAAGTAACCGAAACATCGTAAATGTTGACGATTTAATACGCATGGTAACCCCTCCTGGTAACCTAAAAAATACGTCTTCGATTATTCAATTGTAGAAATCAATAAGGAAAAGTTGCTCGCAATAATAAACTCAATAATTGTGGTACCGGCCAACGTAAACAAAAAAACCGGCATCACATCGATTGCCGGTTTCGCTATTGGCTCCTTGAGTTCCGACCCTACGTTTAGGGTGAGCGACCAAACACGGAAACACCTATCAACGCCCCACTTATTTCTTGTAAAGCAATTATAGAAAGATAAAATTCACTTGTCAATAACCAATTTTTTTTGCGCAAGATTTTAACCATTTTTTTGATGTTTCACAAATTAAATTACGCTTAATCCACAAACAACAACCAATTAAACCCGTTTTATGTCAAACAGGTTTAATTAGGGTCAGATTTCGTTATGTATGAGCAAACAAAATATATCCACCCAAAGAAAAATGTTACAAACATTTCATAAAGAGATCTATAATTCCGTGTTTCCCATCACAAAGTCCAGCACCTCGTCAATATGGGCAAATGCCAGGGCCGTCACAGTATCCGCACCGCCGTAATAAATGGCAATCCGGCCGCTGGGATGATCATATAAAGCAGCGCAAGGGAAAACAACATTGGGGACATCTCCCACGCATTCATAGTTCATCTGAGGAGACAATAAGTAAGGACCACTCCGGGCAATTACTTTCCAGGGTTGATCTAAATCCAGCAAGGCTGCTCCAAAGCTGTACACAAATCCATTGCACGAGGTAATCACACCATGATAAAACAGCAGCCAGCCTTCAGCGGTTTCAATCGGCACCGGGCCGGCACCAATTTTAGTGCCCTGCCAGCCATCTTTCACCCCCATTACAAAGCGGTGTTCCCCCCAATAGATCATATCCGGACTCTGGCTCAGATAAATATCGCCAAAAGGCGTATGCCCATTATCACTTGGACGATTGAGGAGCACATATTTTCCATTGATCTTACGCGGGAAAAGCACCCCATTCCGATTGAACGGGAGCAGCGCGTTTTCAAGGAAATAAAATTTCTCGAAATCGAAGGTATATCCCATCCCGATGGTCGGGCCATGATAGCCATTACACCAGCTTATATAATAACGATCTTCCAACCAGACCACCCGCGGGTCATAGCGATATTGGAAGCAGCCAATCTCTGGATCTTCACACAAAAATTCGATGGGAGTATCTTCCAGTTCCCAATCGATTCCATTTTTACTGAACCCCCGGTTCAGGTTCATCTCACGCTTTTTGTTATCACAGCGAAACACACCTGCGAAACCATTCTTATAAGGCACCACGGCACTGTTAAATATGCTGTTCGATGACGGGATCAGGTCACGGGGAATAATCGGATTCGCACTATAGCGCCAAACCACATCGGAGCAGTCCGCAGGGCGTTCTTCCCAGGGGATATTCGGCAAAGAGGGATTAATCACGAGGCACCACCGTAGTCAAAAATTTGGAAGGATGAAAAGCAACGGATTCGCGTTCCACCAATTGTGGGTGGATGGTCAAGGTCATTCGCGCAGATTCGGGATTTGCGAGTCGTAGGGAGAGAAGATGAACCGCAGCTCGTCCCATGGCAACAGTATCCACATGCATGGTTGTCAGTTCGGGATGGGTATTCACAGCCAGGTAGGTATCATCAAAACCAATTACAGAAATATCTTCCGGCACTCTCATTCCCTGGCTTTGGATTGCGCGAATTGCTGTGCTCCCAACATCATCATTAACACAGAACAGAGCAGTAATCTGTGGATTCTCTTTCAACAAGTCAAGGGCCTCCTGATATCCTTTGGACCTGTTAATATTGAAATTGGAAATATAGATCTCATCAAGCTTGTTTTCTTTCATGGCCCGGAGGTATCCATTACGACGATCCCTCAAACTGGGATAACAATTGGCCTCACTGCCTAACAATCCGATATGGCAATGGCCCCTGCCAATCAAAAACTCGACTGCCTGGTAAGCAGCCCGGAAATTATCAGAAATCACGGTGTCATAAATTTCATCATCGGAATACCCATCCACCAGAACAATCGGCGGGGTCTCTTTTCCGGAAGAAGAGAGAAGGGGTTCTTGCAGACAGGTCCCTACTAACAGTAACCCATCCACAATATCACTATTGAGCAGTTGAGGGACCTCCAAAGGATAGTTGTTTTCATCCACCGGAAGGGTGGCAAGGAGAAGATTAATTCCTTCCCTGCGGCAGCTATCTTCAATCCCCATAATAACTTTTGAGTAAAACGGATTGGCCGCTGGGGGAATATCGGGGTCGGTTTTAACAACCATCCCTATGGTTGTTAAAAGATGATTTCCTTCAGTTTCAACGCCCGATTTAATAGGATATTCAAGTTCCTGGGCAGCTTGAAGCACGCGAGATCGAGTCTCTTGAGAGACTCCTGGTTTATTATTCAACACCAGCGACACTGTAGAAATGGATACCCCACATTCCTGGGCTATATCGCTGATTTTAATCTTATCCTTCATAAATCCTCAAATTTTAATTAAAATATTTAAAATAATTTATATAGTATTTTAGCATTGTATGAACTATTGTCAAGTTTCTTTCCTTGCTCCGCCGACATACAGAATTCGAACCCCCGATTACAGATAAACCAAGGAAAAATCCTCGGTTTTCTCGAATCAAATTGCAATTACGATGTTAATTTATTACGAATTTTCAAAACTCTGCCCGTACACGCACTCAAAAAGATAAAACAAAATTACCACAAACTTATTCTCTTAAATTCCTCAATCATTTTACTAAAAGCAGTTGACTTTTTTATTTAAACTCCCTATAATGAATTTGTAATTGGAAGCGCTCCCAATAATTCGATCCAAAAACCCCTCAGGAATGGGAAATGTCAAACCTAACGCTGGAAGATGTTGCGAAACAAGCCGGAGTATCTCGTTCAACCGTTTCGCGTGTTATTAACAACCACCCCAATGTACGGGAAGATGTTCGAAAACGCGTGCTTCAAGTTGTTGAAAATACCGGCTTCCATCCCAACGCAGCTGCCCGCACACTCGCTTCTCAGCGATCCTGGATGATCGGTTTGGTACTACCCCGCAGTGTCAATTCCTTTTTTCTGGATCCTTATTTTCCCCACTTCACGCAGGGCATCGCCCAGGCATGCAACCAGCACAATTACACCTTAGGCCTCTTTCTCATCGGCACGAAGGATGATGAAGAAAAAATCTTCCCACGATTATCACGCAAAAGTTTATTGGAAGGAATTATCGTGCAATCCGGCCAGTTTGGCGATCAATTGACCGACCGGCTTATGGACTCAAACATGCCGCTCGTTATCGCCGGCCGCCCATTTCACTCCAACAACGCAAGCTATATCGATGTAGATAATGTCAGCGCAGCCTACAACGCAACCAGCCATCTGCTCCGGTTGGGCCGCAGCCGGATTGGAACGATTACCGGTTTGGCCAACAGTCCGGTCAGCATCGACCGCAAAGAGGGTTATCTAAAAGCCCTGCTCGGGCGAGGGTTTACCCAAGATGAAACTTTGGTCGCCGCGGGGGATTTTACAGAGATTGGCGGCTATTATGCCATGCAACAACTTTTACCAGCTAAACCTGATGCAGTCTTTGCGGCTTCCGATTTAATGGCAATTGGTGCTATGCGCGCCATCCGCAATTCTGGACTTCGGGTCCCCGATGACATTGCCGTAGTAGGTTTTGATGATCTTCCCATCGCAAAACTTCCGGATCACCAACTGACTACGGTTCGACAACCGGTTTATCAATTTGGCTTCCAGGCTGTCGAGATCTTAATGGATTTGATTGAAAACGGCATCAAACCGGCACGCCGCATCATTTTAGACACAGAGCTAATTGTGCGAAATTCTTGTGGAGCATCTCAAAGGAAATAAAACCAAAAGTTATTGCTCCGTTTTTGATTGACTTGAATAACACTAAAAAATCTTTCAAACGATCTGTCATTTTGAGGAGGTGAAGAACCAGAAAAAAAATTCAATCACCGTTTCATTTATTTCTTCTAATCAAACCAAATAATGCAATAGGAGGACGAAAAAAATGCGTAAACAATTTTTGACTGTTCTGAGTATATTGGTCATGCTCAGCCTTGTTCTGGTAGCCTGCACACCGGCGGCCCCAGAGACCATTATTCAGACCGTGGAAGTTGAAAAGGAAGTCGTAGTGACCCAGGAAGTAATTGTTGAGGCCACACCTGCGGCCGAGGTAGTCACTTCTTATCCGCGGAATGAAACGCTCTACACAAGCGGCACCCAATGGGGCCCCCCATCTTCCTGGAACCCCTTCAACGGTGGCGGATATGCAATGGGTACCATTGGCCTCGTCTATGAAACCCTGTATATCTACGACCCGCTGTCCGATCAATTCACTCCCTGGCTGGCCGCTGAAGATATGAATTGGGTCGACGGCACAACCCTCGAGATCAAGCTTCGCGATGGCATAACCTGGTCGGATGGTTCAGCGCTTACGGCAGATGACGTCGTTTTCACTTATGAACTTGCGAACCCCAATGGCGATTATAAGGTCGGCCTGAATTTCACAGGCTTGTGGAATTTCCTCGATTCAATCGTCAAAGTAGATGACCTGACCGTGGATTTCAAATTCAAAGAAAACCCCGCTTACCAGGAAGTCGGTTTCTATCTGTGGCAGACCCCCATTGTTCCAAAAGCGATCTGGTCCGCGATGGACGTCGCCGATATCACCGGCGGCGCCAATGAAGACGCCGTTGGCTCAGGACCTTACAAATTTGAGTCCCACGACCAGGACCGCCAGGTTTTGGTTCGCGACGACAACTGGTGGGGCATTGAGACCTTCGGCATGCCCGCTCCTGTCCGCATTGTAGACATTGTCAATGGTTCCAACAACGTCGCGCTCGGCCTGATCCTCCAGGGTGGACTTGACCTCAGCAACAACTTCCTGCCCGGCGTGGCCTCGCTGGTAGAAGGTGGATACGGCATCGAGACATACTATCCGGATCCTCCCTACATGCTTTCGGCTAACGTTGCTGCTCTGATCATCAACCAGCAGGTCAAACCACTGGATGATGTTAACTTCCGTAAAGCCCTTGCATACATGATTGACCTGAATGATATTGTCGTGAACGATTACACCAATATCGTCAAAGCGGCCGATCCCACCGGACTGCTGCCCATCTGGGATAAATACGTTGACCAGGATATGGTTGCCCAATACGGTTGGACCTACGACCCCGAAATGGCAAAGAAGATCCTTGCGGATGCCGGTTACAAAGATATCGACAACGATGGTTTTGTTGAAGACAAAGATGGCAACAAGATTGAACTGACCGTCACCTGCCCAAGCGGATGGACCGACTGGATGGCTGCTATTCAGATCATCTCGAAGAATGCCGCGGCGGTTGGCATCAATATTGTCCCCGACTACCCGGACTATGGCCCATGGCGTGACGCACAGTTGAAAGGGACCTTCGAACTTTCTTTGCAGAACGAAGCTCAGATGAGTTCCACCCCCTGGTCTTACTACAAGTGGGTATTCCAGAATCCGTTGGAAAACATCGCCACAGCACAATACGGTAACTACGGACGCTATGATAACCCAACTGCCTTCGACCTTGTCAACCAATTAGATCAGGTTGCCTTAGGTGACGACGAAGGCATCAAAGCCATTACTTCACAATTACAAGAGATCACCATGACCGAATTCCCAACCATTCCGTTATGGTACAACGGTTTGTGGTCACAGACCAGCAATGCGGTCTGGACGAACTGGCCTTCTTCTGCTGAGGATGCAAACCACTATCTGCCCGCAACCTGGCGTGGATACTGGAATATGTCTGCTATTCAAATGCTTCTTGAGCTGGAACCTGTCCCTGCACAGTAATTAAGGAAATGGAACCGATCTCCCTGGTAATTAGGGAGGTCGGTTCCTATCTTACGATGAAGGAGAGGCCAAGTGAGAAAATATTTTGGTAGGAAGCTGCTTATTTATTTACTGACCTTTTTCGTGGCAGTAACCATCAATTGGATGATTCCTCGTTTCATGCCTGGCAACCCGGTAGATATTTTGATTTCACGAGCAGGGCTGCGCGGAACCGCGGTTACTTCCATGTACACCTACTATTTACAAGCCTTCGGTCTGGACCAACCTATCTGGAAGCAATACCTCAACTTATGGAACGGCATTTTCCACGGCGACCTGGGAACCAGCATTTTCCTGTTTCCCACCCCCGTAGTGGAGGTGATTATGAAAGCTGTTCCTTATGATCTCGCGCTGCTCATTCCGGCAATCCTTGTAAGCTGGTTTGCCGGCAATAAATTTGGAGCGTTCGCCGCTCGCAACAAAAAACTTGATAACACATTGCTCCCGCTGGGCTATATTCTTTCGGCCACACCCTACATGTGGCTGGGAATTTTATTGGCCTGGCTGTTTGGGATTGTGATACGGGTCTTTCCCATTGCCGGCGGCTATAGTTTTTCAATGCGACCGAACTGGTCATTTGCTTTTATTTGGAGTTTGATTCAACACTGGTTTCTGCCTTTTGCCTCCCTGGTCATCGTACAATTCGGGGGCTGGGCAATCGGCATGCGCAACTTAATCATTTACGAACTTGAAGCGGATTATTCACACTACCTGGAAGCGCTCGGTGCGCCCAAACATCTGGTACGCAAATACGCATTCAATAACGCCATGCTGCCCCAACTCAGCGGTTTGGCGCTCCAATTGGGTGTTATCGTCACCGGAGCACTGGCTACTGAAGTAGTGTTTTCTTACCCCGGGATCGGCTATCTGATCCTTCAAGCCATCCACAACCAGGATTATTTTCTGCTCCAGGGTTGTTTCCTTTTCGTTGTCCTGGGGGTGCTCCTGGCAAATTTCATTATCGACATTGTATTCATCCTTATTGATCCCCGGACACGTGCCGGTATGCAAGGCGGCACAGCATGAAAACCACGAAGAAAAAAAACGAGTTTATCTATTTTGCTTTCAGAAACACCAAACTAAAAATAGGATTGGCAATCGTCCTCTTTTTTGTAGTTCTGGCAATCATAGGCCCATGGATCGCAAAATTTGAGCCCACAGAAACAGCGGGACCGCCGAACATCGCCCCATCCGAAGAATATTGGTTTGGTACGACCACCTTTGGCGAGGATGTGTTCTCGCAGTTCGTGTATGGCCTGACTTCCACATTTGAGGTAGGCATCATCGGCGGTGGAATTGCCACCATTCTGGGGATGGTTATCGGTTTCACCGCAGGTTACCGGGGCGGTATTCTGGATGAAATTCTAAACATCTTCACCAATGTCGTTCTTACCATCCCGGTGCTGGCGCTTTTAGTGGTCATCTCGGCCTATGTCAAAGTACGCGGGGTACTCATCGAATCCTTGTTTATCGGCATTACGACCTGGCCGTGGGCCGCGCGTGCGATTAGAGCTCAGACATTCTCGCTGCGTACACGTGACTTCGTTGATATGGCGCGTATGAGCGGGGAAAGCTCAATTAAGGTCATCTTTTCAGAGATTGCTCCGAACATGGCTTCATATCTGTTCATGACCTTTATTCTCATGTTCGGGGGTGCCATTCTGAATGCAGCCACCCTGGATTTTCTGGGGCTCGGGCCAACCCGGGTCATCTCACTGGGGACTATGATGAACCTGGCCGTTGCCTGGAGTGCCCTCATTCTGAAGATGTGGTGGTGGTTTATCCCCCCCGGCATCGGCATTACAGCAATCGTTGGTGGTCTCTACATTATGAACGTCGGGCTGGATGAAGTTTTCAACCCTAAACTAAGGGAATTATAAAAATGGGCTTACAAGTAGAAAATCTCAGAGTTTATTACCAGACCCTGCATGGGGATGTAAAAGCACTGGATGGGACGACCTTTTCAATTGAAGATGGTGAAATTATGGGTTTGGCCGGTGAATCCGGCTGTGGTAAAACCACCCTGGGTCACAGTCTGGTCTACCTGCACCTCCCGATGAAATTTATAGAGGGCCGGGTCACCCTGGATGGTCAGGATTTACCGGTCTGGAATATGGAAGAAATGAACCATCACCGTTTCAAGGATATTTCCATCGTTCCGCAGTACGCCATGAACGCCATGAATCCCACCCGCAAGATCGGCAAGATGATCTCAGAACTGCTCCATGTAAAAGGAATCAGCTATAAAGCGGTATTTCCGGAGCTAAAGAGAAGACTTGACCTGGTGAAGCTGTCGCCGGATGTGCTCAACATGTACCCCATTGAGCTTTCCGGCGGTATGAAACAGCGCATGGTAATGGTGATTTCCACCCTTATGAACCCTTCCCTGCTCATTGCCGATGAAATCACCTCAGCACTGGATGTTTCTTCCCAACGGGCTGTATCCGAGATGCTGGTAGAGTTCCGCAATCGTGAATATGTTAAAAGCATGATTGTAATCACCCACGACATCTCGATTTTATATCAGATCGCCGACACGATCATGATTATGTACGCCGGAAAACTTGCCGAAAAGGCCCCTACTGAAACCATCATTCATAATCCACGCCATCCTTACACCAGGCTGCTGATCTCATCACTCCCCAAAGTGGGCGTCCGTTACAGTGAACAGAAACTTCAGGGCATTTCGGGCAACCCCCCACTGCTGCTGAATCCGCCTGCCGGCTGTCGTTTTAGAGATCGCTGCCCGGTTGCATTTGAAAAATGTATTGAAGAGCCCCCATTTATTGAAATTGAGAGTGGACACTACCTCGCCTGCTGGAAGGAGCTCGAAAAGAATGATTAAACTGGACAACATTTCCAAAATATACAAAGTTGGAACATTTGGCGGCAAAGAACTCCACGCGGTGAGCAATGTAAGTTTTGATTTTAAAGAAGGCGAAGTCATTTCATTAATTGGAGAAAGCGGCAGCGGAAAAAGCACGATCGGGAAAATGATCCTGCGCCTGCTCACAACCAGTTCCGGCACCATCTATTACGATGGGCAGGATATTTCCGCCATTCAGGGCAGCGACTTGAAAAAATATTACCGGCAGGTTCAGGGTGTATTTCAAGATCCCTTCAGTTCATTTAATCCCATTTTCAAAGCCGACCGCGTTTTCCGGATTGTCAAAGACGAATTTTTCCCGGAGATCAGCGAGAAAGAATGGAACGGAAAGGTTAAAGGTTCCCTGGAATGCGTCGGACTCAACCCTGAACATGTGTTAGATAAATTTCCCCACCAGCTCAGCGGCGGGCAGCTTCAACGGTTTCTCATCGCCCGCGCACTTTCTCTGGACATCAAGTTCCTTGTAGCCGATGAAATCATCAGCATGCTGGATGCCTCCACCCGAATTGACGTCCTCAATTTGTTAGCCGATCTTAAATCCCATGGCTTATCTATCCTCTTCATTACACATGACCTCTCACTGGGTTATTACATTAGTGAAAGGGCTGTAATTCTCTATCAGGGGTGTGTTGTAGAAATGGGTGCAACCGAAAAGATCTTCAACTATCCAAAGCATCCCTATACCAAAATGTTGATGGCTGCCGTTCCGCGTCTGGATGAGAAATGGAAAGAAGATGTCGAAGAGATGGGAAAAGAAGTCAAAGAATTTGGCCCCAACTATGGCTGCGTTTATCGTGAAAGGTGCCCGGTCGCCGAAGAACGTTGTTCTACAGGCAGGCCCGAACTGGTGGAAGTAGAACCGGATCATTTTGTAGCGTGTGTCCACTACAAAAAGGGATAATTCAATAAAATCAATGTTTCATTGAAGCGGTTACAATATTAGAAAGCCGGAAGTAATACCCGAACTATAGTGAACTTATTTCATTTAAGGGATGCCGAGGAAAGCATGAAGTTTGGATATTTTGATGATCAAAATCGGGAATATGTCATTGAACGCCCTGATACACCTCTGCCCTGGATCAACTACCTGGGCAATGAAGCTTATTTTGGCCTGATCTCCAACACAGGTGGTGGATACTCCTTCTACCGGGATGCCCGGTTGCGGCGATTAACCCGTTATCGCTATAACAACGCTCCCCTTGATTCTGGCGGACGTTATATTTACCTTCGTGATGATGATGTTTCCAAATACCAGGATGAACCAATGTTCTGGTCACCATCCTGGCAGCCCACCCGCTACCAGCTTGATGAATATGAATGCCGCCATGGAATGGGATATACAACGATCCACTCGAAAGTATCGGGGATTGAATCTCAAACCCGCTATTTCATCCCGCTGGGCGAGAATCTGGAAATCTGGGAGCTGACCCTCACCAATCACCGTGAACAAACGGCCAATCTATCCGTCTTTTCGGCAGTTGAATTCTGCCTGTGGGACGCCCTTGATGATGCCACAAACTTTCAGCGCAACTATTCCATCGGAGAAGTCGAGGTTGTGGACGGCATCATTTATCATAAGACTGAATACCGTGAGCGCCGCGACCACTTTGCCTATCTGGCTTGCTCCGAAAAGCTGAGCGGTTACGATACGCAGCGCGAGGCCTTTCTTGGAAACTACAATGGTTGGGATTCACCTGTAGCCGTGCAAACAGGCCATATGTCCAATTCAATCGCATCGGGATGGCAGCCCATTGGAACGCAGCATGTCAAAGTCAGTTTAAGTGCCGGAGAACAGAAAAAGATCATTTTCATTTTGGGCTATCATGAAAATCCGCAGGATGATAAGTTTGATCCGCCAGGCTCGCAAACAATCAACAAGCGCACCGTAAAACCGGTCATCGCCCGCTATCTGAACCCGGACGAAGTAGAGCATGCTTTTCAGGCCCTACGGGTGTATTGGGACGGACTGCTGGAGAAGTTCCAGGTTATCACGCCGGATACGCACACAAACCGCATGGTAAACATCTGGAACGCTTATCAAGTTATGGTGACCTTTAATTTCTCTCGTTCCGCCTCTTACTTTGAGTCGGGCATTGGACGCGGAATGGGATTCCGCGATTCCAACCAGGATTTGCTCGGCTTCGTCCATTTAGTTCCGGATTGGGCCCGAACCCGCATACTCGATCTGGCAGCAACACAGCTTCCAGACGGAGGTGCATACCACCAATACCAACCGCTGACAAAGCGCGGCAACAACGATGTGGGTTCCAATTTCAATGACGATCCTCTGTGGTTGGTTTTGTCCGTGGCTGCATATCTTAAAGAGACGGGGGATTGGAGCATACTCAACGAGCCGGTCCTTTATGATAACACCCCCGGCACGGAGCAGCCACTTTACGATCATTTGCAGCGTTCGATACAGTATACGCTCGACCGCATCGGCCCGCACGGGCTGCCGTTAATTGGTCGTGCAGATTGGAACGATTGTTTGAATCTGAACTGCTTCTCCGATACACCCGGGCAGTCCTTCCAGACCACCACAAACAAAGAAGGCAAGGTCGCAGAGAGTGTATTTATCGCCGGGCTGTTCATCCTGGCCGCCAAAGAAATGGCCGAGATTGCCGGACAACGCCAAAAACCCCGGGAAGCCAACGCCTTCCGCGAAGCTGCGCAAAACATGGAACAGGCTGTCTGGGGAGCCGGTTGGGACGGGGAATGGTTCCGTCGCGCGTATGATAACTTTGAAAAACCGATCGGTTCAAAAGTGTGCGATGAAGGACAAATCTTTATCGAGCCGCAGGGAATGTGCATCATGGCAGGTCTCGGAATCGAGAATGGCCGGGCCCGGCAGGCTCTTGATTCAGTCCTTGAACGCCTGACCACCCCCCACGGCATTGTGCTACACCAACCGGCATATACCCGCTATTACCTGCATTTGGGTGAGATATCCTCCTACCCGCCCGGATATAAAGAAAACGCCAGTGTTTTCTGCCACACCAACCCATGGATCATGATCGCGGAGACCAGGATTGGCCGCGGTGATCAGGCTCACGAACATTACCTGCGTATCAACCCATCCGCCCGCGAAAGCATCAGCGAAGTTCACAGATGTGAACCCTACGTCTATTCCCAGACAATCGCCGGACGCGACGCGCCCAGGCAGGGTGAGGCCAAAAACTCCTGGCTTACCGGCACGGCCGCCTGGAACTACGTTGCCATCACGCAATGGATTCTGGGGATTCGCCCGACCTTTGAAGGGCTTGAAGTCACTCCCATTATTCCCTCCGCATGGCAGGGCTTTGATGCGCTGCGGATCTATCGAGGCGTTTGCTATCACATTCATGTCATTCGGGAGGGAACAGGGAATAAAACCCGGCTGGAAGTCAACGGAAAGGCTATAGAAGGAACGGTCATCGGCCTTCCACCTGTTGGAACAAAAGAAGTTGCCGTGGTAGTCAGGATCAGCGGGGAGGAATTGTAATTCCACGATCATTTGACCACAATTTATGTAAACAGCATTATAGCGCCCTGCAACAATAACCTGAACTTAAACATGGATAAAAACATTTATCAAATAAAGTAATACTTGCACCGATTAAAAAATCACTGCTCAACGTCTCCAATGGGCAGTGATTATGCTGTAGGGTCTGTTAAACGCTTATTTTTTGAATCTTTTTCAAAGTAACTTTTGAGATTGCGGCGAAAACCGGAACCTGTTTAATCGTTCCGGCTTATGCCGGGAGGGATATGGATATGCAATTTGGGTACTTTGATCGCGGCAATCGTGAATATGTCATCACCGATCCCCGCACGCCGGTGAAATGGATCAACTATATCGGTACGCGCTGGTTTGGTGGATTTGTGGACCATACGGGCGGCGCTCTGATCTGCAAAGACGACCCGACTTATAACCGCATTACCAAATATATCCAGCAAATGCCCGCCTCAGATTTCAAAGGAGAAACTCTGTATTTGCGCCTGCACACTGCCGGCAGCTACCGCGTGTTTTCCCCGTTCTTTGTCCCAACGCTCGACATGCCCGACCGCTTTGAGTGCCATATTGGTCTGGGGTATACCCGTATCATCTCGGAATTTCTTGGTTTGCGCACAGAGGTTACCATTCTGGTTCCTTTGGACGATCACCGTGAAATCCGTGATGTCCGGATTACCAATATTTCTGACAGTACCATCAGAGTGGACGCCATTCCACTGGTCGAATATTCCCATCCGGATGCTCTTAAGCAATTTACTAATGCCGATTGGGTGCCGCAAACCATGCAAAGCCACGCCCTGGATGACGGAGATTTCAAAATTCTGGTGCAGTACCCTTTCATGTACCGGGATATAAAAATCAATTACCTGACGTCCAACATGCCTGTCTCATCCTTTGAGACCGACCGAAAAAGATTCCTTGGAGACAACGAATACGGTACCTTCAAGGCTCCTCTCAGCCTCTTCCAGCCCGAATTAAACAATTCCGAGGCTTTGCGCGGGGATAATATCGCAGCACTGTTGCACCCAATGGGAGCTCTCCAACCCGGTGAAACCCGGCGCCTCATTCTCCAGCTTGGACAGGATTCCAGCCTTGAGGCTGCCCGCGCAGGCATTGAAAAATATCGCCGCCCCGAAGCTGTTGATACAGCACTTGCGGAAATCCGTTCCTTCTGGGATCGTTACCTAGCTGTCCTTCAAGTAGAAACACCCGACCAAAGCATGAATTTCATGCTCAACGTCTACAATCCTTACCAATGCTACATCACCAAAACCTGGTCCCGCTACCTCTCTTATTACCAGCTTGGCCTGGGTTCACGCGGCATTGGCTTCCGCGATTCCTCGCAAGATGTGATGGCGGTACTGGCTTCTGTACCCCGGGAGGGTAAAGATTTCATCCGCACATTGCTCTCTTTCCAAAAACGTGATGGTTCCGCAATGCACCAGTTTAACCCGTTAACCCTGGAGGGAAGCGTGGGAGATTCTATTGAAATGGAAGATCGCCCACACTATTACAGTGACGATCATTTATGGGGCGTTCTGGCAACCACCGCTTATCTCAAAGAAACCGGGGATCTGGCTTTTTTGGATGAGATCATCCCATTTTACGAGAAAAACGGGCAAAACGACCCCATAGAAAGCGGTACCGTTCTGGAGCATTTGAAACGCGGGCTGAATTTCACCCATCACAATACAGGCCGGCACGGGCTTCCCTTGCTTGGTTTTGCGGATTGGAATGATACGGTCAACCTGCCGACCGGAGCCGAGTCCCTGTTTACCGCTAACCTTTATGGCAAAGCGCTAAAAGAGATGGACCTCTTGCTGGAACACCTGGACGACCGTCTCGCTGCCGAAAAATATCGCGCAGCTTACGACGAAATGAAATCCTGTTTTGAATCTGCCGCCTGGGATGGGGAATGGTATCTCCGCTATTTTGATGCTGAAGGCAACCCGCTGGGCTCAGCAAAAAATACCTATGGGCAGATCTACCTCAATGGACAATCCTGGCCGGTTATTTCCGGCTTTGCCGCTCCGGAACGTGCCCTCCGGGCGATGGAAGCAGCTTACCAAAAGTTGAACACAAAGTTCGGCCTCAAATTGAACATCCCCGGCTTCAATGGTTACGATCCTCAATTTGGCGGCGTTACAACTTATCCACCCGGGGCAAAAGAGAATGGCGGTATCTTCCTGCACCCCAATCCCTGGGCAATCATCGCTGAAACCATTCTCGGAAACGGTGACCGTGCTTACCAATATTACGCCCAGATCAACCCTGTTTCTAAGAATGACTCAATTGAAGTCTACGAATGCGAGCCCTTCGTCTATGGTCAAAATATCCTGGGTGATGAACATCCCCGGTTTGGGCTTGGGCGCAATTCCTGGCTTTCAGGTACCGCCTCGTGGTGCTACCAGGCAGCTGCGCAGTGGATTCTGGGAATTCGCCCCGAATACGCCGGGCTACGAATGGATCCATGCATTCCTTCGACCTGGCGTGAATTTTCAGCTGTGCGCATATTCCGCGGAGAGAAATATCATCTGACCGTACACAACCCCAATACGAAAAACAAAGGTGTGGTCAGGATGGTAGTGGATGGGAAAGATTTGCCGGGCAACCTCATTCCATCGGAATTACCCGGCAGCGATCATCAAGTGGAGATATGGCTTGGTTAGCAGGAGTTTTGGACAGTCCGGGTTTTACTCCTCGCTGTAACCGCATAAGGCAAGAGCTCTTTTCCCCGTGTGTACCCCCAGCACCGGCGAGACAATATTGATAAACAGTTCTTTAGGATTGTATTCTTCTTTAACCCTTTCTGCCAATGCCTGGGCCTCTGCCAGGGCCGCATTATGCAAAACGGTAATGTGCATAGGGAGATCCGTGCGGATTTGCTTAAAAAACTGCCGGTACAATCCTTCGATAGCGTTTTTCCGGGAGCGGGCCGGAGAGGAAGCGCCAACCGTTCCGGTGTCCGGTTTAACACAAATGAGCGGCTTGATCTTAAGCACCGAACTCAAGAAAGTCACCGCATCGCCAATCCGCCCACCCTTAGAGAGATATTCCATTGTATCGAGAGAAATATAATAAACCATTTGGTCTCGGACCGGTCTGGCAGCCTCTAATAAGGCCTCCAGATTGCCGCCGGCCTCGCGTGCGCGGGCAGCAGCAATAACTTGCCAGCCAAGCCCCATCGAATTATTGCGGCTGTCAACAACATGCACCGGGATCGGCGATTCTTCAGCAGCACGCTGTGCCGATTCCATCGTACCGCTCATCGCTCTGCTGATCGTAAAGACAATGATTTCCTGATAACCTTTTTCAGCTGCACGCTGATAAGCCTCCAAAAAGCTCTTGGGGGAAGGTTGTGATGTGGTGGGATGGTAAGAATCTGTCCCCAGACGTTCATAAAATTCTTCGGCGGTCAAATCCACCCCATCAAGGTACTGTTTGTCACCCCACACAATGGTCAGAGGCACAACAGTAATATCATATTGTTGAATCCAATCAGAGGGAATATCACAAGTGCTATCTGTAATCAAAGCAATTCGCTCAGGCATGGCAACCTCATGTTATTAATAATTATTCCGGGCATGTTTCCACGCCGGTATTAAATTCTAAAACACAATTGACAATATGAACAGTAACACACCTCATTATGCTGCCCATTCAAAATATGACTTTTGGATGAATCCCGCCTGTCCAATCCGGTCCGTGCATCACTTGGGAGAATAACTTATTACTCCCCGGTCAGCAAAACCAGACCCACCAGGCCCGCCCCCGCATGGATGGACAAACCTGGCGTAAACTCTACCGTCAGGACAGGGCCCGGGACGGATAGCGCTTCGCACAACATACCCTGCAGCGTCTCGGCTCCCTGCAAGTTGTTGACATGAATAGCAGCAGCTTTTTCAATTGGTTTATCATTGATTGAAAGGCGTACTAATTCAAGCACACGGTTATGCGCTTTTTTAGTGGTTCGGACACGCTCAAGCAGTTCAAGTTTGCCATCCTGTATGGTCAGGATAGGTTTAATATTCAATGTATCTGCCATACCGGCAACCATCTTTCCCACCCGCCCACTCATTGCTAGGTATTTGAGCGTCGGCAATGCAGCAAACGTATGCAGCCGTTCTCTGGTATTGTCGATCACATCAAGGATCTCTGCACCATCAGCCCCGGCTTTGGCAGCCTCAGCCGCAGCAATTGCCATAAACCCCTGTCCCATGGACACGTTAAGCGAATCCACCACATGGATTTCCCTATCCGGGAACATCTCGCAAGCCGTCTGGGCAGAACTATAAGTGGAACTCACCTTACTCGAAACGCAAATACAAACAATCACATCTGCGCCCTGATCAAAAGCAGTCTGATACGCCTTCACAAATGCTGCGGGGGGCGGGGCCGACGTGGTCGGCAATTTTTTGTATCGGTCAATCAATTCAAATACGCGGACATCATCGATATCCAACCCGGTTGTATAGTTTTCGTTTTCAAAATGAATTGTGATGGGAACCTGATAAATTCCGAATTGTTCAGCAATTTGGGGGGGTAAACTGGAATCCGTATCTGTGATAATAGCAAATTTTTTCATGGGTCATTCCTTTTAGAAATTAACAATTTAATTTAATTGATCCAATTAATCTTGATGCGGACTCTGTTGGATTAAATTAGGGATTCTATTAAACAATAATTTCATTCTCAATAATCAAAACCTGAGGATTGAGGTAAATCTACGACCAAAAAGGGAGCAATGTTTAACGGTTTAATGATGCTGAAGGTTCAAGTCATACAATTCTAATATAGAAATCTACAATTCACATACAGATTTCAGATCTGGATACCGGAATAAGCCTGATTCGAACAGCATCTTTTCTGCGGACAAGCAATTAACATCACAAAATTTACCAGACTGACGAACCGCTAAACTTCAACTTGACTCAAAGAAATAACCTTACAAAACTATTAAGTGCACAAGGCCTAATTCCGCGCTCATTTAACTTTACATAGTATATAATACAAAGCAAATTTAAACATTGGGTTTCACCATAGTCGCAATATTGCTTTTAAGGAACAATCCTTGAAACCTTTTCGAGCCGTTCTTTCCTCTGGTTTTCTCAATTTCATTATTCTAATCACCCTCATTATCAATTTCTCTTCTGCACAAGCATCCTTTCAGGAATATGCAGCAGTTGAAGGGAAACCCGATTTACGTTTTGAACGGCTGACCGTAGAGGATGGCCTTTCCAACGCTACAGTTCTCGCTGTGCTACAGGACCATGATGGTTTTATGTGGTTCGGCACGCAGGATGGCTTGAATCGTTATGATGGTTATGAATTCATTGTTTACCGTCATGATGAACAAAACCCCCTCAGTCTGTCCAACAACAATGTTTTTGCACTCTTTGAAGATCAGGACCACAATTTGTGGATTGGAACAGATGGGGGTGGCTTAAACCGTTATGATCGTAAAACAGAGACTTTTACTTCTTATAAGAATGAGGAAAATAACCCCAATAGCCTCAGTAACGATAGCATCTGGTCCGTATATGGGGATCAACAAGGAAATATTTGGGTTGGAACTCGAGGAGGTTTGAACCGGTTTGATCCTAAAACTGGTGATTTCACCCGCTACCTCTCAGACCCTGAAGATCCTAATTCTTTAAGCAACGATATTGTGCTTCGTATCTACGAGGACCAATCCCATACCCTTTGGGTCGGCACCCGAGAAGGATTAGATCGATACAATCCCGAAACGGACAACTTTACAATCTTCAAAAATGATCCGGATGATCCTTTCAGCATTTCAGATAGTCAGGTTTGGGCAATTTACGAGGATCACGCCGGCATATTGTGGTTAGGAACACGCTATGGTGGCCTTAACCGTTTTGACCGGGAAACCGGACAATTTACCGCTTACCGGCACAATGATGCCGATGGATACAGTTTAAGCGACAATAATGTTTGGGATATCCTGGAGGACAGTAAAGGCAACCTTTGGGTCAGCACTGCACTGGGTGGGCTGAATCTTTTTGATCGGAAAAATTTAAAGTTTTATTCCTACCAGCACGATCCTAATGATCCTTTAAGTGTAAGCAGCAATGACCTTTTTTGGCTTTGTGAAGATTGGTCTGGCAATCTATGGATCAGCAGCCGGCGCACCGGGCTCAACCTGTTATCCCCCTCTCTGCAACGGTTTAATTTTTACCGGCACAACCCAAGCAATCCACTTACGCTGAACAACACCAATGTATATTCGGTCTTAACTGAACAAAACGATGTAGTTTGGGTCGGTACGGAGGGGGGACTTAATCGCCTTGATCGGGAAAACCAGACATCAACCTATTATGTCCATGACTCTGAAGACCCCAACAGCCTGCCCGCTGACAGCATATATGCTTTATATCGGGACCCGGAAGGGTTTTTATGGATTGGAACCGTGGGCGGCGGCTTAAGTAAATTCGATCCTGTAACGGAGACTTTTACGAATTACAAATATGACTCCGAAAACCCGGAAACCCTCAGCAGCAACTATATTACCGCTGTCATGCCCGCCGGAAATGGAAATCTATGGATCGGAACATTAGGGTTGGGACTGGATCTTTTTGAACCCTCTTCCGGCTTCACTCGTCACTTTACTCACCAGGATGATGATCCATCAAGTCTGAGCGAGAATACCATTTATGCTCTGGGAACCGATACCAAAGGGACAATATGGGTCGGAACCGGTAGGGGTGGTCTGGCAATGTTCAACCCTGAAACCGAAGTTTTCATAAACCATCTGCATAATCCGGATGATCCCAACACCATTATCCACAATACCGTGCAGGCTCTTTACATAGATCAAAATGACGTCATCTGGTGCGGGACGGCAGGAGGTCTGAGCCGATTGGACCCTGCCAGCGGACAATTCACCAATTACACTTCAAAGGAAGGTTTACCCAGCGATTCCATTTATGGATTGTTGGGGAGCCAGGATGGAACCATTTGGATCAGTACCGGACATGGTATTTCCCATTTTGACCCCGAAAACGGTACTTTCCAGAATTTTGATGTGCTCGATGGATTGCAAAGTAATCAGTTCAACTTATTTGCTTCTTATCAGGGGGAAAACGGAGAACTGTTTTTTGGCGGTCCCGGTGGCTTAAACTCTTTCTTCCCGGCTGAAATCCAAAAAAACACCACTCCCCCACAGGTTGTTTTAACCGATTTTCAGCTTTTCAACCACTCACTTGAACCGGGAAGCGAGTTGATGCCTTTAACCATCAATGAAATGGATGAACTGAATTTGAGTTATCGTAATTCGGTGATTACTTTTCAGTTTTCCGCTTTAAACTTCCAAATCACGGAACACAATCAGTACCAATACAAACTGGAAGGATTCGACGAAAATTGGTCTCCAACCAGTAATAAACGATCGGCCACATACACCAATCTCGATCCCGGAAAATACACTTTTCTGGTTAGAGGCTCTAACAATGATGGAGTATGGAGCGAAGAAAATAAATCACTTGTCATACAGATCTCTCCTCCCTGGTGGAAAACCACATTTTTCCAGATTTTTATTTCTCTGGGAATGATCGGCATCATTTTTGGCGGATTTAACTTACGGTTCCGCGGAATCAGAAAACAAACTGTTGAGTTGGAAAAGCACGTTCAGGAACGCACCAGGGAATTAAGCAACGAAGTATCTCGTCGACAGAAAATGGAGCTGGAACTTCTCAAAGCCAATACTCAACTCAAGGAACAATTGGATGAAATTACCTTACTCAAAGATCAGCTTCATGAATTGACCATACGAGACGATTTAACAGGGTTGTATAACCGGCGTTATTTGAACGAATCCCTCAAATTGGATCTGTCTCGTGCCCATCGAGATAACTATCCTGTATGCGCTATTATGCTGGATATTGACCAATTCAAATCCGTAAATGATACTTTTGGACATTCAGCCGGAGATCTGATACTTAAAAATATTAGCAAAACCATTCGCTCTCTAATTCGTCAGGGAGATATTGCCTGCCGGTATGGTGGTGAAGAATTTGTGATTATCTCTCCAAGGTTAGAAATTCACAAAGCCGAACAACGTGCCGAAGAAATCCGCATTGCAGTTGATGGAATGGTCACTGAATGGGAAGGCCAACCGATCCATGTTACCATTTCCGCCGGAGTAGCCAGTTTCCCCGATCATTGCAGCAATGAGGAAGAATTGTTGAACACAGCGGACCATGCCCTTTATGATGCAAAACGCCTGGGACGGAATAAAGTAACCACATTTTCTAAAGACATTCAACAGGAGGTCTGATTCATCCCCCCAGGCATGAACGGATTGATCAAGATTGATACAGCTTATTAACAAATCAAGGGGTCATTCCAAATTGTGGATGGTCCCTTAATACCGCTCTTTTCTCATCCAGCCGATCAAAGCCTTAAGCTTCAAGTTAATTTAAATTTTTTCCACCTGATCTACTTGCCTTCAATCACCACTTCAGGAGTTGCTTTTTCCCTGGCTACCCACAGGCTCATCAGAAAACCCAATGCCATGATCGCAGCACCGCTCAAATAAGGATAATTCACCCCAACATCAAAAATAGACCCGGCCCACAATGCTCCCCCAATTCTCCCAAGACTGGTAAAAGCGCTGCTGAAACCCATGGCCCGTCCCTGACCAAACGTAGATCGTTTGGAGATCAACGCAAAGAGCGCCGGACGCAGCAGTGTCTTTGTGAGAATGAAAAAGCCCGTCGCTAGCAGGATCGTCGGGTAGGTGCTGGCAGACAGCAAAACCAGATAACCTATTCCGCCCGCCAGCGCTGAACTTTTCACCACTGTCGCATCGCCCCAACGCCGTGTGGCCGGTCCCGCCAGAAGGGTCTTTCCCACAACGGACACAATCCCTACCACGGATAAAATTGATCCTACCTGTTCTGTCCCATAATTAAATTTCTTGAGCGCGTATAACCCAAACACCGACTCAAAACCCGCCAGCGCAAAGCTCAACAGGCACAGCAGCAATAAAAGCATACCAACCGGGCCCTTGATAACATCCAGAACGCCTTTCAAACCGTCACGGTCCTTCCGTGAAGATTTAGTCTTCCGCTTCTCAACCGGTAAAGATTCCGGCAAAAAGAAGAAGATTAGCAACAGGGTTACCCCCGAAATACCAGCACCGACAAAAAAAGGCGTGGAAAGCGCCTCAGAGGCCAGCAAGCCGCCCAATGCAGGACCAACCGTAATTCCCAATTCAGAAGCACCGCCCAAAAAACCAATTCCTCCGCCGCGATCTTTATCCGCCGAGCTGTCTCCCACATAAGCCAGCGCAGGAGAAGTTAATGCTGCCAACAGGATGCCCGAAACAGCTCTGGATGCCAGCAGCATCCAGAATTGAGTGGACAATCCCATCATTACCAATGCAAGGGCACTCCCAAACATCCCCACCATCAGGACCGGTTTGCGTCCTACACGATCCGAAAAACTACCCCACAGCGGGCCAAAAACCATTTCCATGAATGCCCCGATGGCAATCAACAGTCCAAGCGCACTCCCGCTTGCGTTCATTTTTTCAATGTAGAACGGCAGGATGGGAATGATCATGCCGTATCCGAACATGGCAACAATCAGGATTAATGACAAGATCAGCAAATTACGACGGTTACCGCCATTCATCTCGCCCTCTCAAATAACTGCAACTCAAAATCAACAGGCTGGTTGATACAGGTTAGTGGTGAGAGTTGTGCAATCGCACAACTCCCTCACTGCCGTCCACCGTAATGGTCTGGCCGGTTTGAATTCGTCGGGTAGCGACACCCGTACCCAACACCGCCGGAATGCCGTATTCACGAGCCACAATGGAACCATGACTGAGCGGACCACCGATATCGGTAACCACTGCGGACGCCATTGCAAACAGCGGTGTCCAGGCTGGCGTAGTCACATTCGCCACCAGGATATCCCCCGGTTTCATTTGATCGAAATTTTCCGGCCCGGCCAGCACAACTGCCTGTCCGGTTACCGTTCCCGGGCTTGCACCCAGTCCTTTGATGCTTTCCACCGTGTGTTCATTCTCGCTCATTGTCGTAAAGGATTCGATACTGAAACCCATATACTTCTTTGAGAAAGGTATTTGAGCTGGTGGGATCAACCGACGCTGCGCTCTCCAGATTGCCCGGCTTTTTCGGACTACTTCAATCCAGTTTTCTACTAGGCCCCCGCTTTCCAAAGCTTCAACCCCATCACGGACCTCATTCGCAGTCAGCCAGAAGACATCATCTGCCTTCTCGATTGCCCCTGCACGAACAAAGCGATTACCCAACTCCAGCAGCATCCGCCGCAGTGCAGGATACCCCAGTCCCATATCCGCAATGGAATCTTCCCGCACTTCGGCCAGTGTTTGTGCCCACTGCAACAATTTCAAAAAGGCCCTTTTCTTCAAACCATGCAATCGTCCGGAAATTTGCTCTACGGCTTCTATCCGTTGACTTTCCAAATTACTCTGGCGCTCATATGGATTAACGCCTTTCCCTTGCAGATACATCTTGCATGCTTCGAGAATTGGAGAAAGGTTATCCATAGGGAGCGATTTAGAGAAATCCATGTCAAAAATAAGGTAACCAAAATTCCGCTGATGTGCTTCTAATTTTTCACGAAGACCCAACCATTCTTCACCGGACACACCCTCCGGAACAGTATCTTTTTTAAGATCGTCTTCTACCTGCTGAGACGCTGTTGATAGCAAGTAAGTTTTAAGTGAATCCTGGTTACTGCACCACATTGCCAGATCATAAAGTGATTTTTCCGAAAGGATTGGTGTCGAGTTATATCCCATTACAAAAGTAGGGGCTGACGGATCTCCTTCTTTTCGCACCATTTTCTCGTAAAAGTTGGTAAACAGCATCTCGCTGCCTGCCGACGCGCCCAGCGTTCCAACCTGCAGCGCACCCAGATGCTCAAAGACTTCCCCTAAGACCTCATCCACTCCTTCCAGGATTTTAGTGCCGGACATATTTTCCAGAGGTTCGGTCTCCCAGCGCCTGGATACTTCCACATACCGTGGCAGAATATCTTCTTTCCAGTGCGATATACCTGTACGAAGCATCCAGGGAAATCTTGGCAGCATCCGCCCTAAAAGAAAGATCCATTGATCAAAAGTGTAATTCATTATCAGATAAGCATATCCATTGATCGTACAAATGGATTCATCCGGGAATTTCACTTTGCCTTTCACGCCTGTAATATATCCGACCAGTCGCTTCATCATAGAATTAATTTCAGGAACGCTCAACGAGGCAAACAATGGAGTAAGCGGATCAGGCAGGAAATCAACGATGCTGGTACGCATATAACGACCTTTTGGATCAGGCGGCATCCAATCCTGAGATACTGCAGCCTGCGGTTCTGGCAGTGCGGTAATTGGCCGGGCCTGAACAATGGCAAACGCCCCATCCTCGAGCGTCCACTCGATATCCATGGGTGTCCCATACAAAGTTTCGATCCGAACACCGATTTGAGTCAATTCAATAGCTTGCTCATCGGTCAGCACAGCCATTGTTTTAAGATTCTCGGGCACAGGTTGTTCAAATGTACCGTTTTCTTTGCGTATTGTCATAACCTGTTTTTCTGCCGTCTCACGCCGGGTCACTTTGCCCAGTGATTTATCCACCCGCATCGTATCCGGGGTCACGGACCCACCCACAATCGATTCTCCAAGTCCCCACGTGGCAGTGATCATGGCCTCATTTCGTGCACCGGTAATTGGATTCGCCGTAAATAAAATCCCTGCGGCATCAGCCGGGACCAGTTCCTGAACCACTACCGCCAGGCTGACGGTTGTTTGATCAATCCCATGCTTCATCCGATAACCAATAGCCCGTGCTGTCCACAGAGACGCCCAGCAGTGCCGGATTGCCTCTTTGACATTTTCTATACCGTGAATGTTCAAATACGTTTCCTGCTGGCCGGCAAAGGACAACCCCGGCAAATCTTCTGCTGTCGCCGAAGAACGGACTGCCACCGCGATGTTTTCGCCCAACCCGGCATAGGCTGCCTCAACAGCTTGGGCAACGCTTTCCGGCATGGTTCCTCCCTCAAAGAGTTTCTCAATTTCCCGGGAAACCGCTTCTAACGTGGCAGGTTGATCAGGCTCTGCTCCTTCCAGAGCAGTCAATATCCGCTCCTTGAGATCATTCTCCGAAACGAATTGTTGATAAGCTGAAGTGGTTACATGGAAACCGTTTGGCACAGGCAGCCCGGCAGCAACCAATCTGGCAAGCGATAGTCCTTTTCCTCCCACCGAACCCAGGTTGACATCAGATTCTGAAAATGGAATAATTATTTGGGTTGTCATATTGACCTCCAAACCAGAGTAAATACCCTTACCGAATATTTTGAGGAATTCGTTTCAGATAAACAAGCTTCAAGTTCAGGTCCCACATTTTATTCAAAATACCACGAAGCTGCGCCTGATCCAAAACTGGGCCGCGAAGCGTGGTCAGTATGGGGCTTGTTTCGCTTCTGGCATAAATAACCATGCCGCTGAAGGTATCCGACCAATCCGAATCAAGTGCACCCTCTATTTGAATCTCATAATAGACCTCTTGAGACACGCCTGCGACAGCCATTTAGAACGCTTCTCCTCTAAAACAAATTCCTATCCGTCATGTGTTTTCAGAATACCTGAATGAAGTGGGGGATTTCATCCCCAAAGTAGGGGATTTTGGCAAAATCGATAAAAAATCCCCTGTTCACATAGGGGATAAGTACTCTCGTTATAAAATTTTGAGTTCCCTGGCATGGGTCACCGCCGCAATCCGTCCATGGACCCCCAGCTTGGCATAAATGCTCTTAACGTGTGAGCGCACTGTGTGAACGGATACCATCAGCCTGTCTGCGATCTCATTTGTGGTAAGGCTGCTTTCCAGCAATTGGAGGATATCCATCTCCCGCCTGCTGAGCGGCTCAATCAGGGATTCAGACCCGGGTGGTTGAAGTTTACCGGTCATAGTTGTTGAACTCTCCAATCCGGCAAATATGCTGAGTAAACTTGCCGCATATTCCCGCACCGTATCACTCAGACGGGGAAGTAAAGCTGTTAGCAGGCGCCGCATGGCCGCCCCTTCATCGACAAATAAACGGATATATCCTTCAGTTGAAGCAGCTTCCAACGCCTTTCCCAGAACGGTAAGGGACTGTTCTTCCTCTCCTGTGGCCTGCAGTGCAAGAGCCTGCAGCATACGAGCTTCCAAAACAAGCTTTCCACGATCGGTCTTTTCCAGTTCGATCAGTAAGGAGCCTAACCGGGGAACGACTTTCTCCGGCTGCCCAGATTGAATCAACACTCTGGAGGCAACCATCATCTCATACTTATGAATTCTTTGATGAATAAAGCGTTGTTCATCATCTTCAATCAAAGTGTAATCAATTTCATCCCGATCCAATTCCCGATCCTGTAGCCAACGCTCTGCGGCGTCCAGTTTACCCTGTGCCAGCCACAACCAGGCCTGGTACATTTCCACAAACAAATCGTCAATAATGGTTACATCAAAAACCTGAGCCAGCTCTCTGGCATGATCCAATGCCTCTTGTGCTCTGAAATAATCCCCTTTTTCCCAATAAATTTGTGCCAGCGTGACATCACTGCTGATAACGCCTACCTGACCAAAGGCTCCGGATAAAATGACTCCTTCTTCCAGATATTTCAAAGCCTGGTCAAACTGATTCCACTCACGCATCAACTCTCCCAACCGGACCAATGGTTTTCCGGCAATGGGTAATTTTCGGCCCTGCGAATCCAGCGAACGTGCTAGAGCTTTTTCATACAGGCTCTGGGCTTCATGAAGAAGTCCCTGTTTGAAATACACTTCAGCCAGCGTGATCAAAACTGCTGCCGACATAAAAGGATTATCTGCCGTTTTCACCAGTCTGGCCACTCGCTCCAGAACTTCTTTTCCGGATTGCGTATCTCCACGGGCAATAATTGAGTTTCCCAGCACAAAAGTTGCCAGTCCGCGTAGAAAGTCATCCGACTCAGGCAGTTTTTCAAGCGCCTCCATTGCATCTCGTTCTCCATTAATATAATCCCCCTGGAAAAGCGCAAAGTATGCTCGCAGTGGTAAAGTTCGCAGTGTGGATAAACCTCCATCTTCAACAGCCAGCAAGCGTTGCTCAATCTCTTTTTGCGGATATCCGTTCAACAGCATGACATAAGCATGATAAACGGACAACATCGGGCGGGTTCGAATGACATCATCGGGAAAGCGATTGCCCCAGGTCAGTATGGTGCCGGTTTCGCTGCGCTTCATCACCGATTCCGCATTGCGGTCCACCAGATCCAGCGCACGCTGCATATCCTGTGCCGAAAAAGCATGCTCAATCGCTTCAGCAGGCCAACCATGCTGTTCATACCAGCGGCTGGCACGGCCATGGAGCTCTACATCCAATCCAGGATGCGTCCTTGCCAATCGCTGCCGGAGAAGATCGGAGAATAAACGATGATACCGGAACCAATCCCAATTCTCATCCAATGGGTGCAGGAAAAGGTTGAATTGTTCAAGCTGTTCAAGAATAGTCTGGCTTTCAGAAAACCCATCGCCATCGTCCATCAGACAATCACACAACGGAGCAGATAACCGTTCCAGGATCGATGTTCGCAGTAAAAACTCCTGAATGGGTTGGGATTGAAGCCGCAGGACCTCTTCAATCAGATAATCCATCACATAACGGTGACTCCCCGTAAAACCTTGAATAAAAGCCTGCGCGTCTTCACGCCCTTTAAGCGATACGGCGGCCATTTGCAGCCCGGCAGCCCAACCCTCCGTGCGGGATTGCAGTGCGGTAACCATTTCAGGAGCTAACTTCAGCCCCATTACGCGATTTAAAAATTCAGTCGCCTCATCCGGTGCAAACCGCAGATCACGCTCCCGCAGCTCTACGAGCTGGCCGCGTGCTCTCAGACGGGCAAGGGGAAGCGGAGGGTCAGCACGGCTGGCAATTACGATCCTCATGTTGGGCGGTTGGTGATCCAGCAAAAAACGGATGGCTTCATGAACCGGTTCGGCGGATACCGCATGATAATCATCCAGAACCAGTAAAAATTTATGCTCAATGGATGCAAGGTCATTGAGCAGTACCGTCATAATTGCTGCCGGGGAAGATATTTGCGGCGATTGTAAAAGGGACAACACTGTCTCACCCACATCACTTTGAACCCGTTTTAAAGAGGCAACCAGGTAATTCAGAAAACGTGTAAGATCGTTGTCCCCCTCTTCAAGAGTGAACCAGTTAACAGGACAATCCACCTGCTTCAACCAGGCCGCCAGCAGCGTGGTTTTCCCGTACCCAGCCGGAGCAGAAATCAACAAAAGCCGGCAGTTCTGGTCCATGCAGGCTTCCAACTGCTGCCACAGGCGCATGCGATTGACCAGATCGGCCCGCACCACGGGTATCATCAATTTCGTATCCAATAAATCTTTCATCATTAAATCCTGTCCTGATTCGATTATACATGATTGAAAAGGAGAAATGATTCCGCAATTGTGCAGTATCGTTTATATCAGGCTGCGTCAAATCATATCGTAGAGTCTCCGGTTTTCCTCATTTTCCCAATGCTTTACATAAAATGATATGGAAAATTGATTGAGGCTTCAAACAGAAAACCACTACGCTAAATACGATACAATTCACAAACATTATCCTGTATTAAAAAGACAATTAATGTCCGCCCCTGGCGTGCTATTGACGCAATCGCTGAAGCAGCCGAAGTTTCCCGGACAATTTGAAACTAAGTTTATATTAAAACTAAAACAGGGCTTCCTCCAGACAATCAAAGGTAGAGGAGACCCTGTTTCTGTTAATCCATACTGGTTTAATTCCGATTTAAGTTACATTCTTCTTGCCCATAAAACAATAACCTTAACAAAAAGGAGGATGGTTGTATTATTTAATTAAATCATTAAGAATTGAGATCATTTTAAAGCGTAAGGGCAGAAAGTGTTGTGGTAATATGCTCCCAACCCTTATATCCCTGCTTGATTATTTGCATTGATGGTTCTCATCACATACAGGTTCTGGTAAGGGACATTTCATTTCAGTCTCTGGTTGGCGAATATAAACAGCTGCCTGATCATTCTCTTGTTTCTCAATTATTGCATACGTATCAACATAATTTTTCTTGAGACAGCCCAGGACAATGATCTCGCTTCCATTTGAGATTTTTGGGGCGGAATCGATGGGCAAAACAATGGTTCTCTTCCCATATGACCCAATCATCGTGGAAGTGAATAGGGGATAAATCCCCTGCTGAATGCTTGAAGGCAAAGCGTCTTCTTTTTCTCCATAGTACAGAAAAATAGGATATAGTGATGTTCCTTCCATAATTATCGCTTGTTCAGATTCCAGAAAACTTTCAACACCATCCAGATTTCGGATTTGGGGTGTTTCAAGTGCTTGCTCCAGAAGAGCTTGGGAATTCAGATCCGGGTATTTTTCAGGGAAAAAACTGTCTGCCGTGGTGAGGATAGCAGCAAAAACAAGTATTCCGGCAGCAACCATGACCGGATAAAGCCAATGACGCCTGAAAAGTGGTTCATTTGGTGCATTATTCAACTTTTGGACAACGGCTTGACGGCCCCCGAACAGCTTTAATCCTGAAGAAGTAATGGTCCAAACCCCTAAGGCAAAATAAAGCGGCAAAACCCATTCAATTGGAACAAGATATCTTCCTCCAGATGTGCGTGCGATTGCAGACCCAGCATTGTAACTGAAGAAAATCCATAAAGGGAACAAACCAACCAGTTTGTGAGCTTTCCAGGCTGCTCCCAATCCAAAAGAAACTATCACAAGATTAATGACAAGTAAAATTGCCTTTTTAAAATCTATTTGCCCGGCCCAACCCATTTGCCAATATGAATCCGGAGCAGATATGGTGTGTTTCAAATCATGAAATTGAAAATCCGGTGGGAATACCACAGCACTTGCCACATAATTGTGCACGAAATGGTTACCAACAGTGCTTATTAATCTCCAGGCCCCTCCAAAGTACTGAGTAGTTCCACCAGCAGCAGGTTGCTCATTTTCTATTATTTCAGTTGAGTCCAGACCTGATACTGCAGTTTCAGAAATTGTGGGTGTTATTAACGTATTATCTGGATCCATCGAAGGATCTTGGTCAGCGGATGATGTTAATGTTGGAGGTGTTTCAACCAGTTCTGATAATCGATGATTCCACACAACGTATTTAAATCCATCAAGAATATAAATCGGGTTACCGGAAAACTGTGCATATCGCGCCATCCATGGAGAAACGGCCATAAACAATCCAAGAATAAACCAGACCACGTATTTCCATAAGTATGACCATTTTTTCCACAGAATAACAGTTATGAAAAAGAGGATAGCAGGAAGAAGTGCCCAGGTGTTCTGTCGCACCAAAGTCGATAATCCTAATAGACCACCCGCTCCGACAATAGCCCCCCAACGCTTCTCCGGCTGTTGCCACCACCAGAATATCAACCAGGTGATAAAGATGATTAGCAAGGCAGCTGGCAATTCTGTCATAATCAGTCGAACATTTGTGCGCTGTACCTGTCTTGAAGAAAGAATAGCATTTGATTGAACAAAAATATACAAAATTGCCGCCAACAGACCCGCGGGACGAGCGGTATATAATTTTCCAAAATGGTAGAGCACTATCGGTATGAGTGCAACCAAAATCATCTGGGCCCAAATTACATTGTCTAAATCGTTACCGAATATTGCATAGATAGCTGTTAGAAAAAAGGTCAGCAGAGGACGGCTGGTGAGTTTTCCATTGGAGTATTTCTGGCCAATCAAAGCAAATTGAGCGCTTAGATCAAAGTTCCGCGCATCCGAATTGGGGTAATACTCGTAATTTGGTTGATGGGGTGCGTACGTAAAATAATCACCCGGAAATGGAGTGTTTTTCCAAATGATTATCGCAAGTAAAAAGATCAGCAAAGATACCAATACATCTACTCTATGCGCATCCTTTTTACTTCTTATTACAAAAAAGAAGAGAAATGCGATCATCCAGGCAATCAACAATTGCAGTCCCAAAATAGGTGTACCTGCCTGATTCCAGGTTTGTGAATCCCCTTTTAAGCCTACTTTGGTCAGGTAGATTCCGACCCAGATGATTACAGTACAAACCAGGCTGACTCCTGTTGCAAACAATAGACTCCGATTTTCTTGTATCCTCTCTTTCCAACTTTTATCATTTTGCAACTTGGTTATTGCCAGCAACCAGAGCAGATACTGCCCACTGATAAGCATTACCCAGACTATTATTGGATGTAAACGTTGAAAATGTGCCGCCCAATCTTCAAACCGGTAAGCTGGGATAAATGAAAAAATAATCCCAGCAAAGAAAATTACCCCGGTCACCCATAAAGACCGGTTTACAAACTTGTTATCAACAATTATTCTGTCATAGTATGGTTTGAGAAAAACTGGTTTAGAAATTGTGGCCCACAGAAAAACACCCAATAATAAAATACCCGCCAGAACGATAACCATTTGCAGCATGCGCAACTTCGAATACCCAAACAACCAGGCATTTTTGGGGTCTGGTTCGATGGATGCGATGTTAATTAAAACAAGGACACCCTCAAAAACTGTTAGTGTGAGGAATACTTGTAGAAGCTTCAGTTGTGTTTTCTTTGAAAGGGACATCCGGAGATTTCCTGGGGTATTACGGGGATTGATTTTCCCTCTGGAGGACCTCAAACCTGTTTTCTAAATATATCAGAAGGCCAATTCCACAGCATATACAAAGCGCAAATATCATATTGCTGTATACAGGTTCAAGAGATAAAGCAACAAATGCAAGACAATTAAGAATCAGTGCCGTCTCATGCATGATAAGAACCGCATGATTTGGGCTGAATCCAAAAGCTACCAGGCGATGATAAGTATGATCCTGGTTGGCCTTATAAAAGGGTATTTTTCTCCTGAGTCGGGAAAAGAATACAAGGCTGGTATCAAAGATTGGAACTCCTACCAGTAAGATCGGCACAAACCATGAAGACAATTGGGGTCTGTTGCTTGGTGTATAGATAATCGCCATAACAGCCAGAATAAAACCCAGAGTTTGTGCACCAGAATCCCCTAAAAACAACTGCGCATCCTGGCTGTTATACAAATATAACGCCATACAAATTCCTGCCATTAAAGCAGATTGAATTGCAAGATTAATTTGTCCAGCTTCAACTGATGCCAGAATGAAAAATGCAAACGCCCACCCACTTAATCCTACAACAAGCCCATCCATGCTATCTACCAAATTGAATGCATTTGTCACTCCGATGATCCAAAATATAGTAATTGCACGATTGAACCAGACCAGGATTGTATAATCCAGGCCAAATAAGCCGGGTTTAAAAATTTTTACCCCCATGCCTGCAATGAGTAGAACTACACAGGCTAACAATTGTCCAATTAGTTTTTTAGGAGCATTCAAACCTTTCAGGTCGTCCCAAACACCAAAAACAAAAATAATCGCAGCCGCCAGAAGCATGATGAGAATTTGTCTGTCCCAAACTGTTTTGAACAAAAAAACCAGAGGAACCAATGATATTACCAATGCAATTCCTCCGGCCAGGGGTGTAGGTTTATGATGTTTTTTATGAGCTGACGAACCCGGAATATCGATCATTCCGGTTTTCCAGGCAATTCGAATCGCCAGGAAACCTGAAAGTAAAGTAAATAGAATACCAGCCAGTATCGCCAGAAAAATGATGTGTGACTTTGTATCGGGAAATTGCATATTGTCTTCTATCTTACATTCTATATTCTTTCTGCATGCAGCAGTGAACAGGCAAAGTTTGATGAAAGCTTGTTAATTTTATCATGTTGCTAACCCGGTTATTTCATGGGTATTTTCCAAAAACATCCGTACTAATCTGTTTACCTTTTTGTCGAGTATTGATCCAATGTTTTCAAAAAAGAGAATCATAAAGCCGTATATATTCATTGGCGATTTTAATCAAAGAAAATTTCGACTTGATGCGTTCTTGGGCCGCATACCCCAATGCTGTTCTTTCTTTCTCAGTCAGTTGAAGCATTTTAATCCAGGCATCGGAGAGAGCCTCTGGATTTTCAACAGGAACAACATACCCCGTCTCGCCAACTATTTCCGCCGAGTCGCCTGCATCTGTCACAACACAAGGTAAACCAGTGGACATCATTTCCCCCACAACGTTGGGAAAAGCTTCACTCTTTGATGTAAGCGTACCAACATCTAAACCACTAAAAATGTAGGGGATGTCAGTCCGCACATCTAATAAGTGAATAACATTCTGCAAACCTTCCTCTTGAATCCAGGAAACCAATTTTATGTTATCCCGGTTGATATCTTTTCCACACAGCACAAATTGAGCTTTTGGAATAGCAATGTGAGCAATCGCAGCTGCTTTAATGAAATTCAAATGATCTTTTAGTGGATGAAACCGGGCTGCCATTCCAATGAGAGGGATTGATTCATCCAGTCCTAATTCGACATGAAGTTTCTTACGAGAATCCGATAGCCGTCTGAACCGCGTCAAATCAAACCCGTTGGGAATGTATTCCATTTTCTTTGTGGAGTATCCAAAATCAGCGTGAGCCTGTAAAGCTTTTTGGGAACAGACAACTATTTTTTCCGGGACAACATTTGAGAGAACCGCTCCAAGACGAGCAACCACAAACGTTCGACTTCGGTTGTATTGACGCGACAAATCGTGATGATGGATTCCCCAAACCACATGCGAACATCCTGAAACCCTGCCTAATAAGCCACCCACCAGATTGGCATGGTACATCCAGGTTTGAATAATGTCTGGTTGGGCCTGACGAATCAATTTCTTCAGCCGTGAAACAGCTTTTATATCGGGGCCATCAGGAGACATGTTAACCGAAAAAACCGGAATTCCCTTCTCTTGAATTTGAACTCCTACTGCACCAATATCTCGAAGACTTATTACAGAAGAACTGTATTGAGAATCAGCCATAGAATTCAACAGGTTATACAGCATTTGCTCTGCCCCACCTGCATCCAGATCGGTGATGATATGAAGGATCTTACGGGTGATCAACATTCCTCCCGGACAGCCGTTCATGCAGTCGTTTTAACATCACCAGGAACGAGGTGCCCAATAAATAATCTATAATACGTAGATACATTCCAGGCCGCTGAAATGGATTCTTTTTTACCGATTTCCATAAATAATAAAACCCTTTACTCCGATTTTTTTCTCGAAAATGATGGACTGCAATTTCCAGAAACCGTTTACCGACACAAAAACTCCCAAAAAATCTCCCGTAACGGTAGAAATCCTGTTCATGTTTGTCCAGTATCATTAGATTAGCAATTTCCACAGTGGATGCCAATGGTCTTGCACCTCTGTGGATGATTGCCAGCGGCTTTTGAATAACGTAAAAAGAGTATTTGAGGGAGAACCGGATTGCCCAATCCCAATCTGGCATTCTGGGCAATTTGATATCGTAAGGAAATTCCAGCATACAGTTCCGGTGAGCCACCAAAGTAGAACCCGGTGCCAAATCCATTCCCTTCGCAAAATGTCGAAACCAATCCTGGTGATTGGCAGGAATGTCACAACTTCTGCTTTCTTCCGTCAAGTAATAATATCCGGTAGAAGTTGCTTTAATTTCTGGATGGTTTTGCATCCATTCAATTTGTATGGAAAGCTTATCTGGAAGCCACTCATCATCCGAATCCAAAAATGCAATGTATTTTCCGCTTGCGGATTGTATACCAGTGTTGCGCGCAGAGGATTCTCCCAGATTAGTGGTGTGTCGAACAATACCTATCCGAGGATCAAGCGTTTTCAAAGTATGGATAGGGTCGGTTGAACCGTCGTCAACAATCAGGATTTCGAAATCCTGAAAAGTTTGACGAAGCACACTATTAATGGTAACGGGCAATAAATCCAACCGGTTATAGGTTGGAATAATGACACTGACAATGGGTGGCAATCTTCTTTCCATTGGTTGAGATCACGTTCCTGCTTTGATGACACTCTTTATAACGGGAGTAAGAGTCAAGCGTAATACTTGTCGCCAGAGTTGCGCAGTAAAGACTATTCCTGGGTGAGACAAGATTTCTGAAACTGTCAGTTTTGCAGCCTGTTTCCAATCTTTTATATTGCCACGGGTGGCGCACCACACACTTGCTTTTATTTTTACAAGAGTATCTTGAACTCCATCGGGGTTCTCATTGTACTTGTCTCTCAACTGAAAAACCGTTTCAACAAAATCCAACACATCTTTTTGCTCTTGGTTTATCAAATACAGATGTGGGGTATAGTAAGCAATTTGTTGGTAAAATGGAGTTGAGTTTTTCAAATAAGTTGGATCGCGTTGATCAATGAAGTAATGATACTCTTTTACTTTATCAGGATCGTTTATATAGTGATAGAAAAGAAGCATACGAAGGTGCTCTTGTAAGATCAATTTATTAACGAGGGCATACACTTCATCATCCAGGGAATATTCAAGCAATTTATTGAAAATCCGAAGGTGATCCTGGTATGCAGTAACAAACCGCGACTCATGAAACAATAAGGATTGCGATTGTGCATGAGACCGGATCATGGTCAAAGGTAGATGTAAAACCCCAATGGTATAACCTCTAGCCAATAGCTGGTAACACAGATCAACATCTTCTCCATTACAAACCGCAATGTCATATCCCCCAACATCCAGAAATGCGTCCCGATTGATCATTAAAGAGCTGCCGGTTCCTGGCAGACCCTTTTCCAATATAACGGACAAGCTCAAATAATTTTCTTTAAGCTGGCTTCCGTAATTACGACGGGGGATTTTTTTCCCTTCCGCATTTATTCCCGATGCCAGACAATAAACGCCAGAAAACTCCTTATGACGCTCCATATACCGGACTTGCTCAAATAATTTCTCCGGTTGCCAGAGATCATCTGAATCCAGAAAAGCAAGATATTTCCCTTTGGCCAGCTCAGCTCCAAAGTTTCGTGCAGCTGACTCCCCCTGATTTTCCTGCCAAACATATATCACAGATTTACCATAGCGCGTTTTTATACTTTCTCCGGTATTGTCATCCGAGCCATCATCTACAACAATACACTCAAGTGAGACTCCTGTTTGAGCCAGCGCACTATCGACCGCAGCCTGCACCCACTCCCGACGGTTATAGGTGGGAATAATCACCGAAACTTGAATATCCTGGCTTTTGTTATTCAAAAAAAATTCCCTCGTAAATTATTTGCTTTTAGTCCTGCTATGAAATTCAATCGGGGAAGCCAACCATGCCCTGACCATTCCCAATCTTTTCACAACTGGACCCCAACATTCCAATATCCATTGTTGCCATCTTGAATGCTTAAAAATTGAAAAGACCGCCTTACACGTCAACCATACGGTTATCAATAGTTGACGAATCCCATATCTAAAAACTTCCATGTGACCTATCGGACGCTTACGTTGAAAGCTAACCTGTCCATTAGAAAAATAACGTTTCAGCCTGTACTTGATCGTCATTTTGTACGAAGGCACTGCATGATAAACAAAAAGGCAAGGGGTATAATAAGCCAGATCCTTCCTGTCAGGGAATAATCTGAACAAATTTTCGAACAATGCTTTATCTTCACCCAAACCCATTTTTTCACCGATCATACCTAACGCCTCGGTACCAGAATGGATCTGCTCATAGATATCCTTACGGAAAAACATGTTTGAACCGGATAACGCTTCGTTTTTTTCCAACCAGCGGGGATTGTCTCCCCAAGTTCGGGTTTCATATCTATCTTGGAACCAATCCGGTTTCGGAGCAAGGTAATAAGGTATAATTTTTCCCCCAAATGAATACACTTGGCAATTAAATTTCTCGATGATCTCTATCGCTTTTTCTATAAAATCTTCAGGAGCTTTAGCATCATCATCTATAAACCCAATATATTCTCCTCGGGCTGCCAAATATCCAGTTGTGCGTGAAATGCCCAGCCCCTGCTTTTCCTCAAACACATAGGAAATTTGTACAGGGCTATTTTTCTTTATTTGCAAAACAATGTTTCGTGTGGCATCAGTTGAGAAATTGTCTACAACCACAATTTCGTACCGATCTGGAGGAACTGTTTGTATAAACAGGCTCTCAATTGCAGCAGATAATAACTCTGAACGATTATAGGTACAAATAATGATACTTACGAGTAGTTTGTGTTCCGTCATTGAATTGCTTTCACCTTATTTCAAAAATGAATTCGGTTTGGGGATACTTGCTGAAAACTTTTGAATATATGTTGATAAACGTATGGGATGATCCACTCAATTTATAAAAATCGACCGATTAACCTCATATTTGCATTCAAGAGTCTGTTTCATCAATAACGCCATTACGACAACTCAAAGAATAATCCCTCCAGTAAGCCTTAATTCGATTTTTACCCCAGCAAAGACATTGTTAATAATTTCCATAAAATCTTACAGTTAGACTTTTTATCAAGACACACAAAATATCGGGAGTCTTTCGAAGATAGAGCAGATTTGACCGAACAAATACAACCTGAAGGAATCACTTTTTAAAAAGGATGGAAAATTAAATCCTCACCGGAAAATCTTGGGAGTATTTTAATTGTTTCGATCACACAGTAGCAACCTCAACAATAAACCTTTAAATCCAAAATATTAGAATCAGAATCATCCCGGCGGTAGTAGTACATTAAAAATTAAGACATATTCACCATGAGAAGGCAAAGGCTAGCGGCATTGGTCACAATAGTTGGATTAACGTTCATAAAACCTTAAGGCGCCAATATTGTTTAGCATCCCAAATGTTCTATAACAAACCATCAGGTAGCTACAAGAATTTTTTTAGATACGTTAATGGAATTAACGGATACAACATGAGGGCTTTTAAAATCACTTCCTTGCTTTGAAATGGGTTGACGGATGCAAATTCAAGCAACCTTGATGCAACGTTTTTTCGAGCATATATCTTTTCTTGCCAGGACAATAAATGACGGGAAATAAACCGGGAATACAAATCCTCAAGAATACGAATACTTGTTGCCAGCTCCTCAAAATTTAAATCGTTTACCGGCTTACAAAATAAATTTTCAAACTCCGCCGTGCTGATCTCATAGCCTAATTCTTTTACGATTAATCTCCGCCGGATCTCTTTAGAACTTTTTTCTTGTTTTGTTCTAAAGACATTACTAATATTCTCATCATGTGTACGGTACTTAAGGACAATATCGGGTATGTTCCTTATTGGAAACCCATAATCAAATAATTTAGACCACAAAGCTTGATCTTGGCTACACTTAAATTCTTCAGGATATCCGCCTATAGCCATTATTTTATCTTTCCTCATTAATGCTGTCGGATGTGCAACTCCCGGAATTTTAATCAGTGCAGTCCATAAATAATATTTTTGCTCATAAATCCATGATCGTGCTGTTGGTTCTCCAAACGCATCAATCCTTTGAGTTTGTCCCCCTAAAACCCAAACGTCTTGATTCTCACACATATAGGCAAATTGTTTTTCAAAACGTTCCGGAAGGCTAATATCATCCGCATCCATGCGAGCGATATATTCTCCACGCGCAAGATGGATTCCCTTATTCAAATTTCTTGTCAACCCCAGATTATCGTCATTCTCCACCACAATGATACGGTCATCTACGGCAGCATGCTCTTGAATAATCTCAAGGGATCTATCTGTTGACGCGTCATCTATGATGATAAATTCAAAATCAGCAAACGTCTGGTGCAAAATACTTTCAATCGCTTCGGAAAGATATTTTTCACTGTTATAAACACTCATCAATACGCTTATAACCGGATCATGCTCCTGCATTTACTTTTAACCCGTTTGGCATAAATTTTTATACAATGATTATTCCATTTTTTATGCCGTCTCATCAATAAATATTTTTTATTGGCTTATTGCCATCCGGTGATTTAATAATTACCCAACTTGTAGGCCTTTAAGATCTAAAAACCCTTCCAAATCAATTTTCATTTTCATGGGGTCTTGACACCATTAGAAAGGTGTCTTTGCTTAGGTTGTTTTATCAAAAAAGGTATGGAAACAGCAGGAAGAATTTTAACGAAGCATTGCCCCACCGGACCGCGCCACATCAGACACTCGATTGGAACACTGCAAAACTAGGCAAAACTTCAAAACGAATACCAGTGCTTTTTTCTGGTAGCCGATCTCCACGTCCTCACCACCGGCCAAGTCCACCCGAAACGCATTCGCATCAATGCGCTATGGTGCTCAAGGGATCGCCTCCAATCAAGTGGCTGTGGTACTTCAATCCGCCATCCCGAAACATGTTCAACTCAGTAAGCTGTTGAGCATGCTGATGACCGCCGCCCGGCTGGAGCATATTTCCATTTATAAAGAATATAGAGCTGGGCATGAACCCATCGTTGGGCTTCCTGCCCGTCCTCCAGTCTATCGATACTCTTCTTTACAAAGCGGATACCCTTCCGGTTGGCAAAGAACAATTTCCACATCTGGAACTGGCCTGCGAATTAGCTCGCCGATTCAACCATCATTAATGATGATAAAGTCAAAATTAGCAAAGATCTGGTTGGGAATGCTCCGATCATTTCCACTACCTATTTTTCGATGTTATACACAGAGATAAAAACCTAACAATTGGCTTTTTATTAATTTTATTTTAAGTAATCTAAAACATATTCCATGGTCGTTTCAGATTCTTTCTTTAATTCAGGAACAATTTGTTTTAGTTTTTGTTTTATATCTAACAAATTTTCAAAAAGAAAATCAATGTATGGAAAAACTTCGGAAATGTCAGTCTCACCCATATTCTTGGGGAAATAACATCCTTCAATTTGGCAAAGCCCCGCCAATCCTTTTAGCTTTGTTCTTTGATACTCGCCTGATGCAATCCCTAAAAATGGCACATATTCTGAAGCAGCAAAAACGCAAAAATGATATCGCGAACCTATTGCCAGATCACAATTAGCTATTAATGCTTTGTATCCCATATCATCATAATATCTGTTCACCAGATGAACCCTCGATTTATTTTCTATCAATTGAAATACTTTGTCATGATAATACCGATCCCCAAATTTTTCTTTGTTGCATGTTGGAATAAATAATAATTTTACATTATAGTTTGATAATATATAATCACTTATCAAAGCTAGCAATTCAATCTCATTCCTTAATTCAGCATCTTTTATGTCAAAGTCTTTAAACACACTCAAAGAAGCTTTAAAATTTAAAGCAACAATAAAATCTGCATCTATATCCATCCACGTTTTACTTACCTCGTTTATAAAAACCAATTTTGCTTCTTCTTTTGACATACTAGGTAATTTCATCGCATCATCAGCAGTATCCATTAACCGAGGTTTCGTAATACCAATATCAATTACTCTTTTTCTGGAAACACCATTATCGCGAAAAGTGATGATTTTCGCGAAATTCAATCCTATTTTAGCGAATAACTCATCTTTTCTACCATTAAAAGGCCCTATCGTTTGTCCTGAAATTATGACAGGAATCTTTAATATATGAGCAATACCAAAGGTCACACACCGCTTGTATAAATTCGATCGCATCAAGCTGTTTAAATTTCCTCCCCCAACATTTAACAACACACTGGAGTTTTTCAATTCATCTAAAAATATTCTACCCCTTTTCCACATCTGAATACGGATTCCAACTCTCTCGCAATATGCCGCAAATATAATATTTAATGCATATGCTAATCCTAGAAGGAAATCTTTATAATTTGAGCTTGATAACTTTTGTAATTCATCAATATCATGAATTGAGTATTCATGATGATACATACTGGTGTCACTAGGAGATGATGAAATCATCGTTATCTCAACATTTGGAATCCTATTACGAATCCATAATAGATCAGCCCTTGGCATTGCTTCATCGCCAATATCCTTGTGCCCGTAACCACCAATAGTACATATTTTTGGGTTTCTATATTTTATTGATTTTCTTTCATTTTTTCGAGAAATTGGCATAAAAGCTTTGATAAACTGAAATACTTTATTTATTTTTCTATTTATTCTCTTAATAAAACCATTAAATTTCTTTCTCATTTTATATACTTTCCGATCTAATCTAGCACAGCGAAATAAACTTACTGGATTATTAAGCTTATAAGGTAAAAACACACGAAAAAAGGCTAATTTTTCTTTTATGTTCTTTTGTGCGATAAAATCATAACCATAATTTGGTGACAAATAACCACTTTTTTTCCACAAATAAATTCTAGAGTTAATTTTTGACTTAAAATCTGTTTGTTGATATCGAATTATGTTATTTTGATTTGTTTCCACAAAACTAATTTCAGCATTATTTATCAATTCTTGAAATATTCGATCTCCAGTAAATGTTCTTGTAATAATTGTTGATACCCCTTCTCTTTGAATCTGAGCACCTTTCCCGTCGCCAATCGAGATGTCAGCATAACTGGCAAGATGATCATCACACAACCAACATCGAGGCGGCTGATGATAATAAAAAAAATTGAAACCCCAAGCCCTATCATCTGAATGTGATATTTTTACTTCTTTACCAGTTTTTAACCGTACAACAATATTTCCTGGATAATCACCATCTCTGTAAAGTATTTCTTCTACTTCCTCTTCTTTAATTTTCAATTCCCAGAGCAAATTATTAGTTGCTAACAAGCTAGGCGTTCGACTGCAAAATAATCCAACAACACAAGTGATGCTCTCTTTCAAACAGGTATCTTTTTTTTGTAAGTTCCGTAGACCAACAATTTGACAAGGTAAACCAACATATGCATATTTTTTGCTTGTATTTTTTATTTTATCAAGCACCAAATTAGTAGGTATCGGAAAATATTTAGATTGTTGACTTTCTAATAGATCAGCGGGTGATGAAGCAATATAACTTTCTCCCAAAAGACTTCCCTTTATATTCTTAACGACAATGGCTCCATCAATTTCTTTGGAAGAAAACAAGTGATTCAATATAGTTGTTGCAATACCCCCTGAAGCACCATTCAGCCTAATTTCTTTGTTGAGGCTCCATCCATAGTAACATCCCGATATTTCACCTAAATAAGAATAATTAGTTAATTTATTATTGCCTACTTTTGGATTTATACCCGGACAAACAATAATACATTCTCCACATCCAATACATTTATTCTCATCGACTATTGGTATATACAATCCCGATTTATCATCGAAAATCAATCTAATTGCTTTTTGTTTACATGCAATAACACACGTACCACAACCACAACAAAGATAATTTTCAGAAACGAACTGTATATTTTTCTTCTTAACCTGCATTTCATGAACTCCAACGATACTTTATAAATGTATTTCCGGGAGATTGTTTGTTTGAGTATGGATATTTTGGATTGGCCAAAACGTTGAGTTCACCAGCATGAATAACCCGTTCATGATAAACATCCCCATTATTTGTATAACCATTTATTGCAATATTTATGAAATATAAACCAGGTGTCAATGGTAGCGAGTCTATTTGGCATTTTATTGGACCTTGAGGTTTCAACTTCATATATGTTTCTTCCAAAGTTGCAATGCGATCTCCATATCTGGAATAAATTCCCATTCTGATATTTGTATTCAATAAATAATCCTCACCAGTATCAATAAGAATATTTAATGTTGTACATTCACCTGAAAGAATATACTTCGATTCTTGGTCTAAGGAATTCAATATTTCAAATGCTTTTATATATTTTCCATTTAATGAAATTTCATGATCGCTATCAAAAAGATAATTTTCTACAATATCAATTGTATTTCCATCGCGTAATATTTCCCCCTTCGCTAATTGAATTGATCGTTTACACAAATTTCGTATGCTTCCCATATTATGACTTACAAACAATACAGTTCTACCCTCATTTGCCACGTTCCCCATCTTGCCAAGGCATTTCTCCTGAAACTCAGCATCCCCCACCGCCAACACTTCATCGACGATCAAAATATCTGTGGTGAGATGCGCCGCCACAGCAAAGGCCAGACGGACATACATACCGCTAGAATAGCGTTTTACGGGGGTATCAATAAACTTCTCCACACCCGAGAAATCAACAATCTCATCAAACTTGCGGTCGACCTCAGCGCGGGTCATGCCCAGAATGGCTCCATTCAGGTACACATTCTCGCGCCCGGTCAGCTCGGGATGAAAGCCGGTGCCAACCTCCAGCAGGCTGCCAATACGTCCTTTTACTTTCACCAAACCCCCAGTAGGGGCCGTCACCTGGGAAAGGATTTTGAGTAGGGTACTTTTGCCAGCCCCATTGCGACCAATAATACCCAGCACCTCACCCTGCTTTACCTCGAAGCTGACATCTTTGAGTGCCCAGATGCTCTCGCCCTGACGATTACCATGGTCGATCTGGCCGATCTTGGTGTAGGGATCAGGTTGTCCGCGTAAACGGGCCCACCAGCGGTTCAAGTCGCGCGAGATGGTGCCAGTGCCGATTACCCCCAGGTCGTAACGTTTGCTTAAGTTTTCAACAGAGATAACAACATTGCCCATAACTAAACCGTATCCATAAAAGTTGTTTCGACCCGGTTAAAGATAACAATCCCAACCAAAACCACCACCAGCATAAATCCAAAACTGTAGCCCAGCATGCCCCAACTGAAAGCGCCGGTTCCCAAAAAGGCAAAGCGGAACGCTTCCACGATCGGGGTGATCGGGTTGAGCAGGATCAACCGCTGAAAACGCTGCGGGATGGAAGAAACCGGATAAATGATTGGGGTGGCGTACATCCAAAGCTGGACGCCAAAGGTCACCAGAAAACGCAGGTCGCGGTATTTGGTAGTGAGGGAAGAAATAATAATGCCAAAACCCAGCCCTAGACCAGCCATGAGAATCAGCAAAAGGGGCAGCAGGATGACCCACCAGGTGACGCGCACAGCAGAACCCATAACGATGAAATAGAACAGAAAGCCGAGAAACAGCCCAAACTGGATGGCAAAAGTGATCAGGTTAGAGAATAGAATCGAAATGGGCATCACCAAGCGAGGAAAATAGACCTTACCGAAGATGTTAGCATTGGCGATAAAGGTTTCGGAGGTTTTGGTGAGACAGCTGGCGAAATAGCTCCAGATGACAGTGCCGGAAAGGTAAAAAAGGAACTGCGGCAGGCCGTCGGTGGGCAGGGCAGCGATATTGCCAAAAATGACCGTAAAGGTCAGCGTGGTCAGCAGAGGCTGGATGAGGAACCACAGCGGTCCGAGAATGGTTTGCTTGTAATAGGAAACGAAGTCTCGACGAACGAAAAGCAGGATCAGATCGCGATAGCGCCAGACCTGACCCAGACGCAGGTCCCACCAGGCTCGTTTGGGCCGGATGATGAGAGACCATTCTTGATGATCAAATTGAGTGTTGGGGGGTGACAATAACTGCTCCTGAAAGACTAGATTTCATTCTCCGATCCTGCATTTACAGGAACGGATCGGTATAATGAGATCGCCATATATGGTTGATAAATCCGATCATAAAATTTTCAAGACTTCCTGCGTGTTAATCTTTGGCATATCCTGTTCGCCATAAATTGCATCCAGTCCAAATAATTTCATGATTTCAATCGCTCGTCCGATCTGCCCGTCTGTAACATTCTTTCTCCATGAATTTACCAGTCCCATATTCATTTTGATTGGGCTGTCTTTCCGGCTCATTGAACTTGGCTTCTGCATCAAATCATTCGGATTTTTCGGCAGGCTTTTTCCCAAATAATTAAAAATCCGTTCGCTTTCTTCCGGAAAATTAACGCAAAGATCTTCATAAAATGTGATCAGTATCTCATTTTCCTTAAATTGCTTAAGCGGAACATAATTCTCCAGGCACCACATAAAAATATGTTTTTCAAATGGATCATTCATGTCTTCCGCTTCTTTCTTGACAAAATCAAAATAGTCTGTAACAAGATCGTTTTGTTGAAAAATCTCCTTAAAATGTGTGTTCCACTTTAAAATTAATCTGGAATTCGCTACAGCGCAGGGATGACGAAGTATGAGCACAATTGGAATTCCCTGGAATTGATCATGTATCCATCTTAACAAAAAATTCGCGCGTATGTCTTTGATTATTCTTTTATGTGAAATAATTCTGCGATTAAATTTATTAATCCATTTATTACGAATTTTTCCGCTTAAAATACATTTTGCCGGCTCAATATATTTCGGATCTTGATTGGTCGGCCTCAGATATTGTCTGTAATTCCAATCCTTTAGTTCTTTTACGTACTTTGAGTGGAAGGGTTCAAACAGAATATGGTATTCATTTTTATAATTAATCATTTCTTGAAGCCAGGTTGTTCCGCTTCGACCTGAACCTGCTAGAAATATTGTGTCCCGGTAATTTCCATAATCAACATATAAATAATGAGGTATGGATTTTGATTTATTGCGCAATTTTACGAGTATATTATCGATGGGTTGTTTATCCATATTCTTAAGATTTTTTCCACATTTTCTTTCCATGCTCCGCCCTTCCGACATACCCTGACAGACATATGACAGTGGGTAAATGGATCGGCAACCACGGCACCCCTGAAAATATTTGGCGTGTTTTTCACCGTTTTGTTAATGAAATTTTCGGAGTTGAGTAACTTTACTGCACCACTACTCTGATCCTTTTAACTACCACATTCTACCATTAATGACGATCATCACATCGTTCCTCATGTAAACCCAGTTCCACCATTGCGCCAACTTGCCGAATTATTATTTGATGAATTCATACCTGTTATGGCCGTTCATTTGGTAAAAAAAATATACCGCACGACGTGACGATGGAGAATAAAAATCTAAATTCCTCTATAAATACCTATTTGGAGGTGCAGTCTATATTCCCAGATCATGATATCGTTGCGGTGATTTCGAGAGGTTAAGTTCCATTAGATACCATCCAACTCTGACTCATCAGGTCTTTTTACATTACCGGTGAAAAGGTATAATCATTTTGTGAGTCATCTCAGTTCCCTCTTCCTTGCATGAAGAAGCTTGTATCTCACCACTTACGTGAAATGATTATGAAAATTTTATTGTTTGCTAATACGGATTGGTATCTCTACAATTTTCGCTTGCCGTTGATAAAAGAACTCAGGGACCAGGGGAACGACATTGTCCTGGCTACACCACCCGGAACATACAACGGCCGGCTTCAGGATCTTGATTTTCGATGGGTACCGATTCAACTTTCACGCAAGGGAATGAATCCTCTCACGGAAATCATCAGCGTTTTCAGAATTATTCGTTTATACCGACAAGAGAAACCCAATTTGGTGCATCATTTCACGATCAAACCGGTGATCTATGGCTCATTAGCTGCACGGATTACTAAAGTTCCCGGCACGGTAAATGCAGTTACAGGCCTGGGATATATTTTCTCAAAAGATAAATTCACGTTAAAAGCACTTCAACAGCTGGTTATTCAGCTTTATAAAATTGCTTTAAAACATACCAGCGTGATTTTTCAAAATCCCGATGACCAGAAATTGTTTTTCGACCATAAAATAATTAAGCAGGGTCAGTCATATTTAATTTTCGGGTCTGGCGTCGACTGTAATCATTTTGTTCCAAAACCTGAAAAGAACGGAATACCAACCGTGACTTTTGTAGGGCGCATGCTTTGGGACAAAGGCGTTGGAGATTTTGTTGAGGCAGCACGGATCCTTCACAAAAAAGGCGTCCAAGCACGTTTCTTGTTGGTAGGCGATACTGACAAAAACCCATCCAGCATCCCTGCCGAACTGCTTTCCAAATGGCAAGCTGATGGTATTGTTGAATGGTGGGGATTCCAGGAAGACATGCGAGAGATTTATACCCTGTCGCACGTAATTTGTTTGCCATCTTATCACGAAGGCCTGCCACGAGTTTTAACAGAAGCTGCTGCCAGCCAACGCCCAACCATTGCCACTGATATTCCCGGCTGCAGGGATGTAATCAAACACGGAGTGAATGGGTATTTGGTACCGAAGAAAGATCCACCCTCCCTGGCTGAAAGAATGCAAGAATTGATCGAAAACCCGGATTTACGCCATCAATTTGCTGTAAAAGGAAGAGAATTGGCAGAAAGAGAATTCTCCATTGAAAAAGTAAACCGGGAAACAATCGAAGTTTACCTTCAACACTTTCAAAAGATATAAAATGCCAGTTTCTTCACTTGGGGTTTACTCCTGATTCAAAACATATCCCAATGCTGCCTAGGCGCTGACCATGTAAATTGCCGCTTTCCATTGCCGAAAGCTTTTCTCAAATGCCTTCACGTCTAATTTGATGAACAAATATCGAAAACAGTCCTGTGAGGGAATCCCATTGGGTAATTCAAGATATTCTTTCTCCTGTCCAAACATCTCCAGCTCTGTCTAACTCTCTGCTCCACTGAAGACTGCACAAGTTGCTATGATCAGGATATCGATCAACTTATGCGTCGTTGTTTTCTCTATCCTTGGATAGGGTAAATTCTCAAATCTTTCTCACAGGGTTTTGGCAGCTGTTACAGTTTTCTATCCTGAATTTTCGCGCAAAAAATGCTTGCCAAGTTATAGTTGTGTTATAATGCAATGTTTGGTGTTTTATCTGCCAAATCAATTATCGTGCTTGGTTTGAAGTGCCTCGCCGGTCAGGTGGAGCACTTTATTGTTTCTAGGAGAATTTTGAATGGTTTCACAGTTTGAGAATTTAGGTCTGCAGCCACGACTGGTGCATACCGTTGAGCAAATGGGTTTCGAAGAACCTACCCCTATCCAATTGGCAGCTCTCCCGGCTCTTTTGGAAGGACGCAATGTAATCGGGCAGGCCCAAACAGGCACCGGAAAAACCGCAGCTTTTATGCTTCCCATCTTGCAGCAATTACAACCCCAAAAGGGAGTTGTCCAGGCGTTGGTAATGGCACCAACCCGTGAGTTAGCTATCCAGGTGGCTGAAGCCACCGAACGTATGGCACAAAACAGCCCCATCCAGGTGATGTCGGTATACGGGGGCCAATCTTACAGTATCCAAATTCGTCAGCTCAAACGCGGCGTGGATATTGTAGTCGGAACCCCTGGCCGTATGCTGGATTTAATTAACAAAAAACTCCTGGATCTCAGCCAGGTGCGCTTCCTGGTACTCGATGAAGCAGACGAAATGCTTAAAATGGGCTTCATCGATGATGTTGAAACCATCCTCTCCGAAGTTCCGGAAGACCGGCAAACCGCCCTCTTTTCGGCCACATTGCCAAAACCGATCCGCAAGCTGGCAGAGAAATATCTGACCAACCCCTACGAGATTACCATTAATCCCAAACGGATGACCGTTGCAGAAATTGAACAACGCTATTATCAGGTACGTAAAGAGGGTAAACTGGAAGCTCTGATCCGCCTGTTGGAAGTGGAAGATGTGAAAAGTGCTTTGATCTTTGCCCGGACAAGAGCCGGAACACGGGAACTCGCGGATGAATTGATGCGCCGCGGCTATCCTGCGGATACCCTGAATGGCGATTTAGACCAGGACAAACGTGAACTGGTCCTCAACCGTTTCCGTGAGGGCGTTATTACACTATTGATCGCTACTGATGTAGCCGCTCGCGGCCTGGATATTGAAGACATGTCCCACGTCATCAACTTCGATATCCCGGAGCACCCAGAAGATTATGTCCACCGCATCGGCCGGACAGGCCGGGCCGGACGTACCGGTGTTGCCATCACGCTGCTGACCCCACGTGAACAGGGTCGGCTGAGACGAATTGAAGGTTTCACCAAACAGGCAATCAAAGCATGCCAGGTGCCGACCCGCGAAGATATTCTGGCCCGGCGGGATCAGCGATTTCTGGAACGCCTGACGGAGCAACTCGGGAAAGGAAAAATCTCACACGAACGTGCGCTGATTGCCCAGCTTTCCGAGACCAGTTTCGATATGATCGAAATCGCTGCTGCGGCCATCCAGCTTGCACGGGCTAATGAAGGCAGCCTTGCAATGATCGATGTCTCTCAACCCGTTGAAAAACCCCATTCCACTCGCAGTTCAAGCCATAAAGCAGGTACTCGCGCAGCTTCCAGCCCAAAAAAGTCAAAGAGATCCAACAAAGATAAATCAAATCGCAAACGCGATCAACGGGATGCCGATATGGTGCGGCTGAAATTAAATCTAGGGAACGCACACGGACTGCGCCCCGGAGACGTGGTGGGCGCGATTGCCAGCGAAGTTGGAATTCCGGGGCGTGCCATTGGCGAAATTGATATTCACACCAAACACACCTTTGTGGATGTTTCAGAAAAACACGTCCGGCAGATCCTGAAACAAAGCAGCGGGCAATATTCGCTGCGCGGGAAACCGGTCATGCTCACTCGCGTCAACTGAGATTAAAATCAATCGACTGCATGAATCCGGATGCAACAAATGCCGATGCAAATTACCCCAACACAAAAACTTAAAAGAAACCGCCTAAAATAGCGGTTTCTTTTTTTATATTTAGCTTGCAAACTTGTGTTGTTTATTTAAGAGCCTTTTTAGAAACGTTTACACTTTTTGATTTTCCCGAACAAGAACAAACTGTGGCTCATAAATCACGTCGGGAGAATAACCACGCCCCCAATACAAAAGCGATGACCAGATACACAAACGCATAAACCACCATTATTGGGCTGGGAACCGATTTTGAAATAAACGGGCCACCAATCATGCGAACCAGGCTGGTAGACATCAGATATGCCGCCCGTCGCCAGACGGCCTCACCGGGGAAAATCAGACTGGAAAGAATACCCAACTCCACAGCGGGTTGGCTCTCCAAAAAGGAGCCAATCTGCTCTACCCAACCCCCAACAAAGGACACACCAAACAGGCCAAAGATCAACCCACCGGTTGCCAGGGTAGAAAGACTGCTGCTGCCGGCCAGAGCAACTGTTTCGATTAACAACACATTTAGATAGACCAACAGGGCACTGGTCAGAAGATTAGGAGGTAAATAACGGGTTTGAAGCCAGACGCTCAGGCACATTCCCCCCATCATCAACAACAAATACCCCGCACCAAGGATCGCCAGTCCCAACCATTTTCCAAAAACAATTTCCACCCGACGGACCGGTTTGACCGCCATCGTTTGCACCGCGCCGGAATTGATCTCTCCGGCCAGCGCATTGGCAGATGTCAACCCCATCAGCATCAGTGCCAGAAAATTGACCGCGTAAAATCCGGACATGGTAAGGAAATTATAAAACTCAAAGCGGCTCATGGTACCCTCTGAGCCATACATTTCAATTTGCTGTCTGATATAGCCAAATCCGGCTGCGTGAAACCCCAACAGAACAATGCCTAACACAACACCTACCAGCACAATCCGGCGTCGGACGGCTTCTTTGATCGTTAACTCTGCGATAATCCAGACTGCCATCATAGCCCTCCATCCGTGCCAATAATTTCCAAAAACAAATCTTCCAGGTCAATTGGTTTGGGGGTAAAGGCAAAAACTTTAGCATCCTTTTCAATCAAATAACGATTAATATCAGGTAGGCGAGTTCTGTTGTCAACCACCATCATCAGTCGGGAATCCTGTGCTTCCACCACCCTTCCAAATTCGGCCAAGCCCTCAAGGACCTCCGATGTCAGTCCCTCGGCATGTACATCCAGGCGTGTATCACCATCAAGCATTTCCTTGAGATCGGCTGTTCGCAATACTTTCCCGTATTTGATAAATGCCACTCTGTCACAAGTGATTTCCACCTCGCTGAGCAGGTGCGAATTAAGGAATACCGCTTTCCCTTCTTCCCGAAGCTTTCCAATAATGTCCCGCACCAGGCGGCGTCCCACCGGGTCCAGGCCCGAGGTGGGCTCATCGAGAAAAACCAGATCAGGGTCATTCACCAATGCCTGTGCCAATCCAATTCTTTGGAGCATCCCCTTGGAATACGTTTTAATCAATAATTTCCGATGTGCAGTCAAACCCACCAGATCTAACAATTCATTGACTCGCGAAGCTAATTTTCTTTCCAGTTTGCCACACAGGCGACCGTTGTATAGCAAAAATTCCTCGCCCGTCAACCAATCAGGAAAACGAAAATGCTCCGGCAGAAAACCAATCCGTTCCCTGGTTTGCAAATCACCCAAAGGCCGGCCAAGCAGTGCTCCTGCTCCTGCTGTTGGGGATACCAATCCTAGTAAAATTTTGATGGAAGTCGTTTTTCCGGCACCATTCGGACCTAAAAAGCCAAACACTTCCCCACGGCGAACGCTCAGGGAAAGATCCTGAACTGCCACTTTTGGGCCATATTCTTTTCGCAAATGATAGGTCTCAATCGCGTATGTTTCTGTCATGTCCTTTTCTCAAATCTTCCCGGGATGAAGGATCTCATCCCGGGAATTGTATCGCATCAAAGTTAATGGATCAGGGTAAACTCTCGGCCAGCTCAAGCGCCTTTGTCTGAGTATCTCCTCCCACAATGGAATAGATCATGCCATCCTTCAACCAGACCAAAGTATAGCCACGCATTTCATCCGGATCGCCAGAAGTTGGACGCTCAAACAGGGATCCCGTCACACCATCCACCTGCACTTCACGGTATTCCACGTCACCGCGTGGAATCGGAATCGTGAGAGTAGTCGTCCAATCTGCGGACTGGCTGAAAGCCGCCGCTTCTTCCGGGCTGACTCCCAGAATCTGTAAACCAATCTCTGCCAGCAAAGCCGGGTCCAGATCTGATGGAGCGCTCACCACCGGACTGGGAGATTGTGAAAAGATGATGCATTCCCAGTTCCATTCTTTATGTTCATCTTCGCTATCATCCGGACAGGAACCATATTTGGCGCTTACCCGGTTTGGGATGCTGACTTCGATCACAGCACCATCCAGTTCGGCGGGGAGTTCCACATCCGCCATACCGAACTGATCAACCACCTGCTGCGCGCTTGTACCATCCAACTGAATATCAAAGGTAAAACTTTGATCCACCCGAATTTCTTCCGGTGCATCAACACCCACCGGAAGACGGACCTCAAAACCAGCCGCATCGCTCGCGCTTTGTGCATCGACAACCAGTTGATAATCTTCAGGATTGCCTTCCACAACAGAGACCGATTCGGAGAATAATTCTCCGATTGCCTCAACCAGAGTCGGGTCGGTTGGAAGGTCTTTCAAGCTGAATGTATCTAAAGGGATGGTCGTCACCTCTTCCACACGGAAAAAAGCCAGCAGTTCACTGGCAAAAGCACGTACCGGTGGGAATGTAAATGCAGCCGCAAACACAACAGTCAGAACAACCAGCACCCACACCGGGCGCCGAATCTTCATTGCGGACATTGGATATGCCTCCTTCTCTCTGAGTGCGAGCCGGGAGAGTGCAGTGCTTTCGGTTGGAAGGGCTTCGCGCGGGTTGGGTTCCAGCACAGAAAAAACCGCATGGACCTGTTCTTGGCGCGTTTTAATCTCCGCCAGCCGCTGACGGCACTCGCCGCACGCGGAAAGATGAGCCTCTGCCTGATGCAGTTCATCCAGAGGAAGCTCCTGGTCCAACATCATCCGCAGCACACTATTCTTCAAGTGCATTTTTCTCTCCTTGCTCATAAATCCGGCAGAAAGCTTTTTCTGCACGGTTCAGCAATTTACCCACGGAGGCGGGAGAAATTTGAAGCGCTTCTGCAATTTCCTGATAATTCAGCCCTGAATAACGCAGCGTCAGCAAGCGAGCCTGACGGGCAGGCATTTTAGATAAAACCTGCCGCACATATTCCCGCTCAATAGATTGTTCGGCCACCCGGACCGGAAAATTTTCTTCACAGGCTTCAAGCGCCTGGTTTCCGGCCTCCTGTTCGTGCTGACGACGCCGACGCGCGGCACGCAGAGCGTTATACCCTAAATTCGAGACGACGCGATATAACCAGCCTGCCACATTGTCCAACCGGGCAGGCCGACGATGCCATAATCGCCAGAACACTTCCAGCGCCAGGTCTTCCGCTTCATCTGGGCTTCCGGTCAGGCGGAACGCCACCCTATAAATGCGTTCCCAATGCGCTTTGAACACCTCTTCAAATTCCGGCTGTGTCCATGCCTGCTCGTTCGAATGGGATTTACTCATCACGTTTTCGTTAATACTCATCTCCCTCTCTCGCAGGTTATACTTAATAAACACCTCTCAACCCGAAAAAGGGGACAAAAAAGTTTATTTCTTCTATTCTATTGCAATTTCTTTTAATTATACCGAGTCGGATGCCGTTCAAGTTTATTCTTGCCAATATTGCAGGCTTTTAGAACTTTAAATTTTTCCTTAAAAATTTCTTCCATTTTCACAAGCCACCTTCTTTCCCACAGCATTTAAGTTTCACAAGTAAAGATAACTGCCCGCCAGAATTCACTTTTCAACCGCAACCCAACCGGAATTTCAGGGTTTACACTTGTGAGGTTATCCTATGTTTTTCTCCAAATTCAACAGGAGGTGCCTCCAGATTGATTACAAGGATGCTATTAAATGAATGAAACTTACTCAACCGAACGGACAGCCAATTTCACAAAACGGCCCCAATCTTCTCCATTAAACCTATTATGGGCAGGTCCGGAAAACTCCGTAGCCTTTGATTCAGAAAGTCAGCGCCTGCAGTTGCTCAACCTGACCGGTCCGCTCTTTGCGGTTGTACGCGGTGAAGAAATCGGCCTGACACAGGAAGGCCATCCGGCCCCCAACGGCACACACCCGCTGGCCGCCTGGCTTCCGGCTCTCCTTCCCGAGTCGTTAGGGGATGATGGATTCAAAACCACCTATGGAACGCGTTATGCCCTTTACGGGGGAGCCATGGCAAACGGCATCTCTTCGACCCAAATGGTCATTGCTTTGGGAGAGGCCGGAATGATGGGTTCTTTTGGCGCTGGCGGGTTGATCTCGGCGCGGGTTGAAGAAGCTATCCATAAAATCCAGGCGGCACTGCCGCAAGGTCCCTATATGTTTAACCTCCTCAACAGCCCGAGTGAACCCGCAATGGAAAGAAATGCAGTCGAACTCTTTCTGAAACATGGTGTGCGCAACATTGAAGCTTCCGCTTATCTGGGACTGACACGAAGCCTGGTTTACTACCGCGCCAGCGGACTTTCTCAGTTGCCCTCCGGAGAAATCCGGATCGCCAACCATATCGTCGCTAAACTCTCCCGCAAAGAAGTAGCCCGGCGCTTCATGGAACCCGCACCGGAGGATATGCTCTCCGACCTCGTGGCAGAAGGAAAGATCACCCCGCTTCAGGCTGAACTGGCAAAGCATGTCCCCATAGCCGACGATATTACTGCCGAAGGAGATTCCGGAGGGCATACCGACAACCGTCCACTGGTATCACTCCTCCCCGCCATGCTGGCATATCGTGATGAGTTACAGGAAAAATACAATTACCCTACACCGGTGCGGATTGGTGCAGGTGGTGGGATCAGCACCCCGGCGTCCGCTCTGGCAGCCTTCATGATGGGCGCAGCTTATGTAGTAACCGGCTCAATCAACCAGGCCTGTATTGAATCCGGGGCTTCGGACCACACCCGGGCACTCCTGGCACAGGCGGCAATGACCGATGTTACCATGGCTCCCTCTTCGGATATGTTCGAAATGGGCGTAAGAGTGCAGGTTCTCAAACGCGGCACTTTGTTCCCCATGCGGGCCTCCAAACTCTACGAACTTTACAACCGTTACGATTCATTGGAAGATATCCCGGCAAAGGAGCGAGAAACGCTGGAAACCAAAATCTTCCAGCGCGGCCTGGGTGAAGTCTGGAGTGATACGGTGGCCTTTTTCACGGAGCGTGACCCCCGCCAGATTGAACGTGCCGAGAAAGACCCCAAACAAAAAATGGCCCTCGTGTTCCGCTGGTATCTGGGGCTGTCTTCCCGTTGGTCAAACCAGGGTGTACCCGAAAGAAGGATGGACTATCAGATCTGGTGCGGGCCCTCGATGGGTGCCTTCAATGACTGGGTGCGTGGGACCACCCTCGAAGAGGTTTCCAACCGGCATGTGGTCGATGTCAACCTTCAATTATTGAAAGGGTGTGCTTATCTTTTCCGTCTGCGAATGTTGGACCTGCAAGGCATCCACCTGCCCCAAAGCCTGGCAAATTATCTCCCCGTGTAAAACAGCAATATTGTTGGCAAGCCCAATCCAGCCAGACCAGCTTTGGGTATAAATTTATCCGGTCGATCACAAGCAGTACGATCAGGCCGGAATCTCTTTTAACACCGGAGGGCTTTCCAACAAATCCATTCGGGCCTGCACCAGTGTAAGTACCTGTTGTTCATCCACCCGCCACCAGCCCTGCCATTGATATGCAGGTTCCGGCGCTTTGTTCACAAGGAAGGGTATCCACGCCGGTGTGTCTTTTGCAAGTTTATCCGTTTCCGGAAAACTGATCGCCACCTGCCGGGTATCTACCCGCAGGCCTGTCTGCAGAGCCTTGAGCACAGCCTCCTTTGCGCTCCAGGCAGCAGTAATCCACAGGGCCTGTCTCTCAAGGGGTTGTGATTCCGCTTCGGCAATCTCCGCAGGCGTGAAGTAATCTAGCAGGAAACTCTTTGAACGGGGCTGTATCTCCTCCAGGTCCACGCCTATTCCAATATTATCTTCTGTATATGCACAGAATGCACGCACCCCACTGTGGCTGATGGAAAGACGGCCCGGCAAGCGTTTCCCATCCACCCGTGCGTAAGGAGCGCCGGAAGCATCGTTTTCAATGCTGATGCGGTTTTTGGGAATCTCTTTCAATTCTGAACAGCAGCCCTGGAGCAGCCCCTTGGTAGCCTTGCGGCCAAGCACAAATGAATTTCGTCGGAGCGCAAAGCGCATCCGAGCCAGATGTTCCCATTCAACCGCGCTGAAGAAATCCTTTCCATTGGAAGGAGAAAAGCCGGGGCTGTCCGCCCCGGCCGTGTAAAGCATCCAGTAAATAAAGGTCATCCAATCCCCGGTTTGTGTTTGCTGCCGGATATCAGAATTTCAAGCGGTTTGACAAGGTTCTTGTCAGCTGCATAAGGCATTGAAGACGTCTGGTATCTGTGCATTTCAAGATAGACCGTTCCCTTGCCATCCACCACACGAGCGTCAAAGTACACCCGGCCATCTGTATCCCGCTTGGGATAGACTTCAGCGAAAAGATCTTCAACCCCCATCGCAAGCTGGTGCAAAGTAAGTGAGCCAATCGATTGCGGCAGACTGAGAGCACCTGTTGCGCCAATCTCATATACTCCCGCTGTCTGCAAGCAAAGCTCCACCAACAACGGCAGACTCACCAGGTTTTGTTTGTTCGCTGTAAATGAAGGCAGTCCGGTTTGGAGCTTGCCCACCACCGTGCCATTGGTACGTTCCACACCTTCCAGGACCTGAAAAGCCGGGCCGTGGAAATACAGGCGGTAGATATCCTCTTTCTTAACGCTTTTTTCGCTGTTCCAATGCGGCGGTTCAACCAATCCCGCCCCAAGAGGTTCATTTGTAGGAACAAGATGAACCTTACCGGAAAAATGTTGTATGGTTTCCTCCGGCTGCATCCGCAAAGCGTGCGTAGACTGAAGCACAACATACGCCACCAGCCCGGTTTTTTCACGATGAACTCTGGCTTTCCAGGTTACCTGGCGCGGCTCATTCCGGTAAAACTTGAAGGGTGCCATGAAGCGAATATCCTCAAGACTTGCCGTTTTGAAACTGCCTTTTTTCGCGCCCAATACCGAAGCTACATGTTGAGCCGCCACAGAAAATCCTTCAATTCCCATCACCCCGGGCAGCAGCGGCGTGCCATTCAACGCGTGATCCCGTAAGAAAGGCTCATCTTTGGGGTCGAGTTCCGCTTCAAGGATTACACCTTCTTCCAAATCCAACCCGGTCGCCCGGCTGAGCATAACATGAATCGGCTGCCCGGTTGTCAGCGCCTCATTCGCACGTTCAAGGTCCAAACCACCGGCTGCTTCACGCGGAGCAATCAGGATGCCTAACGACCCGGCCAGGATAGCCTCACCCGGTAAACCGTACACCAATTCCTTGTAAACCTGTGGAGCCGCCTCGGCCGGTGAAAGCATGTCAATGCCGGCTCGTGCCATCAAATTCGGAATAAAGCCCCGGCTCGCCATACCTACATCTGCCCATGCGCCCCAATCCAGTGCAATCGCCTTGATATCGGGATGCTGGCGCCGAATAGCGCTCACCATTTTACAGAGCAGGTCATTTGCCGCGGCGTAATCCGTCTGTCCGGCATTACCAAAACGTCCGGCAACCGACGAAAAGGCTACCACCGCTTCGGGTAATTTCCCTTTTTCTGCCAGACTGTGGAACAAGTGATAAAAACCGGTCGCCTTTACAGCAATTGTGTTAACAAATTCCTCCAGCGGTTTATTCTCAAGACGGCGGCTGTGTTCAACACCGGCGGCATGAATTAACACATCGACTTTTCCTTCTGTCTGCAGCACCACATCCACAGCACCCTGCACCGATTGTGCATTGAGCACATCGCATTGCAGATAGCGTGCTTTTCCACCCGCCGCTTCAACAGCCTGCATGGTTTCAAGACAGGCCGCTGCCCGTTCCAGCGCAGCCAGTTTCCGTTCCACAATTGCCGGAGTAACTTTCTCGCCACTTTCCTTCTTCCGCCGGATCAATTCATCCCGAAGGCCATTGCGATCTGCTTTTAATTGCTGAATGTCCGGATCATCTGTTGCGGGTAAAACAGTGCGTCCCAAAAGATAAAATGTTCCTCTGGTTTTACGCGCCAGGTTTTCAATAATTGGAGCTGTAATCCCACCGGTTCCGCCGCTGATCAGGAAAATACTTCCCGCTTCAATCGACAGATCAGGCTCTGCTGGAAGTTCCTGCTCCAGCGCAGCGACGCCAAACCGCTGCCCGTCTTCCCAGCCAACCTCCACTGTACCCGGGTCCTGCAAGGTTTCATCCAACAAATTCGCAGCCACAGAAGAAGCACTTTCTTGTTCTTCAAAATCAACCACTTTCACTGCCATATTGGGCCGTTCCCAGGCCAATGCTTTGGCAAAACCACTTACCAAACCACCCATTGGGCTGGTCGCGCTGCCCGGCTGGCAGCCATGCAGCCCGCCAAAACGCGTTCCACAGGTCAGGAAACCCGCATTCGGCAGCATGCGCATCACGGAGTAGAGCGGAAGAACGCGGCGATCAAGCTCTGCCTGCCATTCATCAGAGGTCATGGTTGCCATCGAAGCTTCGATATCCAACGCAGCCAGGAAAAATACACCCTGAACAGGTCCTTCTGCCAACCAGTTCTGAACAGCCGTTTCAATTTCATGCGGCATTCCCGGCTCCAACACCAGCGCGCCAGCCTTCCGGGCATGAAGTAGTTGTAACAGGGAGTCATGCACCCTTCCCTGATCCCGGACGATAATCACCCGGCTTTCTTCATTGATGGTGACACCGGTCGGAAAACATAAATCTAATCGCGGGCGCAGCACCGGGGTGGGCACGCGGCGAACGAGAACCCGCTCCGCCTCCTCAATTTCAATTTCTTCAACGCTTTTTTCTTCCATATTGACCGCTTGTTCCAAAACAGGTTCGGACACAGCAGATTTTTCAGCCAGTGATTCTTCCACAAACCGCACCACCTTGGCCAGTGTGTTGTAATCCGAAAGCTGAAGGTCTTCTCGGCGGGGTATTTCATAATGTTCCCGAACCGCCGCAAACAGTTCTGCCTGTTTCACGGTATCCACACCCAGATCCGCTTCCAGATCAAGCTCCATATCCAGCATCTCCTGCGGATAACCGGTTTTTTCGCTGACCATCGCCAACAGCATTTGCACAATTTCTCCGGATTCCGGTTCAATGGTGGATACCGGCGGGGTCAGACTTTCGGGAGACTCTTCCAAAACAGATTCCTCCGGGTTAATTTCCGCCAGAGCCGGGGCTTCCACAATCTCCGCTGTTTCCGGAGCAACAGCTTGCATCTTTCCGAGGGATGCTGCCCAGGCTGTCGGTCCCTGTCCATAAGTCCAGGTCGATTGCGCAGGTGGTTTCACCGGGGGTACAGTCTGTTGAATTCGCAGTGTATGCTGCACCACCTCCACCGCTGCCTGCGGTATTCCCGTAACTGCCTCCAGCCATTGCTGGTACTTTTCCTTAACCTTTCGTTCCCCAACACCTGGAATATGCCGTGTCAAAGTCATGGCAATCTGGGAACCAAAACCGGCTCCCAACCGCAGCGCGTACTGCACAGGGTATTCCCCTCCATGAGAGAGGTTCAAATCTCCCAGATCCGGGTCCGGTTCAAAAGCATCATCGTAATGCGCGATAGGTGGAACAACACCGTACTCCAACCCTTTAACCGCGACCACGTCTTCCACTCCCACCCCCATCGTATGGCCGGTGAAGCCTTTTGTGTTGGCAATTACAACCTTGTTGGCATGATCTCCAAAGGTGTTCCGGAGCGCGTGGATTTCCGCTGCAGCGCTGCCCCCGCGGGCCGGCGTGTAAGTCTCGTGTGAGACAAACATGGTTTGTCCGGCAATCTCTTCCCGGCACAGAGCAAAACGCCGTTCTGCCTGAGAGATCAATTGATTCATAACCTGACTGACATGGGCCACATCCAGCCGCGTTCCATGGAAAGCGCTGTTTGCCGTTTGAGAGGCAAGAATTTCGCAAATAGCCCGCATACCGCGTTCACGCACTGCGTCTTCCGCTTCCACTACCAGCGCTGCGGCCCCCATCCCCATAATCATTCCATTCCGGCGGCGGTCAAATGGCAGCACTGCTAACCGCAGATCCTTTTCTGTCGTCGTGGCACCGGTGGCGAACATCCCGGTCCCGACCCAATTCACCAAGCTTCCTCCGGTCACATCATCTCCGGAGACAATCACCACTCGCCGGCAGCGCCCGGCGCGAATCCAATCTTCTGCCAGGCTTACTGCCTGGGTCGTGGATGCACAAGCGGCGTTCACGGCTGTACTGGGTCCGCGCGCGCCGATATATTCTGCGAACTGAGAATGCCCCATCACTAACACCCGAAAGATAAAGCGGCGGTCAAAGTGATAGTTCAATTCTGCTTGTTCCTTCTCCAAAACTTCCATCCGGTCTTTCAATGCCTTTGCTACCGGATTAGACGGATCACCGGCCAACGCCTGAAGATTACGCAGCTCTTCCAGCTTCTGGGAAAGGTTTTGATGGCGGTAAAAACGTTCCGTCTCTTCCGCCATGTGATCCAGTCCGGGGAAAGCGGAAGCAAATATTACACCCGTTTCATCGGCCAGAGCAGAGGGCAGCACCCAACGGTCAGGCAGCAGTGTTCCTTTGCTGGTTTCTTTATAACGCAGTACCAATGGAATACCGGCATCGCGCAGAGCTTCTATGCCCGCGGCAATGGCCAGCTTTGTGGCGATATCGTAAGTTTCCGCCCTTTCAGCGGGCAGGCCAAACTCTTCCGCAAGATTAAAGGTGCCGCGTTGTCCTGCCAGTTGGACGGTCTGATCCAGATCATCGATTTCAACCATCAGCGCCCCTGCGCTGCTCTTGACCAGACGAGTTACACGCTTTTCAACCATCCGGTTACGAGTTTCTTCAGGCAGTGGCTCAATAAAAGAATCTCCGCGCAAAATACGCTCGATGTTATCTTCCCGGAATACGGCTCCATCTTTCCCGGGTAGGCCCAGTCCGGCACCGGATATAACCACTGAACCCGTCAGGGGGATGCGTCCATCTGTAACAACTTCCACCGCTTCCGGAGAAGACAGTCCACTGCTTACAGAAGTCTCGTCCAACTGAACTTCAGTGCCTTGCCCCGGAAATACTCCGGCCGCGTACAGTGCGCACAAAGCCTCATTGAACGAAGCCACTCCACCCTTACGGGGATGGTTTGTGGGGACCTGGACAACCGGTTCTTTTTCGTTGTCATTTCCCAGAATATCTGACGTGAGGGCACTGAGCACCCTTTTCGGTCCAACTTCAATAAATACCCTGGCCCCCAGATCATACAGAGTGTTAATTCCCTGAATAAATTGAACCGGCGAGGCCACCTGCCGGGCCATCAGATCGATAATCTCATCCCGGTCATTCGGATAAACCGCTCCCGTCACATTGGCTGCCACAGGCAGGCGCGGCGTCCGAATATGCATTTTCATAATAACCCGGCGCAGCGGCTCACTGGCCGGCGCGACAATACGCGTATGAAAAGCATGAGAAACCGGAATCTTTACTGCCTGGATTCCTTCCGCCTTGAAAGCTTCCAAAGCGGCATCCACTCCGGCCGTGGAACCACCAATCACAGACTGCACCGGGCTGTTAATGTTTGCCAGAACAACATAATCCTCAATGGTTTTTAAAACGCGTTCCGTTTCAGCAATCGGAGCAGATACTGCCGCCATGCAGCCGTTATCCTCCACGGAGATTTTGCTCATTTCACGCCCGCGCGCGCTGACAATCTCCAGTGCTTCCTGGAAGTCCAGCATTCCTGCGGCAACCAGAGCACCATATTCCCCCAGGCTGTGTCCGGCCACCATTTCTGGCTCAAACCCATAATGGCGCATCAGGCGCAGCATGGCGACATCCGCGGTTAAGACCGCTGGCTGAGTGATGGTCGTATCTCGCAGGGCAGCCTCAGCCTCCTGCTGCTGGCCTTCCTCATCACTGTCCACGAAAATGTATTCTGTAAGCGGCTTGCCGAGAATCGGGGTTAACACTCGATCCGCTTCCCGAAAAGTCTCTTCAATCACCGGCTCAAATACGGACAAGTCACGCATCATATTGACATACTGGGAACCCTGGCCCGGGAAGAGAAAAGCCAATCGGCCGGGCTCCCCGCTGCCGCGGTATACACCCTGCCCCGAAAGCGCCTTCCAGACATTCGGTGACGGGTTATCAAAGGCTTTGATCGCCCGCTCCACTCGTTTTTGAAGGTCTTCCACGGTCTCGAAATCTATCGCGATGCGCTCCTGTTGGGCACAGCCTTCTGCGATCGGGACTGCATTTGCAGGTATATTCCCTGTCTCAAGCTGTTTTGTGGCATCTATCAACTTGCTCAAAAGCTCTTCGGAATTCTCCGCACTTAGAAACAGCATCTTGCGGTAAGCAGGCACCCTTCCAACGCCATCAGGTGCTTTAGAAATCGCTTCTGTCTCTTCAATCTGAGAAGGAACTTCCACTTCACTTGCTACTGTCAGAGTCGGTTCCGTTCCGGACTCAACAACAAAGCCCGCCACTTTTTCCAACGTATTGTAGTCCGATAAACGCAGGTCTTCCCGCCGCGGAATGCCGTAATGTTCCCGGACAGATGCAAATAATTCTGCCTGCTTTACCGTATCGATCCCCAAATCGGCTTCCAAGTCTAATTCCGGGTCCAGCATTTCAGCCGGATATCCGGTTTTCTCGCTGACCTGCTGGAGGATAAAAGCCAATACTTCGGACGGGTCTCGTTTTTCACTCACGCTTTCACCAACAACGTCCGGTATCGTTTCTTCTGTCTGCATTGGGGTTCCTGGTAGGGATTCTTCCACAAAAGCCACTACTTTTTCCAGCGTGTTGTAATCCGATAAGCGCAGGTCTTCCCGCCGCGGGATGCCGTAATGCTCCCGGACGGCCAAAAACAATTCTGCCTGTTTCACCGTGTCAATTCCCAAATCGGCTTCCAGGTCCAGCTCAAGGTCGAGCATTTCAGAAGGATAGCCCGTCTTCTCACTGACTTGTTGAAGAATGAAGGCTGTGATCGCGGATGAGTCCGGTTTTTCAACGGTCTCATCAGCCGCAACATCCGGTGCAGCTTCTTCAATCTCCACCGGGGCCCCCGGTAGCGATTCTTCTACAAAAGCCACGACCTTTTCCAACGTGTTGTAATCCGATAAACGCAGGTCTTCCCGCCGCGGGATGCCATAGTGTTCCCGGACGGCTAAAAACAATTCCGCCTGTTTCACCGTGTCGATTCCCAAATCGGCTTCCAGGTCCAGTTCAAGATCGAGCATTTCAGAGGGATAGCCTGTTTTCTCGCTGACCTGTTGAAGAATGAAGGCTGTAATGGCGGACGAATCCGGTTTTTCAACGGTCTCATCAGCCGCAACATCCGGTGCGGCTTCTTCAGTTTCCGCTGGAGTTCCCGGCAGGGATTTTTCTACAAAGCTCACCACTTTTTCCAGCGTGTTGTAATCCGAAAGCTGGAGATCTTCCCGGCGAGGGATACCATAGCGTTCCCGAACTTCCGCAAACAGCTCTGCCTGTTTGACAGTATCCACACCCAGGTCTGCTTCCAGGTCCAATTCCGGATCCAGCATTTCCACCGGATATCCGGTTTTCTCGCTCACCAGGCCCAAAACAGTTTGCAGGATTTCATCCGAAGTAAATGAAACAGGGTTGGCTTCAGTTAAAGACAAATCCGCTTCAACAGGCAATTCAACAGCCGCATGATCCACACCATTGAAAACCTGTGTTCCGCCCAAAGAGACCCCGGGAGCATACTCTTCCAAAACAATATGGAAATTTGTCCCGCCAAAACCAAATGCGCTGACGCCAGCCCGGCGCAAATCGCCTTCCGGTTTTTGCCAGGGTTCCGGCTTTGTGATGACGCGAAACGGCAGGTTCGCAAAGTCGATTTTGGGGTTTGGATGAGAAAAATTCGCCATGGGAGGAAGGACTTTATCCTGCAGGGCCAGCACGGTTTTCAACATTCCAACAGCACCCGCAGCGCTCTTGAGGTGCCCGATATTGGATTTGACGGAACCTAAAGCAATTGCTCCGGAAGGCAGCCCCATCCCGCCAAAAATCCGGCCTAAACTCTGGACCTCAACCACATCACCCACTCGGGTGGATGTTCCGTGGCCTTCAACATATCCGGCTGTCGCCGGGGATACACCCGCCAGCTTCCAGGCACGCTCCATTGCCCGTTCCTGCCCAATCGGGTTGGGTGCAGTGATTCCCTTTCCTTTTCCATCGCTGGAACTGCCAATGGCGCGGATGACGGCATAAATCCGGTCGTCATCGCGTTCCGCATCCTCAAGGCGTTTGAGAAGGAACACAACCGCCCCCTCGCCCATCACAAAACCATTGGCCCCATCCGCATACGGCCGAGAGCCATCCGGGCTGAGTGCACCGATTTTACTGAATTTCACATAAGATTCCACACTCATGCTGCGGTCCACCCCACCGGTCAGAACTGCGTCAAACTGGTGGTGCCGCAATCCGTCCACTGCCGCTTGAAGCGCGGCCAATGAAGAGGCACAGGCTGCGTCGGTAGTGAAATTTGGGCCGCCGAAGTTAAATACATTCGCAACCCGCCCGGCGATAATATTGGAAAGCTCTCCCGGCATGGTATCTTCGGATATCGCCGGAATTTCCGCTTGAATTCCCTGTGTAAAACCGCCCAGCAATTCTTGTTGAACCGAATCCGAGAGCTGGCGGAAAGCATCCAGCGAAGAAAGCACCTGTAAATATTCAGGAAGGTGAATCCTCAAGCTGCTACGGTAATGTTTTTCTCCCGCCAGAGCATTTCCTAAGATAACCGCCACTCGCTCGTTGGGTAAAGTATGCTGTGGGTAGCCGTAATCTTGAAGCGCCTGATGGGAAGCTGCAATTGCCCATTGCTGAGTCTCATCCATCAATTCAAGCACTTTGGGGGGAATAGGGATGCCTATTTTAATGGGATTGAATTGAAAATCCTGTACCCAACTGCCAATTTTTGTGTAAGTTTTATCGGGCGCAGAGGGATCAGGATCATAATACAGATCGGGGTTCCACCGTCCTTGCGGTACATCCTGAATAGAATACACCGAAGATTGAATGTTTTTCCAAAAACTGGCAACGTCATGAGCATCGGGAAGAACGGCTCCCAGCCCAACAATTGCAATCGGTTTTAAATCCGTCATTTTAGCTCTCCTGATCTTTTTTTATATTTCCGCGAATACCCAAATGGTCCGCATGGCACTTCATTCCAATTCTTCAATCCGGACCAACACGGTCCCTTTATCTACCTGTTCCCCAAATTTAGCCCCTACTTCAGCCACTCGCCCCGCAATAGGTGTGCGGATCTGCATCTGCATTTTCATTGATTCGATAACCAGCACAGATTGACCGGCCTCAACCACATCTCCGGGCTCAACCAGCACATCCACCACCAGACCGGGCATAGGGGCCGTAACCAGACCGGTTTCATCCGCACCCTGTCGTTTTCTCATACGCCGTTGAGGAGTCTCAACCCGGGCAACAAACCGCCGTCCTCCTGCCAGCACTTCAAGCGTTTCGGGGTCTTGATTGTGCAAATGCAACTCAAAAGTTTCCTGATCCCGGCTCAATGAATACAGACCCGAATCGTTCAATTGAAGCAGTTCAACATCTACCGGTTGACCGTCAATCAAGACCTGGTCTTCTTCCAATGAAATGCAATATTCGTGACCGTTAATCGAGACCACGTACCGTGACATTCGATCCTCCTACCATGCCCCAGTCATTTGTTCCCGCCAGGCGGTAAGCATCCACCGGCTCGCTGACTTTCGATCCTGTGATACAGCCTGTGAAACCGCACGTTGACTATGGGTATACAGTGCCGCAGCCAGGGCCAGCAGGCGCTGTAGTTCCTCTTTTTTCTCCGGCGGGCGGGGGATAAAACCATCCAGATAACTGGTCGTCACCTCACCGAGCTGGAAGGGCTTGCTCTCGATAATCTGTTTTAGAAAATCAATATCCGTTGCCAATCCCCCAAGCTGAAACTCGTCCAGGGCGCGTTCCAATCGTTGGATGGCAGTATGCCGGTCTTTACCGCTGGCAATCACCTTTGCCAGCAGAGAGTCATAATCCATACCGATCGTCAAGCCCTGATAAAGCGCGCTGTCTACACGCACGCCAGGCCCGGCAGGTTCTTTGAGATAGGTGATCTCTCCGGTAGATGGGAGGAAACCCTGCTCGCTGTCTTCTGCAAGAATTCGGGCTTCAATCGCCGCGCCCTGCACTCGAATGTCCTTCTGGCTCATCGCAAGAGGTTCCCCCATTGCCAGAAGAAGCTGCTCTTTCACCAGATCAATCCCGGTTACCATTTCTGTAACCGGATGCTCAACCTGGATCCGGGGATTGACCTCCATAAAATGAAACTGTCCACTGGCATCCAGGAGAAATTCCACTGTCCCCAAACTTCGATACTTGAGCTGGCTGCCCAATCGAACGGCAGCTTCACAAAGGTCACTCCGCAGCTTCTTACTCAAACCCGGAGCCGGTGCTTCTTCGATCAATTTTTGCCGTCGGCGCTGGATGGAACACTCACGCTCGCCCAGGCAAAGTACTTTTCCTTCTCCATCGCCCAGGATCTGAACCTCGATGTGTCGGGCTTCCTGTACCAGAGATTCGAGATAAACGGTTTCGTCCCCAAAAGCAGCTTTAGCTTCTTTTCGGGCTGCAGCAATCACATCCATAAGCTCTTCTGGAGTTGTTGCCAGACGAATCCCCCGCCCGCCCCCACCGGCAGTTGCTTTAACCAGCACTGGAAAAGTGACTTTTTGAGCCAGGTCCATTGGAACATTGGAAGGCAGCGGACCATCACTGCCTGGCAGAACCGGGAGGCCCGCATCGCGTGCCTCCTGTTTGGAAGATAATTTATTCCCCAACAAAGCAATGGTTTCCGAGCGCGGGCCAATGAACACCATACCAGCATCTTCTACAGCTCTTGCAAATTCTGCGTTTTCAGAAAGGAACCCATATCCGGGGTGAACAGCATTCGCGCCGGTTTGGCGAGCTGCATGGATAATCGCGTCAATATCCAGATAAGCCTGTTTGGGGCCAAGGTTGACCACTTGCTCTGCCAGACGGGCATGTACTGCCGACCGATCCGATTCGGTAACCACAGCCACAGTGGACAGGCCCAATTCGCGACATGTCCGTAAAATCCGTAAGGCAATTTCATTTCGATTTGCAATCAATACTTTCATTTCAACACTCCTGTCTGTTTCATAAGGAAGTCAAGGTGTTTTTGGGAATAAACTCCAATATATCCAGAGCAACTTTCTTCACAGCGTTTCGGCTGCTTTAAAGCGGGATATTGCCATGTTTTCGGCTGGGAGCGGAACGCCGCTTTTCACGTAGTGCATCCAACCCCTGGATCAGACGTATCCTGATCTCATCCGGAGTCACGACATCATCCAGATAACCACGGGAAGCGGCGACAAAAGGATTCGCCAGTTCCTCGCGATATTGACGGGTAAGCTCGTTTCGCCGGATTTCAGCGTTTTCAGCTTCTTTTAGTTCTTTACGAAAAATGATGTTCACCGCACCATCCGGCCCCATCACAGCAATTTCTGCATTGGGTAAAGCAAAATTCAAATCACCTTCTAAATGTTTCGAGCTCATAACGATATACGCTCCGCCATATGCCTTACGAAGGATGACAGAAAGCTTGGGAACCGTAGCTTCTGCATAAGCAAAGATCATCTTTGCCCCATGCCGGATTACCCCACCAAATTCCTGAGCCGATCCGGGAAGAAACCCGGGGGTATCTATTAAAGTCACAAGGGGAATATGAAAGGAATCACAAAAACGAATGAACCGCGCGCCTTTATCCGATGCATCAATATCCAGTACGCCGGCCAGATGATCCGGTTGGTTAGCGATAATGCCGACAGTGCCGCTGTCCAGGCGTGCAAACCCGATTACCAGATTTTGGGCAAAATCTTCCTGGACCTCAAGGAATTCTCCTTCGTCCACGATGGTTTCGATCACGCGATGAACATCATAGGATTGTTGTGGATCGGATGGAATAATTTTCGCCAACTCCGGCGTTGTGCGTCCGGGGTTATCATTCAAGATCACGGATGGAGGTGTGGCGAGGTTGTTGGATGGCAGGTAGGAAAGCAACCAGCGCACCTGAGAAAATACGGCCTCCTCATCCGGAGCCGTGAAATGCGCCACTCCGGAACGGCTTCGATGCACTCTGGCACCGCCCAGATTCTCCGCGTTAACTTCTTCATGTGTCACAGCCTGCACCACTTCAGGCCCGGTGATGAACATGTGCGCAATATTTTCAACCATGAAAACAAAATCCATAATAGCGGGAGAATATACCGCGCCCCCGGCACATGGTCCCAGGATAATTGAAAGCTGCGGGATCACTCCGGATGCACGTACATTTCGCAAAAAGATTTCGCCATAACCCGCCAGAGCATCAACGCCTTCCTGGATTCGCGCCCCACCCGAATCGTTAAGCCCAATTAACGGCGCACCGTTCTGCTGAGCCAGATCCATCAAATGGGCGATTTTTCGCCCGTGGGCCTCTCCAACCGAGCCGCCTTTCACGGTAAAATCTTGCGCGAAAACGTAGACCGTACGCCCGTCAACCTTGCCCCATCCCGTTACAACCCCATCTCCAGGAGGATATGAGGATTCCATGCCAAAACCGCTGGCACGGTGTGTCACGAACATGCCAATTTCGACAAAAGTTTCCGGATCCAGAAGCTGGTTAATTCGTTCGCGCGCCGTAAACTTACCCTTCTCGTGCTGTGCCTGAATCCGGGCAATTCCACCCCCCAGACTTGCCTGCTCGCGCATGGATTCAAGTTTAAAGTTGGACGCATTTTTCGATTCTGACGTGTTTAAATTTTTCACCATAATTGCAGTTCTTAAATTTTTTAGAATTTTTCCATTCATTTTCTACAACAAGCAGCAAAAATACACCTCCTATCCTGGGGAGAGGAGTTTTTATCAGACTGCCTGTACTTAATTGGGTCGAAAGATCAATTGGCCCATTCAGGATGAGCCCATGGAGGACTTTACCTGTTTATAATGGTCCGGTTCAATAATTCCGCGGGACCTCTAAAGATATGTAACACCGCGTTTCAATAAAAGTTGCACTTACAAAAATTAGTGTTCGTTAAATAAATAGGGAAAAAAGAAACAAAGGTAATTTGGATAAAGCCCGGCAGGCTATCGAATCAGTCTATTCCGTTTGGAAGTTTTACAAATCAGATAATCAAAATAAGAGGAAATACCTGCGTGTTCGCCCCATGCTCACAGGCAAATGAAAACTCTCTTGATTGAACGCAATGGTATGAATTGAGATATTGAGTTGGATTATTTCCGGGAAATATCCTGCCAGTACTCCAGGTTGTAATCTTCGAGGTCGCGCATCGGTTTTCCGGTTAAAGAGATCGGTTCAATATCAACCTGACCGCCTTTTACGGACACGAACAGCACCGCGTCTTGAGGTTTATCCCCAATACCTACTGCCATTTCTGTGAGGGAACCATCGATATATTCATGATAGTAAGGTGATAGGTTCCCTCCCGTCGCGCCCACATCCCCCCCAAATACATAAACAGGCTTTTGCTGTGCGGCCGGCAGGAGAATGTTCTTGACGATGTTGGGGTAATTGGTCGCATCATAACATTTCCACTCGTTCGGCATTGCAACAGTGCTTTGGTTGTCATAAAGGGTTTCATCATTGGCAAAGACTGCTTTATGTAAAAAGATGAAGATCTGCCGGATTTCCGGATTCGCCAGTGCCTGCTCAATGGCCCCTTTCAGCATCTCCCGCTGTTCTTTGGGTATTTTACAGACATCCACTTCGGTATCCAGAACGATCATCTCAGCAGGGCCATATTGGAATGCATAATAAGTCATCCCATATCGGGATTGATAGAGATCACGGTCCCGCATGTCGTGATTGCCCACTGCGTTAATAATGGGAAAATCAATCTGAGAGAATAAATCCTTTTCCAGGTCCTCAAAATCGGCCTCTGTGGCATTCCTGACCGTATCCCCCATAGAAACCATCAGGCTGATGTCCCTGTCCTTTAACATCGAAAGATTCTGCATCAGCGTTTCTGCGGGGTGCGGTGCACCATCTTCAAAGCTGCCGTAAATGTGACCCACCACTACAAATTGATATTCTGAGGCCGAAGAATCTTTCAGATCGATATGGTTCATGCTGACCATATCAATATTCTCTAAAAAATGAGCTTCATGGTTATCTTCGGTTGAAGCAGGGTTGGGGGATGGCAAATTGACAGAACTGTCTTCCCCTCTAACCTGACAAGCGGTTAATAACCCGATCAGGAGAAAGGATAAGATCAATTGCCTTGGAATAAAACCGGATACGCGGATTGGTGTCATTTCTAATCGTCCAGCACTGCACCCAGGGACTCAAGATACTTTGAGTGGTTCACAATTCGTAAAGGGAACTCGGCCAGCACGTCATCCAGGTGAACACTGTTCTCCGAACTGCTTTTGATTTCGATCACCACCTGATCCAGCATAGGGATCTTATATTTCAAATTTGGCCGGCGGGATAACCGCTGGTCAAACGCAAAAAGATCATAATCCAGGGTCACCCGGGTGGTTTGGTCGGCCGACACATAATATTCTCTTTGATACCCGGAAATACTGATGGGGTGTGATACCGATAGCATTTCACGGAAAGTCGTGTTAGCCTCGCTTCGCAGAGTCCGCAAAATCGTCATCCAGTTCATCGTTTCAAGATCAAGGATAGGTTCAATATCCTGAGAAGATTTCCACCCGATCCGGTTCGTTTTATGTTTCAGTTCCAGATGGCCTTTCGCATACCGCAAGTCCTCGCCATACCAGCGGAAGCGCAACTTCTGACGTTCAAAACCACCGCTGATATGATCGTTCAGACAATCCAGATCCAGCGTATCAAAATAGATATTGTTCACCTGCCGGGGTGGGTAAGCCGTCCGGAAAGCATGTGAGTGCCCCTTCACCCAGCGTCGCACTTCATAGAGCGCCAGGCCGTCATACACCATCTTTAATTCATACCGGAGGTTCTTGGCATCCATTTGCATTATTAATTACCCAAAACACCAATCGCATACAGGGTATCCACATCGAGATCCTGCGTTTCCATCTGTTTTCCCCACACTTCAACAAAATTGTCCGTTTGAACAAGTGTCTCTACATTCGTTTCATTAAAATAAATATTCGTAGCGATGATCGATGCAGGCCCATAAACCGGTTTTTTGATATACGCCGCCAGACCGGCATGAATTGCTCGTGTAATCTCCATCCCATCAATAGAAACTGAAGACAGGTCTTTACTGGCAACGCCAATCCCCACATCTTCAGCCTGAACATCATGTACGGAAATCTCACTATCTTCGCCGGCTGAAATGCCTTTATCTGCAACATTGACAAAATGCGTGTGGTCCACCGTGACGTTAGAACCGCTGACATCCACCCCGTCTCCAACAATGTCATGGAAGCTGCAATCCGTAACCTGGCCGGTCACAAAATCTCCATCGAATGCATCTGAAGCCGTATATCCGAACTCCGAATTCTGGAAGAGCAGTTCACTCCGCACGACATTGATTCCATCCTCAGCCTGAGTATGCAAAATACGCGTATGGTTTAATGTCACCGGGCTTTGGAAAAATGTAATTCCACCCGTCAATACCCAGCCATCCCGTTCAATACCGGTTGTGTGTTCAACCTGTGCATATTCCCACTGGGAAATTTCTCCTGCCTCCAGCACCACCAGCCCGGCCCAAGATTCTTCCTGAGCCGTTAGCAAAACCGGGGCTGCTTCAGTCCCCACAATTTGCACCGGTCCACTGGACAGTAACACTGCACCTGGCTCAAACCGAAGGGTTGTTCCCTGAAGAATAACCAGTTCCATGCCATCCGGAACGATCAGGTCTCCCTGAACCGCCCAATCCCCCGGCTCAACAACAAGAGTATGTTCATCCCCGCCGTCACGCAAGAATGGATGTTGGGCCAACGCCTCTTCCACGGTAGGGGCAGCGGGTTTAGGCCCCTCCAGCAGCGGCTCCGGTGATTGTACCAACTCCAATGGGATCGTATATGCTTTAGACAACCCGGATAACCGGACAACAGCAGACAATTCAAACGGGATCGTATCCCCTACAAAGTCATCTTCCTTCCATTCATAAGGGACTAGGAATCGAACGGGTTGAAAACCGCGGTCTTCAAGATCAGGGACTGGCTGCAAAGTAATTTGCGGCGAATCCGGAAGGGTCAAATTCATCGTCTCCGGGGTAATCCATTCCGAAGTGGGAACGACCTCCTCACTATTGACCAGGAAGCGATCCAGATCGACCGGCAGAAGCATCAAATTTGTCAGATCCACCTGAAGATATTTCTCCTCCTGCCCCTGGTCATTGATGACGGTCAACGGCACATAATTACCGCGCACGGCCTGGGCCGGTCTGAGATGCAGCCTCAGGGAAACGCTGCGGTCATCCAGAATACTCCAGGGAGATTCAATTTCCTGGTCGGTATACTCCGCCTTCAACGCAGTCCGGATGAGTTCAAGCTCGTCGTTAATATCCTCTTTGAGAGAAGTCAGGTAATCCGGTTGGGTGATCCGCTCCAATTCCTGAGCATAAGCCTCGCGAATCAATGGATCTTCAAATATCCGTTCGTTCAGCATCAAATCAATGATCGATTCTTTGCTGCCGCCGTATTGTAATGCTTCATTATCATAAGCAACCGGTTCAAGCAAACCCGTAATCGGGTTGTAGTAAAAACGAAGATTATGCCATTTAACGCCGTGAGCTGCCCCCCAGAGATCGCTTAAAGCATAGAATCGCCCCATCAATTTAACATCAAAGGTTTCAGAAGCTGTCCGCTGGCCGATTTGAAATGCACGCAGCATATTAATTGCAGTCTGTGCTTCCTCATCCAGCACCGGGTTTTCGGCAATCTTACCGCTTTCAAAAGTAGTAATTTGGGAGCTATCGGCATTCGTCACCATCATCTTGCTGCCAATATAGATCTCATGTTCCCAGAAGGTTGCTCTATCCTCCCAGAAAAGGTTTTCATCAAAGCGGATAATCACCCCTGCCCGCCGGTGTTGGGATTCGATCAAATCGCTGGTAAAGCTCTCTTCCAGAGCATAGATTCCTTTAGGTAGACCATTCTGAAGGACATTAACAAACTGGTAGCGGGTCGTCAGTATATCCTCACGCATCAAATGCTGGTGAAATGCCCATTCATTGATGAACTGCCGGGTCTCCGGTGCTTGAATGGAAAACCGACGGAACCCGTCAATCTGTCCATCGTCTTTTACGTGAATCCGGTAGGACCACTTCTCACCCTCAAGATGGTCCGTCCAATCTCCCTTCAGGCGGATTTTCACATCCAGCGGAGCTGTATCACCAAGGTGAACCTGGGCCGGAATAAAATCCTCATCTGTGGAAAGTAAAATCCCGGTTCGTAAAGCTTCCTCTCGTTTTTCCAGAATGGATTGATAACTCTCAAAAGGCAGGTCGATATAGAGCGTTGGGAGGCCATTGCTGATATACATTTCAACTTCCGTTTCAATGTTTTCAACAACCTGGGTGCTGGTCCGTTTGGTGAAATCCAAGACATCATGCAGATAGCCTTTTCGATAGATCAGCGCCCCCGCCAAAAAAGCAGCCATCAAGCAGTCGAGAAAAAACAGAATTCGTACTCCTGGTAAGACCCATACTTTCTTAACGGTTTTTACCAGGGGACTAGGATAATCTTTTCGTTCTATTTTCACGAAAAATTACCCTCCCAGCAAATTGTTTTGTTCAACAAGGCTGATCGAACTACCAGGAAATTCTTGTCTAAGATGATCCATGAGATTAACAATCGTTTGCTGGTCATTCACAGAGACGTAATACGTGACCTGTAGACTTCCATTTTGGTTATCGAGCCGGCGCAGGTCAATTTGCGGGACATCTTTCAACAACAAATCATTGATGGTCGAAAAATCGACTCCCGGTTTATCCGTGTCATCCATTTCAATGTTAAGATATAAACTGTGAGAAGAGCCGTGGTTAAATGACTTTCGTAGAATAACGCGGAACATTAAATAAGCCATGATTACGCCGACCGCGGCAAGTGTTGGAACACGCTGGTCAGCGCCCAGCCCCAGGCCAATCGCAATCGCGAAGAAAAGAAAAATTAATTCTTCAGGATCTTTGATTGCCGTTCTGAAACGCACAATGGACAACGCGCCTACCAGACCCAGTGACAGCGCCAGTGAAGATTTCACAATGGTGATGACCAGTAAGGTAATCAGGGTCAGCATAGGCAAAATCGGTGCAAACCGCCGCCTGTTCGAAAGGGACCGTCCAAATTGGACGTAATACCAGGCAACAATCAGCGATAAGAGAATTCCCAGTCCAAGATTGATCAAAAGTGCGGGCAATGAAAGTGGCGCAGCTACAGTTTCATCCATTAAATCCACTCCTCAAAATGTGAATTGACAGAAGATGTTTTTCTTATTGTGATAATTTCACGTGATACCGGTCATCATCCGCATCCAACAGCAGAAATCTATGGGATGGATTATCTTTGTGAAATACCGGTGAAAATTCCCGGATGAACTTCGGATAAAAACCGCTGGAATTCCTGCCAAAGAGATAACCGTTCCGATGACAATTCACAATTATATCACCCACAATAAACTTAAAAATCTAAAGTGATGCGATTGGTTTTCGCTATGGTTATGATTTGCGGGGTTTGAAGGATACTCGGATAATAATAATGCTTAAAATTGAAGCAATCATACTTCCAATCCATACGGCCTGCATGCCGCGCCAATCCTCCAATACGCCGGCCATGAATAATCCCAGACTGGACCCCAATCCCCCATAGAAGGTCGTATATAAACCCTGGCCCGTCGCCCGCCACTTGGCAGGTAGGCCCTCACTGACATAAAGCGGGCCAAAAACCATCATGCTTAAGATTGTGACACCGTGCATCAATTGTACAGGAAGGAACCAGACCGGATTTCCGATCATTGAGTATAAAATAAAGCGGATTGGAAGGATCAATGTTCCCGCCAAAATCGCAGTCTGGATTCCCAATTTCTTTGCAATCTTGTTTGACTGGGACATCAACGGGATTTCTGTAATGGCTTGAAGCGCCACCACACTTCCCATCACCCAGCCTGCTGCATGGATGTTATCCAGATGAACGGGCAAATACTGCGTAGAAATCGAAATCACGCCACCAATCAATCCCATTCCCATAAAGAAAACCAGCAATGGGGGGTGCTGAGGGAGTAGTTTCAGACCCTCCATCCAATCCATTCTTTCCTGGCTTTTGACATCGGGCAGCCTTAAAGCGATCATTCCGGAAAGGGCCATCAAGCCAGCAAACAGATAAATCAACATGGATTGGTGATTCTCCACAAGAAAAGTTCCGGATAACAAAGAAGCAACCACAAAGCCGACCGAACCCCATAGCCGCAATTTACCGAATTCACCTTGCAGACGAAGTGATTCCAGATACTCCAGAGTGAGCGCGCTGGAAATCGGGACATAGGGTGTGTAAACAATCGCAAACAAAATGATCATCACCAATATGGAGCCAAATCTATTCACAAACAAGAGCATCACTGTCGGTAAACTCAAGACGATCAGTGAGCCGCCCAATACCAGACGTCTGATTTTCAGAATATCCGAAAGGTACCCCCATATCGGTTGAACAAAGATTTGTACCAGCGGAATCAGGCCCAACAAACTTCCCAGTTGTACACCCGTCACGCCCTTTGCAGAAAGAAAAAGACCCAGATAGGGCATTAAAACACCTACCGCGCCAAAGCTAAGAAAGTAAAAAAGCTTGAACCAGTTAAATGTGTTCAATTGCAGCTTCTCAGGTGGTGTTGTATTGGGCATTTCCATAGAATGATGTTTGAAATCCGGCAAATAGTGTTTCTTCAATCTTACCGCAGAATCCTGTTTTCACTTTCGGTGAATTCGCCTTTGTTTCAAAACAGATTACCGGCAAATCATTCACAAGGATTACCCCTATATGACAATGAGGATTATGATATAAACAAATAAGATGCAATACAGAAATCAATGAAAAGGATGCTGATATGAGCATAGTATTATCCTCCGCAAAAATCATTACTCCATCTAAAACGCTGGAAAACTCGGCCCTCTTAATTTCCGATTTCGGAACAATAGAATTCATTGGTCCTGGGAATGAACTTCCTTCTCGCCCGGATTCCACAATAGATCTGCACGGACAAACTATCATCCCGGGCATGATCGACATTCACGTTCATGGGGGAAAAGGCATCACTTTCGGAGATGATAATGGCGATCCACAAAAATTACAGGATTATTCGAGCTGGGTTGTCAGTCAGGGAGTGACCGGCTTTCTGTGCAGTGTTTCCGCCCCCAATCCGGATGAGCTTAACACGATTCTGGATCAATACGCAATTGAATTGGATGAGGGTCTCGCCGGTGCAGAAGGGCTTGGATTCCACCTGGAAGGTCCATTCCTCAGTCCGGAAAAGAAAGGTGCGTTCAATCCCGCCTGGCTGCACACACCGGATCTCGCGGAAATCCAATCCTACCTGAACAATAGCCGGGGTTGGGTCAAACAGGTCACCATCGCTCCTGATCTTCCCGGTGCAAATCAAGCCGCGGACCTGTTGAGGGAAAACAACATCGTTGTTGCCCTTGGACACACCAATTGTGATTACGAAACCGCCAGTAGCGCACTATCTCGAAATTTTAATCACGTCACCCACACCTGCAACGCCATGCGCGGGTTCAACCACCGGGAACCCGGTGTGTTAGGGGCCGTCCTTTCTTCAGACGATGTCACAGCTGAATTGATCACAGACCTGGTCCATGTTCATCCTGCGGTGATTAAAGTCGTAATCCGCGCGTTAGGGGTGGATCGTGTGGTAATGATCACCGATGCAATGGCCGGAGCAGGGTTAGGAGATGGTGTGTATTATCTGGTAGGGCGTGAGACTTTCGTCAAAGACGGTAAAGCCACCCAGAAAGATGGAACCATTGCGGGGAGCATAACTACCATGTACCAGAATCTTCGAAATCTGGTGAAAACGATAGGCATTCCCCTGCCTCAGGCAGTGCAAATGGCTTCACTTAATCCTGCCAGGGTCGTGGGTGCAGCGGACCGTCTGGGGAGCCTCGAAACAGGAAAAGATGCCAGCCTTGTTGTGCTGGATGAAGATATGAATGTGAGCATGACTTTTGTACGGGGAGTGTTAAAGTATCAGAAGCAATAAACGCTTCCGGGGGAAAGCAGCCATACCGATTGGCTCCTTACACAGCGGATTCCGGAAGATGGATACCGTCATTCAATTTCCAGATTAAATATCCTTTGCGGAGAAGTCGCCTCCGCAAATCAATTGGATACCCCTGATCGGCCAGCGCGTACGCGCTGGCCGAGAACCATTGTCTTAAACCAAAATCCTTATATGGCATCGTAAGCCTTGCAGCATATTTCCAGGCTTCCAGAAACTCATAAATCGGTTCGCCCGGGGTCATACGATGGATATAATTTTTTGGAAGGACCGGCTGAAATATCCCCGGTTCGAAACCCCACCGGAAATTCGTGCTGAAGACCAGAGCTTCATGAGACAAAGGCAGGTCCGTGTGGGTGTTTTCCGGTCTTCTCAAAAGATTCGCCGTCCACACGCGGCCGTAAGGGTCTGAAGTGCCTTCAACTAAAAGCCCCCCGGGGAGAAGATAACTTCCCATTAAGTTATGCGATTCCCGCACTTCTGCTTCATCATATTGGCGCAGCACATTAAATGCACGGATGGCCCGCACGCTTTCCCCGGCATATAAGGGCAGGTTAAACCCCCCAACCCTGAAGTCCGTTCTGCGGTCTGCATAAGGTTTCGCGGCTGTCACTCTCTCCGGATCAATCTCTATCCCTAAAACACGTAGATCCGGGTTTGTTCGGCGCAATCGTTCGGAGCTCTCCAGCGTGGTGAACGGTTCGGCACCAAAACCCAGATCTACAAACATCGCATCCCGATACGCGCCGGATTTTCTGCGCAGGAGATGCGAATCGTACATCAGGACGAAATTATCCACACGTCTCAACCGGTTGCGTGCGGTTTTCCCCCGTGTGGGTTGTCCAAATATTTGTGAGCGATGAAGGGTCGTTGAAAACACGGGCGCAATTATCTCGAAGTTGAAACGATGCTGCAAGGGACAGATGTCACGCCATTCATCTGCATTCGTCACAAAAAATCATCTCAGCCCAATCCCATCCCTTAAAAAGAAAATGCACCCCAAAGGGCGCATTGAAAAGTCTTTTACCGAATTCTATTCGCCAATAATTTTCACCAGCACATGTTTTCTGCGCCGGCCATCAAACTCCCCATAAAAGATCTGCTCCCAGGTTCCAAAATCCAGCCGGCCATTCGTGATCGCCACCACCACTTCTCTTCCCATGATTTGCCGCTTCAGGTGCGCATCGCCATTATCCTCTCCGGTGCGGTTATGCCGGTAATGGCTGACCGGTTCGTGTGGAGCAAGCTGCTCCAGCCATTCCTCATAATCCTGGTGCAAACCTGGTTCATCATCATTAATAAAAACCGAAGCAGTGATATTCATAGCATTGACCAGCACCAACCCCTCCTGAACTCCGCTTTCTCGCAAACAGGCTTCCACCTGTGGGGTGATATTAATCAATCCTCTTCGGGCCGGCACAGTAAACCACAATTCCTTGCGGTAGCTTTTCATCTGTAATTCTCCTTCCTGATATGATTAGTAGATGCTTATTTCCATTATATATGGGAACGGATTTACAACGTGCTTATAAAGCCTTTATGGATTTATATACAGAACTAAAAACACTCCGCGTAACTTTTTTACGTTGCGCGGAGTGTTCATAAATAATCCTTTTCATTAAGAAAGCTGTGTCAAATATTCGTTTTGAGCGACGGCCAACTCAAGAGTTTTTTCCACATCCACCAGCCAGGGGCCGTCTGTCTGCAATTCAACCTGCACCCGGTCAGTATTGTAGATCACTACCTGGCGCTCACCATCCAACGCGATAGTGACAGGTCTTATGTCAACAATATCATAATCTACACCCGGTTTCATCCTGACAATTTCATCGAAATCCACAGGGATCAATTTTCCCGGAATAATGGTTGATTGAACCCGCTGCTTCTGCCCTCCCATGGTGACATATGCCCCGGAAGGTTCATCCGCCGCCACTTTCTGGACCATTCCAATCACCGAAGAAATGCCGATATTCACCGGGTCCGCGCGCGTCACAAAAACCTGCTTGATGAGGTCCGCATCCCAGACCGCTTTGGACCCCACAAAATCCGTATTCACCACAGCGGCATCCACCAATGCGTGGTCAACTTCTTCACCATTGACCTTAATAACCAGACGCTTATGCCGCCAGCACAGATCCTCTTTGGGTCGATCTTCGCCAGCGTGTTGGGCAACATACGCTGCCGCCAAACCGGCAACGGTCCCTTCGATGAAATTGGGGACTACGTTATTGGTTCCCGATGAGATAGGAAGAAGTGGAACTTCACCTGAAGTCTTTGAAGCCAAACGGCAGGTCCCATCCCCACCCAATACCACAATACACTTTGCGCCTGCTTCGCGCATCAGTTCAACCGCTTTTGGCGTATCTTCCGGTGCATGGCGAGGAACCATGTCCAGGATCTTCGCCCCACTTGCTACAGTTGGGTAATTTTTTAAATCATCCAACGCCCGTTCTCCAAAGCCGAATATTTCGGGCATAATCAGCACCTGCTCAACGCCCATCTCGGTCGCGGCAACCAGAATACGTTTGACAATATTCAATTTTTGCTGGTTATCAATCGAAATAGCGTTGCCGACCAATCTACGAATATCTTTCCCAGACTCTGGGTTTGCAATAACGCCTATCGTACTCATCGATTCAGAGATCCTTTTTAATTATTAATGACAATGCTGCCATTATACTGTATCCAACAGAGAAAAAAACAACCTGTAAAAGGATAAAAAAGGAGCGGCAATAAGACGCCGCTCCTTCGATTACCAGCTAGAATCCTGTTGTGTTATTCGACAGCCGGACTGGTAGGTGTGGCCGGCGTTTCAACAAAGTCACTCCGAACAGCATTGGTAAATTGCTCCGCCGTATAAGCGGATATCGTTACAATATATTCCGATTCCAGATAATGCGCATAATAGTTGCCATTATCATCCTGACCGCCGATCAGAATCTGGTGCGTGGAAACATTGCCTTCCTCATCTTCAGAGGTAAATATCACCGTGGCCGATGGTGCATCCAGACCAAACACCGGGTTATCCTCGATTGAGATCGGTTCAACCATCCGCATCACTGCCGCTGAACCTGCAATTCGATCTACGGCCGACCCAATAACCGACTCTTCAGGAGCTAGGCCGGATAGCTGCCAGCCGCCGCTAGAATCCTTTTGGAAGATAAGATCAGCGTTCTGATTGCTTATGGAGATGGCCGTAATCGTTGTCGAAGGCACATTCACATAAGTCGTGTCAATCCAATTACCGCTGGATGTGTCGAGTTCATAACTACTGATCTCTCCTGTCAGATACACCATCGCATCACCAGACTTACGCACATGAACTGCACTGGCGCCGGCGCTGCTTCCTACGAAGAATTCAATATCTGTTCCATCCGCCATGACCAAATCGACTTTCCGTGCATAGTCTGTATCTGCAACTTGCAGCTGCTTATGGCTGGCTTCAGTTTCAGTAATCATTCTTCCTGTATCAATTTTTGCAATGCTTTCAAGAATATTCTGAATCTTTTCACCATCAGCAGGATACTCCCCTACCTCTGGAATTGTCCACACCGAACCACTTTTCGCAAAATGGATCATTTTACCAGTGTCATCTGTGATTTTTAAATCCACAACATTATCCGCTTTTAAATCTCCCAGCAGTAAAGTTTTCTGGGTGTTGGTTGTTTCTTTTGGCCAGAAAACCCAGCCAATCAAACCAATTTGTAGTACAAGGATTCCAGAAAGAATCTTTTGAATTTTCGTCATTTCACTGCTCCTGGAAAAATTCCTTACTTACTTTTTTCTTTATCTTCCGCATGAACCGGAAGCAACTGTAAAGGTTGTTCATTCCGTTTGCGCAATTGCCAATACACAAACACAATTGCCAGCAGTATAAACTCCATAACAAAACTGGTCACTTCCCAATTGGTCCGCTGTTGGTCCGTCAAGGAGTTCAAGATTCGCGTTGTTGTACCTCTGGATCGAATACCCAGCAGGTCTTCATCTTCAACTGCCCAATCAACCGTGTTTTGGATAAATTGCAGGTTGTTGAGATAATAATCCTGGGTTAATCTTGCCGAAAGGTCCAGTGCAAAATCATCAATAAAGCCGGCACTGCCAATAACCACCAGGCGTGCTGTGTCGGGTGATTGCTCAATCACCATCATATCAGATTGGGCCGTTGTGTCCGTACCTTCAGCCGCTGTCCCACTTTCAACTGCGGGAGCTGATTTCCCCTTGAAATAACTTTCGAAAGTGCCTTCGATGGAAACCGCCAGCGGGTAGGAAGTTGGATTATCGCCAATTGCAAACCCAAATTCCGGATAGGTATCAAAATCCGGTTGGATATTCAAATCTTCGGTTAGCCAGGATTGATCACTTGACCACATAAGCTCGGTCGTGTTTCGGTCCGCATTTTTGTCTTTGTCCAGTTCAACAGGGGATGCCCAGTTCATACTCAAAGCCGGTAAATTGGCAGAGATCAGACTGTCCGGGTTCATTTGATTCTGGCGAACGTCAACAAAGAAAGGATAGTTTACAGCCTGTATTTCCTGAATTTGGGCTCCTCCTGCGTCCCTGGAAACCAGTACCGGGAAGGCAGCATTTTGCTGATCCATCACCATGGATTGGGACAAATTCACACCATAGCTCTCCAGCACATCATCCAATCCCCCCTCTACAGGATTCACGGTCAGATACCCCTGGTAAGGATCAGAGTCCAGTGTATTTTGCGTAGCGGCAATAACCACCGCACCGCCCCGCATCAGATATTGGTCAATTGCGAACTTTTCCAGGTCCGTCATATTCTGGGGTGCAACCACGACCAGGGCGTCGATATTAAATGGAACCTGTCCGGTTGTGAGATCCACACTTTGTACGGTATATTCCTGGCTCAGTTGTTCTCGAACTAACTGGTAAGAGGAAATAGGCTGTACCGTCTGCCCAAACATATCCTGTGTTGGGGTATTCGGTGGAACCCATAACCCAATAACTTTCAAGAAACCGGTTGAGGAGCGCTTCAACGCGGATTCGATGGATGTACGAACATCGGCTTCATTCACCTCAGTGGGTGGGTAAATCACCTGCATATTATCGCCATTTTGCAAAATCAGGTGGAAATAATACGAATCTGTTGAAAACAGAGAGGTTGGGAACGGGGACACGCCATAATCATTTGCCAGCATGTCCCGGGTCACTTTACTACCGGGAGCATCAGGATTGACAATTTCGAAGACCAACTTTCCGTTAGATTGTTCCTGAATTTCTCCACCCACTTTTTCAACAAGCTGCTCAATTTCGACTTCCTGTTGAGGAAGTGTATCCGGGGTGAGATACAGCGTTAAGTTTACCGGCTGGTCCAATGCAGCCAGCATGGAATCAATGCTCTGGAAACCGGTCACAACTTTCTTGATGGCACTTGTCAGATCATATTCCAGGTTTCTTAACTGCACTTCCACCCCATTGTAGGATTGTTGGATTTCAATTAAATCTTTATAACTCAGGACAACCGACTGATCGCCGTACCGCAAGAGGATATCAAAATAGGAATTGATAATTGAAGCCTCATTTTGTCCGGAAATCTGAAACGGTGTAGCACGGATACCATAAGTCTGGTTGGCTTCTGCTTCAATCTCGGGATCTTTCAAGGGGTCAATCACTTCTACCGTGATCTTCCCGCCGGATGCAATTTTATATTCTTGAAGCATATCTTCAATTTCAGATTTCAAAGGCGCCAGCAAGGGATGCGTTTTATCGCTGATATAAGCCCGGATCAATAACGGTTCCGGTAAACCCTGAATCAGGTTCCGGGTTGTCTGGGAAATGGTGAACTCCTTCTGTTCTGTTAAATCCAACCGCAGACCTTTCAACGGGTAGAACCAGACATTGAGCAGGAGCAAGTTAAGGCTGAGCAGGGAAGCCGTCCAAAGCTGGTCGCGCTTGTAGAGTTTCTGTTCTTTGCTCCACCGCAGCGCATCTAAGGAAACTACATTCAGCAGCAGGAATATACCGGTCAGGGAAAGGTAATACACCAGATCCCGCAGGTCAATCACACCGCGCTGAATGCTTTCAAACCGGCTTCCTGTGCCAAGCGCTCGAAGGATTTCTGATGTGGCTCCGCTGGTATAGTTGGTCACTCCCTGCGTACCAACGAGATAAAAAATTCCACCCACGAGCATGGTCACAATTAAAGAGACAATTTGATTATCTGTCCGGGAAGAAACAAACAGACCAATTGCGGCATATGCCCCCGACATCAGTATTGCGGCCAGATACCCCCCAAAAACCGGACCCCAATCGAGATTTCCCAATTTAGAAACCAGAATTGGAATGGGCAAAGTCATTGCCAGCGCAATCACGATCATGGTCATCACGGCCAGGAACTTACCCAACACCAGCTGCCAGTGGTTCACCGGTAAAGTTAAAAGAATTTCCATGGTTCCCGAATGCTGCTCTTCACTCCACTGCCGCATCGTTAAAGCGGACAGCAAGAAAAGCATCAGCACCGGCATCCATTTAAACATCGGGCGCACATCCGCAATGCCCCTTGCGAAGAACGTCTCTACATAATAAAACACAAACAGAACCGCGCCCAGAAATACTCCCAAAAAGATAATTGCCAGAAGCGATCCGAAATAACTATCCAATTCCTTTTTTGTAATTGCTAAAACTTGCCTCATCAAACACCTCACGATGCCATTGCCAAATCGTTAAATACCATTTCCAATGTTCGGACATCTCTTCGCAGTTCTCGCAGCGGCCAGTGATTCTGAGAGGCCAATTCGTAAATTGCCGGATTGATATCCCGGTCCGCTTGAGCGATAACCCGGAAAGCTGCATAACCATCCGGATTCTGGAAAGTTTCCACGTTTTCAACCCCTCCCATTTCCAGGAGCTGTTTCTTGACACCGGCCACATTTTCACCCAGCACTAAAATTGCATCCTGTGTTGTGGCCAATTCTGCAAGTCTGGCATCCGCTTTAACCTCTCCATGCATCAAAATAACCACCCGGTCACACAGTGCCTCAACTTCAGGCAGGATATGAGTTGAAAAAAGAACCGTACTGTGCTGCGACAGCCTTTTGATCAAACGGCGTATTTCGACAATCTGCGTGGGGTCCAGCCCAACAGTTGGTTCATCCAAAATGAGCAGTTCAGGGTTATGCAAAATGGCCTGAGCCAATCCAACCCGCTGACGGTATCCCTTGCTCAAATGTCCAATTGGGCGGACCAAATAGTCCTCCAGACCCACCGCATACACCACTTCGGAAATTCGGGCCAATTGATCTTCTTCCGGAATTTGTCGCAAATCCGCAATCATTTTCAAATAAGACTGTACCGACAGTTCAGGATATAAAGGCGCGCTCTCCGGTAAGTAGCCAATTTTTTGCTGCACCTGGTGAGTATTTGTAACGACATTCAAACCATATACATAAACAGTCCCATAATCAGGCTGCAAATAGCCTGTAATGGTTTTGATGATCGTGGTTTTCCCCGCACCATTTGGACCCAGCAGACCCACAATTTCCCCGGAAGCAATCTCAAAACTAACGTCCCGCAAAGCTTCCACGGCACCAAACGACTTTTTTAGATTATTAACTTTAATCACTCTACCCTCCTAACGAATTGGAGTTAAACCTGTCTTTAAATTTAAACCCTTAATGTTAAGCATTTATAAGAATTTCATAAGAATTTAACCGGCTCCTTATCCCGCTCCGGCTCCGGTAAAGGGGATGTCCATGAAATCAGGTTGCGTCAGAGAAATGTCCGGGTGGTGAAATCAGGCGAAGACCCCCATGACCACTTTGATATTATCCTACAGATCTTTCGTTGAGGGGACGATAACACGCCGGCATTTCAACCTTTCCGGAGAAAATCTTATCTTGAACGCCCTGATTCAATTATTTATTGCACATTCGTGCAGTATTCGATGATTTTCTCAAATTTGGTATTGACAACTCCCCATAAACTCGTATAATTGGCAAAATTACTTTTACCGAAAGTTAATTAATAAAACTTATGATCTCCAACTTTGTCCTCCTTATTTCCCTTATTATCATTCTTGTCGTCATTATTATTGGCAAGAGCCAAATTTGGGTTGGGAGGCCAGAGTGCTGATAGCATAAGCAAGCCGCTAGTTTGAAGCAAAAGTCACCTGATCCAAACCAGGTGGCTTTTTTTATTATCTTTTCAACTCTGGAGAATGAGCAACATGCGATCCGATCAAATAAAAAAAGGTTTTGAACGTTCCCCCCACCGTGCGCTGTTGAAAGCAACAGGCTTAAATGATTCCGATATGCAAAAACCCTTTATCGCTATCGTAAACTCATACGTCGATATTATTCCCGGACATACTCACCTGCAAGCTTTTGGAAAACGGATTAAAGAGGCCGTCCGGGCAGCAGGTGGAGTTCCCTTTGAATTCAATACTATCGGGATTTGCGACGGCATTGCAATGGGACATGAAGGGATGAAGTATTCCCTGCCTTCCCGCGAGCTGATCGCTGATTCTGTTGAAACCATGATCCAGGCCCATTGTTTTGACGGCATGATCTGCATCCCAAACTGTGACAAAATCGTTCCCGGGATGCTGATGGCAGCCTTGAGAGTGGATATCCCCACCATCTTCGTCTCGGGAGGTCCCATGGCAGCCGGAAAGACTCCCGAAGGCAGAACGGTGGACTTAATTTCTGTGTTCGAAGGGCTGGGAGAATTCCAAACCGGAAAAATAACCGCCAGGGAATTAAAAACCATCGAGGATTATGCCTGCCCTTCCTGCGGTTCCTGTTCCGGAATGTTCACTGCAAATAGCATGAACTGTTTGATGGAAGTCCTGGGCTTAGCCCTCCCCTACAACGGCTCCGCCGTTGCCGAAACACCAGATCGCCACGCACTCGCTGACCAAGCCGCAAACCTCATTTTCTCCCTGATCGAAAAACAAATTACGCCCCGAAAAATTGTCACCCAGGATGCCCTGGACGATGCTTTCGCTTTAGATATGGCGATGGGAGGATCTACCAACACGGTGTTGCACACGCTGGCCGTTGCGCACGAAGCCGGAATTGAATATTCTCTGGAGCGCATTAACCAGGTTGCCGACCGGGTTCCTCACCTCTCCAAGATCAGTCCCTCCGGAAAATGGCACATGGAAGATGTTCACCGCGCCGGTGGAGTGCCTGCCATTTTACAGGAGTTGGATCAAAATTCCGAAGTCCTGCATCTGGACCGGCTCACCGTTTCTGGAACAACGCTGAAAGAATCCATCGAGAACGCCGCAATCACCGATGATGATGTGATCCGGCGTTACGACAATGCCCATTCAAAAGTCGGCGGGTTAGCGATCCTGTTTGGCAACCTCGCGCCGCAAGGCTCTGTGGTCAAAACGGGCGGTGTCAGCCCCAACATGCGCAAATTCTCCGGCCCGGCCAGGATTTACGACTCCCAGGAAGATGCCATGGATGGCATCATGGGGTCTGAAGTTCAGCCTGGCGAAGTCGTGGTGATTCGATACGAAGGTCCCAAAGGAGGACCCGGCATGCAGGAAATGCTCAGCCCCACTTCCGCCATCATGGGGATGGGATTGGGCGAAAAAGTGGCCCTGATTACCGATGGCCGCTTCTCCGGTGGAACCCGCGGTGCATGTATCGGGCATGTTTCTCCGGAAGCCGCAGCACGCGGGCCCATTGCCGCCCTGCAGCCTGGCGACATTATAGAGATTGATTTTGAAGCCCGGACATTAGATGTCCGCCTGTCGGATGAGGAAATTCAAAAACGCCTCGCTGAACTTCCGGAATTCAAATCAAAAACAAGCAGCAAATGGCTCCAGCGCTATTCCAAACTGGTTACCAGCGCCAACACCGGTGCTGTAATGGAAGTGTAACAATTATTCGTTTTATTAAGATTTATAGATGATTACGAGGAATGGAGAACAAATGAAAAAAACCGGTGCTGAAATATTATGGGAGTGTCTCATACGAGAAAATGTAGATACTGTATTTGGTTTTCCCGGTGGGAACACCTTACCGCTGCATGATGCCTTGCATAAATACCCGATCCATCATGTGCTCGTTCGCCACGAACAAGGCGCATCTCACATGGCAGATGCCTATGCTCGCGTTTCCGGAAAAGTAGGTGTTGCAATTGCGACCTCTGGGCCAGGCGCCACCAACTTAGTTACCGGAATTGCCACAGCGATGATGGATTCTTCTCCCATTGTCTGCATTACCGGACAGGTCAACAGCGGCTATATTGGATACGATGCCTTTCAGGAAACCGACGTCACCGGTATCACACTGCCGATTACCAAGCACAACTACCTCGTAAGCCAGACCAGCGACATTGCCCCGGTTATCCGGGAAGCTTTTTACATCGCTCGTTCTGGACGACCTGGCCCCGTCTTGGTGGATATTACCAAAGATGCTCAGGTTGCTTCCATTGAATGGGAATATGACGACTCACCCATTGAATTGCCCGGCTACCGTCCGGATCTACGCCCTGTCAATTCAGACATGGAATATGCCACAGAGTTGATCCGTGAAGCAAAACGTCCTCTTATCTTGGCCGGCGCCGGTGTAATAAAAAGTAACGCTTTGGAAGAGCTCAAAGAATACGCCGAAAAAACGGATACGCCCATTGCTCTTACACTGCTGGGGATTGGCGCAATTCCAACCGATCACCCGCTAAATTTGGGAATGATGGGAATGCATGGACATGCATGGGTAAACCATGCCATCCAGGAATCTGATCTTTTGCTGGCATTTGGAATGCGTTTTGATGATCGAGTAACCGGTAGGATCAATGCCTATGCGCCAACCGCTAAGAAGATCCATTTCGATATCGATCCATCTGAGATCAATAAAAACGTCAAGGTTGATCTGGCGCTGATTGGCGACTTGAAAGAGAGCATGCAGAAGTTGTTGCCTCATATCGAGCCCCAGAAACACGACCAATGGCACCGGCAAATCGCGGCATATAAAGCTGAAAGTACACCACAAGATATTCAACAATGGCCTGATAACGGGCGCCTGTACGCTGCACATGTCGTCCATGACATCTGGAAATTAACGGAAGGAAAAGCCTTGATCGTTACCGATGTTGGGCAAAACCAAATGATCGCCGCCCAATATTATCTTCAAGATGAACCCAATTCGTTTATCACATCCGGCGGTCTGGGAACGATGGGGTTCGGAATTCCGGCTGCAATCGGTGCCAAATTTGCAAAACCTGAAGCTGAAGTATGGACATTTGTTGGCGACGGCGGTTTTCAAATGACCCAGGCGGAATTAGCCACCGCCGCTCAGGAAGGCATCAAGATTAATATCGCCCTCCTCAACAACGGATATTTGGGAATGGTTCGCCAGTGGCAGGAATTCTTTTACGAAAGCCGGTATATCGCCACCCCCATCACCGGTCCTGATTTCGTGAAATTAGCAGAAGCCCATGGATTATTGGGCATTCGCGTTACAAAACGTGAAGAAGTCGAGGCTGCGGTTCGCACCGCGCAGGCCCATCCTGGCACTGTTTTGATCGAATTCCAGGTGGAACCGGGAGAAAATGTATATCCAATGGTTTCCGCAGGATCGGAATTACACAAAATGATCTTACGTCCCACAGATAATGCGTAAACGATACCTTAAATTCAATATCACAAGGAATTAAACAGATTTTCAGAAATAATAACGGAGGACTCATGCAGCACACATTTATCGCTTTAGTTGAAGATAAACCCGGCGTATTAAGCCGCATTGCATCACTATTCCGACGGAGAGGTTTTAACATCGAATCGCTCACCGTTGGTCATACCGAACAGCCTGGTATCTCTCGCATGACCATTGTGGTCAGCACCGATGAAGTAGAAGCGGAACGGGTTATGGCCTATATGTACAAATTGGTAAATGTCATTCAGGTTGAAGACTTAACCAATATGACGCCTATGGTTCGCAACCTGGCGATGATTAAAGTAAACGGCAATGATACCAAGCGAACTGAGATCATTCAGCTTGTTGAGATCTTCCGTGCACGCGTTGTTGACGTTGCCCAGGAATCATTGATTATCGAAATCACCGGTACGGACGACAAAATTGACAGTTTTGTCAATGTTTTACGTCCTTATGGGATTATCGAGATGGTTCGAACGGGTATTGTAGCAATGGCAAGAGGTGCTATGGCCTTATCCAATGCCTACGTTCAGGAAAACGTCGCTGTCTAGTTTTATCCATCACAACAATCACGGATTGTTTTAAGAATTTTATAACCAAACCATACCCCTTTTTCCAACTCCAATATGGAAAAAGGGTCGGCAAATATTATTAATTAAAAGGAGAATAAAATGGCAAAAATATCATTTGGAGGCGTACAAGAGGATGTAGTGACCCGTGAGGAGTTCACACTGGAAAAGGCCAGAGAGGTATTAAAGGATGAAGTGATTGCAGTGCTGGGTTATGGCGTTCAGGGTCCTGCTCAAGCCGCCAATATGAGAGATAACGGCTTTAATGTTATTATCGGACAACGTTCCAACAGTCCCAGTTGGGATCAAGCAATTGAAGACGGATGGGTCCCCGGAGAAACACTGTTCTCTTTAACTGAAGCTGCCGAAAGAGGAACCATTATCCAATACCTGGTTTCCGATGCCGGTCAAAAACTGTTATGGTCTCAAATCGAGCCCTGCTTGAAAGAAGGCGATGCCTTGTATTTCTCCCATGGATTCTCCGTGGTATACAAGGAGCAGACCGGCGTTGTTCCGCCAGAATATGTGGATGTCATCCTCGTAGCTCCCAAAGGTTCCGGGAGAAGCGTACGGGCCAACTTCCTCAACGGTAGCGGTATCAACAGCAGCTATGCCGTGTTCCAGGATTACACCGGTCGGGCAGAAGAACGCACGTTGGCAGTCGGTATTGCCATTGGATCGGGCTATCTCTTCCCAACCACCTTTGAAAATGAAGTTTATAGCGACCTGACCGGAGAACGGGGTGTGTTGATGGGAGCCCTGGCCGGGATCATGGAAGCGCAATATGCTCTTCTCCGAAAGAATGGACACTCTCCAAGCGAAGCTTTCAACGAAACGGTTGAAGAATTATCCCAAAGCCTGATGCCTCTGGTTGCCCAAAAAGGCATGGATTGGATGTATTTCAGCTGCAGCACTACTGCTCAACGCGGCGCATTGGATTGGAAAGGTCGTTTCCGCGATGCGGTAGCTCCCGTTTTTGATGAACTCTATAAGAGCGTCGTTTCCGGGGAAGAAACCCGAATTGTGTTGGAAGCAAACAGTTCATCGGACTATAAAGAAAAGCTTGGAAAAGAACTTACAGAAATCCGTGAATCGGAAATGTGGAAAGCTGGTGCAACGGTTCGCTCACTGCGTCCCGAAAATTAACCGTATGTTTATAGTTTGAAATAAATTACATCTTTAGAACCCTTTGAACGGAAACGGTCCAACTCATGAATACGAACTACGTCCGAATTTTTGATACCACATTAAGAGATGGCGAACAATCTCCCGGCGCTACAATGACCTCCCCTGAAAAACTGGAAGTTGCCCGTGCGCTGGCACGATTGGGAGTCGATGTGATTGAGGCTGGATTCCCCGCAGCATCCCCAGACGATTTAGAAGCCGTCCGTCGGATTGCTGTAGAAATTGGAAACTCCAGCAGCGGTAAACAACCTCCTGCCATTTGTGGTCTGGCAAGAGCCACCTCAAAAGATATTGAAAAAGCCTGGGAAGCAGTAAAACCTGCGGCTCATCCTCGAATCCACACTTTTATCGCGACTTCTGAAATCCATATGGAACACAAACTTAAGATGTCCCGCGAACAAGTGCTGGAAAAAGCCAGAAGCATGGTCAGCTATGCGCGAAGCCTCTGCGAAGATGTGGAATTCAGTCCGGAGGACGCGGGACGGAGTGACCCCCAATTCCTTTATCAGGTTCTCGAAGCCGTTATCGAAGCCGGAGCTACAACCTTAAATATCCCGGACACGGTAGGGTACACCACCCCCGATGAGTTTGGTGCCTTGATTTCCGGCATTATGAAAAATGTTAAAGGTATAGAAAATTGTATCGTTTCCGTTCATTGTCATGACGACCTTGGCCTGGCAACGGCCAATTCCCTGGCGGGAATCAACGCTGGTGCCCGCCAGGCCGAGGTCACAATGAACGGAATCGGCGAGCGGGCAGGCAACACCTCTCTGGAAGAAGTCGTAATGGCTCTTTTTACCCGACGACCGGTTTACGGACTGGAAACAGGTATCGACACGACTCAGATCATGCATACCAGCAAGCTGGTCAGTAATTACACCGGCATTCAGGTTCAACCTAACAAAGCAATTGTCGGCGCCAACGCTTTTGCGCACGAGGCAGGGATCCATCAGGATGGAATGCTCAAGAACCACCAGACCTACGAGATCATGCGGCCCGAAACAGTGGGTGCCAAACAAAGTTTATTGGTATTGGGTAAGCACTCCGGCAGCCACGCTTTCAAAGTCCGCCTGCAAGAACTGGGATTTGACCTGACGGATAGTGAATTGGAAAAATTGTTTGAGAGATTCAAGCACCTGGCCGACAAGAAAAAAGACATCACCGATGCGGACCTGGAAGCACTGGTCTCGGATGAGATCTACCACCCGCGCGAGATCTATCAGCTCGATGGGCTTCAGGTCGCTTGCGGCACCATGGGGATGCCCACCGCTACCGTCCGCTTGAAAGGTCCTGAGGGAGAACTCCATGTCCACGCAGCGGTCGGAGCCGGACCGGTTGACGCCGCTTACAAAGCTGTAGACGAGATCGTCCGGACCAGCAACAACCTGGTCGAATTTTCAATTCGTGCCATCACAGAAGGGATTGATGCCCTTGGAGAAGTGACCGTACGAATTGAAGGCACAAATGGAAGTGCATTATTGGGTCCCCAAACGGGAACCTTCCAATCCCGTACTTTTGGCGGATACGGCGCTGATACCGATATCATCGTTGCCAGTACAAAAGCATACCTCTCGGCATTGAACAAACTACTCGTCACCACCGAAAAGTACAAAAGCCAATAGGAGCAATTACCGGACCATCCATTTTTATTATTTTCCAAGGAGTAAACGAGATGTCACAAACACCCGAATATCAACCAGAAAAATTTCCAAAAACCAGTACAATGCCCGGCGGTTGGGATTTATCTTCCATCATCAGCGCTTCTGAAAGTGAAAGACCTGTTTCCGAAGAGGTTGTAAGCGAGGATAGAGACGGCAATGTTGATAAATTTCCAAAAACAAACACCTTCCCAAGCGGTTGGGATCTCTCGGGTTATCTCGAATGATTTTGAGCACTGACATCTCAAGGACACTATGAACAATAAACCAAGAACTTTATTTGAAAAAATCTGGGATCAGCATTTGGTCACTCAGGAACCCGACGCCCCGGCAATCCTGTACATTGATCTTCAGCTTGTGCATGAAGTCACCTCTCCACAGGCTTTTAATGGTTTGCGTGAAAAAAATCTCTCGGTCCGGCGCCCCGATAGGACCTTTGCAACCGTGGACCATGGCATTCCAACTTTCTCCCCGGATACAAACTCATTGGC